>NZ_JACVXA010000033.1 GCF_014903745.1 Mangrovicoccus algicola | reverse complement strand
GGCCGGGGGGCTGGCGCTGCTGGCGGCGCTGCTGGGTCTGGGACTGGCCGACATGCGGCGCCATCGCAGGCGGCTCATCGCGCTGCGCCTGCGCCAGAGCGAGGTGATGGAGCAGAAGGTCCGCGACCGCACCGCCGCGCTGGCGCGCGAGATCGAGGCCCGCCGCCGCGCCGAGGCCGATCTGCGCGCCGCCCAGGCCACTCTGGTGCAATCCGAGAAGATGGCCGCGCTGGGACGGATGTCGGCAGCGATCGTCCATGAGGTGAGCCAGCCGCTGGCGGCCATGGAGGCGACGCTGACCGCCGCCGAGTTCGGCCTCTCCCGCGCCCCCGAACAGACCGCCGCCCGGCTTCAGTCCGCGCGCGGACAGATACGGCGGATGCAGCGCATGACCCGCCACCTGAAGAACTTCTCGCGCCAGGAGGCGGCGCCGCTCTCGCCCGTTCCCGTGGCCGAGGTCGCGCGCTCGGCGCTGGCGCTGGCGCGGCCGCAGGCGGATGCGGCGGGCATCCAGCTGGATTTCAGCCCCCCCGCGGGCGATCCGATGGTCAATGCCGGCCACGCGCGGCTGGAACAGGTGCTGGTCAACCTGCTGCACAATGCCATCGCCGCGGTGGAGCCGGGCGACGGCGTCGTGACCCTGGCCATCCGTCAGACCGCGCGCAACCTGGTGCTGTCGGTGCGCGATACCGGGCCCGGCATCCCCGCCGAGCTGCTGCCGCGGGTGACGGAGCCCTTCTTCTCGGCGCACGGCGGCGAGGGGCTGGGACTGGGGCTGGCGATCTGTTTCGAAGTGGTGCAGCAATTCGGCGGGCGGCTGGAGATCCGTTCCGATCCCGGCGCGGGGGCGGAGGTCTCGGTGATCCTGCCGCTGATCGAGGACGCGACCGGACGGGAGGCCGCCGAATGACCCCGCTGATCCATGTGGTGGAGGATGACGCCGCGCATCGCGCCGCGCTGTGCGACCTGGTCAGCGCGGCCGGCTACCGCGCGGAGGGCTTCGCCGATGGCAGCCGCGCGCTGGCGGCGCCGACGCGGCCCGACCTCGTGCTGAGCGACCTGCGCATGCCGGTCATGGACGGGCAGGCCCTGCTGGAGGCCTTGCGCGACCGCGATCCGGACTGCCCGGTCGTGCTGATCTCGGGTCATGGCGACCTGGCCCAGGCGGTGCAGGCCATGCGGGCGGGGGCCGAGGATTTCCTGGAGAAACCCTATGACGGCATGCATCTGCTGGCGGTGATCGAACGCGGCCTGCGCACCCGCGCCGCGCGAGCCGAGATCGGACGGCTGCAGGCCTATATCGCGCGCCGCGAGGAGGCCGGTCTGCTGGGACGGTCCGCCGCCACCGAGGCGCTGCGCGCCCGCATCGCCGCGCTTGCCCCGACCGGGCTCGACATCCTGGTGACGGGCGAGACCGGCACCGGCAAGGAACTGGTCGCCCGCGCGCTGCATGCCGCCAGCCCGCGCGCCGCCGGACCCTTCGTGGCGCTGAACTGCGCCGCGCTGCCCGAGAGCCTGTTCGAGATCGAGATCTTCGGCCATGTCGCCGGCGCCTTTCCCGGCGCGGCCGACCGCCCCGGCAAGCTGGAGACCGCCTCGGGCGGCACCCTTCTTCTGGACGAGGTCGAGGCGATGCCCGCCGCGATCCAGCCCAAGCTGCTGCGCGCGCTGGAGGAACGGGCGGTCGAAAGGCTGGGCGAAAACCGGCTGCGGCAGCTGGACCTGCGCATCGTCGCCACCTCCAAGACCGGGCTGCGCGACCTGACCCTGGATGGCAGTTTCCGCGCGGACCTGTTCTACCGCCTGGCCGGGGCCGAAATCGAGGTGGAGCCGCTGCGCGCCCGCGGCGAGGACATCCTCCTGCTTTTCAGCCATTTCGCCGGGCTGGCCGCCGCCCGCCATGGCCGCCCGGCGCCGGTGCCCGATTACCCGATGCGCCAGCGGCTGATGGCCCGTCCCTGGCCGGGCAACGTGCGCGAGCTGCGCGCCATGGCCGAACGCGCGGCGCTGGGACTGGACCTGCCCGAAAGCGCGGCCGCCCCGGCCGGTCCCCCCGCCCCGCTGACCGAGCGGGTCGCGGCCTTCGAGGCCCGGGAAATCCGCCAGGCGCTGGAACGCTGCCGCGGCAATACCGAACGCGCCGCGCGCGCCCTCGGGATCGCGCGGCGCACGCTGAACGACAAGATCAGCCGCTACGGCATCCGCATCTGAGCCGCTTGCGGCGGGGCCGGCCGGGCTTCGCTCAGGCTGCCTCGACCCGCACCAGCACCGATTTGGACACGGGGGTATGGCTCTGCTCGCCGAAAAGCCCGTGGGGCACCAGCGCGTTCAGCTCGGGATAGTACCCCGCGATGCAGCCCGTGGGGATGTCGTGGGAGACCAGGCGGAACCCTTCGACGACCCGCTCCACCCCGTCCTCGTGAAGCCCGCGCAGCGTGACGCGCGCGCCCGGCTCCAGCCCCAGGCGCGCGATGTCGCCGGGATGCATGAAGACCACGCGGCGTTCGCGGAACACCCCGCGATAGCGGTCATCCATGCCGTAGATCGTGGTGTTGTACTGGTCATGCGAGCGGAAGGTCTGCAAAACGAAGGTGCCCGCCTGCCCCGCCGCCTGCTGCCATTCGGTCGCCTCGGGCAGCGGCCGCGCGTCGAAGACCGCGCGCCCCGACGGCGTCGTCCAGATCCGTTCCGCCGCGCGGTTGCGCAGCCGGAACCCGCGCGGGCGGCGCAGCGTGGTGTTGAAATCGCCGAAATCGGGCAGGACCCGGGCGATCATGTCGCGGATCGCGTCATGATCCTGGGCCAGCGCGTCCCAGTCCAGCACCTGCGAGCCGACCGTGGCGGCGGCAATCCCCGCGACGATGGCGATCTCGGATCTCAGCCCCGGCGCGGCGGGCAGGTTGATCCCGCCCGATCCGTGCACCATGCCCATGGAATCCTCGACCGACACGATCTGGCGGTCGCCTGCGGCGTTGCGGTCGATCTCGGTCCGGCCCAGGCAGGGCAGGATATAGGAGGCGCGCCCGGGCAGGAGGTGGCCGTGATTGAGCTTGGTCGCGATGTTCACGGTCAGATCCAGCCGCATCATCGCCGCCGCGATCAGCGCGCTGTCGGGCGTGGCGCGGGCGAAATTGCCGCCGAGCGCGACGAAGGCCTTCGCGCTGCCGTCCAGCATCGCGCCGATCGCCCCCAGCACGTTATGCCCCGGCGCGCGCGGCATCGGCACGCCCAGCTCGCGCTCCATCGCGTCGAGGAAGGCGGCAGCGGGTTTCTCGTTGATCCCCACCGTGCGGTCGCCCTGCACGTTGGAATGGCCGCGCACCGGGCACAGCCCCGCGCCGGGCCGCCCGATATTGCCGCGCAGGAACATCAGGTTGGTCATCTCGCGGATGGTGGCGACCGAATGGCGGTGCTGGGTGATGCCCATGGCCCAGGTCAGGATCACCCGGTCCGCCTCCATGTAGATCCCCGCGGCATGGGCGATCTCGTCGCGGCTCAGGCCGGATTGCGCCTCGATCTCGGACCAGCCCGTCGCCTCCACCTCGGCCCGCCAGTCGGCGAGCCCCTCGGTATGGGCGGCGATGAAGGCGTGATCCAGCACCGGCGGACGCCCCTCCGCCTGCGCGCGGTCCTCGGCGGCGAAGACCAGTTTCGCCATCCCGCGGAACAGCGCCATGTCGCCCCCCAGCCGCGGGCAGAGGAAATCGGTGGAGGTCGGACGGCTGCCGCCCTGGATCATCTCCAGCTTGTCCTGCGGATCGGCGAAGCGTTTCAGCCCCTTTTCCTTCAGCGGGTTCACTGCCACCACGCGCGCGCCGCGCGCGGTCGCCCGGCGCAGATCCGCCAGCATCCGCGGATGGTTGGTGCCCGGGTTCTGGCCGACCACGAAGATCGCGTCGGCCAGCTCGAAATCCTCCAGGAGGACGGTGCCCTTGCCGATGCCGATGGCGGCCGACAGCGCGACGCCGCTGGCCTCGTGGCACATGTTGGAACAGTCGGGGAAGTTGTTGGTCCCGAAGAGCCGCACGAAAGCCTGGTAGAGGAACGCAGCCTCGTTGCTGGCGCGGCCCGAAGTGTAGAATTCCGCGGCATCCGGATGCGGCAGCGCCTTCAGCGCGGCGCCGATTTCGCCAAAGGCAGTGTCCCAGTCGACCGGCAGATAGCGGTCGGTCGCGGCGTCGTAGCGCAGCGGATGGGTCAGCCGGCCCTGGTACTCCAGGTCGTGATCAGACCAGCCGCGCAGCTCGGTCACGGTATGGGCGGCGAAGAATTCGGGCGTCACCCGGTCGCGCGTGGCCTCCCAGGCGACGGCCTTCACGCCGTTCTCGCAGAATTCGAAGGAGGACCCGTGTTCGGGATCACCCCAGGCGCAGCCCGGGCAGTCGAACCCGTCGGGCTGGTTGGCGCGCAGCATGGTCTGCGCCCCCGACAGGGGGGCGCGGCTGCCCATCAGGTGGCGGCCCACGCTTTTCAAGGCTCCCCAGCCGCCCGCCGCGCTGGACGGCTTGCCCGTCACGTCATCCCTGGCCAATGATCTGCTCGCTTCTTCCGGTTCCGGCGGTGCCCCGGCCGCGAAGCGGCCGATGCTGCACCGCAGCTTCGGCGGCGATCAACGCCTTTTTCAGCCGTGATTCAAGATCAAACTTTCGTCGGCTGATAGGATCCGGCTATCGCGGGCGGGTCAGGACGCGTCTGCCGCCAGAACCCGCACCGCCTCGGAGGCCGGGGCCTCGCGCAGGCGCTCGGGGCGGTCATATTGCAGGATGCGCCCCTCGCCCATCACCGCGATCCGGTCGGCCAGCGCCCAGGCTTCGGCCCGGTCATGGGTGACGAGGATGGCGGCGACGCCGATCTTCTGCTGCAGGTCGCGCACCGAGGCGCGCAGCGACTGGCGCACCTGCGCATCGAGCGCCGAGAAGGGTTCATCCATCAGCAGCAGCCGCGGATTGATCGCCAGCGCCCGGGCCATGGCGACGCGCTGGCGCTGCCCGCCCGAGAGCTGCGCGGGATAGCGCTCGCCCAGCCCCGGCAGCTCGATCATCTCCAGCAGTTCCTCCACCCGCGCCGCGATCTGCCGCCGCGACGGGCGGCTGCCGCGCGGCATGACCTTCAGCCCGAAGCCGATATTCTCCGCCACGCTCATGTGGCGGAACAGCGCGTAGGACTGGAAGACCATGCCGAAATGGCGTGCCCCGGCACTCAGCCGGGTGATGTCCTCGCCATCGAGGCTGAGCGTGCCGCTATCGGGATGCTGCAGCCCCGCCACGATGTTCAGCAATGTCGTCTTGCCGGAGCCCGAGGGACCCAGCAGCGCGACGAATTCGCCGGTGCCGATCTCCATCGACACGTCCTTGAGAACCTCGGTGCCCTCGAAGGACTTGCGGATGTTGCGGATGTCGAATGTCATGCGGCCTGATCCCTCTTCGGACCGAAATGGTGCAGAAGCCC
Source organism: Mangrovicoccus algicola (assembly GCF_014903745.1). GTDB lineage: Bacteria > Pseudomonadota > Alphaproteobacteria > Rhodobacterales > Rhodobacteraceae > Mangrovicoccus > Mangrovicoccus algicola. The sequence continues at coordinate 52,183 of NZ_JACVXA010000033.1, read as the reverse complement.
CCGCAGCGCCAGCGTGGCCAGCGCCAGGAATGTCAGGAGCGTGGCGGCGGCAAAGGCGCCGGTGGCGTTGTAGTCGTTATACATCAGTTCCACCTGCAGCGGCAGGGTCATGGTCTGGCCGCGGATCGCCCCCGAAACCACGCTGACCGCGCCGAATTCGCCCATCGCCCGCGCCGCCGAGAGGATGACGCCATAGGCCAGCCCCCAGGACACATTGGGCAGCACGATATGGCGGAACATCTGCCAGCCATTCGCGCCGAGCGTCAGCGCCGCCTTCTCCTCGTCCAGCCCGGTGACCTGCAGCACCGGCAGCACCTCGCGCACCACGAAGGGGCAGGTGATGAAGGCCGAGACCAGCACGATGCCGGTGAGGTTGAACATCAGCTGGATGTTATAGTCGGCCAGCGCCGCGCCGACCGGGCCATAGGCACCGTAGATCAGCAGGAAGCACAGCCCTGCCACCACCGGCGAGACGGCGAAGGGCGCCTCGATCACGATCAGGAGGAGCCTGCGGCCGGGAAACTCGAACCTTGCGATGGCCCAGGCCGCGGCCAGCCCGAAGACGGTGTTCAGGGGCAGCACGATCAGCGCGGTGACGATGGTCAGCCGGATCGCGGCCAGCGTCTCGGGATCCGAGACGGCGGTCCAGTAGGCCCCTGCCCCCTCGGCGAAGGCACGGTGGAAGATCGACACGACCGGCAGGATGACGACGATCACGGTGAAGGCCAGCGCGGCCAGGATCAGCAGGCGGCGCAGCATCAGCGGGCCTCCCTCAGATAGGCCTGCATCCGGTGCTGGGCGATGTTGATCGCCGCCAGCAGCACCAGCGAGGCGCCCAGCAGCGTGCCCGCGATGGCGGCGGCGGCCGGGTAGTCGAATTCGTCCAGCCGGATCAGGATCAGCAGCGAGGCGATCTCGGTCTCGTAGGGCATGTTGCCCGCGATGAAGATCACCGCCCCGAATTCGCCCAGCGAGCGCACGAAGGACAGCCCCACCCCGGTCAGGATCGCGGGCATCAGCGGCCGCAGGATCACCCGCAGGAACAGCGCGGGCCCCGAGGCCCCCAGGGTCAGCGCCGCGCGTTCCTCGTCGGGATCCAGTTCCTCGATGGCGGGCTGCAGCGCGCGGACGGCGAAGGGAAAGGAGGTGAAGGTCATCGCCGTGACGATGCCCCACCAGCTATAGGCGATCTGGATGCCCAGCGGCTCCAGCAGCCGCCCCATCCAGCCCGAGCCGTCATAGAGCGAGACCAGCGCGATCCCCGCCACCGCCGTGGGCAGCGCGAAGGGCAGGTCGATCACCGCATCCAGCGTCTCGCGGCCGGGAAAGCGGTAGCGCACCAGCACCCAGGCCACGATGAAGCCGAAGATGCCGTTGAACAGCGTCGCCATCGCCGCCGCCGTGACCGTGACGCGCAGCGCCGCCAGCGTCCGTTCGGATCCGATGATGCGCAGGTAATCGGCCAGGTCCAGCTGCGCCAGCTGCCAGGCCAGACCCGACAGCGGCAAGAGGATGACAAGCGTCACGAACAGGAGCGTGATGCCCAGCGACAGCGACAGCCCCGGGATCACGCGGGGCGGGGCGGAACGGAGCGATACCATCGCGTGCACCTCGAACGGAAAGGTCCCGGCATTGCGGCCGGGACGGGATTGTCTTGCAGCGGTCTAAGGCGCCTCGATCAGTTGCGGAAGACCTGATCGAGCGTGCCGCCATCGCCGAAATGCGCTTCCTGCGCCTCTTCCCAGCTGCCGAACACGTCATCGACGGTCAGCAGGCGCACTTCGGGGAACTGGTCGGCGGTTTCCTCGACCACTTCCGGATCGTGCACGCGGTTGTTGAAGGACGCGATGATCCGCTGCGCCTCGGTCGAATAGAGGAACTCCAGATAGGCGCGGCCGATATCGGCGGTGCCGCGCTGCTCGGCGACCTTCTCCACCAGCGCGACCGGGAATTCCGCCAGAAGCGAGGTTTCCGGCACGACGCGCTCATAGGCGCCGTCATCCTCGGCGGCGCGGATGTTCTCCACCTCCGCCTCGAAGGTAATCAGCACGTCGCCGATATTGCGTTCCACGAAGGTGGTAGTCGCGCCGCGCCCGCCGGTATCGAAGACCGCCACGTTCTTCAGTAGCTTGCCGACGAAATCCAGCGCCGCCGCCTCGTCCCCGCCGGAGGCTTCCAGCGCATAGGCATAGGCCGCCAGGTAGGTGTAGCGGCCGTTGCCGCTGGTCTTGGGGTTGGGGAAGACGAGGCTGACATCCTCGCGCACCAGGTCGTCCCAGTCCTCGATGCCCTTGGGATTGCCGCCGCGCACCAGGAAGGCGGGCAGCGAGTAATAGGGCGAGGCATTGTTGGGCAGCGCCGATTTCCAGTCCTCGGCGACGAAGCCGCCGCGATCGGCCAGGACCTGCACGTCGAGCACCTGGTTGAAGGTGACGACATCGGCCTGCAGCCCCTGCAGGATCGCGCGCGCCTGCTTGGAGGATCCGGCATGGCTCTGCTGGATGGTCAGGTCGTTGCCGGTCTCGGCCTTCCATTCCTCGGCGAAGACCGGGTTCAGCGCGGCATAGAGTTCGCGGGCGATGTCGTAGGAGACGTTGAGGATCTCCTGTTCCTCGGCCTGGGCAGGCCCGGCAAGGCCCGCAAAGGCCAGAAGACCTGCGCCGAGGCTGTTCTTCACCAGCCGGCGGCGGGAGAGCGGGGCGCGCGAGAAGAGGGACATGATGGCTCCGAAATTTTTCCTGAATTCCCGGAAAGATCTAAGCCATTATTCCCTCATGGGCAATTCGCCCCGGAAAATAGGGAATTTTTTCCCGCAAGAGCCGCCCGGCAGGGACATGCCGCCGTCCCATGCCGCGGCTCCGGAACGGCGGGGGCGCGAAACCTGCCCCGCCGAACCAAAATTCTGCCCCGCGCCGGTCGCTCAGCCCATGCGCTCCGAGCTGAAGCTGCCCGGGGAGGCGGGAAAGACCACCGTGCTGCTGCCATTGAGGAACACCCGGCGATTGGCATGGGCATGGATCGCGCGGGCCAGGACCTGGGCCTCCACGTCGCGCCCGAGGCTGACGTAATCCGCCGCCGACTGGGCATGGGTCACGCGCACCGTGTCCTGCTCGATGATGGGGCCCTCGTCGAGATCGGCGGTGACGTAGTGGGAGGTCGCGCCGATCAGCTTCACCCCCCGCTCGAAGGCCTGGCGGTAGGGGTTGGCGCCCTTGAAGGAGGGCAGGAAGGAATGGTGGATGTTGATGATCCGCCCCGACATCTGCTGGCACATCCGGTCCGAGAGGATCTGCATGTAGCGCGCCAGCACGATCAGCTCGGCCCCCGCATCCTCGACCACCTTCATGATCCGCGCCTCGGCTTCGGGCTTGTTCTCCTTCGTCACCGGGATGCAGTGGAAGGGGATGTCGTGATTCACCACGACCTTCTGGTAATCCATGTGGTTGGAAATCACCGCCACCACCTCCACCGGCAGCGCGCCGATGCGGACGCGGTAGAGAAGGTCGTTGAGGCAATGGCCGAAGCGGCTGACCATGATCACCGCCTTCATCTTCACCGCCTCGTCATGGAAGGCGAAATCCATCTCCAGCCCGGCGGCGATCTCGGCGAAGTCGCGGCGCAGCTCGGCCAGCCCCGCGCCGGTCTCGGCGGCAAAGCTGACCCGCATGAAGAACCGGCCCGTGGCGGCGTCGTCATACTGGGCGCTGTCGGTGATGTTGCAGCCATGCTCGGCCAGGAAGACCGCGATCGCCGCGACGATGCCGCGGGTCGTGGGACAGGTCACGGTCAGGCAATAGCGCGCAGCGGCCGTCGCGGGACGGTCGGCATCGGCGCGGGAGAGGGAGGAGGCGTCGGTCACGGGGCTCTCTTTCTTGAATGTCAGGCGGTCAGGGGAAGGACCGGCAGGGCGGGCCATGGCCTGCCGCCTCAGGTCTCGTCGAAGGCCGTCAGGCGCAGCGCCGCCTGATCCAGCGCATGCCACAGCGAGCCTGCGGCCGAACGCATCCCCCACAGCGCCAGGCATCCGGGATCGCGGCGCAGCGCGAAGACGCCCATGTGATGCAGCACCGTGCGCGTGGCCCTGCCGGGCGCCAGGGCCGCGGCAGGCAGGTTCACCAGCCGCTCGGCCAGCGCCTCCAGCGCCGCGGCATCGCCCGCCACCTCGAAACAGGCCCAGCCATCCGTCTGTTCGGTGACCGAACAGCCCGGCGCCATCGCGGCAAGCGCGGCGGCGAAATCCGCCTCCGCCTGGCCCGCCGCCTCGACCATCCACTGGCCCGGCCCGGTCCAGAAGGCGGCCAGCCCATCGGCCGAGGCCAGCCCGCCGGGCCCGGGCAGCACCAGCCCGCCGGGCGCGGGCGCCACGGCGCCACGGCGCAGCGCCAGGGAGGCCAGCGCGATATCGGGGCGCTCAACCAGGCTCAGCGCGCCGTGGCGGCGGCTGCGCGGGGCCGCGCCGCCGAGCGCCGTCATCGGGATCAGGTCAGTCACGCAGGCGACCTCCTTCAGGGTCGACGAAATGGGCGGAGACGACGCGCAGCGCGGCCTCCGTCCCCTCCAGCGGGTTGGCGGCGGTGATGACCTCGTCCATCCGGGCCTCGCCATTCTCCAGGAAGCCCAGGCCGATCATCGTCCCGACATGCGGCGAGAAGCAGGCGGAGGTGATCCAGCCCTGGTCATGGGCGGTGTCCTGCGGCGCATCGGCTGCAAAGAGATGGCTGCCCGGCACCACCCCGGCGCCCGGATCGACCGGCACCAGCCCGACCAGCCGCCGCGTCTCCGAGGCCAGCCCGCCGCGGCGGGACATGACGGCGCCGATCGCGTCCTTCTTCCGCGACACCATCTTCTCCAGCCCGATCATCCGCGCGGTGGTCTGGCCGTTCAGCTCGGCCCCCGCGGCATGGCCCTTCTCGATGCGCAGCACGCCGAGCGCCTCGGTGCCGTAGGGGGTCACGCCCAGATCGGCCCCCGCCTCCATCAGCCGCGCCATCAGCGCATGGCCATAGCGGGCGGGCACGGCGATCTCATAGGCCAGTTCCCCCGAGAAGGAGATGCGGAAGAGCCGCGCGCGCAGCCCGCCGCAGACGGTGATCGCGCCGCAGGCCATGAAGGGAAAGGCCTGGTTCGACAGGTCGGCCCCGTCGGCGATCCGCGTCAGCAGCTCGCGCGAGCGCGGCCCGGCCACGGCGATCTGCGCCCAGGCATCCGTGGTGGAAATCAGCTGCACGTCCAGATCGGGCCACAGGCATTGGCGGGCGAATTCCATGTTGCGATACACCGTGCCCGCATTCGCGGTGGTGGTCGTGACCACGTAATGGTCCTCGCCCAGCCGCGCGCAGGTGCCGTCATCATACAGATGCCCGTCCTCGCGCAGCATCAGCCCGTAGCGGACCTTTCCAACCGGCAGCGTGCCCATCATGTTGGCATAGATGCGGTTCAGGAAGTCCCCCGCATCGGCGCCCTGCACGTCGATCTTGCCCAGCGTGGTGACATCGCAGATCCCCACCGCGGCGCGCACGGCGCGGGCCTCGCGGTCGACGCTCTCGCGCCAATGGGTCTCGCCGGGGCGCGGGAAATACTGTGCCCGCATCCAGGCCCCCACCTCGGTGAAGACCGCGCCCTCGGCCTCGGCCCAGGAATGGCTCGGCGTCAGGCGGGTCGGACGAAAGCCCCGGCCGGTATCGCCGCCGCCCAGCACGCCCAGCGACACGCCGGTATAGGGCGGGCGGAAGATCGTCGTGCCGGTCTCGGGGATCGCCTTGCCAGTCAGTTCCGCCATCACGGCCAGGGCGGTGACATTGGCGGTCTTGCCCTGGTCGGTCGCCATGCCCAGCGTGGTCCAGCGTTTCAGGTGCTCGACCGGGCGCATGTTCTCCTGATGCGCCAGGGCGATGTCCTTGACCGTGACGTCATTCTGGAAATCGACCCAGGCCCGGCCCTTGCCGGGGACATGCCAGAACGCCTCCTGCCGCGCCGGTTCCGCCTCGGCCGCCGGAAGGTGCACCGGCGCCGGGGCGATCCCCAGGTCGCCGAGCGCCTGCGCGGCCGCGCGCAGCCCGTCGGCCATGGCCTCGGCCGTGCCGCCCTGCCCCGCCGCCGCGCCCGCCGGGATCAGCCCCGCAGGCCCGCCCGGACCGGGCAGGAAGGCCAGCCGCGCCTCGTCCCAGACAGGACGCCCGCGGTGATGCGAGGCCAGGTGCACATTCGGGTTCCAGCCGCCCGAGACGCCCAGCAGCCCGCAATCCAGCCATTCGGCCCGGCCGCCGCGCGTCACCTCGATCGCCGTCAGCCCCAGCCGCCCGCGCGTGCCGGTCACGGTGGCGCCGGCGAAGGTCTCGTAGCCGCCCAGGTTCGGCGCGTCGCGGCGCGGGTCGATCACGCCGAGGACCGGCACGCCCTTCGCCGCAAGCTGCGCCGCCGTGCGATGGCCGTCATCGCCATTGGCGAAGATCGCCACCGGGTCGGCCGCCTGCCTCTGTCCGGTCACGCCCCAGCGATTGGCATAGGCGCGGATCGCGCCCGCCAGCATGATGCCGGGGCGGTCATTGTCGCGGAAGGGGATGTGCCGCTCGGTCGCCCCGGCCGCCAGCACGCTGCGCCGGGCCGTGATCCGCCACAGGGTCTGGCGCACGCCCCCCCCGGCCTCCGCCAGGTGGTCGGAAACCCGCTCGACCGCGCCGAAGATGCCGTGGTCATAGGCGCCGAAGACCGTGGTGCGGGTCATAACCCGGACATTCGGCAGCGTGGCCAGCTCGGCGGCGACCTCCGCCACCCAGTCCGGCGCCGGGCGGCCATCGAGCAGCCCGCCCTCGGCCAGGAGCCGGCCGCCGGGACGGAAATCCTCCTCGGCCAGGATCACCTGCGCCCCGGCCCGTCCGGCCGCCAGCGCCGCCGCCAGCCCCGCCGCGCCCGCGCCGATCACCAGAAGGTCGCAATGACGGTAGCCGCGATCATAGGCATCCGGGTCCGGCAGCCCCGACAGCGCCCCCAGCCCCGCCGCCTTGCGGATCACCGGCTCGTAGAGCTTCTCCCAGAACGCCTTGGGCCACATGAAGGTCTTGTAATAGAACCCGGCGGCGAGGAAGGGGGCCAGCCGGTCATTGACCGCAAGCCAGTCGCGCTGCAGCGACCCGGCATGGTTCTGGCTCGAGGCCTCCAGCCCGTCGAACAGTTCCGCCACCGTCGCCCGCGTGTTCGGCTCTGCCCGCGCGCCGCGGCCCAGCGTGACCAGCGCGTTGGGCTCCTCGCTGCCTGCCGCGATCGGCCCGCGCGGGCGATGATACTTGAAGCTGCGGCCCATCAGCTGCACGCCATTGGCCAGGAGCGCCGAGGCCAGCGTGTCGCCGGGATGGCCGGCGAAGGCGCGGCCGTCGAAGGTGAAGCTCAGGCGCCGCGCCGTATCGACGAGATGGCCGGAGAGGCGGGTCATTCGGACCTCCGCGCCACGTCGGTGGCCAGTTCCGCGCCCAGGATCTCGTGGGTCAGCGTGTTGCGGGTGACGACCAGCCAGGAGCGGTCGCCCTGTTCGTGGAACCACAGCTCGCGATGCACGCCCGCGGGGTTGCCGCGCAGATAGACATGGTCGCAGAACGCGTCCTCGCCCGCGGCCGGATCGGGACGGTTCATCAGCGCGGCATCGCCGAGATAGGTGAATTCCTGCGCATCGCGCGGGCCGAGAAGGGGATGGGGGATCAGCATGGCGGGATCTCAGTGCAGGTTGGGCTGGGCGCCGGCGCCCTTCTCGTCGATCAGCTGGCCGCGGGCGAAGCGGTCCAGCCGGTAGGCGGCGGCGGTCTCGTGCGGCCGGCCGGTGGCCAGGAGATGCGCGAAGGCATAGCCCGAGGCCGGGGTCGCCTTGAACCCGCCATAGCACCAGCCGGCATTCAGGTAGAGCCCCTCCACCGGCGTGCGGTCGATGATCGGCGAGCCGTCCATCGACATGTCCATGATGCCGCCCCAAGACCGCAGGAGCCGCGCCCGCCCGATCATCGGCATCAGCGCCATGCCGCCCTCCGCCACGTCCTCGACCACGGCGAGGTTGCCGCGCTGCGCATAGGAATTGTAGCCATCGATATCGCCGCCGAAGACCAGCCCGCCCTTGTCGGACTGGCTGATGTAGAAATGCCCCGCGCCGAAGGTGATGACCGTGTCGATCAGGGGTTTCAGCCCCTCGGTGACGAAGGCCTGCAGCACATGGGATTCGATCGGCAGGCGCATCCCGGCCATCGCCATGACGCGCGAGGAACTGCCCGCCACCGCCACGCCGACCTTGCCCGCGCCGATGGGGCCGCGCGTAGTCTCCACGCCCGTCACGGCGCCGCCCTCGATGCGCAGGCCGGTGACCTCGCAATTCTGGATCAGGTCGACGCCGCGCCGGTCGGCGCCACGGGCATAGCCCCAGGCCACGCCGTCATGGCGCGCGGTCCCGGCGCGGGACTGCACGAGCCCGCCCTTGATCGGAAAGCGCGCATCGTCGAAATTCAGATAGGGCAGCCGCGCGCGCACGCCGTCGCGATCGAGCAGTTCGGCATCCGCCCCGGCCAGGCGCATCGCGTTGCCGCGGCGGCGATAGGCGTCGCGCTGCGCATCGGTATGGATCAGGTTGACGATGCCGCGCTGGCTGACCATCGCGTTGAAGTTCAGCTCCTGCTCCAGTCCTTCCCAGAGCTTCATCGAGAATTCGTAGAAGGGCTCGTTGCCCGGCAGCAGGTAGTTCGAGCGGATGATCGTGGTGTTGCGCCCGATATTGCCCGAGCCGATCCAGCCCTTCTCCAGCACGGCGATGCGCGCCTGTCCGAAGACCGAGGCCAGGTAATAGGCCGTGGCCAGCCCGTGCCCGCCGCCGCCCACGATGACGATGTCGTAGCGGGGCTGCGGATCCGGGTCGCGCCAGAGCGGCTCCCAGCCGCGATGCCCCGTCAGGGCCTCCTTCACCAGTCTCAGTCCCGAGAATCTCATCCGGTCCGCTCCTTCATTCCCGGCCTTCCTACACCGCGGCGGCGGGCAATGCTTCTTGAAAATGGACAATCACATTCGTAATAACGTCACGTTGGCAAAACGGGGGAAACGGCCCATGCGCAGGATCGCCTTCCTGCTGGTCGACGGCTATGCGCTGATGTCGACCGCCGCCGCGCTGGAGCCGCTGCGCGCGGCGAACCTGTTCGCGCCGGGGGCGGCCTATGACATCACGCTGCTGTCGACGGGGGGGGCGGAGGCGCGGTCCTCCATTGGCGCCGCCTTCCCGGCGCGTCCGTTCCGGGAGGTCGCGCCCGATCACGACCTGGTCTTCGTGGTGGCCGGCGGCAGCCCCGGGCGCATGGCCGATCCGGCGCTGATGAGCTGGCTGAGGCAGGCGGACCGGCGCGGCGCGGCCCTGGGCGGGATCTCGGGCGGGGCGGTGGTTCTGGCGCGGGCGGGATTGCTGGCGGGGCGGCGCTTCACCGTGCACTGGCACCACTATGACGAGGTCGCGGCGATGCCGGGCGACGGGCTGCTGGAGCGGCGGCTCTTCGTCATCGACCGCGACCGCTATACCTGTGCGGGGGGCACGGCGCCGCTGGACATGATGCATGCGATCATCGCCCGCGACCATGGCACCGCCTTCGCGCAGCGGATCTCGGACTGGTTCATCCAGACCGAGATCCGCGGGGCGGAGGCGCCCCAGACCGCATCGCGCGCGGCCCGCTATGGCCCCCTGCCCCGCCCTGTGGCGGATGCGCTGGAGCTGATGGACGGCCATGTCGCCGATCCGCTGGACCTGGAACAGATCGCCGCGCTGTGCGGGATCTCGCCGCGTCAGCTGGGGCGGCAGTTCCGCGCGGCCACCGGACGCTCGGTGATGGCCGAATACCGGCGGATCCGGCTGGAGACCGGGCGCGGGCTGATCGTCTCGACCCGGCTGCCCCTGTCAGGCGTGGCGCTGATGACCGGCTTTGCCGGGCAGGCGCATTTCTCCGATGCCTTCCGCCGCGAATTCGGCATCGCCCCCTCCAGCCTGCGCCGCGCGGAGGGCCCGGCTCAAGGCCGGGCCGGGACGGTGCCCGGGGACTGAGCGCGGGTCAGATATCGAGGGTGGTCCTGCGTTCCCAATCGGTGAAATGGGCGGTGAAATCGGTCCATTCCTGCATCTTCATGCGGATGTAGGAGGCGGAGAAATCCGGCCCCAGCATCGCCTTGAGCCCCTCATCGGCATCGAAGGCCCGCAGCGCATCCAGCAGGTTCAGCGGCAGGCGCGGCGCATCCGTGACAAGGTGGCCCTCGGCATACATGTCGATGTCGCGGCACGGCCCCGGATCGGCCCCCGATGCCAGGCCCGACAGCCCGGCCGCGATGATCGCCGCCTGCAGCAGATAGGGGTTCGCCGCGCCGTCGGGCAGGCGCAGCTCGAACCGCCCGGGTCCCGGCACGCGCACCATGTGGGTGCGGTTGTTGCCCGTCCAGGTCACGGCATTGGGCGCCCAGGTCGCCCCCGAGGTGGTGCGCGGCGCGTTGATCCGCTTGTAGCTGTTGACGGTCGGGTTGGTGATCGCGGCCAAGCCCTCGGCATGGGTCATGATCCCGCCGAGGAAGCTGCGGCCCTGGCCGGACAGGCCCAGCTCCTTCGAGGGGTCGGCAAAGGCGTTGACGCGGCCCTCGGCATCCCAGACCGAGACATGGGCATGGCAGCCATTGCCGGTCAGCCCGGCAAAGGGCTTGGGCATGAAGGTGGCGCGCAGCCCGTGCTTTTCCGCCACCGACTTGACCATGAACTTGAAGAAGCTGTGGCGGTCCGCCGTCACCAGCGCATCGGCATAGTCCCAGTTCATCTCGAACTGGCCGTTGGCGTCCTCGTGGTCGTTCTGGTAGGGGCCCCAGCCCAGGTCCAGCATGTAATCGCAGATCTCGGCGATCACGTCATAGCGGCGCATCACCGCCTGCTGGTCATAGCAGGGCTTGTCGGCGGTATCGGCCGCATCGGAGATGGCCGTGCCCTCCGGGGAGAGCAGGAAGAATTCGGCCTCGATCCCGGTCTTGACCCGCAGCCCCTGCGCGGCGGCCTCGGCGACCAGGCGGCGCAGCACGTTGCGGGGCGCCTGCGCGACGGCCTCGCCCTCCATCACGCAATCGGCGGGCAGCCAGGCAACCTCGGGCTTCCAGGGCAGCTGGATCACGGCGGAGGCATCCGGCACGGCCAGCATGTCGGGATGCGCCGGCGTCAGGTCCAGCCAGGTGGCGAAACCCGCGAAGCCCGCGCCGTCCTGCTGCATCCCGGCGATGGCCTGGGCCGGAACCAGCTTGGCCCGCTGGCCGCCGAAGAGGTCGGTATAGGAGATCATGAAATACTTGATGCCGCGATCGGCGGCATAGGCGGCGAGGTCGGTCATCGTCGCATCCTTTTCCCTGTCACATGCGCGGGGCGGATCCGTGCCCGCCCCGTCCTTCACTCTTTGTTCAGAACCCGGCTTTGCCCGGCCACCACTCGGTGCCCGCCAGCGGCACGCGCGCCATGGCGGCGGCCTCCATGGTCAGCGCGCAGAGATCCTCGGGTTCGAGGTTGTGGACATGGCTTTTGCCGCAGGCCCGCGCGATGGTCTGGCATTCCAGCGTCATCACGTTGAGGTAGTTGCGCAGCCGCCGCCCGGCCGCGACCGGGTCGAGCCGCGCCGCCAGCGCCGGGTCCTGGGTGGTGATCCCCGCGGGGTCCCGGCCCTCGTGCCAGTCGTCATAGGCCCCCGCGGTGGTGCCCATCGCCTGGTACTCGGCCTCCCATTTCGGGTCGTTGTCGCCGAGCGCCACCAGCGCGGCGGTGCCGATGGCCACCGCATCCGCGCCGAGCGCCAGCGCCTTGGCCATGTCCGCCCCCGTGCGGACGCCGCCCGAGACCACCAGCTGCACCTCGCGATGCATCCCCAGATCCTGCAGCGCCTGGACGGCAGGACGGATGCAGGCCAGGGTCGGCTGGCCGACATTCTCGATGAACACGTCCTGGGTGGCCGCCGTGCCGCCCTGCATCCCGTCAAGCACCACGACATCCGCCCCGGCCTTCACCGCCAGCGCCGTGTCGTAATAGGGCCGCGCGCCGCCGATCTTGATGTAGATGGGCTTTTCCCAGTTGGTGATCTCGCGCAGCTCCAGGATCTTGATCTCCAGGTCGTCGGGCCCGGTCCAGTCCGGGTGACGGCAGGCAGACCGCTGGTCGACCCCCTGCGGCAGGTCGCGCATTCCCGCGACGCGCTCGGTGATCTTCTGGCCCAGCAGCATGCCGCCGCCGCCAGGTTTCGCCCCCTGCCCCACCACGATCTCGATCGCATCCGCCCGGCGCAGGTCGTCGGGATTCATGCCGTAGCGGGACGGCAGGTACTGGTAGACCAGCTTCTCGGAATGGCCGCGCTCCTCCTCGGTCATGCCGCCGTCGCCGGTGGTGGTCGAGGTCCCCGCCAGCGTGGCCCCGCGCCCCAGCGCCTCCTTGGCCGCGCCCGAAAGCGCGCCGAAGGACATGCCCGCGATGGTCACCGGGATCTTCAGCTCGATCGGTTTCGTGGCAAAGCGGGTGCCCAGCGTGACGGAGGTGTCGCATTTCTCGCGGTATCCCTCCAGCGGGTAGCGCGACATCGAGGCGCCCAGGAACAGCAGGTCGTCGAAATGCGGGACCCGGCGCTTCGCGCCGCCGCCGCGGATGTCGTAGATGCCGGTGGCCGCGGCGCGGCGGATCTCGGCATTCACCTCGCGCGAGAAGGTCCAGCTCTGGCGCGGCTCGGTCTTGGGGGTCTTGTCCATCAGTACTGGTCCGCGTGGTCGATGTTGAAATTGTAGAGGTTGCGCGCCGAGCCGTAGCGGCGGAACTCGCCGGGCGCCGCATCCGCGCCCGCGCGGGACAGGAGGTCGGCGAGGATCTCCAGGTGTTCGGGGCGCATCTCCTTCTCGACGCAATCGGCGCCGAGCGACGCCACCTTGCCGCGCACGAAGATCCGCGCCTCGTAGAGGCTGTCCCCCAGCGCATCCCCGGCATCGCCCAGCACGACCAGGTTGCCCTTCTGCGCCATGAAAGCGGACATGTGTCCGATATTGCCATGCACGACGATGTCGATGCCCTTCATCGAGATGCCGCAGCGCGAAGAGGCATTGCCGCGGATGTTCAGCAGCCCGCCCCGCCCGGTCGCCCCGGCATACTGGCTTGCATCGCCCGTCACGGTCACGGTGCCGGACATCATGTTCTCGGCCAGGCCCGGCCCCGCCGATCCCTCCACGGTGATCTCGGCCTCCTTGTTCATCCCCGCGCAGTAATAGCCGGTGGAGCCTTGCACGGTCACGTTCAGCGGGCCGTCCAGCCCGACGGCGACCGCGTGGCTGCCGCGCGGGTTCGCGATGGTGAAACTGTCGCCGGAGCCCGCGGCGGATTGCAGCGTGGTATTGATCGCGCGCAGGCCCATCGCCTGCAGGTCGAGGACGGACATCGTTCAGCGCTCCCAGAAATAGACGGTTGCCGGTTCGGGTTCCCAGACGCGGGCGGCCTCGATCCCGGGCAGATCGGCGAAGGCGCGGTATTCGGAGGCGAAGGCCACGTAATCGGGCGTTTCGGCCATCACCGCGGGCTTGCAGGCGATCGGGTCGCGCACCACGCCGAACCCGTCCCTGGTGCCGGTGACGAAGGTGAAGAACCCGTCGAGATCCTTCAGCGTCCCCTCCAGCGCCTCGCCCAGCGTCGCCCCCTCGGCGATGCGCGAGGAGATATAGGCGGCGCCCACCTCGGTATCGTTCTCGGTGCGGGTCATCACGCCCTTCTTCGCCAGGCGGCGGCGCATCTGGTTGTGGTTCGACAGGCTGCCATTATGCACCAGGCACTGGTCATCGGCGGTGGAAAACGGATGCGCCCCCAGGGTCGTCACCGCGGATTCCGTGGCCATGCGGGTATGGCCGATCCCGTGCGTGCCGCCCATCGCGCGGATGCCGAAACGCTCCAGCACATCCGCAGGCAGGCCGACCTCCTTGAAGATCTCCATCGACCGGCCCGTCCCCATGACGCGCAGCCCGCGTGCCTCGAGGGCGGCGATGGCCGCGGCGGCGACCGCCTCCGGCATGTGCAGCACCGCATGCGTATCCGCCCGCGTCATGGTCACCGCAGCACCCAGCTCCGCACTGAGCGCCTCCGCCAGCCCATCGAAGGCGGCGCCGGGCGTGTCGGACTGGACGGTGATCTTCGTTCCCTCCCCCGCGGGGCCGTAGATGGCGATGCCGGCACTGTCGGGCCCGCGATCGGTCATCGTCACCAGCATGTCGCCGAGCATGTCGCCCAGCCGGGGATGCAGCGCATCATTTTTCAGGAACAGGCCGACAATGCCACACATGGGTCCTCCGGGATGATCTTGGATGCGGCCGGTGCCGCCTTTCGAAACACCCCTAAGAGGAAATAAACATTCCTGCTAGGAAAAAATAGAGGCGCGGGCCGATTTCATCCGGCTACCGTCGGGATTGCCTGCTTTCCGGGCAGGCCGTGTCTCACCCCTGCTGCGGATAGGTGATGATCGACAGATACCGGATCGGCAGGCGGACAAGTTGCTCCGGACCGTGGGGGGCATCGGAATCGAAAAGCAGCGTGTCGCCCGGCTCCATCCGGTACAGCTGGTCGCCATGGCGGTAGCCCATCTCGCCATCGAGCATGTAGAGCATCTCGATCCCCTCGTGCTGGAAGGTCGGAAACGTGTCGCTCTGGTTGTCCAGCGTGATCATGTAGGGTTCGACCACCACCCCGGAGTCGTTCGAGCCGATATGCCCCAGAAGGTGATACTGGTGCCCCGCCCGGGTTCCCGCGCGGTCTGTCTCCACCCCCTGCCCTGCCTTCACATGCATGCAGCCGCGGGTTTCCTCATACCCGGCGAAAAGCTGGACCAGCGGCACCCGCAGCGCATGGGCCAGGGTCTGGATCGTGGCAAGCGACGGCGAGATCACCCCGTTCTCGATCTTGGACAGCATGCCCACGGACAACCCCGCCGCTGCGGCCAGTTCCGCGCCGGTCAGTCTCTGGCGCCGGCGCAATTCCCTCACTTCGCGGCCGATGGCGACTTCCAGGGTCTTCTCGCGGATCTCGCGGACGGCATGCGGATCCTGCGACAATTCCCCTTGTCCCTTGCGCTTCATGCCTGCTTCTCCTCGGATGGTTCGGGTCGCTGGGCAGTTGTCGCGTGCCAGCCGGAGAATGACCATAGCCGCGATTGCTGCGGTTGTCCGCGGACAACGTCCGGCATCATGCCGCCCCGGCCCGAAGCCGCCTTGCAATGAGCCTGTCGGGATCGAAATCGCCCGCGCGCATCCCCGTGGTCACGGATCGGAAATAGGCGGGCGCGGTTTTCACCCGTGACTTCATCTCGGCAATCAGCATCAGGGTCTTGGCCACGGAACGGGGTCCGCATCTGGCCTTGGCCTGTCGCAGGCTATCTCCGTCGATGCCCATCATCGAAGCCAGCCGGTCCGCATGATCGCAGAGCTGCGGCCAGCCGGATATGTCCGTTGCCGAGAAGGACAGGGCAAACCGGCAGGCCGCGCCGATCTGGTCCGGGCGCAGTTCGCTGGGCGAGTCTTTCCGGGTTTCTTGGTTGGATCTCTGACAGTGGCGGACAGATTGGCTGTCGGTGGCGGTCATTCCGTCCGATGTGACAAGCTCGGTTGCGGGATGGTCAGGGGGGGTGGGCATGGTGTTCGTGTCGGGCTCCAGGCTGCGCAGGGGGGCCAGGATGTCTTCCAGTTCCTCCAGGGACAGGCGGCGGCGCAACCGTCGCAGCAGGTCCATCCGCTGTTCCTCGGGCACCGCGGACAGGACGGTCCGGATGCGCAGGCGCAGCACATCGCAGGCCTCCTGCCGGGCCGTTTCGGCGGCGGCCATCCGGCGGATCTCGTCGGCGCGTCCGAACAGGGGGGAAAGATCGAACCCGAAACGAAGCATTTCCCCGGTCAGCGGGTTGCGGCGGCTGTAGCGTTTTCCGTTGGGGCTGTCACAGCGCCGCAGCAGGCCGATCGCCGCCAGATGCGCGACATGGCGGCGGATCGTCCGGTCCGAGACCCCGTTGCGCCGCCGGATCAGCGTCTCGTTCGAGGCGAAGACGACATGCGCGCTGCCGGTTTTCGGCAGGCAGGTCAGCATCGCCTCCAGCGTGGCAAGCACGGCCGGGGACAGGCCCAGCACGGCACGGGCCTGGCGCAGGGCGGGCATCAGGGCGAAGCGGTTGTCCGCGGACAACGGGCTCCCTTCCGTCGGAGCAGGGCTCCGCGGGACAAGCGTGGCAATCGGGGTCATGCTCGATCACAAGGGCGGCGTCATGGCCCCGGCGTGCAAATCCCTGTTTCCGGACCGCATGAAGACGGCGCAGGAGTGACGGCAGGACACACCTTTCGGTCACCCGAATCGGATGTGCTTGACGACTGGCGAGAAGCTGGTAGACCTGAAGATGCTAAAGACAGATCGGGCTCTCTGGGATTTTCTCGGGGGGCTCTTTCTTTATCTGCTGCGCCTCGTCTGTGCTCCTCTGGTTGGGGTTTCGGTCAGTCTTCCGGGACGTTTATGCCTGTGGGTCCCGGTCTTCCTGCCACTCGTCATGCAGACGGCGCAGAATCTCTTCGGCATTCTCGGCGAACCAGCGGCTGAATTCCGGCTGCTCTGCCGTCGCCAGCTTCAGCCCGACACTGCGGGCGGTGCTGCGGATCTCTGCCAGGGGGCGGCCATCGCGGTCGCTGATCCGGCTTGCGGCGCGGGCGGACGGGGCAGGGGCGGCAGCCGCCGGGCGAAGGGCCGAGAACACGGCGAGGAAACGGTCGTCCGAACCTGCCTCGGGCCGGTGATCCAGCGCCTGCGACGCGATCGCGTCAGGGTCTGCGCCGCTATCGCGCAGGGCTTCGGCCAGGTCCTCCCAGCGGCGGCGGCCGATGCCGTGGGCGGGGCCGATGCGTTGGGCCAGACCGGCGGGCACGTGATCGCAGACCTTCGTCATCCGCGACAGCATCGCCTTGTCGATGGCCAGCGCATCCATGATCACCGGGTTGGAATAGCCCGCCGCGGCCAGTTCGCCGACGAACAGCGCCTTCTCGATGAAGCTCGGATCCAGCCGCTGGCTGTTCTCCTGCCCCTGGGCCAAGATCGCCTGCTCGTCGCTGAGCGTGCGGATCATCGCCTTGGCGGGGATCCCCAGCAGCCGGATGGCGCGCAGGCGGCGGCGGCCATAGACGATGCGGTAATGCCCGGGCCGTTCGGCGACCGGGCGCACCATGATCGGCACCTGCTGGCCGTGTTCGCGGATGCTGTCGGCCAGATCCGCCACCTCGCGGTCGGAGAAGGCCAGCCGGTCGCGCGGCCCGTCCTCCTCGATCACCGCAGGGTCGATCTCGCGCACCGCGTTGGAACTGAGATCGCGCAGGGTCGTCTTCATCGCGGTCATCGCGCCGGTGGCCGGAAACCCGCTGCGCCCGGACGGGGCGGCGGGCTGGGCCGGGGTGCCGGGCTCGGCCGGAGGGCGGGGCGGCTGGAACATGTTGCGGCGCGCCATCAGTCGGTCCTCCGTCCCCAGGCCTGCTGGATGATGGTTTCAAGCTCGTCCGCGACGCCGTTGAGGCTTTCCATGATCCGGTCGCGGGTCTTGCGCACGATCTGCCCCGGCTCCAGCTCATAGACCGTCTGCTGGGTCATCCCGGCATCGGAAATCGCGGTCGATTTCAGCATCGGCGTGTGCAGCACCTGGTCGAGCAGGATGGATTTGAGGAACCCTGCCATCTGCGATTGCGGCACATCCGTGGGTTCGTAGCGGGCGATCATGAATTTCATGAACTTCCAGTCGGTCGGCCCCGCCTGTTCCTCCAGCGTGCGCACCGTCTCTCCGGCCAGTTCCATGAACTGCGCCATCGAGGCGATGTCCAGCATCGAGGGGATCACCGTGATCAGCAGCCCCGTCGAGGCGAGAAGGGCGGTCATCGTGGTGAAGCCCAGCTGCGGCGGGCAGTCGATGATGACCAGGTCGTAATCGGCCTCGATCTCGTCCAGCGCGATCGACAGGCGCTGGGTGAAGGGCGGTTCGATCCGGTGCTGCAGCGCATAGGCGGTCTCGGTCTCGTATTCCGACAGCAGGAGGCCGGCCGGGGCGAGGTCGAGATTGTGGAAATAGGTCTTGCGGATCACCTGGCTCATCGGCACCGGATCCTCGTAGCGCAACGCGTCATAGACGGTGCCGTGATCCACGAATTCCAGCTCGGGGCGATAGCCGAACATGGTCGTCAGGCTCGCCTGCGGGTCCATGTCCACCGCCAGAACCCGATAGCCGCGCAGCGCGTATCGCTGGGCGAGGTGGATCGCGGTGGTGGTCTTGGAGCTGCCGCCCTTGAAGTTGACGACCGAAATCACCTGAAGCGCGTCGCCCTCGCGGCGGCCGGGCTGATAGATATGCCCGTTGCGCCCGGTCTGGGCCATGATCTCGCGGATCTGCGCGATCTCGGCCGCGTCATACAGGCGCCGCCCCCGCGCATCGGTCTCCACATCGGGAAAATCGCCTTCCTGGTGGCGCGTGCGCAGGTTCGACAGGCTGATCCCGGTCAGTTCGGACACTTCGGCCGGGGAGAACTTGCGCAGGGTCTTGCGGGTTTCGGGGCGGAAGCTGTGGCGCATGTGATGGTCCAGCGCATCCGACAAGGTCGCCGCGTTGCGGATGATGCTTTCGGAGATGCTCTCCGCCTGTGGCGTGAAAAGACCTGCCTGCCTGCGGTCGTCCATGCGCTCTGTCCTCGAATCCTGCCTGCCAACCTCTTAACCGGGTTTTTGGCGTCTGGTCCAGCTATCGTCGCAGGAAACGGAAAATGGCGTGTTCCTGCGACGACACAATCTGTGCCACGCAACTTTCCCTTCGGCAACTTGATTCTGTAACGGCCTGTCGCGCGGGTTCCGCCGGATGCCCGGATCCTGCCTGCCTGTGCGCACCGGAACAAGCCCGGGCGGCGCGGAAATAAACTGAACCGGACGCCGCCCCGGGTCGACCATGCCTCGATGGTGCCGCGGTGGCGCCTTCGGCAACAGACGGTTTCGCACCGGATCGAGGAGAGAGACGATGGCCGCAAATTACATTCCGGGCACGCCCGAGGCGGATATCCTGGCAGGCAGCCCGGGGGAGGACCTGATCGAGGCGCTCGACGGCAATGACGTGGTCGCGGGCGGCGCCGGGGACGACGTGCTTCGCGGCGGCGATGGCGATGACGTGCTGGCAGGCGAGGCCGGGGCGGACACGCTGATCGGCGATCGCGGCAATGACGTCATGCTGGGCGGCGACGGCGCCGACACGATGGTGTGGAACAACGGCGACGGGTCGGACGTGATGGAGGGCGGCGCCGGGCGCGACACCGCCCTGGTCAACGGCGCAGACGGTGCGGGTGACCTGTTCGAGATCCGCGACAGCGCAGCCGGCGTCGCGTTCGAACGGGTGAACCTGGGGCCGTTCTCGCTGGATATCCGCAATACCGAGCGGCTGACGGTGAACGGGCTGGGCGGCGACGACACGGTGGATGCCTCCGGTCTGGGCGCGGGGCTCGTCGATCTGCGCGTCGATGGCGGCGCCGGGCGGGACGTGCTGATCGGCAGCGCCGGGGATGATGCCCTGCTGGGCGGGGCCGGCCGCGACCTGCTGATCGGCGGGAAGGGCAATGACCTGATGCGCGGCGGCGCCGGGGCCGACACGATGGTGTGGAACAACGGCGACGGCTCGGACGTGATGCAGGGCGGGCTGGGCCATGACACGGGGGTGGTCAACGGCGCCGACGGGGCCGGGGATGCCTTCGTGATCGCGGGCAGCGCGGGCGACGTGTCCTTCGCGCGCACCAATCTGGGCCCCTTCACGATCGACATCGCGGGGACGGAGCGGCTGGAGGTCAACGGGCAGGGCGGTGACGACGTCATCGACGCGTCGGCGCTGGAGGCCGGGGCAATCCGCCTGAAGGCCGACGGCGGCGCCGGGGACGACATCCTGACCGGCGGGGCCGGGGATGACGTCCTGCTGGGCGGCACGGGCAATGACTGGCTGGAAGGCGAGAAGGGCAACGACTACATGCGCGGCGGGCAGGGCCGGGACGTGATGGCCTGGGACAATGGCGACGGGTCCGACGTGATGGATGGCGGTCTCGGCTACGACACCGTCCTGGTGGATGGCGCCGAGACGGCGGGCGATCACTTCGAGATCCGCGGCACCGGCGACGGGGTGCTCTTCGAGCGCGTCAACCTGGGGAATTTCACGCTGGACATCACCAATAGCGAGAAGCTGGTGGTCAAGGGGCTCGGCGGCGACGACGTCATCGATGCGCGCTGGCTGGAGGCCGGGTCGATCTCGCTGAAGGCCTCGGGCGGCGCGGGGCGCGACGTGCTGACCGGCGGCGCCGGCGATGACCGGCTCGATGGCGGGCAGGGCAGTGACTGGCTGACCGGCGGCGCGGGGGCGGACACTTTCATCTATGCCAGCGGGCATGACACGATCACCGATTTCCAGGACGGCGAGGACGTCATCGCGCTGCGGCTCGACGGATATGGCGGATGGGCCGGGGTCGTGGCCGCCGCCACCCAGTACGGCGAGGATGTCGTGATCGATTTCGGCGGGGGCGACGTGCTGACCCTGGAACGGACCTATCTGGGCGATCTCGACCAGAGCGACTTCCTGTTCTGAGCGGGGAAGGGGGCGCCGGACCAGGCGCGCCCCCATTTTACCGGACATGAAAACGGCCCCACATGGCGGCGGTTATGCAGATAAAACAGCGACTAAAACGCCGCGTCCTCCGTAGCGGGACCATGCGGCGGTCCGTCCGCGCAGGTCTGCGGCCCTGGGATGCATGACGGGCATGCGGATATTGCAGGGCTGGCCGGGTTGCTTCGTTCACACTCCGCCCATAAATGGGGCAAGGAAGACGACGGTGAGAGGAAACTCTCATCATCTTCAACCTCCCTGTTGGACTTTGGCCGAGCTTGTCTCGGCCTTTTTTTTTGCCTGCGGGGCAGCTGCGGGATTGGCGGCCATGCGGGTCCTGCGGGCGCGGCAGCGCCGGGCTGGAAGGCGCCGGGCAGATATCCTAGAGGCGGGGTGATCTTTCAGGAGCCGCCTCAAGATGCGCCAGAGCATTTCCGATTTTCTCGACCGCCCCTCCACGCGCAACACCATCATGGGGGTCATTCTCTTCAACGCTGTCCTGTTGGGGCTGGAGACCTCGGGCCGGGTGATGGAGACCGCCGGCACGCTGGTCACGGCGCTGGACACGGCCTGCCTGGCCTTCTTCGTGGCCGAGATCCTGGCCAAGCTCTATGCGCGGGGGCTGCGGTTCTTCCGCAATGCGTGGAACGTCTTCGACCTGCTGGTCGTGGGGATTGCCGTGGTGCCCGCCGCCGGGGCGCTTTCGGTGCTGCGCGCGCTGCGCATCCTGCGGCTCCTGCGGGTGATCTCGGTGGCGCCGACGCTGCGCCGGGTGGTCGAGGGCTTCATCTCGGCCCTGCCGGGGATGGCCTCGGTCTTCCTGCTGATGGGGGTGATCTTCTACATCGCCGCCGTGATCTCGACCAAGCTCTTCGCCGCGACCTTCCCGGACTGGTTCGGCTCGCTCGGGGCATCTCTCTACACGCTGTTCCAGGTGATGACGCTGGAAAGCTGGTCCATGGGCATCGTGCGGCCGGTGATGGAGGTGCATCCCGGGGCCTGGCTGTTCTTCGTGCCCTTCATCCTGATCACCACCTTCGCGGTGGTGAACCTTGTCGTGGGCCTGATCGTGAATTCGATGCAGGATGCCCATGCCGAGGAATCCAACGCCGCGACCGACACCTATCGCGACGAGGTCATCCGGCGGCTGGCCGCGATCGAGGAGCGGCTGAAGGAGCGCGGCTGAGGCCGCCCCCCGGTCGCGGGACGGGAGGGCAGGGCGGGATGCGACAGCGGCGGCGGATGACGCCCGGGGCCGCGCCGCGTATCACGATGCGGCGGCCCCCGGCATCGATCTGGCCGGGACCGCGACGCGGCGCCTGCAGGACCGGGAGAGGAAGATGGCCGGGATCACCATCACGCGCGAGGCGCAGCTGCCCGACCCGCTGCGGGTGTCGCGGGCGCTGAGCATGCCGCATCTGGGACCGCGCATCCTGTTCTTCAGCGGCGGCAGCGCGCTCAACGGCATCGCCCGCGCGCTCAAGCGCTACACCCACAATTCCGTCCACCTGGTCACGCCCTTCGACAGCGGCGGCAGTTCGCAGACCCTGCGCCTGGCCTTCGACATGCCGGCCGTGGGCGATCTGCGCAGCCGGCTGATGGCGCTGGCCGACGAGTCGGTGCTGGGCCAGCCCGACATCTACGCCCTCTTTTCCCACCGGCTGCCGAAGCTGGGGGCGTCGGCCGATCTGGCCGCCGAGGTCGCCGCGATGGCCGCGGGACGCCATCCGCTGGTGCGGGCCGTCGCGATGCCGATGCGGCGGCTGATCCGGTCCTTCCTGCAGGATTTCACCGCGCGGGCGCCGCGGGATTTCGACTATCGCAATGCCAGCATCGGCAATCTGATCATCGCCGGGGGCTACCTGTCCAACGACCGCGCGCTGGAGCCGGTGCTGTTCCTGATGTCGAAGATGGTCGATGTGCGCGGCACGGTGCGGGCGGTGGTGGATGCCAATCTGCAGCTCGGCGTGGAACTGGAGGATGGCCGCATCCTGACCGGCCAGCGCGAGATCACCGGCAAGGAGGTCGCGCCGCTGGAGACGCGCATCCTGCGGGCCTTCCTGTCCGGGGAGGCGGGCGAGATCGCGCCGCAGCAGCTGCGCCTGCCCGGGCGCAATCGCGCGCTGATCGGCGCGGCCGACCTGATCTGCTATCCCCCCGGCAGCCTCTATTCCAGCGTCGTGGCCAACCTGCTGCCCGCAGGGGTCGGGCGCGCCGTCGCGGCGCGGCGGGTGCCCAAGATCTACCTGCCCGGGCTGGGCAGCGATCCCGAGGCCTTGGGGCATGCGCCCGCGGACCGGGTCGCCGCCCTGCTGGCGCCGCTATGCCGCGATGCCGGGCCCGACGCGCGGCCGCGCGACCTGATCACGCATGTGCTGTGCGATCCCCGCTGGAGCGGGACGGAGCGGCGAGAGATCACCGCCCGCCATGGCATCGATTGCGTGACCCTGCCGCTGGCCGGGGCGCAGCCCGACAGGTACGATCCGCGCCGGGTCTGCGACATGCTGGTCTCCCTGGCCTGACCCCGCCCCGACGCCGCGGTCAGGGCGCCTCGGCGGCCAGTTCGCGGCAGCCGGTGTCCAGCAGGCCCAGAAGATGCGGCGCGAAACTGTGCCACACATCCATGCGGAAGCGGGTCTCGCCGTCGCGCCACAGGATCACGGTCTGCCCGTCGAAATAGGTGCGGCGCCCATCGCCCGGGGCGATCCCGGCCGGATCGCGCGCCAGGCCCAGGGTCAGCAGCTCCGCCGCGCGCGGCCCGTCGATGGCGATGGTCGTCTCGCGGCCCGAGATGTCCACCAGGCTGTGGGGATGCGCGGCGTAGACCGCCGCCCCCGCCGCCAGCAGCGCGGCCACCTCCTCCGGCGGGCTCAGCAGGACCCATTCATCCGGGCCCAGGCACATCGCCTCGATCGCGTCGCGACCGGCCCGGCCTCCGATCCGCCCGGGCAGGTCGATCCCCAGCGCCGTTCCCAGCGCGCCGAGGCCGTCGCGGGCGCGCAGGCTCAGCCGTCCCGGCGCGGCGGTGATGCCGATCCGGGCCGCGGCGGTCCGGATCAGCGTGCCGGGGGGCGGAATATCGGCATGTGCAGTCATCGTCCTCGCCTCCGGCTCAGATCTTCAGCTTGGTGTTCTCGGGATCGTAGAACACGGTCCCGGTGATTTTCGCGGCGATCGTGCGATCGGGCATCGGCACATGGACGGTCTGTCCCATCCGCTCATGCCCCCCCTGCACCAGCGCCAGGGCGATCGGGCGGCCGGTCGCGTCCGAGTGATAGGCGGAGGTCACATGCCCGACCATGGTCATCGGCACCGGCTGCTGCGGATCGAAGACGATCTGCGCCCCTTCCTCCAGCCGCGATCCGTCCTCGGTCAGCAGGCCGACCAGCTGCTTGCGGTCCGCGGCCACCAGGTCCGGGCGGGCCAGGCCGCGCTTGCCGACGAAATCCGGCTTGGCCTTGCCCACCGCCCAGCCCATGCCCGCATCATAGGGCGTGACCGTGCCGTCCGTGTCCTGGCCGACGATGATATAGCCCTTCTCGGCGCGCAGCACATGCATCGTCTCCGTGCCGTAGGCAGTGATGTCATAGCGCTGTCCGGCCTCCCAGAGCGTTTCCCACAGGCGGCGGCCCATCGGGGCGGGGACGTTGATCTCGAAACCGATCTCGCCGGTGAAGCTGACCCGCCACAGCCGCGCGGGCAGGCCCGCCACGGTGCATTCGGTGCAGGACATGTGCGGGAAAGCCTCTTCGGTCAGCTCGACCCCCTCCACCAGCGGCGCCAGCAGCCTGGCGGCATTGGGCCCGTTCAGCGCGATGGTGGACCATTGTTCCGTGGTGGAGGTCAGCCAGACCTGCAGGTCGGGCCATTCGGTCTGCAGGTAATCCTCCATCATCGCCAGCACCCGCGCGGCGCCGCCGGTCGTGGTGGTCACGTGGAACCGGTCGGGGGCGATGCGGGCGATCACGCCGTCATCGCGGATGTAGCCGTCGTCGCCCAGAAGCAGCCCGTAGCGGCAGCGGCCGACGGCCAGCCTGGTCCAGGGGTTGGTGTACATGCGGTTCATGAACTCGACCGCATCGGGTCCGACGACCTCGATCTTGCCCAGGGTGGAGGCGTCGAAGATGCCCAGCGAGCGGCGCACCGCGCGGCATTCCCGGCTGACGGCGGCCTGCATGTCCTCGCCCGGACGGGGAAAGTACCAGGCGCGGCGCCACTGGCCCACGGGTTCGAAGGCGGCGCCGTGCGCCTCGGCCCAGCCGTCGATGCGGGTCCGGCGCGTCGCCTCGAAGTGGCTGCCGCGGTGATAGCCCGCGAAGGCGCCGAAGCTGGTCGGCGTGTAGGGCGGGCGGAAGGTGGTCAGCCCGACCTGCGGTTGCGGCTTGCCCAGGGCGTCGGCGGCGATGTTCAGCCCGTTGATGTTCGACATCTTGCCCTGGTCGGTGGCCATGCCGTTGGTGGTATAGCGTTTGACATGCTCGATCGAGCGCATGCCCTCGCGCACGGCCAGGCGCAGATCCTTGGCGGTCACGTCATTCTGGTAATCGACGAAGGCCTTGGCGCGGCCGGGGCTGCGATCGGTGGGCAATTCCCTTGCCGAGATGCCGGTGCCGGGGCGGTCGCCCTCGACGCGCGGCGCCGTCCCGGAACGGTTCCGGCCCAGGGCCCCGGCCGCCCGGATGCCGGCCTGCGCGCCGTCCTGCAGCGCCGCCTCCAGCCCCCACAGGCCGCGGCTCGCCCCGGCGATCAGGCAATCCTCGGGCGTGCGTTCGGGCAGGAAGGTGGTGCGGTCCTCGTCCCAGGCCAGCGTGCCCTTCGTATGCGAGAAGAGATGCAGCGACGGCGTCCAGCCGCCCGAGACCAGCAGGCAGTCGCAGGCCAGCCTCTCGGCCGGGCCCGCCCTGCCATCGGCGACCGGGTTGACCCGCACCGCCGAGATCCGCAGCCGCCCCGAGGTGCCGGTGACCGTGCCGGAGAGGCGGACGGGGATGTCGCGCCGCCGCGCCTCGTCCAGAAGCTCCTGCGCGACGTCGCCGCGCAGGTCGATGATGGCCTGCACCTGCGCCCCGGCCCCGGCCATGTCGAAGGCGGCATACCAGGCGGAATCGTGGCTGGTCAGCACCACGGGCCGGCGCCCCACAAGCACCCCGTAGCGGTTCAGGTAGGTCTGGGCCGACCCGGCCAGCATGACGCCGGGGCGGTCGTTTCCGTGAAAGACCAGCGGCTTTTCCAGCGCGCCCTGGGCCAGGATCACCTGTCGCGCCCGCACGCGCCACAGCCTTTCGCGCGGCGTGTCGGCGGGCAGGTTGTCGAGATGGTCGGTCAGGCGCTGGCAGAGCCCGACCATGTTCTGGTGGTAATAGCCGATGGCGGTGGTGCGGGTCATGACACGCACGCCCAGATCCTTCAGCGCGGCCAGTTCCGCCGCCAGCCAGTCCCAGGCGGGCAGGCCGTCGATCACGGCCTGGGGTTCCGAGAGAAGCGTCCCCCCCGCCTCGGCATGCTCGTCGACCAGCACGACGCTGAGCCCGTCGCCGGCGGCGGCCCGCGCGGCGGCCAGCCCGGTCGGCCCGGCCCCGACGATCAGCAGGTCGCAATGCAGGTTGCGCGAGGCATAGGTGTCGGGATCCTCCTGGGACGGGCTGACGCCAAGCCCGGCGGCGGCGCGGATGAAGGGTTCGTAGACCCTGTCCCAGAAGCTGCGCGGCCACATGAAGGTCTTGTAGTAGAACCCGGCCGAGAACAGCATGTAGGCGGCATCGTTCACCGCGCCGATATCGAAGGACAGGCCGGGAAACCGGTTCTGCGACATGGTCTCCAGCCCGGCGCGCAGCTCCTGCATGGTGGCGCGGGTATTCGGCTCGAACCGGCCGGGGCCGCGCCGCGTGCCGATCAGGGCATTGGGTTCCTCGGATCCCGCCGCGACGGCGCCGCGCGGGCGGTGATACTTGAAGCTGCGCCCCATCAGATGCACGCCGTTGGCCAGCAGCGCGGAGGCCACGGTATCGCCCGCGCAGCCCTGGTACGTCCTGCCGTCGAAGGTGAAATTCACCGGGCGCGCCGTGTCGACGCGTCCCTTTCCGGAAACGCGGAAGCTGGTCATTCGCCCCCCTCCGTGAGGGTGCCGGGATCGGGGCGCGGCGCGCCCGCCCGGTAGGTGGTCAGGAACCTGTCGGTGATCGTGTTGCGCGCGGCGTTGAAGAACCGCCCGCAGCCATGGACATGGCGCCAGCGTTCGAAATGAACGCCCTTGATGTTGTCGCGCAGGAAGAGGAAGGCGTGCCAGTCCTCGTCGGTCGCCGCCGATGGGTCCTCGGGGCGCATGACATGCGCCTCCCCGGCATAGGTGAATTCGACCTCGGGCAGGGTCTCGTCGCAATAGGGGCAATGGATCAGCAGCATGGCGGGGCTCCTCGGTGCGCAATCATCCTGGGGCGCATGTCAGTGCGCGACGGCGGCGGCGGCGGCCTCGTCGATCAGCCGCCCGGTGCGGAACCGCTCCAGCGAGAAGGGCGCGTTGATCGGGTGGGGCGCGTCCCTGGCCACCGTGTGGGCCAGGAGGTGCGCCGCGCCGGGGGTGGCCTTGAACCCGCCCGTGCCCCAGCCGCAATTGACATAGAGGTTCTGCACCGGCGTCTTGCCGAGGATGGCCGAGCGGTCGGGGGTGTTGTCGGTGATCCCGGCCCATTTGCGCAGCATCCTCATGCGGTTGAAGATCGGGAACACCTCGGAGATGGCGGCGATCGTGTGCTCGATCAGCGGCAGGCCGCCGCGCTGGGAATAGGACACGTACTGGTCCGTGCCCGAGCCGATCACCAGCTCGCCCTTGTCGGACTGGCTGCAATAGGCATGGACGGCATTCGACATCACGACGCAGGGAAAGACCGGCTTGACCGGCTCGGAGACCAGCGCCTGCAGCGGCATGGATTCCAGCGGCAGCCGCACCCCTGCCGTCGCCATGACCATGCTGTTATGCCCCGAGGCGGAGACCGCGATCTTCTTGGCGCGGATGAACCCCTTGTCGGTATCGACCCCGGTCACCGCCCCGTCGGGACCGCGGCGGATCGCCTGGACGGCACAGTTCTGGATGATGTCGACGCCGCGCGCGGCCGCGCCGCGGGCATAGCCCCAGGCCACGGCGTCATGGCGCGCGGTGCCCGCCCGCTGCTGCAGGGCGCCGCCCATGACCGGGTAGCGCGCATCCGGCGCGATGTTCAGCGGCGGGCAGACTTCCTTGCACTCCTGCGCCGTCAGCCAGCGGTTGTCGACCCCGTTGAGCCGGTTGGCATGGATATGCCGCCTGAAGCTCTGCACGTCATGCTGGTTATGCGCCAGCATCAGCACGCCGCGATTGGAATACATGACGTTGTAGTTCAGCTCCTGGCTGAGCCCCTGCCACAGGTCGAGCGAATGATCGAAAAGCCGGGCGCTTTCGTCATAGAGATAGTTCGAGCGGATGATCGTCGTGTTGCGCCCGGTATTGCCGCCGCCCAGCCAGCCCTTGTCGATCACCGCGACATTGGTGATGCCGTGTTCCTTGGCCAGGTAGTAGGCGCAGCCCAGCCCGTGCCCGCCGGCGCCGACGATGACCACGTCATATTCCGGCTTCGGCTGGCTGTCGGGCCATTGCTCGGTCCAGTTCCTGTGTCCGCTGACGGCGTTCCTGAGCAGGCTGAAGGCGTTGAAGCGGGTCATGGGCGATATCCGGCGGTTCGGGTGGGGTCGTGCCCCAGCGATAGCGCGTCCGGGCGGATGCGGCTGGGATGATTGCGCCGGGAGGCTTGTATCTTTGCGCCATTGCGCGCGGGACGGGCCGAGGAGTATGGACAGGGGCCGGAGGGTCGGGCCCCATGGCCTCCATCCGCCAGGAGGTCCGCGCCATGCCCGAACGATCCGCCCCGCCGCGCCGCCGCCTGCGCGTGGCCTTCCTGCTGGCGGACAACTTCACGCTCTCGGCCTTCGCGAATTTCGTCGACGTGCTGCGGCTGGCGGCGGACGAGGCCGACAAGTCGCGGCCGATCCTGTGCGACTGGACGGTCCTGTCCGACGGCGCCGGGCCCATCCGCTCCAGCTGCGGTGTCCGCATCCAGCCCGACGGGCGGTTGCGCGATGCCGCGCGGCCCGACTACCTGGTGGTGGTCGGCGGCGTCATGAGCGACCGCGCCTCGCTCAGCCCGGCCTGCCTCGGCCTGCTGCGCGACATGGCCGCGGCGGGGACCCCGGTCGTGGGCCTGTGCACGGGCGTGTTCATCCTGCAGCAGGAGGGCCTGCTGGCAGGATACAGGTGCTGCGTCAGCTGGTTCCACCACCAGGACTTCATCGACCGGTTCGACAGGGAGCTGCCCGTCTCCGACCAGATCTTCGTGGTCGACCGCGACCGGCTGACCTGTTCCGGCGGTCACGGGGCGGCGCATCTCGCGGCCTTCCTGGTCAACCGCCATATCGGCCATTCGGCGGCGGTCAAGAGCCTCAACATCATGATGATCGACACCGCCTATGGCGAAACCCGGCCGCAGCCCGGCCAGGGACTGGCCCGCCAGCCGCGCGACGACCTGGTCAAGCGCGCCGTGCTGCGGATGCAGCAGAATGTCGAGATGCCCGTGGCAGTGGCGGCGCTGGCATCGGCGCTGGGGGTGGCGCGGCGCACCCTGGAACGGCGCTTCATGGCCGATCTCGAACAGAGCCCGCAGAAGGTTTATACCGGCATCCGGCTGGACCGGGCGCTGCAGCGGCTGCGCATGACGGATATGCCGATCTCCGGGATCGCGGTCGCCTGCGGGTTCTGCGACGCGCCGCACCTGTCGCGGGTGCTGAAGGCCGAGCGGGGCGTCTCCCCCGCCGAATATCGCCATGCGCGGATGGACCGCCCGGAGTCCGGTCCGGTGGGGGTGCCGCTGCCCGCAGGCGATGGCGGCGGCTGAGACCGCCGGGAGAAGGATCGCGCCGACGCCCCCCGGCGCCGTCCCGCCCCGGGCCCGACCCGGGGCCTCTTGGGGCCGGGATCACCGGGCCGGGGTGGCGGGACGGTCCAGCGCATCCTGCCGCTGCAGCTCGCGCAGCAGGTCGCGCAGCTGGTGGCGCCTGCGGCGGGACCGGATCTGCGTGGCTTCCACCTCTACCGGAAGCACCTGAAGCCGCCCGCTGCGCTCGGCGGGGACCAGGTCGAAATCGCGCTGCGCGGCGACCAGCTGACGGGCCTGGCTGGTCGCCGCCACCGCCAGTAGCCGCAGCCGCTCGGGCCGCGGGGGCGGGCCCTCCGGCCCGGTCTTGCGCCCGGCCCGCGACAGGATCTCGGAGAAGCTGCCGATATCGACATAGCCGCCGCTGGCCAGCGGACCCACTGCCGAAACCCCGACCGTCGGGTCTGTCTCGCGGTCCCACAGCTCGATGCGGTCGACCACGCTGACGGTGGAGCGGCGGCCATCGAGCGTGAACTCGGCCAGCACATCGACCAGGAAGGCCGGTTCCGACCCCATGTTCGAGACGATGCAGCGCCCCTCCGCATCCTGTGCCCCGGCCCGCGTCACCAGAAGCCCCGAGCGGGTCTGGCGCATGTAGCCCCACAGGAAGACATGCAGGTAGACGATCCAGACCAGCGTCGTGAGCAGGCTGACGATCACCTGCAGCGTGTCGGTATTCTCCGTGATCCATTCCCACATGGGCCTTGCCTCCATCCGCATCCGCGCCGTTTCCCGTCGGGGGCGCAGCTAGCCCGACCGCCCGGCGCATCAAGCGGCCCCGCGGCCCGCGGGAGGCGGCGGGGCGCGGGAGCGAATGCCGCGGGAACAGGGGGGGCTCCGGCGCCGTTGCCCCCGCGGGACACGGGCGGCGCACGCGCGCGTGATCCCACCGCAGGCCTCGGCACAGGGAGACAGGCATGGAGCAGGTTCAATCGCATATAACCGGGCTGGATATCGGCGTGATCGCCGCCTATCTGGCCGTGGTCCTCGCCATCGGCGTCTGGGTGTCGATGCGCACCAAGACGGGCGAGGACCTGTTCCTCGCCGGGCGGACGCTGACCTGGGGGGCGATCGGCTTCTCGCTCTTCGCCTCCAACATCTCGACCACGACGATCATCGGGCTGACCGGCTCCGCCTATGCCACGGGCATCGCCAGCTCCGCCTTCGAATGGATGTCGGGCATTCCGCTGCTGATCCTCGCCTTCGTCTTCGCGCCGCTCTATCTCAAGGCCAGGGTGACGACGACGCCGGAATGGCTCGACCGGCGCTATTCCCGGCGGGTGCGGCTGTATTTCTCGGCGCTGACCATCGTCTTCACGGTGGTGGTGGAAACCGCGGGCGGGCTCTATGCCGGCGGGGTGGTGCTGACGACCTTCTTCCCCGGCGTGCCGCTCTGGGCGGCGTGCATTGCCATCGGGCTGTTCGCGGGGGGCTATGCCGCGGCAGGCGGGCTGAAGGCGGTCGTCTATACCGACATCCTGCAGGCGATCGTCCTGCTGCTGGGCTGTTCGATCACCGCCTTCCTGATGTTCCGCTCGCTGGACTTCTCCTGGGCGACGGTGCGCGACGCGCTGCCCGGCGGCCACCTGGAGATGGTCAAGCCCGCCTCCGACGAGGGCCTGCCCTGGCCGGGGCTGTTCCTGGGGGTCTGGATGCTGGGCTTCTGGTACTGGATCACCAACCAGTATGTCGTCCAGCGCGTGCTGGGCGCGCGCAGCATCGAGGATGCGCAGCGCGGCGCCCTCCTGGGCGGGCTGCTGAAATGCATTCCGCTGTTCATCATGGTCCTGCCCGGGGCGATGGCGGTGCCGCTGCTGCCGGACCTGGCCGAGCAGGACATGGTCTTTCCGGTGATGATCACGCAGATCCTGCCGCCGGGGCTGACCGGGCTGGTCCTGGCGGGGCTGGTCGCGGCCATCATGTCGACGGTGGATTCGACGCTCAACAGCTCGTCGACCCTGGTGGTGCATGACTTCGTCACCCGGCCCGAGGATCCGGTGGCCCCCGAGACGGTGCGCCGCTACGGGACGCTGTGCACGCTGGGCTTCATGCTCGTCGCGGTGATCGTGGCGCCGCTGATCCAGCATGCGGGCGGGATCTGGTCCTACCTGCAGCAGGCCTTCTCGATCATCGTGCCGCCGATCGTGGCGATCTTCTTCCTGGGCGCGATGAGCCCGCGGGTCAGCGAACGGGCGGCTTTCGCGACGCTGGTGACGATGCATCTGCTGGGCGTGGTGCTGTTCATCGCCGGGCAGGCCGGGATCTGGCCGCTGCATTTCACGGTCACGGTCGCGGTGATGACGATCGGCGCCTGCCTGCTGCACTGGGGCCTGTCGGTCACCGTCTTCCCGCCGCGCGAGGCGCCGGAGGAAATGCTCATCTGGGACAGGTCGGTGGCCATGGCGGGCATGCGCGACGGGCGCGGCCTGCTGATGGATATCCGCCTCTGGGGGCTGGTGCTGGCCCTCTCCATGGCCGGGATCCTGCTTGCCTTCTGGTGAGCCGGCCCGCCCCGGGCGGCGCCGCCCCTCGGCGGGTGGGGCCTCCGGGACCAACATGGCGGCGCGCAGCATCGGGCACCGCGCCGCCCGATGACCCGGCCGGGCAGGGACATGCTCTCATGCCCGGCATGTATCGTCGGCCTGATCTCTGCAATGCCCCCGTGCAACGGCCCGGAGATGCCGCCGGCACGGGGCAGTTTCCCGGGCGGGACGGGCGGAAAGGGCACCCATGGGCGTACGGACGTCGCCGGGTAGCAAAGTCCGCGTCCCGCGGGCGCCCTGCCATGCGGGTGCCGTCGGCTCCCCCCGTGCATGTCCCATGCGCATTGCCCCGCCGCCTGGTGGCAGCGGGGCGATGCGGGATCCGGGGTTTCGCGGGGGAGGGGGCCGCCGGTGCCGGGGCGCGGAAGGACGGGCGGGACCGCGGCGCCGCGGTCCCGGCCCCGCTCAGCTGCCCAGGATCATGCCGCCATTGACGTGGATCGTCTGGCCGGTGACGAAGGCGGCGTCGCGGCAGGCGAGGTAGACATAGGCCGGGGCAATCTCGCGCGGCTGTCCCACGCGCCCGATCGGTGCGGCCATGTTCTTCAGGATGTCATCGTCGAAATCCTCGAAGACATTCTGGATATCCGTGGCCACCGGGCCCGGCGCCACCTCGTTCACCCGGATGCCGCGCTCCATGACCTGCTTGGCCAGCGCCCGGGTGAAGGCCGAGATCGCCCCCTTGGTCGCCGAATAGGGCAGGAGCGCGGCATGCCCGGCAAAGGCGTTGATCGAGGTCGTGTTGACGATGGCCGAGCCCGGCGCCATATGCGCGATCGCGGCGCGGGTCAGGCGGAACATCCCCGCCATGTTGACGTCGAAATGCGCCTGCCATTCCGCGTCCCCCACCTCCTCCAGCTTGGCGGAGGGTTTCTGGAACCCGGCATTGTTCACCAGCACGTCGATGGCGCCCCAGGCGGCGACCGTCTGGGCCACGGCATTGTCGCAATCCGCCGTGCTGGCCATGTCGGCGCGGATCACCAGCGCCTGGGCGCCCTCCGCCTCGATCCCGGCGCGGGTTTCGGCGGCCTTTTCCTCGGCAGAGCGGTAGAGGATCGCCACCTTCGCGCCCTCGCGCGCCATGTGCAGCGCGACGGCCCGGCCGATGCCGCTGTCGCCGCCCGAGATCAACACCCGCTTGCCCTCCAGCTTGCCCGAGCCGCGATAGTGATCGTCGATATATTCGGGCTCGGGCAGGTGGGAAACATGTCCGTCGGTCATCTGCGTCTCTCCTCAGGTGTCGATGGAGGCCACGGCGCCGCCATCGGCGCGCCAGGCGGAACCGTTGGTGAACCCGGCCCGGTCCGAGCACAGCAGCGCCGCGACCGAGGCGACCTCCTCGGGGCGGCCGCGGCGGCGCAGGCTCAGATAGGGGCGCTCCTCGGCGAGGAAGCTCTCGATCGCCTCCTCCCTGGAAACGCCCATCGCCTCGGCGCGCTTCTCCATCATGCCGTCGGTCATGGGGGTCTCGATGAAGGCCGGCATGACCGCGTTGACCAGCACGCCCTTCGGCCCGTAGGGCAGCGACAGCGCCTTGGTATAGCTCAGCAGCGCCGCCTTGGAGGCATTGTAGACCGCCTCGTCGGGATAGGGCTGCACCGCGTTCTCCGAGACGGTGAAGACCACGCGGCCCCAGCCTTTCGCCGCCATCGCGGGCACGAGGGCGCGGCTCATGCGGACGGCGGACATGAAATTGACGGTCCAGCATTCCGCCCAGTCCTCGTCGCGCATCTCCAGCGGGTCGCCCTTGGCCCCGGTCACCCCGGCCATGTGCACGAGGATGTCGGCCCCCCCGGCCTCGGCGATGCGCCCGGCGAGATCCGCGATCGCCCCGGGATCGGAGAGGTCGGCCGCACGGGTGCCGCCCACCGCCGGGCCGATCTCGGCGGCCGCGGCCTGCAATTGATCGGCATCCGTATCGGTCAGGAACAGCCGCACGCCCTCTTCGGCAAGGACCTGTGCCGTCGCCCGGCCGATCCCGCCCGCGGCGCCGGTGACGACCGCCAGTTTTCCGTCGATACCCAGTTTCATGACAGTTCCTTTCCTTGGGTCGCCGGATCAACAGCGCAGGCCGGGGCCGGTTCCCGCGCGCCATGCGGGAACCGGGACGGCGGCGCGGGCTTGTCCCCGCACGGCACCACGGGAGCAGGCGCGATGACGCAGGACAGGACGGACCGGCCGGGAACGGAGGCGGCGCTGCGGGCGCGGATCGCGCGGATCCCGGTGGAGGGATCGCCCGCGCAGATGCGCCGCGGCTTCGCGCGGCTGGCCGGAGCGCAGCCGCAGCTGGTGGAGACCGAACGCGGCGGCGTGCCCTGCCTGGCGGCGGGGGCAGGGCCGGAACTGGTCTGGTTCCATGGCGGCGGCTATGTCTTCGGCGCGCCGGAGACCCACGGGCTTCTCGCGCGGTATCTGGCGGCGCAGGGGCTGCGGGTGCTGCTGCCCCGCTACCGGCTTGCGCCGGAACATCCCTGGCCTGCCATGCTGGAGGACGCGATGGCCGTTGCCCGGGCCTCGGGGCCCGCGGCCGTCCTGGGCGGCGACAGCGCGGGGGGCCATCTTGCGCTCAGCGCCGCGCTGCGATGCGACGTGGCGGGGCTGGCGCTGGTCTCGCCCAATACCGACCGCAGCGGGCGGAGCCGCACGCGTGACCGCGACGGGGATGCGATGAATGACGATGCCACCGATGCGCGGCTGTTCCGCATGGCCATGCCCGGCGCCGATCCCGGCGCGGGGGAGGCCTCGCCGGTCCTCGCCGATCTGTCGCGCCTGCCTCCCCTGCATCTCGAGGCCGCGGGGGCGGAGATGCTGCTGGACGACACGCTGATCCTGGCCCGCGAGGCGGCGCTGGCCGGGGCCGACCTGCGGCTGCGCGTCGTGCCGGGGCTGTTCCATCTCTTTCCGCTCTGGCCGGATGCCCTGCCCGAGGGCGCGGCCGTGCTGGCCCGGATCGCCGCCTTCGTGCACGAGATGCAGGCCTGATCCCGGGCCCTGCCGCCCGCCCCCTTTCCGGCCGTCCCCTTTCCGGCCGCCGGCAGGGTTTTGAACCATTCCCGACCGCGCGACGACTGTCCTGAAAGCCCCGGCGCCGCAACCGGCGCCCTTCAGGGAGAGCCGCCATGCCCGCAATTCCGTCCGCATGCCTTCCGCGCCCCGCGCCCCGCGCCCCGGCGACCGCAGCCGTTCCGGTACTGCCCGATATCGAGGCAGGCTGCCCCTGCGGCAGGCAGGACCGGGCCCGGCGTGCCCTGTCGCAAAA
The DNA here is from genome assembly GCF_014903745.1 of Mangrovicoccus algicola. Taxonomy (GTDB): domain Bacteria; phylum Pseudomonadota; class Alphaproteobacteria; order Rhodobacterales; family Rhodobacteraceae; genus Mangrovicoccus; species Mangrovicoccus algicola. Next base: position 16,749 of record NZ_JACVXA010000033.1, on the reverse strand, counting down.
GTTTCGCGAAAGGAAGCGCGCAAAACGCGCGCGAATCAGGTATGCGTGTATACAGGTAGTGAGTGACCCAAATCCGGGACCACCGCGGCACGCCGGCGTCTCCGGCATTCCCGGCCGCATCCCGCAGCAACAGGAGACCAGATGATGCAGGATATCTATGTCGACACCGTGACGGCGATCAATTTCAACAACGGCATCGTGCGCATGACCATGGTGGACCAGGATCCCGACAGCCTCGCCGACGGGGTTGCCACCCTGCCCGGCGAGAGCCATCCCGAACCGCGCCTGCGCCGCAAGCAGCAGGTCATCATGCCGCTCAACGGGTTCCTCTACATGGTCTCCGTCATCAAGGGCCTGGTCGATGACCCCAAGATGCAGCAGATCATCAGCCGCCACGTGGAGGCCGGCCTGCTGCCCGGCGCCGATGCCGCGCCGCCCGCCGCCGCCGAGTGATCCCTCCGGCGGCCGGGGCAGGTCCCGGCCGCTTCCGCGCCCCCTTGCCCCGCCGCGCCGTTTCCGGCGGAGGCCCTCCTTTCAGATACAGGATTGACCCATGGCCCGTTTCGGACGCCGCATCAGAAGAGCCGTCAAGAAAGTCAAGAAGGCGGTCACCCAGGCCGTCGAGATCATCAAGGACGTGGTCGAATTCACCTTCACGGGCGAGCTGTCGGGAACCGAGGGCAACGACACGCTGAACGCGATCGGGATCGCCGGGACGGTGAAGGCCAAGGGCGGCGACGACACGGTCAACCTGGGCGCGGGCGCGGTGACGGTGGAGGACACGACCGGCGCGCTGCAGGTCAATGGCGCCGCCGGATCGGTGAAGGTCCGCAAGAGCGGATCGGGCGACATCACCTTCCGCGGCGCGGCCGGTGCGGTCGATATCGTGACCAGGGGCGGCATCGACTATGCGGGGGCGGCCTTCTCAAACCAGCTCGAGACGGTCTCCGACGATGCGCTGCTGCGCTTCCGCGGGGCGGGCGGGTCGAACAGCATCAAGGGCACCGCCGCCACGGATGGCGACGGGTCGCGCATCGACGTGGATTTCGTCGGTGCCGGGGCGAAGAACGAGATCAGCACCCGGGCCGCCGCCAGCAAGGTGAGCTTCGCCGGGGGCGGCATCGCGAACAGCATCAGCGTGGTCGCCGATGACGCCGAGGTGGATTTCACCGGCGCGGGCGCCGATAACCGCATCAGCATCGGCACGCTGGAAGGCGACGTGCAGAAGGCGACGCGCAAGATCGGGACGCTGCTGGGCGGGGTCGCGTCAGGCAACCGCATGCTGTCCCTGGGCAGCAGGATCGGGACGGTGGCCGCCACCGCGACGAGCCAGGCGCCGACGCCGTCGGCGACCACCCGTGCCAAGGTCCGCTTCGACGGGGCAGGGGCCAATAACGTGATCGACGTGGGCGCCAACCGCACGGAGATCGAGTTCAACGGCGCCGGGGCCCATAACCGCATCTCGGCCACCGGATACGGCGCGGACTCGACCGCCGACATCTCCTATGCCGGGGCGGGGGGCTATACCGATATCGACGTGCTGGCCGACCGGGCGCGGGTGGATTTCGCGGGCGCGGGCATTGTCAATTCGATCTTCGTCCAGTCCGATGACGGGGCCGTCGATTTCGACGGGATCGGGGCGGGCAACATCGTGGATGTGCGCGCCCAGGACGAGACCGGCAATGCCAGCCGCGCCGAGGTGACCTTCGTCGGCGGCGGCGGGGCCAACATCATCGGCACCCAGGCCGCCGAGAGCCGCATCACCTTCCGCGGCGCGGGGGCCTATAACGAGATCGTGGCCGCCGGGCTGGGCACGGACAGCTTCGCCGAGGTCGATTTCGCCGGGGGCGGCGCCTGGAACGTCATCGATGTCGTGGCCGATCGCGGCGGGGTCCGCTTTGCCGGGGCCGGGGGCTATAACGAGATCTACCTGGAGACCCGCGACGGATCGGTCGCCTTCGACGGGGTCGGGGCGGCCAACCTGATCGACCTGCTGGAGAAGGAGGGCGCGGGCGAGAGCCGCGGCGATATCGACTTCACCGGCGGCGGCGGGGCCAATATCCTGCGCTCCTTCGTGGATCACGGCGATATCCGTTTCACCGGCGGCGGGGCCGCGAACCATGTCCGCCGGATCGGGTCCGACCTGGCGACGGGCGACGTGATCTTCACCGGCGGCGGCGGCGCGAATATCGTCACCTCGCGGGTGCTGCAGGGGGATATCGTCTTCACCGGCGGCGGCGCGCTGAACAAGGTGCGGCGCTGGATGGCCGGAGACGGCACGACCGGGGACGTGATCTTCGCGGGCGCCGGGGCGAAGAACGAGGTCCTGTCCTGGGTCCAGCACGGCGATATCCGCTTCGACGGGGTCGGGGCGGGCAATGACGTGCGCCGGGTCAACAAGGTGGAGGACTCCACCGGCGATGTCGTCTTCCGCGGCGGCGGCGGCGCCAATATCGTGCGCAGCGAGGTGGTGACCGGCGATATCGACTTTGCCGGGATCGGCGCGGCGAACGTGATCACGCGCCAGTCCTTCCATGACGGATCGCAGGGCGACATCCTCTTTGCAGGGGGCGGCGGCGCCAATGTGATCACATCGACCATCCGCCATGGCGACATCGACTTCACCGGCATCGGGCTGGCCAATGTCGTCACCCGCGCCGGGGACGCCCTCAGCACGGGGGATATCCGCTTTCTCGGGGGCGGAGGCGCCAATGTGATCACGCACGAGGTCAATGACGGCGATCTGCATTTCGCCGGGGCGGGGGCGGCCAATGTGCTGACCCGCCTGGCCGCCGGGACGGGATCGCGCGGCGACGTGGTCTTCTCGGGGGCGGGGATCGGCAATGCCGTCACCTCGCTGGTCGATCACGGCGATATCGTTTTCCAGGGCGCGGGGGGGGCGAATGTCGTCACCCGCCAGGGCGGGACGGGCTCCTCCGGCGACGTCGCCTTCACCGGTGTCGGGCTGGGCAATATCGTCACCCATCTCACCGATCACGGCGATACCGTGTTCCTCGGCGGCGGCGGCGGCAATGCCGTGACCCGCCGGGGCGCGACCGGCGATCTGGATTTCACCGGTGCGGGCATCGCCAACGTGATCGTGCATGATGTCGTATCGGGCGATCTGTCGGTCACGGCGGCCGGCGGCGCCAACGTGGTGACGCGCAGCGGCGCGGGCGACACGGAGGCCGTGCTGGCCGGGGGCGCCAATGTCCTGCTGGCCGGGATGGGCCGGGGTGCCGGCACCGAGACGGCCGGGGCCGCCAGCGATGTCGATGTCACCATGCTGGGCGGGGCCAATGTGCTGACGACCGATGTCACCGGCACCACCACGGCGCTGCTGGGCGGTCGCGCCAACGTGGCGCGGATCCATGGCCATGCCGATGTCACCGCGGTCGGATCGGTCAACGTCATCACCACCGGCGCGCAGGCGGACACGATCCGCAGCTTCGGCATCGCCAACGTGATCACCACCTCCGGCGACAATAACCGCATCGAATCCTACGGCGCTTTCAGCGTCATCCGCGACGGGGGCGAGGATGTGGCCGCCTCCGAGAAGGCGGAGGGAGAACTGACGCTGGTCGATGTCATCTCGGGCGCCACCGGCGCGGTGATCGACACCACGATCGACGGGATCGAGGGGGGGCAGGAGGATGCCTTCTCGGATCCCGGGATCTACCTGGAGGCGATCGAGGGCGCGCTCGACCTGGGAGAGACGGCGGGGGCGGCCACCGGTCCGGCGGTCGCCGACGATCCGCAGGCGGAGCCCGGCGATCCTGTCCCGAGCCTGGAGGAGGCGATGGCCGCCCGCGGCGCCCCGGCGGATCCGGCAACCGGCACGGAGCCGGGCGCGGAGCTGGGCGATGACTGGGCGGTGATGGCAGAGGCCGAGGTCTCGGCGCGCGCCGACCCCGCCGCCGCCGCGCCGCAGGAGGCGCCCGCGATCGACGAGGCCGCCCTGACCGCCGGGGTGGATGCGGAACTGGAGCGTCACGCCGCGGGGCTGGAGAAGGCGCGCAGATCCGCCGACGAGGTGGCGGCGGAGACCGAGGCCGAGGGCGCCCGCGCCGCCGAGGAGGAGGAGGATGCCGGGGACGACTCCGTCGCCTCCGGCACCGATATCGCGCAGATCGGCGATGTCGAGGATGACGAGAACGGGGTGATCGGCGCCAAGGCCGGGTTCGGTTTCGAATTCGCGGGGGCCAATTACAACACCGCGATCCTGGCGGGCCTGGCCAATGTCGCCTCCTTCGGGACCAAGGACGATTTCGTCATCGCCGCCTCGGCGCTGAACTATATCAGCGCGGGCGACGGCGACGATGTCGCGCTGATGCTGGGGCTGGGCAATGTCTTTCTCGGCGGGGACGGCAATGACGTGGCCGTTCAGCTGGCCGCGGGAAATGTCGCGCTGATGGGCGAGGGCAACAAGGATGTCGCCATCCAGGCGGGGCATTCGAACTTCGCCGGCAAGGACGGCGACGGGGATCTCTATGCCTTCGCGCTGGGGACGGCCAATTTCGTCTATCACGGCGGGATGCGCACCGACCAGAGCGCCGACAGGACTGGCAACCTGGTCGCCGTGATGGGCGGCTATCTCAATGTCGCGCACAAGCAGGGCGACGGCAATGTCACCGGCATCCAGATGGGCAATATCAACACGCTGAGCCATGCCGGGGACGGCCGCTATGTCGCGGTGATGCTGGGGTCGGTCAATGTGGCGACGAAGGTCGGCGCGGGCGACGCCTATTTCTTCATGGGCGGCAACCTGAATGTCGCGACCCATGTGAATGCCCATGGCGCGGCGGCGCGCACCGTCTTCGTCATGGCCGGGCGGGTGAACGTGGCGACCAGCGTCGGCGACGGGCTGATGGTGGGGATCTTCCTGGGCACCGCCAATATCGTCACCCGCGTCGGCAACGGCACGGTCGGGGTCGCCATGCTGGGCAAGGCCAATGTGCTCAGCGTGGTCAACAGCGACAATTCGGCGATGTATGCCGCGGTCGGCGGCAAGGTCAATGCCGTCACCAAGGCCGGCGACGGGGTGCTTGTCGCACTCGGCTATGGCGGCATCGCCAATGTCGTGACCCATGTCGGCGACGGCACGACGGTCGCGGTGCAGGTCGGCAAGCTGAACGTGATGACCAAGATCGGCAACAGCTATGCGGGCCGCGACGGCAAGGGCGCGACGGTCATGATCGGCGCGGGCCAGGCCAATATCGTCACCCATGTCGGTGACGGGACCACGGTGATCGCCGCGGACGGGATCCTGAATGTCGCGACCAAGGTCGGCGACGGCTCCACCGTGGCGCTGCTGAACGGCCAGGCGAATGTCGCCATCCATGTCGGCGACGGCATGTTCATCGGCGTGTCCGTGTCGAAGGTGCGCCCCGGCAGCAGGACGGCCAAGGCGGCCAAGACCGTGGACAGCGCCGCGGCGGTGACGCAGGCGCTGACCGACCCGATCCCGCCGCATGACGGCGAACGCGCCCTGGGGATCCTCGACATCCTGATGACCGAGAACGGCGAGGCCGGGCATGGCCGGGAAGGGCCGCAGATGCAGACCGACCGGCTGTCCAGCCTGCTGCGTCCGGGCAATGACGAGGCCTTTGCCGCGATGATGCTGCGCTTCACCACCCTGGCCGCGGATGTCGAAACCGGCATCGAGGATGCGGCGAACGGCATGCCGGGCAGCGGGCGCGGCGGCCCGGATCTGGGCGGCGCGTCGGAGGCGATCGGGGATGCGGCGCAGAAGATCGGCAATTCCGCGACCAAGTCGCCCTCGCTGTCGACCATGTACAACCAGGTCGCCAACCAGGTTTCGGCCAATATCGGGGCGAAATTCGGCAAGGGCGACGTCATCTTCACCCAGGTGGGGCTGAATTCCAAGTCCAAGCCCTTCGCCAAGACCGCAAACGGCACCGATCCGGGGCAGGGAGATGCGGGCCGGCAGCTGGGGGAGGCGGCGCAGAAGGTCGGTTCCACCAATGCGCTGCAGACCCTACTGGGCAGCCTCGATTTCGATTTCGCCGCCAATATCTTCTTCCGCATCGGCGACGGCCGCACGGTGGTCGGGCAGCGGGGCAGCTTCAACCTGGTGGCGAATTATGTCGACCGCATCGATGAGGGCTCCGAGGAGGAGACCGCCTTTGCCGCGGGCGAGCGCGACCATGGCCACGGTTTCGATTTCGTGCATGCCGCCAGCGGCGATTCCAATGTGTCGGTCGATGTCAGCGAGGACCGGATCTTCGTGGCGGGCAGCCCCGATGGCGGGCTGAACCTGGACGGGGACGGGGCGCTTCGCACCGCGCGGGGCCGGGATTCGCTGTCGCTGTTCAACGGCTCGATGAATGCCGCGATCAAGATCGGCGACGGATCCAGCCTGCGCGGCATGATGGGCCGCTACAACCTGGGCGTGACCGTCGGCAACGGCTCCGAGATCGCGGTGACCAAGGGCAGCTACAACGCCGTGATCCGGGTCGGCAGCGTGATCGAGGGCGATGACGACAACAATTTCCGCATCGGCGGCGAAAGCGGTCCGATGGACGGGATGAAACTGACCGTCGGGCAGAACAACGCCGTGATCGAATACGGGTTCTCCAACGACCTGCTGGTCAATATCGGTTCGGTCGGGGGCAGCCCGTCGGAGGAGGCCGCCGCGGCCAGCTATCGCGAGAGGCTCGGGGCTGCGGTGAATTCGGCTCTGGATTTCGGCAAGGTCCAGAAGGGCTATCTCGGCGATACCGGCAAGGTGGGGGGGCCGGTCTCCTTCGCCTCGACCAAGCGCAGCACCGTGATCGCCGATGTCGGACGCAACGCGGCGTCGGCCCTGGGCAATTTCGGCATGCTCGCGCTGTTCGGCGTCTCCGGCAGCACGGCGGTGAATTACGGCAGCGGGGCGGGGCAGAATTCCGGCCAGTATGCCCGCCGCACGTCGGAATCGCAGATCACCAAGTTCCCCAAGGCGATCTCCACCGGCCTGGCGGGCATCGGCAGCGGCATGAGCAGCCTGGCCGGGCTGTTCACCAGGACCTCCCAGGATCCCGTCCTCGGACCGCAGCGCCACAACACCGCGCTGAATGCCCAGATCAAGGAGCGGCGCGCCGCGTCGCAGAAACTGGTGCGCAACGCGGGCACCTATCAGGACGGCTATGAAATCCGCAGCGCGATGGACGAGATCGTCGGTGCCTATACGGACGGGTTCAAGCAGGGCGGCAACGTGGTGCAGGCCGGGGCGGGGGCGGATATCGTCGTCACCTACGGCTCGGGCAACCTCGTCTTCGGGGATAACGCCTCGGCCTTCCTGGTCGATTTCTCGATCGCCGCCTTCTTCCCGGCCCATGCCCAGGCGCTGTCCCTGAACGAGCTGATCGCGATGTGGGTGAACACGCCGCACGAAAAGAACGCGGATGCCCTGTTCCAGAGCAAGGACAAGTTCAACAAGGCCGCCACCGACCAGAAGCACTGGACCGCGACGCAGCGGACCATCGAATTCGTCGAGTGGTTCCAGAATTTCGGCGATATCGGGATCACCATTCCCTATTTCACCTTCGGCGAGATGTTCAATTACGGCTACAATGCCGACGGCTCGATCCAGGGGTACGGCACCGACTGGAACGCGGTGGCGGGCCAGTTCCTCAATGCCTTCTGGATCGACCTGACGCTGCCCTCCAGCATCCTCGGCGGGGCCGTGGGCTCGGCCGGGGCCCAGGGGATCAACGCGCTGCTGGGCAATGACGCCTTCGCCATGGCCGGGAACATGCTGGGCGGGTTCATGCCCGACCTTGGCGAGAACACCCCCGATTTCTTCCAGCCGCAGGACGGCGAGGACACCGATCCCGAGGCCGTGACCGACACGGATCCCCTGGCCGAGCTGGAGGCGTTCATGTACGAAACCGACTCCGTGGGGGACGGTTCGCTGGGCGATCTCTATTTCGGCCCCTCCGGCTTCCCGGTCATTCCCGGCATTCCCAATTTCTCGGCCCTCTACGAGACGATCGTGAATTTCCGCGACGTGGTGTCCGTGGGCGAGGGCGGGCCGCTCGACAACCTGCGCAACATCACCGAGACGCTCGACATCCTCCAGGGCGACGGCGACATCCTCGTCGCGGCGGGCGGCGGCAACATGCAGTTCGGCGGCCATGGCGACGACCTGATGATCGCCATGGGCGAGGTCGGCCACAATTTCGGCGGCTACGGCAACGACTTCATCCTCAGCATCGGCAAATACGGCTATCTCAACGGCAATGGCGGGGATGACTACCTGCTGGGGCTGGGCGCCTACAACACCGTGCATGACCAGCAGGGCAACAATACCGTTCTGGCCGTCGGCGACCGCAACGACATCCGCCTGGGCAACGGCAATGACACGATCCTGGTCGTGGGCAACAAGTCCAAGGCCCGTGCCGGGGGCGGCTACAACTTCGTCATGGCCTACGGCGCCAAGAACTCGATCTACCTGGCGGGCAATGACGTGGTCTTCGGCGTCGGGGGCGAGAACAACTACTACATCCTCGGCGGCAGCTCCAGCCGCGCGCTGGTGCATAATCTCGGCGCGGCCAGCATCACCCTGTCGCCCGGCGCCAAGGCCTATGTCGAGGCGCTCAGCGACGGCGACACCTTCACCGGCAGCGGCGGCGAGGACCTTCTGGTCTTCTCGCGCGACAGCGATGCCGGCGAGATGATCGGCGACAGCGACGCTGGGGCGGAGGAGCTGCGCCGCCAGGCGGAGCTGGATCCCGAGACCTTCGGCGCGGCCTGGTCGGCGCTGCAGGATGGCGGCGTGACCAAGTCCCATGACACGATCCTCATGCGCGGGCGCAACACCGTGGCCTTCGGCGGCTCGGCCGGGTCCAAGGACCAGGACCGCTACATCCTCGGTTACGGGCTGAAGGACGGCGTGATCCTCGACGCGGCCGGGCAGAAGCTGGGCTTCGGCGACGAGACCGAGGACAAGATCATCCTCGGCGAAAGGCTGGGCCTGGGCGATTACAGCGTCGAGCTGATGGAGGATGCGGTGATGTTCCGCCGCGAGGGCGACGACCTGCTCATCTTCATGCCCGATCACCGGGTCTTCGCCGATGCCGCCGCGCCGCTGAACCCTGAGGCGCTGCTGGATGACGACCCGGACAACGATACCGAGGCGATGAACTCGGTGCGGGTGGCGGATTACTTCAACTCCAGGACCAGCAACGGCGCGCAGGTCGTGCTGTCGGTCTGGGACGAGGGGGCGGGCGCCGCCTCCTTCCTGGCGAAGTGGAACGGCGAATACGAGGCGGAAGAGGTCCGCGCCGCGGCCGCCGCCACGGAATCGGGCCGCGATGTCGAGGCCGTCCATACCTGGTCGGATCACGAATTCTCGCATTATTCATATCTGACCCGCGACGGGATCAAGGCGATGATCGCCGCGTTCGAGGCGCGCAAGGCGGCCCTTGCGGCCGCGGGTGGCGCGCTGCCCGCGGATGCCGAGATCTGGGCCGGGCTGTGGCGCGGCGAATACGATGCGCAGGCGCAGGGCTGGAAGGCCGGGGGCCGGGTGCGCATCGGCACGGGGCTGGAGGAATACAAGATCGCCCAGGCCCGGGGCCTGTTCCTGGCCGGCGGTGTCGGCGACGAGCGGATCGAGGGCACGGTGCTGGCCGACGTGATCGAGGGCGGGGCCGGGAATGACACGCTCTCGGGCGGCGCGGGCAGCGACACGATCTTCGGCGGGGCCGGGAACGACCTGCTGGACGGGGGAACCGATCCCGCGGCCGCGCCCGGCACGCCGGAACTGGCGGAAGAGGCCGACCGCCTGGACTATCGCGGGCTCGGCGCCGGGATCCGCGCCGACCTGCGCACCGGGGAAGTGACCGGCACGTCCGGCGGCGCGGCCTTCGCCGACACGGTCAGCGGCTTCGAGGAGCTGTCGGGGACGGATCACGCCGACATGCTCGACGGCAGCGACGGCGATGACCGGATCTTCGGCAATGGCGGGCTGGACGTGCTGCGGGGCCGCGGCGGCAGCGACCATCTCGATGCCGGGACCGGCGCGGCCGTGGTCGATGGCGGGGCGGGCGACGACACGATCGTGGCCGGGGGCATGTTCGCCGGGGCGGTGCCGGGCCTGGTCGTCGACAGCCAGATCGACGGCGGCGCGGGGTCGGACTGGATCGACCTGTCCGGGGCGGCGCAGGCCGTCCGGATCGACATCGCGGCGCGCGAGGTTCTGTCCGGCGGCGCCCGGATCGACTTCGCCGGGGTGGAGAATGCCATCGGCAGCGCCCATGACGACACGCTGACCGGCGGCGCGCAGGCCAACTGGCTCGATGGCGGGGACGGGGACGACCTGTTCACCGGGGACCTGGCGGGGGACACCCTGACCGGCGGCGCGGGGATGGACACGCTCGACCTGTCCGCGGCCGCGGCGGCGGTGGAGATCGACCTGGGCACCGGCCGCTTCGCCACGGCGGGCGTCGCCGGGGGCGGGATCGACGGGATCGAGACGATCATCGGCACCCGTTTCGCCGACACGCTGGCCGGCGCCGGGGGCGTGGCCGAGGTGCTGATCGGCGGCGGCGGCGGCAATGTGCTGACCGGCAACGGGGGCGACCTCGACATGGTCAGCTACCGCGACCGCGGCGGGGCGGTGGAGATCGACCTGCAGGCGGGACTGGCCGTGACCGCCAGCGGCACGGACAGCCTGTCGGGCTTTGCGCTGGCCGAGGGTTCGGACCAGGGCGACACGCTGCGCGCCGCCGCGACGGGGTCCGGCCTGCATGGCGGGGCGGGGGCGGACCTGCTGCTGGGCGGGGCGGGCGACGATATCCTCGCCGGCGGCACCGGCAGCGACACGCTCGATGGCGGGGCGGGACGCGACCTGGCCGATTTCGGCGATCTCGACCGGGGCGTGGAGGTCGACCTTGCCGCGGGCCGGGCCGTTCTGGGCGCCGAAATCGACCATCTCGCCGGCATCGAGGACCTGGCGGGATCGCGCGGCGACGACACGCTGACGGGCGATAACCTGGCCAACGAGATTTTCGGGGGGGCGGGCGATGATGCGCTGACCGGCCGCGGCGGGGCGGATGCGCTTTATGGCGAGGCGGGGGATGACCTGCTGTTCGGCGGGGTCGGCAACGACCTCCTGCTGGGCGGAGAGGGCAATGACACGCTGCGCAGCGGGGCGGGTGACGACACGCTGATCGGCGGCGCGGGGGACGACCTGTTCGTGGTTTATGCCGGGGCGGGGGACAATGTCATCGAGACCCCGGATCACGCGCTGGAGGACGGGCCGGGCGCGCTGAGCACGATGGACGACACCTCCCGCGACGTGCTGCAGATCGGCGAGGCCGCGGAGGAGGTCGGCGCCCGGGATCTGTGGTTCAGCCGCGACGGCGATCACCTGCTGCTGGAGGTGCTTGGCGGTGGCGAGACGGTGCTGAGCCGCCACCAGATCAGCAACTGGTACGCCTATGACGACACCAGCGCGCATCGCATGGACGAGTTCCGCATCGCCGGGTCCAGCCTGACGGGGGCGGCGGCGCAGCAGCTGGTCGAGGCCATGGCCGCCTGGTCGCCGGCCGAGGGCATGATCGAGGACCGCCATGCCGCGTTGCGCGGGGACGAGGACCTGCAGATCGCGCTGGCGGCGGCGTGGAAACCCACGGGCGGGCTGACCTTCGCCGCCTGAGCCGGGCCGCGTCGGACCGGCCCGGTCCGGCGGGCGCCGGGGCGGGTGCCGCAAAAAAGGGCAGCCCTGCGGAAATTCCGCGGGGCTGGCCGCGGAAACGCCATGAAACTGTGACTTGTGATTGGTATCCCGGTATACACGTACAGGAACCATCCCCCCATCCGGAGGACAGGACATGCGACAGATCCATCGCGACACCCCCGAGACGGCGGCGGCAGGGGCAGGGCCGCAGGAAGACGGGGCGGCGACCGATACCGGACTGGTCTGCCTGGTCAACCTGCTGCAGGTCCTGGGCCTGCCCGCCGATCCCGCGCAGCTGCGCCATCAATATGCCGAACCCGGGCGCCCCCTGTCGGCCGAGGCGATGGTGCGCGCGGCCCGGCGGATGGATCTGAAGGCGCGGGTGTCGCGCATCGGGTGGTCCGCGCTGAAGGACCTGCCCGTCCCGGCCATCGTCGAGATGCGTTCGGGCGCCTTCATGGTGCTGGGCGGGCTGCGCGAGGGCAAGGTCCTGCTTCTCGATGCGCTGGCGGGACAGGTCGTCGCCCGCGAGGCGGCCGCCTTCCGGGAGGACTGGACCGGGCGGGTCGTCCAGATCGCGCGCCGCGCCAGACTGGGCGGCAGGGGCTCGACCTTCGACATCTCCTGGTTCGTGCCGGCCATCCTGAAATACCGCAGGCTCTTCGCCGAGGTGCTGATCGCCTCCTTCTTCCTGCAGCTCGCGGCGCTGGTGACGCCGCTGTTCTTCCAGGTGGTGATAGACAAGGTGCTGGTCCATCGCGGGCTGACGACGCTGGACGTGCTGGTCTTCGCGCTGGTCGTGGTCTCGGTCTTCGAGGTCGTCCTGGGCGGGCTGCGCACCTATATCTTCGCCCATACCACCAACCGCATCGATGTCGAGCTGGGGGCGAGGCTCTACCGCCATCTGCTGGCGCTGCCGCTGTCCTATTTCGAATCCCGCCAGGTCGGGCAGTCCGTGGCGCGGGTGCGCGAGCTGGAGACGATCCGCGACTTCATCACCGGATCGACCCTGACCCTGCTGATCGACGCGGTCTTCACCGTCGTGTTCTTCGCGGTGATGTGGTATTTCAGTCCGATGCTGACGCTGATCGTGGCGGGGTCCATTCCCTTCTACGTTCTGCTCGCGGTCTTCGTCACCCCCGTGCTGCGCCACCGCCTGGAGGAGAAGTTCGAGCATGGCGCGCGCAACCAGGCCTTCCTGGTGGAAAGCGTCACGGGCATGGAGACGATGAAGGCCCTGTCGGTGGAGCCCCAGTCCCAGCGCCGGTGGGAGGAACAGCTGGCCGCCTATGTCGGCGCCTCCTTCCGCACCACCAACCTGGGCAACATCGCCGGGCAGGCCACGCAGCTGGTCAGCAAGATCACGACGGCGCTGACGCTCTATTTCGGGGCGCTGGCCGTGGTCGACGGCGCGCTGAGCGTCGGCCAGCTGGTGGCCTTCAACATGCTGGCCTCGCGCGTCACCGGCCCGATCCTGAGGCTGGCGCAGCTGTGGAACGAGTTTCAGCAGGCGCGGCTGTCGGTGCAGCGGCTGGGCGACATCCTCAACACCCCGACCGAGCCGCAATACAATCCCAACCGCGCCACGCTGGCACGGGTGGAGGGCCGGGTCGTCTTCGACCAGGTGCGGTTCCGCTACCGGCCCGACCTGCGCGACGTGCTGACGGATATCTCGATGGATATCGCGCCGGGCCAGGTGGTGGGGATCGTCGGCCCCTCGGGCTCGGGCAAGTCGACCCTGGCCAAGCTGGTGCAGCGCATGTACCTGCCCTCGGCGGGGCGGATCCAGGTCGACGGCATCGACCTGTCCACGGTCGATCCGGGCTGGCTGCGCCGGCAGGTCGGCGTGGTGCTGCAGGAAAACCTTCTGTTCAACCGCTCCGTGCGCGAGAATATCGCGCTGGCCGATCCCGGCATGCCCTTCGAGCGGGTGGTGGAGGCGGTGCGCATGGCCGGGGCGGAGGAGTTCATCGCCGACCTGCCCGAGGGCTACGACACGCTGGTCGGCGAACGCGGCTCGAACCTGTCGGGCGGGCAGCGCCAGAGGCTGGCCATCGCGCGGGCGCTGGTGCGCAACCCGCGGATCCTCATCTTCGACGAGGCGACCTCGGCCCTAGATTACGAATCCGAACGCATCATCCAGCAGAACATGCGCCGCATCTGCGCGGGGCGGACGGTGATGATCATCGCCCACCGCCTGTCCACCGTGCGCCATGCCGACCGGATCCTGACGCTGGAGGCCGGGCGGGTGGTGGAGGACGGATCGCATGACGCGCTGCTGCGCGCGGGCGGCGCCTATGCGCGGCTGTGGCGCATCCAGTCCGGCGACAGCGCGAGCGCTGCGTGATGGCGATGACGGGCGATCCCTCCCCCCGGACCACCGCGCTGCCCGGGGCGGCGCGCGACTTCCTTCCCGCCGCGCTGGAGATCCTTGAGACCCCGGCCAATCCCGCGGGGCGGGCGCTGGCGCTGGTGATCGCCGCGATGCTGAGCATCGCCATCGGCTGGGCGGTGCTGGGCAAGGTCGATGTCGTCGCCGTCGCCCCGGGGCGCACGGTGGCGGTGGGCGGCAACAAGCTGGTCCAGCCGCTGGAGATCGGCACGGTCCGCGCGATCCATGTCGCCGACGGCGAGACGGTCGCGGCCGGGCAGGTGCTGGTGGAACTGGACCCGACCGAGGACGAGGTCGATTTCGGGCAGCTCAGCCGACAGCGCGCCGAACAGGCGCTGGAAACCGCGCGGCAGCGGGCCTTCATCGGCAGCCTCCTCGGCGAGGAGGCCGGGTTCGACGCGACGGCAACCGGCGCGCCCGAGCTGCTGGTGCGCATCCACCGCACCCAGCTGGAGAGCGACCTGGCGGCCTTTGCCGCCGAACGGGCCAGCCTGGAGGCCGAGCGCAGCCGCCGCCTGTCGGCGCAGGGCTCGGCGGTCTCGGAACTGGCCAAGAGCGCGGAGATCCTGCCGATCCTGCGCGAACGCGAGGCCGCCAGCCGCGATCTCTACGACAAGGGCCTGACCACCCGTCCGCAATGGCAGCAGGTCCAGGCCAGCCTGATCGAGGCCGAGCACGACCTGGAGATCCGCCGCAACCGGCTGGCGGAGGCGGGGACGGGGCTGGTCGCCATCGATCGAGAACTGGCCTATCAGCGCGCCGACCGGCTGCGCCTGGCCTATGCCGCGCTGACCGAGGCGGAGACCGCGCTGGCCCAGATCGAGCTGGCGCTGCAGCGGGCCGAGGCCCGCCGCGCCCGGCGGGTGCTGCGGGCGCCGGTGGCGGGCACGGTGCAGCAGCTGGCCGTGCACACGGTCGGCGGGGTGGTCCAGCCGGGCAGTCCGCTGATGGTGATCGTTCCCGCCGATGCGCGGATGGAGATCCGCGCCCGCGTGCTCAACCGCGACATGGGCCGCATCCGCGAGGGCATGCCCGTCGAGGTGAAGCTGGAGGCCTTCAACTTCACCCGCTACGGCACCGTTCCCGGGACCCTGGTGTCGCTGTCGCAGGACGCGATCGAGACCGAGGCGGCCGGGCTGGTCTACGAGGCGCGCATCGCGCTGGAGCGCCCGGATATCCTGGCCGAGGGCGCAGCGGTGCGGATCCCGCCCGGCATGGCCGTCACCGCCGAGATCCGCACCGGCCAGCGCCGGATCGCGGATTTCCTGCTTTCTCCGCTGAAACGCTACCGGCAGGAGGCGATCCGCGAACCCTGAGCGCCTTGCCTTTCCTTGCCGGGGCGGGCTCAGCCGCGGGTATTGTCGCGCACCCGCGCGAACAGGTCCGCGGCCCGCCGGTCGGCATAGCCGGTGATATCGGCGATCTGGCCCTTCAGCCTCTCGGTCGCCCGGCCCGGATCGGCGGCGAGGTCGCGCATGTACCAGCGCACCGCGCGCCAGAAGCTGGCCGAGAAGGCATCGGCCAGCACCGGGTCCTCCACCAGCTGGGCCAGCCCGGCATGCAGCCGGGTCAGAAGCTCGTATTGCAGCTCCGGGTCATCGGGCTGCATCGAGCGCGCGAACCCTTCCAGTGCCAGGATGTCGGCATGCTGTGAGACGCTCAGCGCGGGCAGGTCGTGGCGCAGGATCGCGTCGATGATCCCCTTGTAGCTGCGCAGGTCGCGCAGGCGGTCCTGTTCCAGCAGCGGCGTGACCACGGTGCCGACCCCCGAGCGCGTCTGCACCAGCCGTTCATAGGCGAGGCGCTGCAGGATCTGGCGGATCGGGGTCCGCGACATGCCGAAGCGGCGGGACAACTCGGTTTCGTGCAGCACCGTCTCGCCGTCGGAGGCATGGATGCAGATATCCCGGCGGATGGAGTCCAGCGCGGTCTCGGCCTTCGAGGCTCTGTTCATTCGGGTCGGTCTTTCTTCCTGTTGGTCGGCATTTTCCTGTCCTGCCATCTATGCGTCAATACGATGTTCCTGTATACAGGAGTGTAAGGAGCGCAGTTTCAGAGGTATGTCATGATTCCGCCCAGTCCTCCACCACCTCCGCAGCGCAGGCTGCCGCTTGCCGACCTGGCCGTTCTTGCCGGGCTCCTGCTGCTCGCCGGGCTGGCCGCGGCCAATGTCCTGTCGAACATGCAGCGATCCGGCATGACCCCGGGATTCGGCTTCCTCGGCAGCCAGGCCGGGTTCGATGTCAGCGAGACGCTGCTGCGCTACTCCCCGCAGGACAGCTATGCCCGGGTCGTGCTGGCCGGGGTTCTCAACACGCTTCTTCTCGCAGCGGTCAGCCTGGTGCTGGCGACGCTGGCGGGGCTGGCGGTGGGGCTGGCCTCGGTCGGACCCAGCCGGGTCGGCGCGCGGCTGGCGCTGCTTTACGTGGAGCTTCTGCGCAACCTGCCCAAGCTGCTGATCCTGCTAGTGCTTTTCGTGGCCGCCGTGACCGGTCTGCCGCATGTGCGCGAGGCGCTGTCGCTGGGGCCGGTGCATCTGTCGAACCGCTCGCTGCATTTCCCGCTGCCGGTCTGGGACCCCGCCCATGCGCTGCCCCTGTGGGCGGCGCTGGCGGCGCTGCCCCTGGCCCGGGCCGTGGC
This sequence comes from Mangrovicoccus algicola, assembly GCF_014903745.1. GTDB lineage: Bacteria > Pseudomonadota > Alphaproteobacteria > Rhodobacterales > Rhodobacteraceae > Mangrovicoccus > Mangrovicoccus algicola. The sequence goes on along the minus strand of NZ_JACVXA010000033.1, from coordinate 31 downwards.
GGGGCGGCTGCGGCTGCGCCGCGACCGGACC
>NZ_JACVXA010000032.1 GCF_014903745.1 Mangrovicoccus algicola | reverse complement strand
CCACGCCGACCGACCGGGGCGCGGCGGCGGGCCTGATCGCGGGGCTGCCGGGGCTGTTCCTGGCCACGGGGGGGCGGATCCGATGATCGGGGCGCTGCGCGTCACCGGCGGGGGCCCCGCCCTGATCACCGGCATCGGGCTGCTGCCCGCGCTGATCGGGCTTTTCGCCGTCAGACAGGTGCTGCAGGATGTCCATGACCGCGCCGGCCCCCCCCGCGGCCGGAACCGGGGCCCGCAGCTTCGACCGGGCGCGCCCGCCCTTCGGGCCGACTGCCCGCGCCTGGAAGGTCGTGGCCGCCTCGACGCTGATCGGCGTGATCGCGGGCGCCATTCCCGGGGCGGGGGGGGCGATCTCGACCTTCCTGTCCTGCGACCGGGCGCGCCGCATGTCGCGCAGGCCCGGGACATGCGGCACCGGCTCCCCCGAGGGGCTCATCGCCCCGGAATGCTCCAACAACGCCACTGCAGGCGGCGCACTGATCCCGATGCGGACGCTCGGCGTGCCCGGGGAGGTCGCAATCGCGGTGCTGACGGGCGGGCTGGCGATCCAGGGTACCCGTCCCGGTCCCGCGCTGTTCGATCAGAAGGCCTCGCTGGTCTATGCCATCTTCCCGGCCTTCCTCCTCGCCGGTTGCGCGATGTTCCTGATCCAGCTTTTCGGGATCCGCCTGTTCGCGCGCATCCTCGGCGTGCCGATGCGGATCATGATGCCGCTGATCATGATGTTCTGCATGATCAGCGTCTACGGGGTGAACGGCGCCGTCTTCGAACTGGGGCTGACCCTGGGCTTCGGGGGGATGGGCTTCTTCCTCAACCGCGACGGCTTCGGCACGGCGCCGGTGATCCTCGGCCTGATCCTGGGTCGCTGACCGAATCCGACCTGCGCCGCGGGGGCCGGCCCCGGCGGGCCCGTCCGGGCAGATGCGGAGCCGGGCCGGGCGGGGCGCTGCGCCCGGGGGATCTTCCCCGCGGCCATCCGGGATGCCCCGGGCCGAGCCTTGCGCTGCATGCATGGGCGCCCTGCAGGTCCGTGTTTGCGGTCGCCTGGTCCCCGGCGCCTGTGTAGGACGGGGGGCAGGCCCCGGCATGCCGGGACCGGCCGAGAGACGCAGCGAGGACCGTCATGCCCGATGAATACCGTCCCGACCCGGAGGCCCGCCCGTGGAGCTGGTGACGCTTGCCCTCATCATCGCGGCGGCCGGGGCGGTCTCGGGGGTGATCTCGGGACTGCTGGGGGTCGGCGGCGGGATCATCCTGGTCCCGGCCTTCTTCCATGCCTTCCACGTGCTGGGCTACGAGCCCGCGCAGCTGATGCAGATCTGCGTGGCCACCTCGACCGGCACGATCATCTTCACCTCGCTGCGCTCGGTCACGGCCCATGCCCGGCGCGGCGCGGTGGACCGCCGGCTGATCCGCGACTGGGGACCGTTCATCGCGGCGGGCGCGGTGCTGGGCGTCTTCGCCGCCGCCGCGCTGCGATCGCAGCAATTGCAGGTGGTCTTCGGCATGATCGGCGTCACGCTCGGGCTCTACATGCTGCTGGGCAGGCGCAGCTGGCGGCTCTCGGACCGCCTGCCGGGGCGCGGGCTGGGCGGCCTCTACGGCGCGGTGATCGGCTTCTTCTCGGCGCTCATGGGGATCGGCGGCGGGTCCTTCACCGTGCCGCTGCTGAGCGCCTACAGTGTCCCGCCGCACCGCGCGGTCGGCACTTCGCCCGGGTTCGGGCTGCTGATCTCGGTGCCCGCCTTCCTGACCTTCCTGGCGACCGGCTGGAACATCGCGGACAAGCCGCCGCTGACCATCGGCTATGTCAACCTGCCCTCCGTCGTGCTGATCACGCTGGTGACGCTGCTGACCGTCCCGCTGGGCGTGCGCCTGGCGCACCGGCTGAGCCCCGAGCGGCTGCGCCTGGTCTTCGCGCTGACCATCCTGATCCTGGCGGGCAACATGCTGCGCAAGGGCATCTGGGGCTGAGCCGACGCGGGGCCCCGGAGTCCCTGCACCCTGCGCATGCCAGCCATGCGCCCGCATCGCTGGTCATGGAGAGACCCGGCCGCTAGCCAGAGGGGATGCCCCCTGCCGGGGCAGGGAAGGAACCTGCCATGGAAGCCATAGTCGGCGCGATCCTCGCCGCCGGAGAGAATGCGCTCTATACCGCGCTCTACATCTTCATGCCGCTGATGGTCGTGCTGATGGTGCTGCTGCGCTTCCTCGAAGGCTGGGGCGTGCTGGCCTGGCTGGAGCGGGTCCTCGCCCGGCCGATGCGGCCCTTCGGGCTGGGCGGGCTGGGCACGCTGGCGATCCTGCAGGCGCATTTCGTCAGCGCCGTCGCGCCGGTGCCGGTCCTGGCGATGATGCAGGCGCGCGGCCATTCCCCCCGGCGGCTGGCCGCGACCTATGCCGCCTGCATGGCCGCCGCGCCGGCGAATGCCACCTTTCCGCTGGTGCGGCTGGGGCTGGAGATCGGCCCGGCCATCGCCATCTCGGTGCTGGGGTCGCTGGCCGCCGGGGCCAGCGTGCAGGTCCTCTTCGGCCGCGGCCTGCCCGATACACGCGGCGCGGATACCTATGGCGGGCAGGATCCCGTGCCCGACCGGTCGGTGATCGGCACGATCAACCGCGGCGGATCCGAGGCGCTGCGCATGATCGCGGGCATGGTGCCGATGCTGATCATCACGCTGTTCGGGGTGGAGCTGCTGGTGCTCAGCGGCGCCATCGGCCAGCTGGAGTCGCTGCTGGCCGCGCCGCTGGGCGCGCTGGGGCTGGACCGGGCGCTGCTCTTGCCGCTGATCACCAAGATGATCGCCGGGAATACCGCGGTGGTGGGGATGCTGATGGCACCCGGCGCGACGACGGTGATCGCGCCGGACCAGCTGAACGCCACGGCCGCCATCCTGTTCCAGTCGCTGGACCTGGCGGGGCTGGCGATCTTCCTGGCGGCGCTGCCCTTCATGGCAGGGCTGTGGAAACCGGCCGCCCTGGGCGCGGCGGTCGGGATCGCGCTGCGCATCGGGCTGACGGCGCTGTGGTTCTGAGCCTCAGGCGCGGGAAAGATAGCGCGGCAGCAGCCGCTCCAGCGTCCGTTCCAGCACGTCGACCGTCACCTTCGTCTGGTGGTCGACCTCGATATTGACGGCATCGCCGACGCGGTAATCGGGGAAGGTCGTCTGGCGCAGCGTCTCGGGGATCAGGTAGATGGTGAACACGTCCCCCGCCGCCTCGGCCACGGTCAGGCTGCAGCCATTCACCGCCAGGAAACCGCGTTCGAAGATGTAGCCGGACCAGGGCGCCGGAACGCGGAAGGCAAGATGCGCGCCCGCGCCATCGGTCTTCACCGCGACCAGTTCCGCCGTGCAGGAGACATGACCCGCCACGACATGGCCGCCATTTTCCTCGTCCATGCGCATGGAGCGTTCGACATTGGCCCGCCCCCCCGGTTCCAGCCGCCCCAGATTGGTGCGCTCCAGCGTGGCGGTCATCGCGTCGAAACTGACCTCGGTGCCCTCGATCGCCGTGGCCGAGAGGCAGACGCCCTCCACCGCGACGCTGCCCCCGACCTGCAGGTCAGCGACCCGTGCCTGCGGCAGGTCGAGCGTCAGGCTCACATGGCCCTCGTGACGGCTGAGGCGGGTGACGGGGGCGACGGTCTGGACGATGCCGGTATACATGGGGGACACTCCGATTTGGGCCGGAAGGCGGCGCGCGGCATCCTACGCGCCCGGCCCCGGATGGCAAGCCGTCCCGCGACCCTCTGGCGCAAGCCCATTCTGGCCATGGAAGCCGCCGCCTTTCCCTGACAGGTTGGGCCGAGCCCGCCCGCCAGCCCCAGCCACGGACCCGACATGCGCCCATTCCTGCTGCCTGCCATCCTCCTTGCCTGCCTGGCCGGGACGTTCGCCCGAGCGCAGGCGGAGTCCGGGGGCTATGTCGGCTCTGACAGCTGCACCGGCTGCCACGAGGCGGAGACCGCAGCCTGGGAGCGCTCGCATCACGCCGCGGCCTGGACCGAAGCCAGCGCGGAGAACATCCGCGCCGATTTCGGCGGCACCAGCTTCGATCTGGGCGCGATGCATGCCGCCTTCGGCATCGCCGCCGACGGAACGCGCCAGGTCACGGTGACCGAGCTGGACGGATCGGTGACGCAATACGACGTGCAGTCGGTCGTGGGCATCGAACCGCTGCAGCAATACCTCCTGGAAACCGGGGAGGGGCGGCGGCAGAGCTTCGACGTGGTCTGGGATACCGAGGCGGGCCGATGGTTCCACCTCTATCCCGACCAGTCGCTGGCCCCTGCGGACGCGCTGCACTGGAGCGGCCCCTACAAGAACTGGGACGGGCGCTGCGCGGTGTGCCATGCCACGGATTTCGCCGCCAATTACGACCCCGCCACGCGCAGCTATGCCGCGACGCAATCGGAAATCGGCGTCGGCTGCGAGGCCTGCCACGGTCCCGGACAGGCGCATCTGGACTGGGCCCGGGACTGGGAGACCACGCAGGAGCCCATGCCCGCGGCCGGCGGATTCCCCAACGATCCTTCGGCGCCGGGGGCCTTCATGGATACCTGCGGCGGCTGCCATTCGCGGCGCGAGGCCTACCAAGACAGCTCGCCGCTGCCGGGCACGCCCTATCACGACGCCTACAACCTGGCACAGCTGCGCCCGGGCCTCTACTGGCCCGACGGGCAGATCCGCGACGAGGTCTATGTGCTGGGATCCTTCCTGCAATCGAAGATGCACGAGAAGGGCGTGACCTGCACCAATTGCCACGATGCCCATTCCGGCGAACGCCTGACCGAGGATAACAGCCTGTGCACCCAGTGCCACAGTCCGGCGGGCAACCCGGATTTCCCCAGCCTGCCCCTGCAGGTCTTCGACGCGCCCGAACACCATCACCACCCCGAGGGCAGCCCCGGCGCCCAATGCCGCGCCTGCCACATGCCCGAGCAGGTCTATATGGGCAATGACGCGCGCGCCGACCATTCCTTCCGCGTGCCGCGCCCCGATCTTTCCGCCGAAACCGGCGCGCCGGATGCCTGCACCGCCTGCCATGACGACCGCAGCCCCGCCTGGGCCGCCGATATCCTGGAGGACTGGTTCCCCGACAGCACCCATCGCGGCCCGCATTTCGGACAGATCCTGGCGCGCGGCACGGCGGATCCGGCGGCGGCGGCGGGCGACCTGGCGCTGCTGGCGCGGTCGGAGGAGCCCGGCATCGTGCGGGCCACGGCGCTGTGGATGCTGGGCCAGGGCGGCGGGCAGGCCGCGGCGGATGCCGTCGCGGGACTGCTGCAGGACCCCGATCCGATGGTCCGCGCCGCCGCGGTCGACGCGCAGCGCGGCGCCTCCGCCCAGGCCCAGGCCGAGCGGCTGGCCGGGCTTCTCGACGATCCTTCGCGCAACGTGCGCATCGCGGCGGCCAAGGCGATGCTGGCTTTGCCGGTGGCGCGTTTCCCAGATGCCATCGCGCAGGATCTGCGCCGCGCCCAGGGCGACTGGCAGGCGGCGATGCAGGCGCGGCTGGGCTTCCCCGAGACGCATCTGCAGATCGGCGGCATGGCCCTGACCATGCGCAACTTTCCCGCCGCGCTGCAGGCCTTCGGCGAGGTCACGGATCTCGACCCGCAGCATGTCGATGCCTGGGTGATGCAGGCGCGGCTGGCCGCGGCGCTGGAGGGACCCGAGGCGGCCCGGCATGTCCTGGACCGGGCCGTGAGCGCCAATCCCGGCGACCTGGCCCTGGCCGGCATGCTGTCGCAGCTGGACGGGACCGGGCCGCGCCTGACCCCGCCGCCGCAATAGCACCCGGGCGCGGCACGCCCCCGCGCCCGGACCTGTCTATCGTCTGTACATAATGCGGCCTATGACGTGTCCGGTTGGCATCGGTACATTCTATCCTAGCTTGGGACATCCCCACTATTCTTCGTGAAAACATCAGATTGTCCTCGGAAACACGTCGAGCTCGACCTCAGGGAGCGGCGGATCAACGCCTGTCTCAGCCTCGCGGTGATGCACGAAGGCGACGAGATCGAAACGATCGAGGGCATCGGCACGCCGCAGGCGCTCGATCCGATGCAGGCCGCATTTATCCGCCATGACGGGTTCCAGTGCGGCTACTGCACCCTGGGCCAGATCCAGTCGGCACGCGCCGTTCTGGACGAGATCCGCGCGAACATTCCCAGCCACGTGACCGGTGATCTGACGGCAACGATCCGGATCACCGACGCCGAGATCCGCGTGCGGATGTCGGGCAACATCTGCCGCTGCGGGGCCTATGCCAACATCCTCGCCGCGATCACCGAAGTGGCGGAGGAGCAGGCATGAGGGCGTTTCCTACGAGAAGGCCACCAGCGCCGAGGCCGCCGCCGCCCGCGCCGCGGAATTCGGGGGCGCGAAATTCATCGCCGGCGGCACGAACCTGCTGGACCTGATGAAGCTCGAGATCGAGACGCCGACGCATCTGATCGATGTGAACGGCCTCGGCCTCGACGAGATCGCGCCCACCCCTGACGGCGGGCTGAAGATCGGGACACTGGTGCGCAACACGGCGCTTGCCGCCGATGACAGGATCCGGCGCGACTATCCGGTGCTGACCCGTGCGCTTGCGCCAGCTCGAGAACGCCTACATCCGCACCGAGGATGTCAGCGCGGTCCTCGACCATCTGACCACGCTGGACTACGTCGATGCGGACCGGATCGGCGCCATGGGGATCTGCGCGGGGGCCGGTTACACCGCCAACGCCGCGATCAACGATCACCGGATCAAGGCCGTCGGCACGGTCAGCGCGGTCAATATCGGCGCGATGTTCCGCAATGGCTGGGACAATGACGTGACCGATGCCGACGCGCTGCCCTTCCTCGAGGCCGGCGCCGCCGCCCGCACTGCGGATGCACGGGCATTGGCCACCGGCGGTGATCTGGCGCAGATCCCGATGGCCCCGATGAAGGAAGAGGATGCCCCCAACGAGGAGCTGCGCCAGGCCTGGGAGTATTACCACACTCAACGCGCGCAATGCGCGACCGCCCCGGGCTACGGGCTGGCGCGCAGCCTGACCCAGCTGATCAGCTATGACGCCTACAGCTTCGCCGAGGCCTTCCTGACCCAGCCCCTGCAGATCGTGGTCGGCAGCGTGGCGGGCAGCAAATGGATGAGCGACGACCTCTATGCCCGTGCCGCAAGCGGCGACAAGCCGTTCCACGTCGTCGAGGGCGCCAACCACATGGACCTCTACGACGGCGCGCAATTCATCGGCGAGGCGGTCAGCGTGCTGGCGCCGTTCTTCCGGGAAAAGCTCGGCGCCTGATCCGGCGCAGCCTCTGCCATTTGACACTCAAGGAGTTCACACCATGGGCAGCGTGGCATTTCAAAACCCCTACATGGCCTGGCACATCGCGGCGGACATCCACCTGCCGCCAGCCTTCGAGGCAGACAAGCGCTCCCCGGCGATCCTCAGCATCCACCCTTTCGAAAGCTGCAAGGAGCAGACCTCGGGCAGTGTCTACGGCGAGGCGCTCGCAGCAAAGGGCGGCTGGACTTCCTCAGGCAGAGAGTCATTCGCCGCGAGGCGTGTCCTTCCCGCGGTGCCATCGGCTGACGGCTTCGAGTCCGCCGACAGTGTAGCAGTACAGTTGTTCGACGAGCGCGTCGCGCGGTGCGGAATTCAGCTCTTCGGCAAGAGGGCTGTCGCCGCGTCCCACCAGTGCGATCAAGGCGCAGGGCGCCGCAATCGAGGGCAGGCAGCGCAAGAGCACCGGGTCATCGGCCGGGATGCCGCTGATCTCGCTGAGCAATGGCAGGACAAGCTGCAACTTGGGCAGGATCTCTTCCTGCTGAAGGATGGCGAAATGCGTCGTGGGTGCCAGAATCTCGCGCCCGAGCAGGATGAGCGGCCATTGAAGTTCGCGCGCTGTCCCGCCCAGAAGGAACCGCAGCAGCTCCTTCAGTTTCCCCTGGGCTGACAGGTCGCTGCCGACGATCCGCTCCAGATCGGAGCGGTCAGCGATCCTGCGATGCGCCTCGGTCAGCACGGCCTGATACAGGCCGGCGCGATTGACGAAGTGGTAGTTGATCGACGCGATATCGACCTCCGCCCGTGCCGCGATATCCTTGTTTGTCGTCTCGGCGAGCCCCGCCGAAGAAAACATCTCTCCGGCGGTTTCGAGTATGGTCCGACGGGTCAGATCCCCGTCGGACCTGGAGGTGCGTTTCTTTCTCGGCCGTGCATCGCTCATGACGCGTGTTCCGCTCCGGCGGTTCGGGCTGTGATGGTGGATGACGAGACAATGCGTCCCGCCCTGTCAGGGGACTGACCTCCCGGCCGGCGCGTGTCAATCGGAAGCTTCCGTTCCGCGGCCGTCCGAAGAATGCCGCGCGTTCAGGTCCAACGCGTCCGACCGGCGGTCCGCCAGGCAGAAACATCTCGAAATTCCATGGTTTGCGCTGCCATGACCGTACCTGCCGATCTTGGCGATGCCTGCCTCTTTGCGCGCTCGGCAATTGCGAAGATACGATGGGGCCCAATCTCTGCCTATGGTCTGAAACGGGGGCGCGTCGCATCGGAGCGGATCTTGCGGAGCCCGCCGCAGGGCGCAGCAGAAGGGCGGCAAGGATGGGCCCGGACAGGGCGGCTGCCGGGTTCGCCTTTCGCCGCGTTGGTTCGGAACGCGCATCCTCTTGGCCCCTCCGCGCAAGGACTGACTCGACAGCCGCAATCGCGGTCTCTAAATTCGATTTAGATTCTGCCGCACCGACCTCGCCTCACCTCCGAAACCTGCCAAGGGCCGACCATGAAGAAGTTCCTTCCCCTCGTGTTGATCGCCATCCTCGTCCTGGCCGGCGGCGTCTACTGGTGGCACCAGCGCAACGAGACCGGCAGCGACGGCCTCACCCTCTACGGCAATGTCGACATCCGCCAGGTCGCGCTTGCCTTCGACGGTTCGGGCAGGATCATCGAGCTTCTGGCGGAGGAAGGCGATGTCGTCAGCAAGGGCGCCGTGATCGGCCGACTGGACACCCAGGCCCTCGAATTGCAGGCCAAGGCGCAGGAGGCCGCCGTCGAGGCGCAGCGACAGGCCTTGCTCGAGCTGCGCGACGGCGCGCGGCCGGAGGAAATCGCCCAGGCCCGCGCCAAGCTTGCTTCCGACGAAGCCGCGGCGAAACTGACCAATATCCATCGCGATCGGGTCGCCCGGCTGATCACCAGTTCCAGCAGCGCGGTCAGTCAGCTGGACATGGATCGCGCCGTGGCCGAGGCCGACGCAGCCAATGCGCTGGTCGATCAAAGCAAGGCGGCGCTCGATCTTCTGCTTGCCGGCACGCGCCCCGAGGAGATCGCGGCCGCCGAGGCGCAGTTGCGCGGGGCCGAGGCCCAGCTTGACCACCTGCGCTATCAGATCGGCCAGGGCGCGCTGACCGCGCCCAGCGATGCGGTCGTGCGGTCCCGCCTGCGCGAGCCCGGCGACATCGTGACCTCCCAGTCGCCCGTCTTTGCCCTGGCCCTCACCGAACCGAAATGGATCCGGGTCTATGTCCGCGAGGCGGATCTGGGCCGGATCAAGCCGGGCATGGACGCGCAGGTCACCACCGACAGCCATCCCGACACACCGGTTGCGGGACAGGTGGGCTATATCTCCTCGGTGGCGGAATTCACGCCGAAAGCCGTGCAGACGGAAGAGCTTCGCACCAGCCTGGTCTACGAGGTCCGGATCATCGTCGAAGATGCGGCCGACAGCCTGCGGCTGGGCCAGCCGGTCACGGTCCGGTTGCCGGTCGAGCCGGTGTCATGACCGGGCTGACGGTCTCGGCCGATGCCCTGACGAAGGTTTTCCGGGACGCCGATCTCGGCGACCTGCGCGCCGTGGACGGTCTGTCCCTCTCCATCCGTCAGGGCGAGCTGACGGCGCTGGTCGGCCCGGACGGCGCGGGCAAGACCACCCTGATGCGCATGTTCGCGGGCCTCATGACGCCGGACGAAGGATCGCTGCGCGTGCTCGGCATCGACGTCGCCCGCCACCCCCAGCGGGTGCAGGACCGCATCAGCTACATGCCGCAGCGCTTCGGCCTCTACGAGGACCTGAGCGTGCAGGAAAATCTCGACCTCTATGCCGACCTGCATGGCGTGCCGATCTCCGAGCGCGAGGACAGGTTCGCCCGGATGCTCGAGATGACCGACATGGCGCGGTTCACCGACCGTCCGGCAGGCAAGCTGTCGAGCGGCATGAAGCAGAAGCTGGGGCTCGCCTGCACCCTGGTGCGCTCGCCCGACCTGCTGTTGCTGGATGAACCCAGCGTCGGGGTCGATCCGCTGTCGCGCCGTGACCTTTGGAAGATCGTTCAGCAGCTTGTCGATGACGAGGGCCTGAGCGTCGTCGTCAGCACCTCCTACATGGACGAGGCCGAGCGATGCGCGCAGGTCTTCGTCATGCACAAGGGGCGGGTTCTGGCCGACGGCCCGCCCGGGTCGTTGCGCGAAAAGGCCGGGGGGCTGACCTTCACCGCCGAAACACCGGCGGGCACACCCGCCCGCGATCTTCAGGCCCGGCTGATCGACAGGCCCGATCTGGTGATCGACGCCGTGCCGCAGGGCGGCAATGTGCGCTTCATCCGCCAGCCCGGGGCCGACGAGCCGCGCATGGGCGACCTCCTCGACGGCATCGAAACCTCCGCCCGGCCGGAGGAACTGGAAGACGCCTTCATGATGCTGCTGCGCCAGCAGGAAGACGAAGCCCCGGCCTCGCTGGCGGCGACCCGGCCCGCAGAGGTCGCAACCCCGTCGAAGGACGGCAAACCTGTGATCGCCGTCAGGGATCTGGTGCGCAAGTTCGGCGATTTCACGGCGGTTGCCAGCACGTCCTTCGATGTCGGGCGGGGCGAGATCTTCGGCCTGCTCGGTCCCAACGGCGCGGGCAAGACCACCACCTTCCGGATGCTCTGCGGCCTGCTTCCCGCCACAAGCGGCCATCTCGAGGTCGCGGGACGCGACCTGCGCACGGCCCGGGCGCAGGCGCGGGCGCGCATCGGCTATGTCGCGCAGAAATTCGCGCTCTACGGCAATCTGACGGTGCGGGAGAACCTTCAGTTCTTCGGCAGCGCCTACGGGCTGGGGCGGCGGGCGCTGCGCGACCGCATCGCGGCGATGATCGAACAGTTCGACCTGGATCCCGAGGCGAAGAGCGGGCTCCTGCCCGGCGGCTACAAGCAGCGTCTGGCGATGGCGACGGGGCTGCTGCACCAGCCCGAGATCCTGTTCCTCGACGAGCCGACCAGCGGCATCGATCCCCTGGCGCGCCGGGCCTTCTGGCGCACGATCACCGCGCTGGCGAAAGGGGGCGTGACGATCATCATCACCACCCATTTCATGGAAGAGGCCGAATATTGCGACCGGATCGCCATCCAGGACGCGGGCGAGATGCTGGCCATCGGCACCCCGCGCGAGGTGCGCGACATGGCCGGAACCGCGGGGGCGCGGGACATGAACAGCGCCTTCATCGCCATCGTCGAGTCCGCGCGCGCCGAACGCGGCAGGCGGGCTGCCGCATGAGCCGGTCTGCCGCCCGTGCCCGGCTGGTCGCCCTGATCCGCAAGGAAACGCGGCAGATGCTGCGCGACCGCAGCAACCTGTTTGTCGGGCTGGCCCTGCCGGTCGTGCTGATCCTGCTTTTCGGCTACGGGCTGTCCTTCGACGTCACCGACGCCCGCGTGGCAGTGGTGATGGAGGACAGTTCGGCGGCCACCGTGAACGCCGTCGCGGGGCTGGTCGGATCGGATTATCTCAACCCGGTCTGGACCCGTTCCATGGTCGAGGCGGAGCAGATGATCCGCGCGGGCGAGGCCGATGCGATCCTTCGGGTCCCGGCAGATTTCACCCGCAACCTCGCCGCCGGGGGCGGGCAGTTGCAGCTGATCCTGAATGGCGTCGATTCCGGCACCGCGCAGGCGATCGAGGGCTATGCCAACAGTGCGATCTCGAACGCGCTTCTGCACCTGTCCGACCGCCAGGCCGACACGGCAGCCCAAAGCGCCTCGGTCAGCGTCGTCCAGCGGACATGGTTCAACGAGGCCGGTGACAGCACCTGGTTCTTCGTGCCCGGGCTGATCGCGCTGGTGATGACGCTGATCGGCGCGTTCCTCACCTCGCTCCTGATCGCGCGGGAATGGGAACGCGGCACGCTGGAATCGCTGTTCGTGACCCCGGCCCGCCCGACCGAGATGGTGCTGGCCAAGCTTGCCCCCTATGTCGTGATCGGCATGATCGACCTGGTGATGTGCCTTCTGGCCGCCAAGTTCCTGTTCGGCGTGCCGATGCGCGGGTCGCTGTGGATCATCATCCTGTCCTCGATGCTTTACCTGATGGTATCGCTCGCCCTGGGGCTGGTGATCTCGGGACTGACCCGCAACCAGTTCGCGGCCAGCCAGATGGCGCTGCTGGCCAGTTTCATGCCGGCGATGATGCTGTCGGGCTTCGTCTTCGATCTGCGCAACGTGCCGGTCGCGATCCAGGTCGTCAGCAACCTGCTGCCGGCGACGCATTTCATGGGTCTGATCAAGACGCTGTTCATGGCCGGGGATTACTGGCCGCAGATCCTGCGCGCGAATGCGACGCTCGCGCTTTATGCGACGGTGCTGGTGCTCATCGCCCGCCGCACGCTGGCCAAAAAGCTGGACTGACACCATGCAAGCCATTGTCCTGTATATCAGCCAGACACTCGCCCTGATCCAGAAGGAGCTGCTGGCGCTGCTCAAGGATCCCTCCAGCCGCGCGCTGCTGCTGGCGCCGGCGCTGATGCAGACGCTCTTGTTCGGCTATGGCGCGACCTACGACCTGACCCATGCGCCTTACGCGGTCCTCGACCAGAGCCGCGGCGCCGCCTCGAGAGAGATCACCGCCCGCATCGACGGGACCGGCGTGTTCAAGCGGGTCGCCACGCTGCAGAACGCCAACCAGATCGCCGCGCGGATAGACAGTGGCGACGCGCTTTTGGTGATCGTGTTCCCGCCTGACTTCGAGTCGCGGCTGGCCGCACCGGGCGACGCGCCGATGCAGGTCATCCTCGACGGGCGCAACTCGGCCACGGCAGGGGCTGCGGCGGCGCAGGTAGGGTCAATCGTTGCCGCCTACAACCAGTCCTTGGGCGTGGAGTCCCCGATCAGCATCGTCCGCCGGGCCTGGTTCAACCCGAACTACGAATCCCGCTGGAACCTGATGCCCGCGATGATCGCCTCGCTGAGCATGCTGCAGACGCTGATGCTGGCCGCCCTGTCAGTGGCGCGGGAAAGGGAACAGGGCACTTTCGACCAGTTGCTGGTCACGCCGCTGACGCCATCGCAGATCCTGATCGGCAAGGCGGTGCCCTCGATCCTGATCGGACTTGTGCAATCGACGATCATCTTCCTGATCATCCTGTTCTGGTTCCGGATCCCGATGGCCGGATCGGTCTGGCTGCTCTATCTCGGGCTCGTGACCTTCACGATCGCGGCGGTGGGGATCGGCCTGTCCATCTCCGCCATATCGCTGACGATGCAGCAGGCGATGCTCTACACCTTCATGCTGATCATGCCGCTGATGCTGCTGTCGGGGCTTCTGACGCCGGTGCGGAACATGCCGCAGATCCTGCAGATCGCAACCTATGTGAACCCGCTGCGCTTCGGGATAGACACGGTGCGGCGCGTCTATCTGGAGGGGGCCACCTTCGCCGATGTCGCGCCGAACTTCATCCCGCTGCTCTGCGTCGCCGCTGTCACGCTGCCGCTGGCGGCCTGGCTGTTCCGCCACCGGCTGAGTTGACGACCCGCAGCCGTCGCTTCTGCGCTGCCGCCTGCGCCGCCCGCGATGACGGCGCATCTGGGGCGGGCATCATGCATGGGGCGCGCGATTTCAGGATCTCGTTGCCTCACCCGGACCTGCGATGGGCGGTGCTGGACCCGGGACGCCGACGGCAGCTGGGCGTGAGCAAAGATACCTTCCTGTGCGGGGCTGCGTCAGCTGCGCGGAGCACAGGTCCCGCGCCGCGCGTCATCGGGATCGACGACCGGGCTGGGCGCAAGGGGCAGCGCCATGGACTGCGGACCGGAGCCGATCTGCAGGGCTCGGAGTTTTTCACGCACGGCTGGCAGATTCCGTCCCCCGTGCTTGGTCCATCAGACATCCTCGTGCCCGAGAACCGGACGGGCACCTGTCCGGCTGGTGCCCGTCCCTTCATGATCGTGTTCAGGCCGCGGACGCGTCAGATGACGCCTACTCGATCACCAGCTCGTCCGCATGCTCGTCGATATACTCGATTGCCGAGGCCTTGGAATCGGGCAGGTAGAACCGGAACAGCGCGGCGAAGGGGACCGACGTGTCGAGGTTGTTCTTCGCCCCGGGGCTGTTGAAGTTGATGGTATAGGTGCCGTCCTCGTTCGGCTCGGCCTGGGTGTTGGAAATGGCCGAGACGTCCTTGGCCAGCCAGCCATCCTCGTCATAGATCGTGACCGACCAGAAGCCGCCGCGCTCCTCCTGGATGTCCGGGGGGGTGAAGGTCGCGCTGGAGGGCCGGATCTCGCCATCGGCGATCTCGGTCTTGTTGGCGAAAGGCCAGTAGGCCGCATCCGGCAGGCCCAGCCCGCCCCAGCCATAGGCCGTGCCGTAAAGGTGATCCTGCGGCCGCGAGCTGTAGGGGGTGCCGTTGACCGACCGGGTATGGGTCAGGGCGCCGCCCTTCACGTCCTCGATCAGGGCTGCGCGGATTTCCTCGGTCTTCTCCAGCGGCAGCACGACCTCCGGGCTCTCATAGGGATTGGCGGAATTCGCCTCGATCGTCGCCAGTTTCTGCAGGCGCAGGGTCTCCTCGATCCCGCCCTTCTCCTCGGTCAGGATCGGGACGCGCATGTTCAAGTAGACATGGTCGCCATAGGTCACATCATCGGGGGTGATCGTCAGGCTTTCCCCGGCATAGACCACGCCGGCGACATAGTTCTGCATGTCGATCACCTGGATGATCTGGTAGTGATCCCCCGGCGGAATGGAGAAGGTCGCGCCCTCGCTGATATCCACCACCGCGCTGGCATAGATGCCATCCTGGTTCTCGCGGATGACCTGCTGGGTCTCGACCCGGCTGAGATCGCTCTGATAGGCCCATTCGTTGACGGGCGCCTTGGCGAGGCTGCGCTTGAAGTTGAAATCGCTTTCCGAGACCTTGTAGACATAGTCGGCCACGCCGAAATCGGCCGGGGTCGTGACGTCGAAACCGGGCGCGATATCGGCGGCCGCAGGCACGGCCCAGGCGGCCGCGATGGCAGCGGCCTGCATGAAATTCGGGGTCCTCATTCCTGTTCTCCCTGATGCGGTTCAGTTCACCGGCTCGATGGCCGGCGGGGTCCAGTCGCCGCTGACTATGGCCTCCTGCGGCCAGTAGGCGCGGATATAGAGCGAGAAGTCATCCGCCGGCGCGGGCAGCCAGTTGGCCTCCTTGCCGTCGCCAGGGGGCTCGTTCTGGACATAGATGGTCAGGCTGCCATCGTCATTCGTGACCAGCGACTTGTTCTTCGTGCCCAGCGAGAACCGGTCCAGGTCGTTGGGGTGGAAGAAGTGCTGTTCGTTGTAGAGGGTCAGCGACCAGAAGCCGTCCACCGGCGGCAACTCGCCTGCCGGGAAGGTGACGGTATAGGCCTCGGCGCCGTTCAGCCGGTCTCCGGCGCTGTCGAAATCGGCGCCGAAATACATCGTCTCGTTCGGCACGTTGGAGAACATGTTGCCCTTGGCCGTGGCCGTTCGCTGGAAGACGTCATAGCCGAAGCGGGCCGCGTTCTTCTGCGTGCGCCAGCCATTGCCGGCATCGACCCCGTTATTGCGGAACTCGAACATCCCCGAAATGACATCGGCTTCGGTTTCAAGTGCGGCCTGGTTCAGCGCCTCCATCAGCGCGGGGTCCTCGGCGGCGGCATCCAGCACCTGGCCGACGATGGCGTAGATCGCCTCCTCGCCCGGCAGCGGCGGAGTTTCGGCCAGAACCTCGGGCAGGATGGTGAAGAACTCCTCCGGCACGACCCACTGGGTTTCGCCGTCACCGCCCTCGCTGGGGTTCGGGATGGTCGGGGATTCGGACCAGTCGGTCGTCTGCATCTCGCCGGTATATTCGGATAGCGGATAGGCCATCACCTGATCGATCAGCGGCTGGATCGCCTCGCGGTCCTCGGCCGTGTCATCCATGAAGATGCGGGGGAAGACGGCGCCCAGGTTGGTGGCCGAGCGGTAGACCGCCTTGATGCCCTCGGGCGTCTCCCCGTCCCAGCCGGGACCGACCAGAAGATAGGCGCCGGGCTCCGTGCCGTACTGGATGCCCATTGCCGCGAAGGAGTCCGAGCGCTGATCGACCACCTGGTAGACCCAGAACCGGTCGCCGAAATCCGGCACCTGGACGACCACCGCGTCCTCGTCGAGCGCGAGGAACCCGGCGCCGTAGACGACGTCCTGGTTGGGGGAAGTGACGAAGCGCTGCTCGGGGCGCAGGTAATCCGACAGCATGCTGATCTGGTTCAGCGGCGCGACCGGCAGGACGCCCCCCAGCAGCCCCGGATGGGGCGCGGTCGCGAACAGCGTCTGGCGGTTGTGCATGTTCACCAGCGGCCAGCACCACAGATAGGCCATCCGCCCGATCGCCGCCGCGTAGTCCGGCGACAGCGGCGCGCCGGCCACCGGCGCGGGCACATCCCCGGCCGCCTGCGGTGTCGGGACCTGGCCCGGCTCCTGCGCAAGGGCGGGCGACAGCATGGTGGTGACGAGAGCCGCACCGGTCAGTGATTTCAGGTTGAAGGGCATTCCCGGGCCTCCGATTGGCGGTGCAACTTCACCGCCTTGAGTGATCGCCTTTCGCGGGACAAGGAAACCTCCCGCAAAAATTCTGTTTTCCGGCGACAGGTTACTCAAGGCCTGCTACAAATAAAATGCACTGATGCACTATTGGGTAAGAAAAGTGGCGATGGTCAAGACTACGCCGATGGGATGGCTGGCCGCGATGCCGGCCGGTTTCCGGAACGAGGTTCTGTGCCGCGCGGAGATGCGTCGCGCCGAGGCCGGCCAGCCCCTGTATCTGCTGGGGGAAGATGCCCGCGGGCTTTATGGCCTGACCGAGGGAATCGTCGAGGTCAGCATCGCCGATGCTCCCGGCGTGTCCGGACTGATCTACCTGGCCCGGCGCGGCTGGTGGTTCGGTGCGCTGGAGATCTTCACCACGCGCCCTCGTCGTTTCCACATACAGGCGCGCACCGATTGCGATCTGCTATACGTTCCCGCGGCGCAGGTCAGGAAAATTTGCAGCATGGCCCCGGACTATTGGGAATACTTCGCCAGGCTGATGTGCGGAAATTACGAAGCAATGGCAGATGCCGTCGCGATGATGCGCGACCCCTCGCCCGACCGCCGTGTGGCCACCGCGCTGTTCATCCTCTACCTTCGACAAACCGAGCCATCGCCACGCATCGAAGCCACCCAGCCCGACATTGCGTCGATTGCCAATGTTTCGCTCCGCTCAGCTGCCAGCGCACTGGCACGCATGGAGAAGGACAGGCTCGTCAAGCGCGGATATGGCACGGTGGACATTCTCGATCCGGACCGGTTGTCGCAAAGCATCGGCAGCGACATTCAGTAAGATGGCATCTCCCCCCGCGCCAGCAGGCCATTTCCTATGCGGGCAAGAATGCCTTTCCAGCGGATGTCGTTCATCAGCTCGAGCTTGGAAGACCGGCAGACGGTTCCACGGCAAGTGTCAGGCAGGTTTTGAATTCATCCGTCATTGGCCTTCTTGCACAAATCGGGGGCTGAGCGCGGTTCCCCTTTCCCCGGACGGACTTATCCTACGGCCACAGTGACGGGTATGCCGAGCGCGGTGTAGCCATTTAGCACGGCGATGCGAACTTGCAGCTCCGCGACCTGGCGGTCGAAGTCTCGAGCCATCAGTGACTGACCAAGCAGCGTGATGCAATTCATCTTGCTTTCGACCCGGCTCCGGCGATGGTCGCCGCTCGATCGTCGCCAGATGGCTCGGCCGAGGTGCTTCGAGGCGCGCAGAGCTTCGTTGCGCGCGATGGCACCGGGGCTCGTCGGGTTCCAGGGCTTGGCGTTCTTGCGTGGCGGGATGATTGCGGCGGCACCGCGAGCGGCGATCGCTTCATGACATTTGCGCGTATCGCAGGCGCCATCGGCGGTCACGGAACCGATCTGCTCATCAGCCGCAATCTGGTCCGGAAGTTCGGGCAATATGGGTGCATCGCCGATGTTGCTGCCGGTGACCTCGACAGCCCGGACTTCCAGCGTTTCCTCGTCAACTCCGATGTGTATCTTGCGCAGCGAGCCATGTCCGCCATTGGTCCGAGGACAATGGCGAGCGCGCCGCTTGGAGCCACCATGTTTGCGGGCATTCCGCTCGCCTTCGCCCTCGGCTTTGATCCCTGTGCTGTCGATCAGCAGGTTCAACGGGCCCGCTCCGCCACGGTACGGGATCGCCACATTCAGCGTTCGTTGGCGGCGACACAGGGTACTGAAATCCGGCACCAGCCAATCCAAGCCGACCAGCTTCAGAAGGCTTTGCACGAACCCCGTCATTTGCCGCAACGGCATGCCAAACAGCACCTTCATCGTCAGGCACGTCTGGATCGCTGCGTCGCTGAAGCTCGGCAATCGGCCGCGTTTGCCAGTCGGTGGGGCTCGCCACGTCATGTCTGGATCAAACCAGATCGTCAGCGATCCACGCCGCTTCAACGCGTCATTGTAAGCCGACAAATTCGTGGTCTTGTGCTTCGTAGGGGCCCAACTGCTCATGCCTACCGGCTATCATGCTGGATTCATGAACTGAATCCCTCGCACGATTTGTGCAACAAGGCCTCGCATCACCCTCGTCCGTCGTCTCGGGACGCCTCGTCAGTCAGGGACAGGGAGCGATGTCCAGCTCCAATCACAGCGGTCGGGATCCGGCGAGACGGCCTCTTCCTCCGGGATGGCAACCTTTACCGATGACATGCCCAGATCCCGCAGCTGCCAGGACACGCCGCCTCCATATTGCAGATGCCCCATGCCGATGATGCCGATCACCAGCGGCCCGCCCGGCAGCGCGGCAGCGGCGGCGATGCGGGTGGCGAAGGCGCGGTCCCAGACCTCCTGCGCGCGCAGGAAGCGGTTGAAGGCCGGATCCTCCGCGCTGGTCGCGGCGCGATCGGGACGCGCGCCGCCGGTCAGCTCGAAGATGAAACGGCGATAGGCCGGCGGCGACGGCCCTGCAGGGCTCAGCCCGTCGCGGTCGCTCTCGGGGACGGCCTCCCAGCCGCCCGCGCCCACGGCACGCACGAGACCGCGCGGAACGTTGAGCCCCCGCATCCCGATCCCCATCTCCCGGCAGAACCGGAAGATCGGCAGGTACAGCTCTGCCGGAAAGCCCCAGCAATCGCCCCATCCGACCCGTTCGAGAAAGGCCTCCTCCCCCAGGCTGCCCGCGACCCAGTCGGCAAGGACCGGATCGGCGGAGGCGGGGAACATCTCGAAACCCATGACGACCGGGCGGCGCGCGGCCAGCCCGGCGGCGACATGCAGCTGCCAGCGGTGGTGATCGGCCCGGTCATGCCGTTCGCCCAGCAGCACGACCCGCGCCGCGGCAAGATCGTCGATCACCTCCGCATGGGCCCTCCCCTGCCCTGCCGCGTCCCGCCAGCGGCTCATGCCAGCGCATCCGAAACCACCACCAGTCCGGTCGGCCGACCGTCCCGCCCCAGCGCAACGCGCCGACCCGGTTCCGCCTGCCAGGCGGTGACCGCCCCCGCCTCGACATGCAGGTGAAAGGTACGGGAGATGATGTTGAACCAGCCCATCATCGGCCGGAATTCCGGCAGCTGCCCGGCCCAGCCCTGGGTCATTCCGGGCACGTCCAGCGTGATCGCCACCTCCGCCCCTGCCTCGCGCAGCGGGGTCAGAAGCGCGAGGACCGGATCATCCTCGGCCAGTTCGGGCGCGGCACCGCCCTCCTGCGGCGGATCGCGCTGCAGCGGAGGCAGCCCGGTCTCCGGCAGCCCGGCCAGCGCGGCGTCGAACCCTTCCAGCCCTTCCATCCCGACAATGGAGGCCGTCAGCTGGTCCGCGGCGTCGCGCAGCTCGATGCGGGGCAGCACCCTGTCGCCCATCCGCGTGGTGCGGTCCGCGACCAGCTCGGCCACGCGCGCGGTCTCGATCCGGGCGTCGTGATCGGCCCCGGCCAGGATCAGCGCACTTCCCTCGATCCGAGCCGTCTCGATCGTGCCCAGGCGTTCAAGCAGCATCGAGGGGCTGCGGGCAATGACCATGGCGCGGCCCAGCCGCGGCAGACGGTCCAGAAGCTCGTCCAGCGGAATGTCCAGCCGGGCGCGGAGAGCGGCGTTCGTCGGATCGGTCATGCTAGTGTCCTTTCGAGGTCCGGGAGTCCGAGCGTGATCACCTGATCGACGCTCAGCCCGACAGGGGGGCGATGGGCAACGACGACGAGCGTCGTGCCGGCAAGTTCGGCGCGCAGCCAGGCCAGCAGATCGGCCTCGCTCGCGGGGTCGAGGGCCGAGGTCGCCTCGTCCATCAGCAACCAGTCGGGGCGGTTCAGCACCGCGCGGGCGAGGCCCAGCCGCTGCCTTTCGCCCATGGACAGACCTGCAAGCCCCGCGCCCTGCAGACGGTGCCCGAGGCCGATCCTCTCGATCACCGCGAGCACGCGCGCGCGCTCCAGCGTCTCGGGCCTGGCGGGATAGCAGGCGGCGGATAGCAGGCATTCGCCAAGCACCGGCGCCCCTGCGGGCAGGACCACCGGGGCGACAGCAGGGCGGCGGATCGTGCCCGTGCCGAAGGGCCACAGACCGGCAAGCGCCGACAGGAACGTGGTCTTGCCCTGCCCCGAGGCACCGACGACGAGCATCGTCTGCCCGGATGCCAGCGACAGATCCGGGACCGGCTCCAGCCAGGTGCCGCCGGGCGTGGCCAGATGCAGGCCGCTGACGTCCAGGCCGCGGCCTCCGCCCGTTTCGGTCCGGATCGCCTGCGGCACATCCGGGTCGGGCGCGGGATGGCCTGCCGCCTGCATCAGCCCGTCGAGCCGTTCGCAGACCGCGACGAATTCGGCCAGCTGCTTGTACTTGAAGATGAACCACGACAGCGTCGTGGTGACGCTGGAGAAGGCCGAGGCGACCTGCATCAGCCCGCCCAGCGTGACGGCGCCCGCGAAATACATCGGCAGCGCGAAGAAGGTCGGCAGCCGCAGGACGGTCTGGAAATAGGGCCGTTCGAACAGCCCCAGCACCAGTTCCCGCCGCATCACCCGCCGCCAGTTGCCCGCCACCGCGGCAAAGCGCCTGTCGAGCCTGTGCCGTTCGGCGCGCTCTCCGCCGGCCTGGGCCACGATGTCGGCACGGTCGCGCAGCTGCACCAGCGCGTGGCGGAAATCGGCCTCGACCTTCTCGCGTTCGAAATAGGTGCGGTTCAGCGGCCGGCCCAGAAGATGGGTGACCAGCGAGGCGATCAGCACATAGACCGGCGCCAGCCAGAACATGTAGCGCGGGATCTCGGCGTCGAGGCCGAGGCCGCCCAGCGACAGCGCGAAGGTCGAAACCGACCACAGAACGGCAATGTAGGAGACCAGCCCGACGATTTCGGAAACCAGATCCAGCGTCAGCGTCAGCAGGTTCTGGACATAGAGACGGCAATCCTCGGCGACGCGCTGGTCGGGGTTCTCGACCGCCTGCGCGGAGAAACCCGGGCGCAGCAGCCAGTAGCCGCGCCCGTCGAGCCACAGGTCCAGCGCGCGCGACGTCAGCCGCGCACGCCACAGGATCAGCAGCCGCTTGCGCAGCCAGTCCCCCGCCAGCCAGCTGGCCGCCGAGAGAGAGACGAGCGCGAAGAAGACGCCGACCTGACGCAGCGCGGCGCCGGCATCCATCGCGCCGAGCGCATCGTAGAAGGCCTTGTTCCAGGCGATCAGGCGGACGGAAACCCAGACACCGACAAAGCTGAGGCCCAGCACCGCCAGATACAGGATCCAGCCCTTCCACGCGCCCGGTCCGGAGGCCGCGATCCGGGCCAGGCGGCCCGCCCGGCCGAGAAGGACGCGCAGCCTGGCGGCAGAGGTGCCGGGCTCCGCCATCTCAGAACTCCATCTGCAGCGAGGCCGTGAAGACCCGGCCCGGCCCGGTCTGCAGCTCGATCGGGTTCGCCGCCGCGACCGCGCTCGAGGCCGTCCGACCGTAGGTGGCCGCATTCGCCTCGAAGTAGCGCTTGTCGAAGAGGTTCTTCACCCCCAGGTTCAGCGTGGCATTGCGCGTCACCTGCCAGATGGCGAACACGTCGAACAGCGCATAGCCGTCAGGTTCGAACCGGTCCTCGCTTTCCGTGCGGGTGACGTCATCGGCGAAGATGCCCACCAGGTCGAGCGTCAGCGCATCGGTCGCGGCCCAGGACAGACCGGCGGTCGCGGTCAGCGGCGGCAGGGTATGCGGAACCGACTTGCTGTCCGCGTCGGCCTTCTGGCTGCCCTCCTGCCAGGTGGCCGCCCCGGTCAGGCGCAGCCTGTCGGTCAGCGCGACCTGTCCGTCGAATTCCACCCCCCAGATATGGACCTTGGAGAGGTTGCGATAGGTGATTTGCCCGGTTTCCGGAATCTGCCAGAAGTTCTGGATGAAGTCCTCGTATTTGGCGTCGAATGCCGTGATGCCGAAGGCGTGGCGCGGGGCCTCGTGCCGCAGGCCGATCTCGATGCTCTTGACCGATTCCGGTTTCAGGTCGGGGGCCGGGATCAGGTCGAAGGACGGCAGCGAGGTGTAGTATTGCTGTGCCGTCGGCATCTTGAAGCCTTCGCCGTAATGCCCCCAGACCTGCCAGCCACCGCCGAAGCGGTAGAGCGCGCCGAGGCTGACCAGCACCTCCTCGCTCTTCTTCACTCTTGGTTCGGCCCCCTCGATCTCGGCATAGTCCGAATCCGGACGCGGATCGAGCTTGTAGGTCGCATAGCGCACACCCGGGGTCACCTCGAGCGACCCGCCCAGGAACGACATGCGGTCCTGCAGGTAGAGGTCGGCACGGGTGGTGTCGGCATTGGCGAAGTTGAACCCGCCCGCCGGCGAACGGGTCACGGTGCCGGTCGTCAGGTTGCGCGTGACGTCGAGGCGCTCGTAGTCGGTCTTGGTGAAATCGCCATCGAACCCCCATGTGACCTCGTGCCCGATCCCCGCAAGATCGAAGCGCGATGTCGCCTGGATGTCGAGTTCGTAGAACTTCTCCTGATAGGTCAGGCTGTCGCGGGTGAGTTCCCGAGCGCCGGAGGCCAGGGTCCGGTCACGCAGGCCGGTGCGATCATATTTATGCGGCGTATAGGCCAGCGTGGTGCGCAGCGTGTCCAGCCAGACCAGGCCCGGCGTCCAGGTGTGCTCCACCGCATAACGCGTGCGGTCCAGATCCAGCTCCCGGTCATGGCTCAGCAGCGTCTCGCCGGTCGGCGCGCCGGTGAAGGACGACAGAACCGCACCGAGGCCGTTATTGTACTGCACCTCCGTATTGCGCTTCAGCATGTCGATGGAGAATTCGAGCCGGTGCTCCGCAACCGGGGTCCAGACCGCCTTGGCGAGCACGCGGTCCGTGATCGTGTCCATCGGGTTCAGTTCGCCGCAGGGCGTCGCTCCGGCCTCGACATCTCGCGGGCAGCCATAGATGCCGCCGTCATCGCGGGCATTCGACAGGTCGACCTCGCTCGCGGCGCGGCGCGACAGGCCCAGCATCACCGCCCAGCCCGGACCGAATTGCTGCGCGAAGGCGGCCGAGACACCGGTGCCCTTGTCGAGCCCGTCATATTCGGCGCGGACGAACCCGCCGCGGTCGCGCCCCCGGAGGATGTCGGCGGGATCCAATGTCTGGATCGCCACGACGCCGCCGAGCGCATCGGATCCCCACAGCACCGATGCCGGCCCTTTCACGACCTCGACCTGCTTGGTGAAGTTCAGGTCGACATAGTCGCGCGTGCCGTCGGTGATCCGTTCGGCCACGCGCGATCCGTCGACGACCATCTGCACGCGGTTGCCGCCCACCCCGCGAATGTTGAACCCCCCGAAGCTGGAAAACGGATCCGTCGAGGTGGTCTGGCGCGGCACCGTCACGCCCGGCGTATAGCGCATCAGCTCGTGCATGTCGTCGAGCCCGCGATCGTCGATCTCTTCGCCGGGGATCACCACGACCGAGGCCGCGACATCGTTCGCGGCGGCCTCCCGACGTTCGGCATAGACCGTAATGGGCTCCAGCAGGAGCGGTTTGGTCGGATCGGCCTCCTCGGTCTCCGCCTCCTGCCGAAGCGGTGCCTCCTGGCCGAAGGCGGCCCCGGCCATTGGCAAGACGAGAAGGGCCGCCGCAGTCGCGCGCAGCGCTGCGTTCAGTGAATGTGATTGTATCATGGAGGTCCCTCGACCCAGATGTTTCCGGGCTGGCGGAGGGGCTAGCACTCGCCCGCAATTCCGCGGGAACGGCGGTGTTCGTGCTGCCGCGGGCGGATGAAGTCAATAAAATGAAACGGTTTGTTAAAGAATATTTCAAACTGTGGATTTTCGGCATGCCGGGCGGACCGGCCCGCCCGGGATCCGCAGGACCCCAACCTGACCGCCGTGCGCTCTCGAAGGCTGCCTGTCGAAGAGAAACGCAGGAACCTTGCGGGGGCCGAGATGGCCGCGACCATGACTTGACGCCTGCGTCGCCGGTCAGGCCGTGTCGCAGGCCGGTGCGGTTTCCGTCAGCCACAGCCGGAACCGGCGCATCACCTGGCTTTCCGGGCGCGATTGCGGCCAGGTCAGCCAATAGCTGCCCAGATCGACCGTCAGATCGAAGGGCCGCACCAGTCGGCCGCCCGTTTCCCGGGCGCGAAACATGCGCGCGGGCAGGAGGCCGACGCCCAGCCCCTGCGCCGCCATCTCGGCCAGGACGACGGAACTGTCCGGGACCGGGCCGCGCAGCGCGGGGCAGCGCAGTCCCGCCGCCTCGAACCAGCGGTCCCATTCGGCCCCGCGATAGGAGCGCAGCAGGCGCATTCCCCCCAGATCCGCCGGGCCCCTCAGCAAGGCCGCAGAAGCGGGCGCGCACATCGGCGTCAAGGGGGGCGCCCATGATCCGGCAGGCGGCCAGCCCGTGCCAGGACCCCTCGCCGAAGCGCAGCGCCATGTCCAGCCCGTCACCGGTGATGGTCACGCGGTTTTTGTTGGTGAAGACGCGCAGATCGACCTCCGGATGCGCCGCCTAAAACTGCGCCAGCCGCGGGATCAGCCAGCCGATGGCGAAGGTGCCGACCACGCCCAGGTAAAGCGCCTCGTGGAAACGTCCGCCGGAAAACCGGTCGAGCGTGTCGCCGATACTGTCCAGCGCCGCCGTCACCACCGGCGCCGGCGCCATGCCCTCGTCGGTCAAGACCAGACCGCGCGGCACCCGGCGGAACAGCACAACGCCCAGCCGGTCCTCCAGGGTGCGGATCTGATGGCTCAGCGCGGCCTGGGTCACGCAAGGTTCCACCGCCGCACGGGTCAGCGTCAGGTGGCGGGCGGCTGTCCGCCATGGGCGGCATGGGGCCGCTGGTGGTTGTAGAAGGTGATCCATCGGCCAACGCCGGTCCTGGCTTGCGAGCCGGTCTCCCAAGCGTGCAGATATACGCACTCATACTTCAGGGACCGCCAAAGCCGCTCGATGAAGATGTTGTCGAGGCAGCGCCCCTGCCGTCCGTCGAGATCCGGGTGCCGATCCGTCTCAGCCGGTCGGTCCAAGCGAAGGACGTGAACTGCGGCCCCTGGACGCCCTTCTAAGGGTCAAGCGGCGATCCGGTTCTGATTGATCTCCTTGTGCCGACGCAGGACGGTGCCGAAGAGTTCCCGCGCCATGTAGCGCTTGAGGCGGCGGATGGCCTCGAGCTTCGATCTGCCCGATGCGATACGGCAGGCAATGCAATCCTGCGTTCGCTGATCCAACCTCAGTCGCCCGATTGCAATGATTTGGATCGCACTGTTCGCGGCTCGGTCACCGCCCCTGGTCAGCCTGTGCCGCACGGTCTTCCCCGACGACGCAGGCATGCTTGTCGGCCGCCGTCACCTCGAGGACCTCGACGCCTGCGGTCTGCAGGTGACGCAGCAGTCCGGCACCGTAACTGCCGGAACACTCCATGCTCGCGCGCCGCAGATCCCCACCTATGCCCGCAACGATAGCCGCGGTTTGGCGGGAAGGCAGTTCATCCCATTGGCTCAGCCATGGATGTCAAGCGGACTGCGGCCCTTGCCAAGGTCAGGTTCTGGCGGGATGGATACGAATGAGCTCCTGAGACGTTAGGGACACGACAATGCCCAGGCCAGGACCTCCGTGATGCCCTCAGACCCCTTCTTCGAGCTGTCGCCCTATCACCTCATGCTGGCCGTCGGCGGGCTTGTCGTCATCCTTGCGCAATGGCTGCCCCGTCTTGTCTCTCGGCGGGAACCCGCGGCAGCGCCGCTGATGATCCTCTTCGGTGCCGGGGCTGCGCTGCTGTTCCCCGGCACGGCATTGATGCCTGATCCGCGCCAGACCCCGCTGCCCTGGGAACTGATGAGCGAGATGGCGGTGATCGTCGCGCTTTTCGGCGCGGGCATGCGCATCGACAGGCTTGGCCCCTGGCGGCGCTGGCGCCCCACCTGGCGGCTCCTGGGCATCGCGATGCCGTTGACGATTGCAGCGGTCGCCTGGCTCGGCAGCGGGCTTGTCGGACTGACGCTCGCAGGCGCGATCCTGCTGGGCGCGGTGCTGGCGTCGACCGATCCGGTCCTGGCCTCAGACGTGCAGATCGGCCCCCGCAACAGGGCCGGGAGCACCCCGTGCGCTTCGCCCTGACCACCGAGGCCGGCCTGAATGACGGGCTGGCCTTTCCCTTCGTCTATCTTGGCTTGCTGGTTGCTGCCGAGGGGCTGTCACCCGTGGCCTGGGGGGCCGGGTGGTTCTTGCAAGACGTGCTTTACCGAACCGTGGTCGGGGCGGGGATCGGGTGGCTGGGCGCACGCCTGCTGGGGATCGTCCTGTTTTCCGTGCCGCGGAATGCGGTCCTGGCCGACACCGCTGCGGGGGTGCTGGCCCTGGCGGGCATCGTGCTGTGCTATGGCTCCGCCGAACTGGCAGAGGGATATGGCTTCATCGCCGTGGCCGTCATGGGGCTGACGCTGCGCCGGATCGAGGAGGACCATTCCTTCCACCGCCGCCTTCACGATTTCTCCGAGAGCATCGAGCATGCGCTGACCGCGTTGCTGCTGGTTGCCCTGGGCAGCGTGCTGCCCCGGCTTTTCGCAGACCTGAGCTGGACGCATCTCGCGGTGGCGCTGATCCTGCTGCTGCTCATCCGGCCGCTGGCGGGCTGGCTCGCCTTGCTCGGCACCGGCATCGACAGGCGCGACCGCGCCGTCATGGCCATCTATGGCGTGCGCGGGATCGGCTCGATCTATTACCTCGCCTATGCGTCAAGCCATGTGCAATTCGCCGACGAGGCCGAGATCTGGACGCTTGTGGCGCTGGTGATCCTCCTGTCGACCGTGCTGCACGGCTTCAGCGTCGGCCGGGCCGTGGACCGGCTTGACGAGAACGAAAGCTGACGCTTTGCCATGGGCGGTCCCCCTACGGGAGACCACCCTTCGAGGGGGCGCCTAGATCCAGTAACTCGGTACGCCGTAATAGTCGTGCGTCCGCGCCTCCCAATCGCGATCGCGGTACCAGTCGTCCTTGCGCGCAGGCGCGCCTTCCAGCTGTTCCGAGGTAATATCGGTCACATAGCCTCCAAGGCCTGTGTCATAGCTCAGCTTGCCCCAGGAAATGGGGTGATGATCCTCGCCAAACCCCAGAAAGCCCCCGAACCCCATGACGGCATAGGCGACCTTGCCGGTGGTCTTGTCGATGGACAGGTGGTCGATCGTGCCGATCTGCTCTCCGGCGCGGGAATAGACCGCCGTGCCATTCACCTTGTCGGATGAAATCATGCCCGAGTGCTGTTCCATGGTAACATCTCCTCCTGATGTGTTCAGCGAACCGGAGCGCAGAGGCAATGTTCCGACAGGAACCGTCCTGCCACCAAGGAGAGCGCCTTTCCGCCGGTCCCTTCCGGTCGCAGATCTGGCCGTCTCCGATGCGGTTGGCCGTCCCGGGGAAGGTCGCAGGACCGAAATCGAAACCGGAGGGTCCGGCCATAGCCGGAGCCGCCACCCCGACCCATCCCCATGCGGGGGCCGGATCCGACCAGGACTTCGGTCGCTGCCGCACCGGACATGAGCTCCGGGCGCACGGTCTCTCCTCTGATCCCCGTGGGTCGCCAAGCGCGCCCTGCGGCAGCGCGGTGGTCTGGGCTGGGCATAGATCTTCGACAGGGCAGCACCCTGTCAGCTGGCGCAAGGAACCAGACGGCCGCGCGACGTGTCTTGCGCTCCCAGGTCAGCTCTTTGCCGCCGGCACGCGCGCGACGGCAGCGGTGGCTGTATGCCCGTCCCGACATGGGACGGGCCGTGGCGCCGCAGACGCCGGTTCATTCCTTCAGGAGTGCATCCGCCCAATCTGCGATGGCATCGGCGGTTTCGACGGGTTTCGCTGCCGGAAGCGCGTGGCTGGCACCGTCGATCACCGTGACCGTCACGCGATCGCCCAGCTCGTCGCGCACCTCCATGCGCGAGCTTTCCGGCCGGAACGGATCGGAGCCTGCCTGCAAGTCAAGGATTTGCGCGCTGCCGCCAGACCAGTAATCCTCGCGGTTGGTCAGCTTGCGCGCCGCCCTCTGACTGACGGTGACATCTTGATGCCAACCCTCGAGCCAGGGTTCCGCGCTCTGCTCGTCGGTGAAAAAGGCCAGCAGCAGCCCTTCCATTTTCTGGTCGCGGCTCGACTCCGGATCGTTGATCATCGTGATCGCCTCGGAAAGCTCCGCGGGCCAGGACTTTGCACCGCCCGCGATCAGCGCAAGCCCGGACACCATCTCGGGATGATCCGCGGCGATCGTCTTGGCGATCCACTGTCCGTAGGCATGGCCCGCGACGATGGCCTTCCCGCCCTCCTGCGCGATCACCGCGGCGAAATCGTCGCCGAAGTCGTGGAAAGACACCTCGGTCATCTTGCCGGTGCTGGCCCCGATACCGCGCGGCTCCGGCAAAGCGACACGGTAGCCCCGTTCCGAGAGCCGGTCAGCCAGCGGCGCAAGCTCACCGGAGCTGCGGCCCGTCGAAGCGATCACCACCACCAAAGGCCCCTCCCCGCGGACCGAATAGCCCACCTGCGCATCACCATTCATTGCCGTCTTCTCCTCGACCTGCGCTTGCGCAAGACACGGCATAGCCAAGGCGAGGGCAAAGCCCATCACCGCAAATCTCGTCTTCATCTCGGTACTCCTCCAAAGGCCCCACTCGCTGTCCGCGATCAGGCCCGGCGTGGGGTCAACCGGGCCCGGATCCTCTCAGGACCCGGGGCGCGGAATTTCGAACGTCTGCTCCGTTACTGCGTAATCGAGGTAGCCAAGCCGCGAGACAGGACGGATCAGATCCGTACGGACCCGGCCGTCGCGCATGACGTGATCCGCGATCTCGATGCCCGTGACCTCACCGAGGACGATATGCGTGTCGCAAGGCAGCCCGCTCTTGGGCGCAAGGGAGATCACCCGGTTCAGGATACACTCGATGACCACCGTGCTCTCCGCAACGCAGGGCGCGTCAATGCTGCGGCACGGACGCTCCGTCACGCCGGCAATGCTGAACTCGTTGACCTCGGGCGGCACCGGCGCAGAGCTCCGGCTCATCGCTTCGGCCAGCTCGGCACCAACGATATTGATCGCAAAGACACCCGTGGTTTCAATGTTGGTCAGACTATCCTTGCGCGGCGTCGAGGACAGCATGACGAAGGGCGGATGCGTCGCTGCAGCATTGAAGAAGCTGTAGGGTGCGAGATTGGGCAGATCGGTTGCACTGCGGCTTGAGACCCAGCCGATGGGCCGGGGTGTCACCAGCGCAGTCCAAGGGTTATGCGGCAAGCCGTGCGTGCCGGTCCGCGGATCGTAGAACATCGTCTTCTCCCTCTGCCATCGCACCAGGACGCGGTGCAATGGCCTTGCATTCACTGGCAGACAAAGCTCGCGGCCTCGTCCTCGCGGCCCGCGCCGTCGTAGGTCGCGATCGTCGGCCAGGGGCACAGCGGACGGGTCCGCCCGCCCAGTTCCCCACCCGTCGCGATCAGCCGCTCCGGGGCCTGTCCGTCCTCGACCCAGGCGACGATGGCGTCGAGCACGTCGAAACTGTCTGCCCCCGGACCGCCGCGGCAATGCCCCATGCCCGGCACCGGGAAATAGCGGGCGAAGGTGTCGACCTCGCCCATGTCCTCGGTCAGCTCCGCCATGTAGCGCGCCGTGTCATTGGCCGAGATCGCCGCATCACCGGTGCCGTGATAGAACAGGATTTTCCCGCCCCGGTCGCGATAGGCCGCAAGGTCCGTCGAGGTCGCGTCCGCGAAGGCGGCCGATGCCTCCATCCGCTGCGGATCGCTGTCAAAATCGAAACCGATGATGTCGAAATCCGGGTCCGGCGGCGTCAGGAAGACATACTTGATCCCGTTGTTGGACAGCCCCGCCTTGATGGCATTCGGGACCGGCGTGTCCGAGGTGCCGAGGCGCCACCGGCCCCAACTGTCAGGGCCGTCGCTTCCAATGGCTGGATCGTAGCTCCATTCGACATAGAACCGGTTGCCCTTGCTGTCGCGGGAGCCTTCGTGCAGCGCGGTCAGCGTCTCTACCTGGCGGTCCGACAGG
Organism: Mangrovicoccus algicola; assembly: GCF_014903745.1. Classification (GTDB taxonomy): domain Bacteria; phylum Pseudomonadota; class Alphaproteobacteria; order Rhodobacterales; family Rhodobacteraceae; genus Mangrovicoccus; species Mangrovicoccus algicola. Next base: position 28,994 of record NZ_JACVXA010000032.1, on the reverse strand, counting down.
CAGGCGCCGTCCTGGCCCGGCCCGCACCGCAGGGCCGTCACGTCATAGTCGCAACCCGCAGGGTCGAGCACGAGTCCATCCGACAGGCCATCCCGCGCATCGCATTGCCGCACGATGTCCCCGGCCAGAAGATCCAGCTCCGCATCGGAGAAGGCCTTCGACAGGATCGGATTCCCGCCGGCGTCCTCGGGCGCGATCGCGGTCAGTTTCTGCAGGCCCCAGGCCGAGTCGATATGGCTGCGCGACAGGCGGAACACCGGAGCACCCGCAACAATGCCGTCAAACAGCTCCGGGAAACGCTGGCTCGCCATCATGCCCTGCCGCCCGCCATTCGAGCAGCCGATGAGATAGCTGTGATGCGGTGCCGTGCCGTAATAGGCCTCGGTCAAGGCCTTCCCGGTCAGCGTGACGTCATGCAGCGACTGGTAGCCCCAATCCTCGCGCGCCTGCGGGTCGAGGCCGAAGGAGCTGTCCTTGTCCTCGTGGCCCGCGTCGGTGGAGATGACGGCGTAACCCTCGGCCACGGCCGCCGTCTGCCCCATGGGCTGCGACCCGCCATAGGCCGGGCGCACCCGCCCGTCTAGGCCGCCGCCGCCCTGGAAATAGAACCGGCCGTTCCAGCCTTCGGGCAGCCGCAGCTCGAATTTCGACCCGAAGGGCAGGTCGTTCGCACCGGTCCGGGCATTAATTATGCCGGTCACCTTGCAATAGGCCGGCAGGTCCTGTTCCGCGTCCTCGTCCGGGCCTGCGGCGACCCATGTACTGCGGTAGATTTCGACGGTTTCGTCAGGCAACGCCAGAGACGTGCAGCCCGCCTCGTCCGCTTGCGCCACAGCCGCATGGAACGCAGCCGCAGCGACACCCATGCAGATGTGCGCCTTCATGATATCCCCCCAAAAACTCCTCGGGAGAATCATTAAAGCAAAAGACTAGCTTTGTCACTTAATGGATGCATTGCCGCCGCAATCAGGTGAGCAGCTTCATGTCGATACGCACCTTGTCCCCGCGGTATATCCCGTTTGCCACGAGGATCAGCTGACCAGCATCGTCGATGGCCAGCCGCTGCACCATGACGATCGGATCATTCAGCGACACCTGCAGGAAATCCGCCGTTTCCACGTCGGCAGAGGCAACCGAAAGGATCTGCCGCGCATCTGCGACACGCACACCCGGCAGATCCGAGACAAGCCGCATCGCGGTGGTCGTGGTGAAGTTCTTCCGAGGGATCAGCGCCTCGATCCGTTCGTCGACATAGACATCGGCCACGAGGAACGGCACTTCCTGCCGCCGGTGCAGGCGACGCAGGTGGCGGTAGGATGGTGCGACGGTTCCGTGATCGAAATCGGCCTGTTGCAGGGTCGCCCCCACCTCGTCGGACAGCACGGAAATTTCTGCGTCGGCCCGCGACATGAGCATGCCGTTCCAGTCGGTCTGCACCTCGCACCACAGATCGCGTTCCGGGCGCGCCTTGACGAAGGTGCCCTTCGCCCGGAACCGTTCGATCAGGCCTTCCTTCTCGATCTGGTCCAACGCCTGACGGATCGTCATGCCCGCCACGCCGAACTCCTTCGACAGCTGTTCGACCGTGGAAATACGTTCGCCGATAGGCCAGTCACCGCGCTCGATCCGTCCGCGGAAGACGGATGCGAGCTGGATGTAGCGGGCGACATTGCTTTTCTCGAGCAGGTCCGTGCGGCTGGCGGCCATGATGCAATTCCCTCTGACGGACGAAGCGCGTCGCTTCGAAAGTGATTTGCCAGTTTTATATCATTTTGGGCCGATCTAAGGGAACATCGCTTCAGCCGCGTTCCGGCAGGTCGCACAGCCGCCCGGGGGTGACGGGAAGATCCGCGCGCACGCCTTCGGGCACCGGAATCTCGTGCGCATTCAGGGTCATGGCCACCATCGAGTAATACCCCACCACGGCAGTCAGCTCGACCACGCCCACTTCGCCCCAGCGCGCGCGGATCGGGTCATAGACGGCCTGTTCCGGCTTGCCTCTGGTCAACAGCTGACAGACGTAGTCATAGATTTCCCCGGCTGCCAGATCGTCCTCGAAACCAGGCACCCGGCCCTCGCGCAGGTCGTCGATGACCCCTTGCCCGAGCCCGGCCGCCAATCCGTCGCGTTCATGGATCGCCCATTCCAGGAGGCTGTTCCAGCGCCGTGCGGTGATCAGGATCGCCAGTTCATTCAGATGGCCCGGCAAGGTGGTTTCAAACCGCAGGACACGTCCGAACTGCTGCCAGCGATCGGCCAGCACCGGGTTGTGCAGCGCCGCGCGCAGCGGCCCCACCAGCGCGCCCCGAGGGCCCGATACGATTTCGTCGAACACCGCCTTCTGCGCGGGCGACATGGTTTCGGGGGCAGGAAAGCTGATACGTCCCATGGTCATCCCTTCACCTTTGCCGCGTCGATGCGGGCGCGGATCTCGCCGGTATGTGCGCCGAGCAACGGCGGCGCGGCCTCGAAGCGCAGAGGGCTATCCGCGAACCGCATGGGCGACACGACCTGCGGCACGCTGCCCGCCAGCGGATGCGGCAGGTGCTGCAGCATCTGCCTGTGCTGCACCTGCGGTTCCGCCAGCACCCCCGGCACGGTGTTGATCGGCGCACAGGGCACCTTGACCGCGACCAGATCGGCGCGCCAGTCACCCAGATTGCGGGTCCGCAGCGTCTTGCAGATCATCGGGTGCAGCGTGTCGAGATTCTCGACCCGCGCGGCATTGGTGGCAAAACGCGGGTCATCAGCCCATTCGGGATGGCCAAGCGCCTGCGCGAAGCGGACGAACTGTTCATCGTTGCCGACCGCGATGACGATATGTCCGTCTGCCACCGGGAAGATGTCCTGCGGCTGGATGTTGGGGTGCTTGTTCCCCTTCCGCGTGGGCGTGGCCCCGGACACCAGATGGTTCATTGCCTGATTGGCCAGCATGGCGGTTGCCACGTCCAGCATGGCGATGTCGATGTAATCGCCCTTGCCGGTCTCGTTGCGCCGCGCCAGCGCGGCCAGCACGGCGACGGTGGCATACATGCCGGTCATGATGTCGATCACCGGCACGCCGACCTTCTGCGGCCCAGCCCCCGGTTCACCATCCGGCACGCCCGTGACCGACAGCAGCCCGCCCATGGCCTGGATCATGAAGTCATAGGCCACGTCCTGGGCCATCGGGCCGTCCTGCCCGAACCCGGTGATCGAGCAGTAGATCAGTTTCGGATTGATGGCGCGCAGGGTCTCTTCATCCAGCCCGTAACGCTTCAGGGTGCCGACCTTGAAATTTTCCAGCACGATGTCGCTGTCGCGGGCCAGATCGCGGATCATCTCCTGCCCCTCGGGCGAGGCGATGTCGACCTCGACCGATTTCTTGCCGCGGTTCACCGACAGATAGTAGCCCGACTCCTTCGTCGGATTGCCTTGCGTGTCCTTCATGAACGGGGGGCCCCAGCGGCGGGTGTCATCGCCGACGCCCGCGCGTTCCACCTTGATGACCTCGGCCCCGAGGTCGGCGAGGATCTGACCGGACCACGGGCCGGCCATGATGCGGCTCAGGTCAAGGACCCGTACGTGGGAAAGAGGTCCGCTCATGTTGTCTCCTTTGCGAATGTCAGGATGCCTGCGGTCAGGGCGTTGTCGCCCGTGCCGTCGTCGACCACGGCAGTGGCCGCGACGGATGGGCGCGCGGCCCAGTCGGCGGCCAGCGCGGCCAGGCCGGGGAAATGGTCGCGCCAGGCGCAATCGGGCCAGCGGAAGTCCAGCTGCCCAAGGAAGCAGACCAGCGCCACATGACCGGGGCCGAAGGGCGCGGCGGTCAGGCTGCCGACTTCGGCTTCCAGATGCGCCATGACGGCGCGGATCTTGACCAAGTAGCTGCCGGTGATCGCCGCCCACGGGCCGATCGGACGCGACAGTTCGGTCCGCCATGCCAGCAGGATGTCGGTTGCCCCATCGGCCAGGGCGGCCCAGGTCTGCGCCCGCGGCCCGTCGGGCAGCACCTCGTCACGGTCGAGATAGGCACAGATCACGCGGCTGTCGAAGAGCACACCGTCATCCGTGACCAGTGCCGGGATCTTTCCCAGCGGATTGTCGGCCAGAACCGCCGGGTTCGGCGGCAGGTGGGCGGCAACGACGTTGCGCATCAGCTCGACCTCGTCAAGCCGGCCCGTTTCGTGCAGCGTGATCATGACCTTGCGTACGAAAGGCGATCGGGGGGACCAGTGCAGCTTCATGGCGCGACCTCTGCAAGGAAGTCGGCCAGCAGGGCGGCGGTGGCCTCGGGCTGTTCGAAACAAGGGACGTGGCCTGCGTTCTCCACCCCTTCGAACCGGGCGCCAAGGGTGTCGGCCAGGCCGCGCAGGGTCTCGGGGATCTTGCCGTCCGACAGCCCCGCGACCAGCAGCACCGGCACCGAGATCCGCGGCAGCACGGCCGTTTCGTCATAGCCCTGCAATGCCGTGGCGCAGGCGCGGAACCCCTCGAAGGGGGTGGACGCGATCATGGCAATCAGCGCCTCGGCCTTCGCATCCGAGGTCAGCCAGCGCTCGGCGGTGACTTTCGCGTAGCCCGCCATGCCCAGGCTGCGGCCTTCCTCGATCCGGGCGCCCCAGGTCTCGACCGCGGCGGGGGCGGATTTCGCCATGCCGTCCATCAGGACCAGACCGGCGAAGCGATCCGCGGCCTTTCCGAAGGCCGCGAGCGTCGTGGGCACGCCCATCGACAGGCCCACGCAGACCGCGCGCCTGACATCGGCGTGATCCATCACCGCCAACAAGTCATCCGACAGGATGTCGAAATCCACCGCGCCTGTCGGCACGTCCGAGGCGCCATGCCCGCGCTGATCGTAACGCAGCACGTTCCAGCCCGACAGCCGCGCCACCACCCCGTCCCAGACCGAGAGGTCGGTGACGAGAGAATTGGAAAACACCACCCAGGGCGCGTCAGGGGCGACCCGGTCGATGCGGACGTTCAGTGTGGTGCCGTTGATCGGGGCGCGTTCCATCACTTGCCCTTCCAGACCGGCTTGCGCTTCTCGACCACGGCGGCGGTGGCCTCGCGGGCGTCTTCGGTCTTCATCAGCTGAGTGCTGAACTGCTGTTCGATCTGGTAGCCCTCGTCGACGGGCAGGAATTCGATCTGGTTCAGGGACTGCTTGCCGATCCGCAGGCCCAGAGGTGCCTTGGCGGCGATCTTCGCGGCCAGCGCGCGGGCCTCGGCCATCAGCTGATCGGGCGCGTAGATGTCCTGCACGAAGCCGAAACGCCATGCCTCCTGCGCGTCGATCGGTTCACCGGTGAAGAACATCTTGCGCAACAGCCCCTGCGGCAGGTGGCGCCCCATATGGGCCATGCCGCCACAGCGGCCGATGTTGACCTCGGGCGTGCCGAACTTCGCCGTTTCGGACGCCAGCCGGATGTCACAGACCGAGGCCAGCACGGTGCCCGCCCCAAGCGCGGGACCGTTCACCGCCGCGATGGTCGGCAGGGCGCAGTCGCGGATCGATTTGAAACAGCGTCGCACGATGCGGGCGCGTGCAGGGTCCTCGGCCACCGTGGCGGCTAGGAATTCCTTCAGGTCGAGGCCGGCACAGAAGGCACGGGTGCCCGCACCGGTGAGGATGATGCAGTTGATCCCCTCCCATGTGTCGGCGGCATCGAAGGCCTCTCCGATCTCGGCGTAATTGGCCAGTGTAATGGCATTGACCGGGGCCACGTCGATGGTGATCTCCGCGACCTGTCCGGTGAAGCTGATGTCGATACCCATGTCCTTGGTCCTCTCGTTCAGGCAGCCGCAAGCGACAGCGCAATGCCCTGCCCCACGCCGATGCACATGGTTGCCAGCGCGGTCCGCGCTTCGCCGCGTGCGATCATCCGCGCGGCCGTTCCGGTGATGCGGGCCCCCGACATGCCCAGCGGATGCCCGAGGGCAATCGCCCCGCCATGGGGGTTCACCCGCGGATCGTCGTCCGACAGTCCCAGCCTGCGCAGCACGGCCAGCGCCTGTGCCGCAAAGGCCTCGTTCAGTTCGATCCGGTCGAAACTGTCAGGCGCCACGCCCAGTTGTGCGCAAAGCCGTTCGGTCGCGGGCGCAGGCCCCATGCCCATGATGCGCGGCGCCACGCCGGCGGTCGCCCCGCCGGTCACCCGCGCCAGCGGCGTCAGCCCATGGCGCTTCATCCCGGCCTGCGTGGCAAGGATCAGCGCCGCCGCCCCGTCATTCACGCCGGAGGCATTGCCCGCCGTCACGCTGCCGCCCGCACGAAACGGTGCCTTCAGTGCCGCGAGCTTTTCGGCCGTGGTGGCGCGGGGATGTTCATCGGCGTCAAAGATCACCGGCGCGCCCTTGCGTTGCGGCACGGCAACGGGGACGATCTCCTCGGCCAGAACAGCGCGAGAGGCTGCGGCCCTTTCCTGGCTGCGCAGGGCAAAGGCATCCTGGTCCTCACGGGAGATGTTGAAATCCGCCGCCACGTTTTCTGCCGTCTCCGGCATGGAGTCGGTGCCGTAGCGGGCCTGCATCGCGGGGTTGATGAAACGCCAGCCGATGGTCGTGTCCTCGACCGAATTGGCGCGGGAGAAGGCCTGGGTTGCCTTGGGCATCACGAAGGGCGCGCGCGACATGCTTTCGACGCCGCCCGCGATGGCAAGATCGCCTTCGCCCAGGGCGAGGCGGCGATAGGCGGCCAGCACCGCGTCCATACCCGACCCGCAGAGCCGGTTGATCGTGGTGCCCGACACCGTCTCCGGCAGGCCCGCCAGCAGCAGCGCCATGCGTGCCACGGATCGGTTGTCCTCGCCCGCCTGGTTGGCGCAGCCGTAGATCACGTCCACCGTGTCGGCCCAGTCCAGATCCGGGTGCCGGTCCTGCAGCGCCAGCAGCGGCAGCGCGCCAAGATCGTCGGCCCGGATGCCGGACAGGCTGCCGCCGTATCGGCCGATGGGGGTGCGGATGTAGTCGCAGATGTAGACGTCCTGCATCGGTCAGTCCTTCAGTGCGGCAAGTGTTTCGGCGACGGGACCCCGGGCGAACCCGTGGCCGATGGCCTGTTCCAGCTGATCAAGGTCGGCGGCAATCGCGGCAGGATCCTCCTGTGCGGCCCACCATAGCGGCCCCCCCTTCCAGCGCGGAAAGCCGTAGCCGTTGGCCAGCGTCACATCGATGTCCGAGGGGCGTTGCGCGACCCCTTCAGCCAGAAGCAGCGCGGCCTCGTTGACCATGGCGATCAGCAATTGCCGCTGGATCGTTGCGGCATCGAAAGGCTGCGGGGTGATCCCGGCATCGGCCCGCGCATTCGCGATGACCGCATCCACCACGGGCGAAGGCCGGGTTTCGGGGTAGTCATACCAGCCCGCGCCGGTCTTGCGCCCCAGTCGTCCCGCCTCGCACAGCCGGTCGGGGATCGTGACGTAGCGGGCCTTTGGATCGCGCGTGGCCGCCTGCCGTTTCCGCATGGCCCATGCGATGTCCAGCCCGCTCATGTCCGACACGGCAAAGGGTCCCATGGCGAAACCGAACGCCTGGGCGGCGGCATCCACGTCTTGCGGCGCGGCCCCGTCCAGCATCAGAAGCTCGGCGCGGCGGCGATAGGCGGCGTAGATCCGGTTGCCGATGAACCCTTCGGCGACGCGGGCGACCACGGGTTGCTTGCCCAGCCGTTTCGCCAGCGCAAGGCCGGTGACCAGCACATCGTCGGCGGTCGCCTCGGCCCGGACAACCTCGAGCAGTTTCATCACGTCCGCCGGGCTGAAGAAATGCAGGCCCAGGATGCGGGACCTGCCCGGAAGATCCGCCACCATCGCGTTGATGTCGAGGTAGGAGGTATTGGTGCCGATCACGACGTTTTCGGGCAGCAGCCGGTCGAGCTGTTCCAGCAGGGGCACCTTGACCGAAAGCTCTTCGAAGACGGCTTCGATCACCAGATCGCAGCCCGTCAGGTCGGCCACATCCGTTGCCCCCCGCAGCGCGGCCTTCTGGGCGGCCAGCGCGGCATCGCCCAGACGGCCCCGCGCATGGCGGGCGTCCAGAGCGTCGCACAGGGCAGAAAGGCTGCGGTCGAGTGCGGCGGCATCGCGTTCCACCAGCGTGACCGGCAGGCCCGCGCCAAGGCAGGCCCGCGCAATCCCCTGCCCCATGGTGCCGCCACCGATCACCCCGACAGACGCCAGCGCACGCGGTTTGGCGTCCAACCCATCAACAGACCCCGCCCGCCGTTCGGCGAAGAACAGGTGCCGCAGCGCGGAGGCGTCAGGCTCGAGCCGCAGGCGCTGGAACACGGCGCGCTCATCGGCCAGCACCGCCGCCACGTCCGCATCGGCGCTGGCCTGCACCAGGCGGATCGCCTCGGCCACGTTGGGCCGCCCGCGCCCTTTCTTCAGGGCCTTGTCACAGGCGGCCTGCAACGCGGCGGGGTCTTCATCAGGCACCGTCATTTGCGCAACCACCCGCTTGGGCCGGTCCTGCGCAAGGAAGGTCAGCGCGGCGTCCAGCAGATCACCTTCGGCCAGCGCGTCGACAAGGCCAAGCGACGCGGCGCGGGTACCGGTGATGCGGGTCGAGCCACAGACCATTTCCACGGCGGCGATCCGGCCCGTCAGGCGCGGCAGGCGCTGCGTGCCACCGGCCCCCGGCACCATGCCAAGCGACACCTCGGGCAGGCCCAGTCTGGCGTCCTCCGTGGCGATGCGGTAGTCGCAGCCCAGTGCCAGTTCCAGCCCGCCGCCAAGAGCGACACCGTGGATTGCGGCCACCACCGGAAAAGGCGCCTCCTCGCAGGCGGAGATCACGTCGGGCAGTTCGGGCCAGGCCAGCGGCGCGCCGAATTCACGCAGGTCGGAGCCTGCGATGAAACTGCGCCCCGCGCCGATCAGGATGGCGCCGCGCAGATCTCCCGCGGCCTGCAGCGCCTCGATCAGACCCTTGCGGATTGCGTGGGAGCCTGCGTTGACCGGCGGATTGTCGATGGTCAGGATGGCGATACGATCGCGGATCTCGCTGCGCACTGTCCCGTGCGAAGGAGAGGTGTGGGTGTTCATGATGGCCTCCGTCAGTCGGTGTTGTGGATGGGATCGCGGACGGGTCCGGCCGGGCTGAAGCGGTTGACCACGATCGCGGCCCCCAGCAGCACCAGCCCGATCACGTCGGACAGCGATCCGGGCACCACCAGCGCCACGGCGCCGGCCCCGAGGACGATCCGCGCCGGGATCGAAATGCGGCCCACGAAGTGCAGCCAGCCCTCGGCGGCCGCCGACATGAACCATACCGCAAGGATCGCGCTGCCCACGTCATGGGCAATGGCCAGCGGTTCCCCCTGCAGCACCAGCGTCGGGTTCAGGACGAAGATGAAAGGCAGCACGAAGTTCACGGCCCCCAGCCGCATCGCCAGCACGCCGGTGCGCATGCCGTCGGATTTGGCGATCACGGCGGCGGCGAAGGCGGCCAGTGCCACGGGCGGCGTGATGTAGCTCAGCATGCCCCAGTAGAGGATGAACAGGTGCCCCGCGATCGGGTTCAGCCCGGCCCCCGCCATGGCCGGCCCCAGCACGATGGCCAGGAAGATGTAGCAGGCGCTGACGGTCATCCCCATGCCCAGCACGAAGGAGGTGAGCGCGCCGAAGATCAGCAGCAGATAGACGTTGTCGCCCGCGAACTGCAGCAGCTCGCGCGAGAACGCTCCGCCCACGCCGGTGTAGCTGAGCGCGCCGACGATCAGCCCGACACCCGCAAGGATGCCCACGATGTTCGCGATGTTGCGCACCGCGTCTTCCAGCAGATCCACCAGCAGGCGCAGCGTCACGCGGTTCTCGCCGCGGATCATCCCGTTGAGCGTGGAGGTCGCCAGCAGCACCAGCGTGGCCCAGAACGGCGCCTGCGCCTCGATCCCCTGGGCGACGATGAGGTAGACCAGCACGACAAGCGACAGCAGGAAGTGCCAGCCCGATTTCAGCACCGGCCAGACCTTCGGCAGATCCGCCGGGTCCTGCCCCTTCAGCCCGCGGCGTGCCGCGTAGCAGTCGGTCTGCAGCATCAGCGCGAAGTAGAACAGCGCCGCCGGCACGATCGCCGCGATCATCACGGTGGAATAGGGGACGTTCAGGTTTTCCGCCATGATGAAGGCCACGGCCCCCATCACGGGCGGCATCAGGGCCCCGCCGGTCGACGCGCAGGCCTCGATCGCGGCGGCATAGCGCGCGGGATAGCCGACCTTCTTCATTGTCGGGATGGTCATCTGGCCGGTGGTCACGATGTTGGAAATCACCGACCCCGAGAGCGAGCCGAAAAAGCCCGATGACAGGATCGCCACCTTGGACGGGCCGCCGCGGGTGCGGCCCAGAAGCGCCTCGGCGAAGGCCATGAAAAAGGCGCCGCCGCCGGTCACGACGAGGGCCGATCCGAAGACAAGGAAGCCGATCAGCAGCCCGGCGACCACGCGCATCGGCACGCCGATGATGGATTCCGAGCCAAGCGCATGCATCATCACCAGCCCCGGAACGTCCGTGCCCGGCCCCCAGAGGAACCCCGGCATCCGTTCCGCAAAGAGCGGGAACAGGAAGAAGGTGCCGCAGATCAGCAGCAGCACAAGGCCGCCCGTCCGCCGCAGCGCCTCGAGCGTCAGAAGGCAGAAGATGCCCGCGATGACCTGCGCGGTTTCGGGTGCGACGAGATCCCAGCCTTCCATCAGGATGCGTTCACCGTTCCAGGCGAAATAACACGCGCAGCCAAGGACCAGGACGGAACCGGTCACGTCCAGCGCACGCCCCATGGCACCGAACCGTGTCTGCGGCAATGGATAGACCTGAAACACGACCGACAGGAAAAGCCCCGCAAGCAGGTAGAAATACGACGTGTCGAGCAGGACGTAGCCAACCAGCATCTGGGTATTGAACAGACGGTCGACGTTCAGCAACAGCGCGATCAGCCCGAGGATCAGGACCACCACGCGGGTCGGACCATCCAGCATCCCCGCCCCGGACGGAGACGCCGCCTGATCTGCGGTCGTCTGGGGATCGGATACAGGACTGGAATGCGGATCGCTCATTGCGGACCTCGCTTGCTTCGATTGGGGAAAATCAGTGGGGGACGGGCCCGCTGCCGGACCCGTCAAAGCGGCGTTCAGTCCGTCAGATGCTCGGCGCGCCAGTCATTCCAGAAGGCCGACCAGTCATCGTCGCTGCCATCATGGGCGGCGCGGGCCTCGGCCCAAGCTGCTTCGACGGCGTCCTCGCGGGCAAGCCGTTCGTCCTGCCAGGCCTGTGCTTCTTCAGTCCAGTAGCCCATTTCCTTGGCGTAACGGATCGCGCCTTCGTGGAAGGGGGCATCCGCCGGCGGAAGGATCGCATGATCGACGGACCAATTCTTTGCATCCGCCGTCGCGTCCTTGAAACCGTCAAAGCTCTGATCGATGGCCTTCACGAGGTTGTAGACCGCGTCTTCATCCGTCTCGGAGTAGGTGGCCAGCATCGGGTATCGATAGCCAAGCAGCCAGACGGGGTTCTCTTCGGAGATCCCGGCGCCGGTGGTCTGTTTATAAGGCTCTGCAAAGCTGATGACGTCCGTCGCATTTTTCCAACCCTGCTCGTTCCCGGGGTCGAAGCTGAGCCAGGTCAGCCCGCGTGCGCTGGCCTCGATCTCCCGCGCGAAGGAGGAGGTCGGCACCATACCCATAGCGTCGAGCTGGTTCGAGATAATGGCATCCTTCAGCGCGCCGTAGCTGCCGAACCACACCTGTTCAACGTCGTCTCGGGTCAGGCCACCGAAGGCAAGATAGGCATCCGTCTTGATGTTCAGCGCCGGGTTGCCCTTCACGAATCCCACACGTTTGCCGCGCAGATCCTCGACGCTTTCGGCGTTCACGTCCGCCGCCGCGATGATGCCCACCGAAGCGGGCCGGCCAAGGATCACGCGAACCTCCTGCGGGCCCCAGTCAGGCGCTGCGAACTCTTCCATGCCCTCGTTCGCAAAGAAAAGCTCATTGGAGAGGAACCCGTAGTCTGCTTTCCCCTCCCGCAACGGCAGAAGACGCCCGATCGAGGTTCCCGACGGCAGCACGCGCACGCGTGTGTCGAAATTGCCCTGAACCGCGTTGGCGATGGCCGAGGCTTCGGTATAGCCGCCCGAGCCCACGTCATAGGCGCTCCAGATCATCGAGCGCGGCAACTCCACCGCATCCTGCGCCACGGCCGGGACGGCACCGACCGCCAAAGTTGCGGCCACAGGGGCCGCGATGACGAATCTTCCTAGCATGAAGGTCTCCTCTCCCTAGAACTTGGCACGCCGGACCACCGGTCGGCGCTTCCCTCCGGCGGGAGACATAGCGCACCTTAAATCATATTTCTAGCTTTTTAATTATACCGCAGACATTGAGCGACCCTGACGGAATACACTTGCCCGGGTCATCCGCTCAAAAAACATATCGCGGACACGTCTTCCTCGAGACGTTCAACGAGCGCTTCGGCCCCTTGCCCTGCGCCATCCAAAGTGTCACTTATGCTTGTGGAGCCGATCCAGACGATGTCGAACTGCGCCGCCCTATAGAACAGCAGCGACCGGAGCCGGGCATAGTCCCGGACGCAGGCAAGACGCAGGGTCATCAGGGCTTGCAGGCCGCCAACCACAGGATACTCATCCTCGCCGTGCCCCCATTCCGATCCATCGCCGTCTTCTACTATGTCGCCCGCCACAATTCGATCGTGGCCGCGGCAGAGGAACTGAACGTCACGCCCTCGGCCGTCAGCCAGCAGATCAAGTCGCTGGAAGAACAGATCGGCACCAAGCTGGTGTCCCGCACCGGCCGCAGCATCCGGCTGACCGAGGCCGGGGAAAGATATTTCGAGCTCATCTCCGACAAGGTCGAGGGCGTGGCCCTGGCGACGGAGCAGATGCGCGCCGCGCGGCATACAGCGAACATGGTCATCCGCACGACGCCGACGATCGCCACCAAATGGCTGCTGCCGAGGCTCGGGCGGTTTCTGGAACTGGTTCCCGACACGAACATCCGCATCGACGGCAGCAACGAACCCGTCGATTTCAACCGGGACAATGTCGATCTGGAAATCCGGCACGGGCTCGGCGGGTGGCCGGGCCTCTATGCCGAGCCGCTGACCGAGGAACGCTTCATTCCCGTCTGCGCGCCCGCACTGGCCCCGGCCGGCGCGCTGAAGCCGGCGGAGGTGCTCGAACTGCCGGTGATCCGCTCCGTCAAGGCCCAGGTCCAATGGAGCGACTGGAGCGAGGCGCAGGCCCTGCACGCACGGCCCGGGCGCGGAACCCTGTCGTTCGACCGGTCGCACATGGCCGTCGATGCCGCGGTCCTGGGGCTGGGCGTGGCGCTGGAAAGCGAATTGATGATGGAAGCCGAACTGCGCGCGGGCCGCCTGGTCATGCCGGTGGAGCGGACCCCGCGCCTGCAGATCGCCACCCAGTGGCTGGTCTGCCCGCGCTCGAACCTGAGGCGCCACCGGGTGACACAGCTCATCGAATGGCTGCGTGGGGAGGCCGCGACATGGCGCGAAGGCAGCCCGGCAAATACGTTAGAATATCTACAATGAAAAAGATAAAAGTTAATTTTTCTTTCCCGTGATTTTGATGGATTCTGCCCCTGTCCACGGGAGGAAGGACCAGCTCGACCGGAGCGGCGCATCGCGCCGCCCCCGGGAGGCGGCGCGATGCTAGCGCGCCGGGGCTTTCCCTGCCCGAGTATCAGGGCCGAGCGCCCATCCTGGAAAGGGAAAAGTCATGAGCTTGTCTTCGATGCTTGCCAAACGAAATGCCGCCGGCAAGCCGGTCCGCGTCGGTCTGATCGGCGCCGGAAAATTCGGATCCATGGTCCTCGCCCAGGCCCGCAAGATCGAGGGCTATCACGTCGTCGCGGTGGCCGACCTGGATGTCGGAAAGGTCCGCACGTCGCTCGAGCGGACCGGCTGGGAAGATGGCGAATATTCCGCGACCTCCCTCGGCGACGCGATGGACAGCGGCCGCACCTTCATCACCGACGATGCCGCCGCGCTCTGCGCCTTCGACGGGATCGAATGCATCATCGAGGCCACGGGTCATCCGCTTGCCGGTGTGCGCCATGCGCTGAAGGCGATCGACGGGGGCAAGCATGTCGTCATGGTCAATGTCGAGGCCGACGTGATGTGCGGTCCGATCCTGGCGCAGAAGGCCCGGGAGAAGGGGGTCGTCTACTCGATGGCCTATGGCGACCAGCCGGCCTTCTGCTGCGAACTGGTCGACTGGGTGAAATCCTGCGGCTTCGAACTGGTCGCCTCGGGCAAGGGCATGAATTTCTGCCCAGGATACCGCTATTCGACGCCCGACACCGTCTGGGACTATTTCGACTTCACCCCCGAGCAGGTGAAGGCGGGCGACTTCAATCCCAAGATGTATAATTCCTTCACCGACGGCACGAAGGCCGCGATCGAGATGGCCGCGGTTGCCAATGCCACCGGCCTCGACTGCCCCGAGGACGGCCTGGCCTTCCACCCCGCGGGGCTTCAGGACCTCGCCGAGGTGTTCAAACCCGTCAGCGAGGGGGGACGGCTGGAAAAGAACGGCATCGTCGACATTGCCGCCAGCCGCGAGCCGGACGGGCGGACCGTGCTCAACAACATCCAGTACGGCATGTTCGTGACCTTCAAGGCCCCCAACGAATACACCCGCCAGTGCTTCAACCAGTATGGCCTCCTGACCGACAAGTCGGGCTGGTACGGGTCGATGTGGCGGCCGTTCCACCTGATCGGCCTGGAGACCTCGGTCTCGGTGCTCTCGGCCGTCCTGCGCGGGGAGCCGACCGGAACCTCGGTCGAATTCCGCGGCGATGCCGTCGCCACCGCCAAGAGCGATCTCAAGGCGGGCGAGTGGCTGGACGGCGAAGGCGGTTTCGCCACATGGGCCAAGGCGGTCCCGGCGGTGCTGTCGACGCGGATCAACGCGCTGCCCATCGGCCTGGCGCACAAGGTCCGGCTCAAGCGCGACGTGGGCCGCGACCAGATCGTGACCCTGGAGGATGTCGACCTGGTGGACGATCTCGACGTGATCGCCGTGCGGCAGGAGCAGATGGACACGATGGGCCCGAAGGAGCCGGCGGACGCATGAGCTTCGTCGTCCTTCCCAGTTTCGAGGTGCCGCAGGACAATCTCGAGGCCTTCCTCGACGCGGCGCGCGACGATGCGGAATCCTCGCTGGCCAGCGAACCCGGCTGCCGACAGTTCGATGTCTGCGTCGACCGCAGCGCCAGCCCCGTCCGGGTGACCTTCTACGAGGTCTATCGCGACCGCGCGGCCTTCGAGAGCCATCTGCAGACGGCGCATCTGGACGCCTTCCGCGGCAAGCTGCATCTGTGCAGCGAGGGCCCGGTGCAGGTCTTCGACAGGGTCGTGCCGTGACCGGGCCTGTCGCCTTTCTCGGCACCGGTCTGATGGGCGGACCGATGTGCGCCAACCTGGCGCGGTCCGGCGTGACGGTCCGCGCCTGGAACCGCAGCCCGCAGAAGGTCCGGGCCCTTGGCGGCGGCATCGCCGCGGCCGCCTCGCCCGCGGCGGCCGCGGCACAGGCCCGCGCCTGCATCGTCATGCTGTCCGACGGACCGGCCTGCCGCAAGGTTCTGTTCGACGACGGCGCTGCCGAGGCCCTGGCCCCGGGCGCGCTGCTGATCGTCATGTCCTCCATCGGGCACGGCGAGGCGCTGGAGCTTGCGGCCTCGGCCGAGGCGCTCGGGCTGCGCTGGGTCGATGCGCCTGTCTCGGGCGGCACCGCCGCCGCCGCCGCCGGAACCCTGTCCATCATGGCCGGGGGCCGGGAGGAGGACATCGCCGCGGCGCAGCCGCTGCTGGCGCCGATGGGGACCACCGTCCATATCGGTCCCGCGGGCACCGGCGCGTTGACGAAGCTGATCAACCAGATCACCGTCGCCTCGACCATCGCGGCGGTCTCAGAGGCGCTGCTGCTGGCCGAGGCGGGCGGGGCTGAACCCGCCAGGGTCCGCGAGGCGCTGATGGGCGGATTCGCCAGTTCGCGCATCCTCGAGCTGCACGGCAAACGCATGATCGACCGGCATTACGTCCCGGGCGGACCGGCAAAGTACCAGCTCAAGGACACCCGGGCCGCGCGCGCTGTCGCCGCGAGTCTCGGGCTGGAGTTGCCGGTGCTCGATCTGGTGGACGGGCTCTTCGACGAACTCGTCGCCCATAGAGGCGGAGACCTTGACCACGCCGCGCTGATGATCGAGCTGGAAAGACGAAACGGGATCGCCGGGAGGGCGTAACCCGCTGCAACGACTATTGAAAGGGAGGAGGAACCCATGAAAGTGGCTCTCACACGGCGGGCCCTGGCCCGCAGCTTCGCCGCTGTGGCGATCGCGACGACCGCACTGTCCGGCCTGGCCACCCGCGCCCCGGCCGACACCGCGCTGCGCATGGCGGTGCCAGATCCCGTCGGCAGTTCCGTCGGCCGCGCCGCGACGCGCTTTGCCGAGCTGGTCGCGGAAAAGACCGGCGGAGAGGTGACGATCGAGGTCTTTCCCGACGGCGTCCTGTTCGGTGGCGACCAGAATGCCGCCGTCAACCAGCTGGGCTCGGGCTCCCTCGACGGGCTGATCCTTGCCAGCTCCGTCTATGCCGCGTTCGAGCCGCGCATGAATGCGATCGCGCTGCCCTACCTGTTTTCGGATTACGGGCAGCTGCAGGCCTATCTCGCCGGTGCCCCGGGCGAGGAGCTTCTGGCGTCGCTGGAGCGGTTCGGGATCCATGGTCTCGGGTTCTTCCTGCGGACGTTCCGCAACGTGACGACGACGGACCGGCCGATCACCGCCCTCGAGGATTTCGAGGGGCTCACGCTGCGGACCCCCAACAATCCTCTCTTCGTCGCCCTGTTCCAGGAACTCGGGGCCAACCCGACCCCGATGGCCTTCTCCGAGGTCTACACCGCGCTCCAGCTGGGCGCGATCGAAGGGCAGGAGAACCCCGTAGAGGTCCCCTACAACAACAAGTTCGCCGAGGTGCAGGGCCAGCTGAACATCACGCGGCACCTGGCCGACAGCTTCCTGGTGGCCCTGTCGAACCGTGCCTGGGAGCGCATTCCCGACGCGCACCGGGACGCCGTCACCGAGGCCGCCGCGGAGATGATCGCCGAACATGACGCCGAGGAGATCGAGGCCGAACAGGGCATCATCGCCAAACTGCGGGAGCAGGGCATGCAGGTGAACCATTTCGCCGAGGGCGAGCTGGAGCGCGTGCAGGAGGTCGCCCGCGGCATCTATCCGCAGTTCGAGGACAAGATCGGGGCGGAATTCATGAAGAAGAGCATGGACTTCGTGAGCAACTGACGCTCTGGGCTCTCCGCATGCCGGTGCGGGGAGCGACCCCCCCGGCCACCGGCCGGAGCAGACCCTGGGAGAGGAAGATATGGATAGGCTTGATCGCCTGTTGTGGCGCTGCGTGGATTTCGCGATCCTGCTGGCCGTTCTGGGGATGGTGTGCCTGATCACCCTGCAGGTCGGCTCGCGGCTGTTCGGCGCCTCGGTGCCTTGGACGGAGGAGCTGTCTAGGTTTCTCTTCATCTGGACCGTCTGGTTCGGGATGGCGGCATCGTTCCGCATGAAGACCCACCCGTCCCTCGACATCCTGCCGGCCCTCGCGACCGGTCGGCTGCACCGGATCCTGAGGGTCGTGCCGGTCCTGGCGACGATCCTGCTGTTCTCTGCCGTGAGCTATCACGGCTACCGCCTGGTGCGACAGCAGATGCTCTTTGGCGAGACCTCCCCCATTCTCGGCGTCGGGATGTACTGGGCGACCCTGCCGCTGGTCATCGGGTCCGCCCTCTCCATCATCGCCGCGCTGGCGGATGCCCTGCGGGGCGACCCGGTCTCCGGCGTCCCGCGCCCCCCCGCCACGGAACATGAAAGGCCTGCGCCATGAGCCTGACGCTTCTGGGACTGTTCTTCGTCCTCGCCCTCCTGGGGGTGCCCCTGGCCGTCGCGCTCGGGCTCAGCACGCTGTCGGTGCTCTGGTGGTTCGACCTTCCGGTGGCCATGATCACCCAGACGATGGCCAGCTCGATCAACTCCTTCCTGCTGATCGCGGTGCCCCTGTTCATCATGGCCGGGCTGATCATGGAGCGCGGCGGGCTGTCCGAACGCATCTTCGATGCCGCCGAGGCCCTGATCGGACGCTTCCGCGGCGGGCTCGGGCAGGTGAACATCGCGTCCTCCTTCGTCTTCGGCGGCATTTCCGGATCCTCCGTGGCGGATATTGCCAGTCTCGGCCCCATCACCATCCGCTCGATGACCTCGCGGGGCTATCCGCTGCCCTATTCCGCGGCGCTGACATTGATCACCGCCACGCTCGCGACGCTCGTGCCGCCGTCGATCCTGATCATCATCGCGGCGGCCGCCTCGGGCCAGTCCGTCGGCGGCGCGCTGGCCGGGGGGCTCGGGCCGGGCGTTCTTCTGGCGGCGAGCCTGGCGGCCTATAACTACTGGATCTCGCGGCGCCACGGCTATGGCAAGCAGGTGGCCTTCGACCCGGGACGGACCGCGCGCGCCCTGCTGAGGGCCCTGCCCTCCGTCGGCGCACCGGTGATCATCCTGACCGGCATGTTCTCGGGCATCGTCACGCCGACCGAGGCGGCGGGCCTGGCCGTCCTCTACACGCTGGTCATCGCCGGGCTCCTCCATCGCGAGATCGGATGGCGCGACGTGGTCGAGCTGGCCATCCAGGCCGGGCGGACGGCGGGTGCGGTCCTG
This sequence comes from Mangrovicoccus algicola, assembly GCF_014903745.1. GTDB lineage: Bacteria > Pseudomonadota > Alphaproteobacteria > Rhodobacterales > Rhodobacteraceae > Mangrovicoccus > Mangrovicoccus algicola. The sequence goes on along the minus strand of NZ_JACVXA010000032.1, from coordinate 10,264 downwards.
CTGATCCTGATGGTCGCCAGCGCCGCGACCTATGTCTTCACCATCGACCAGCTGCCGCACAAGGCATCGGGCCTTCTGGAGATGGTCGGCGGCTCGGGGTTCCTAATCCTGATCCTGATGGGCGTGATCTTCCTCATCGTCGGGATGCTGATGGATATCGTGGCCGCCGCGCTGATGCTGATCCCGGTCCTCATGCCGTCGGCGGTGCAGGCGGGGGTTCACCCGATGCATTTCCTGATCTTCATGACCGCCTCGCTGGCCATCGGGCTCGCCACGCCTCCCGTGGGGACCTGTCTTTTCGCGACGGCCTATGTCTCGAAAGTGCCGATCCCGACGCTGATCAGGGCGGCGCTGCCCTTCTACGCCATCAACCTCCTGGTGCTGGTCCTGGTCGCGGCCTTCCCGCAAATCGTGCTCTGGCCGATGGAACTGCTCACCTGAATCTCCCGACCGGTTTGCGCGCCGCGCCCATCGACGCGCTGTTCGACATCGAGCGAGAGATCGACGACATGCCTGCAGACGAGCGCCTGGCCGCGCGACGGGACCGTGCCCGACCTCTGGTTACGGGCCTGCACAACTGGCCGGCATCGGAACGCGGGCGAATGTCCCGGCGCGCGCCCGTCTCTCAGGCCACGCGCGCCGCGTCCTAGCTGGTCCCGTTTCTCAGGTGAGCCATGTGGTCGCCATGGTTCGAGGCCCATGGCGAACGCCCGGACGGTTCTCGCCATGCGGTTCGCCAGGGCGATTGCGGCCTGCTTCGGGGTCTTGCGCTGCAGGAGCCGCCACAGCCAGTCGTCGCCGGGCTGCCCGCGCCGCCGGGCACAGATTACGCACAGGCGCCCATACAAGGTCGCGCGGTCGCCGTCGCCAACAAGCTCGCCCGGATAGCATGGGCCCTCATGGGATGCGCGGAAGCGAGTGCAGCACCATGATGAATGCAAGGAATCGGCATTCGCTTCCGCGCATCCCATGAGGGCCCCCAGTGCGAAAGCTGCAGATGGAGGCCGGACACATGACCGCACCGCTCAAAGGCAGACATCAACAACGCGCGCCTTGACCCGCAGGGGCATCCACTCATGACGGACGCCCTCCGGGAAGGGAAATCGCGGCCGCCGACCGGACTGCGCAGCGGCGCCCGGGATCCGGGCCTCAGGCGCCCCGGCGGCGGCGTTCGAGCCAGCCGGTCAGCCGCACCGAGGGCAGAAGGAAGGCCAGGTACATCAGCGCGGCCAGCGTGATCGGCGAGGCATTGTAGACCACCGAGCGCGCATTGCTGGCCATGTGCAGCAGCTCGCTCACCCCGATGATCGAGGCCAGCGACGTGCCCTTGACCAGCTCGATCGTGTTCGAGGCCAGGTCGGGCAGGACGTTGCGCACCGCCTGCGGCAGAACGACGTCGCGCAGCGCCTGGGCGCGGCCCAGACCGGTGGCGCGCGCGGCCTCCATCTGCCCCGCGGGAACCGAGCCGAGCCCGGCGCGCAGGATCTCGCAGTAATAGGCGGAGCTGTTGAGCCAGAGCGCGATCACCACGGCCATCAGCGGCGGCGTGCGCAGCCCGAGGAAGGGCAGCGCCGAATAGACGATGATGATCAGCACCAGAGGCGGCAGTCCGCGGAACCCGTTGACCCAGATCCTGACCGCGCGCCGCAGCCCGCGATGGCGCGCAGAGGAGCCGAGCGCCAGCGCAAGGCCGAGCGCCAGCCCCAGCGGCGTCAGCAGCAGCGTCAGCAGGATCGTCACCCCCAGCCCCTTCAGCAGGAACGGGAAGGCCTGCGCCATCACCTCGAGATTGAAGAACTGCTCGATCAGCGCATTCATGCCGTTTTGCCCCAGCTCATGCTGCGCTCGAGATAGCCCGCGAGGGCCATGAGCGGCAGGAAGATGATCAGATACCCGATGGCGGCCATGATGAGCGGCGTGGCATTGCCGGAAAAGCTCAGCGCCGTCTGCGCCTCGTTCAACAGCTCCGGCATGCCGATGGCGGTGCCAAGCGCGGTGTTCTTGGTGATGCCGATGGTGCGGTTGGTCAGCTGCGGCACGCAGATCTTGAAGGCCTGCGGCAGCACCACATCGGCCAGCGTCTGGCGCTGGGTCATGCCGGTGGAGCGCGCGGCCTCCCACTGGCCCGCGGGAATGGCCTCGAGCCCGGCCCAGAAGATCTCCTCGGCGAAGGCCGACAGGATCAGCGTCAGGGTGATCCAGATGACCCAGAAGGCGCTGATCGACAGGCCGACGCTGGGCAGGCCGAAATACAGCAGGAGGATCACGGCCAGCGGCGGCACCGCGCGCAGGCAGTCGACCCAGAGCCGCATGACCTCGACGCCCCAGCGCGGCAGCACCAGCCGCAGGAGCGCCATGGCCAGGCCCAGCACAAGCCCCGCGGCAATGACCAGCACCGACAGCGACACCGTCACCCAGGCGCCGTGCAGCAGATCCGGCAGGTAGGTCCAGGCGACCCCGGCATTGAAATAGACCTCGATCAGGCGCGACAGGTCCATGGCTCAGTGTTCCCCGCCCAGAAACGCGCGGGCACGGCCGCCCTCGCGGGCCAGGAGCTCGGCCGGGGTGCCGTATTCGACGATCTCGCCGGCCTGCATGAAGGCGACGCGATCCGCCGCCTCGCGGGCAAAGCGCATCTCGTGGCTGACCACCAGCATGGTCATGCCCGCCGCCTTCATCTCGCGCATGGCCTCGAGCACGCCGCCCACCAGTTCCGGGTCGAGCGCCGAGGTCGGTTCATCCATCAGCATGACGCGCGGCCCCAGCGCCAGCGAGCGGGCGATGGCGACGCGCTGCTGCTGCCCGCCGGAGAGCTGCGAGGGATAGTGGCCGAAGCGTTCGGCCAGCCCCATGCGGTCCAGTTCGCGCCGCGCGATCTCGCGCGCCTCGGCCTCGGATTTCCCCTGAACCCGCCTGAGCGCAAGCATCACGTTCTGCTCGGCGGTCATGTGCGGATAAAGGTTGAACCCCTGGAACACCATGCCGATGCGCTGGCGCATCCGGTTGATGTCGGTATCGCCCGCCAGGAGGTTGGTATTGTCCATCCAGATCGCGCCGGATGTCGGCTCTTCCAGACGGTTGCAGCAGCGCAGCAGGGTCGACTTGCCCGAGCCAGAGGGCCCGATCAGGAAGACCATCTCGCCTTCCCCGACCTTGAGGTTGATGTTCTTCAGCACCTCGGCATCGCCGAAGGATTTGTAAAGCGCCTGGATGTCGAGGATGGGACGCATGGAAGTCTCCGTCAGGGTATGCGCGCCCTCCGGGGGCGCGCATCGGGGGATCATCGGTCAGCCGCAGGACGGCGCATGTTCGGTGGCATCGTAATTGCCGAACCCCTCGGGGCCGAAGCCGGGCTGCGGCGTCACGTCGAGCGAGCCTTCGGCGGGGGCGGTGCCCAGCCATTTCTCGTAGATCGCCGCGGCGGTGCCGTCGGCCTTGATGCATTCGATCGCGGCCTCGACCTCGTTGCGCAGCGCCTCGGAGCCCTTGGGGAAGGGATAGGTGAGGTAGATGCCGCGATCCTCGCGCATCGTGGCCAGCTTCAGCCCGCCCATCTTCTGCGCGATGCTGAGCCCGGTGACGCTGTTGACCAGCGCGGCATCGGCGCGCCCGGCCTTGACCGCCTGCGCCGCATCGGAGAGCGAGCCGTAGGATTCCACGGTGAAGCCCAGCTCCCCGGCATTCTCGCGCGCCCACTGGTCGTCGACATTGCCCTTGTTGGTCGCCATGACCTTGCCGTCCAGATCGGCCGTGGTGGCGAGGTCGGCCGCGTCGTCGCGCATCAGATAGGCCATGTCGATCGCCCAGATCCCCTCGGTCAGAAGGAAGGCGTCGGAACGCTCCTGGCTGACCGTGAAGGGCACCGACAGCATGTCGAACGTGCCCGCCTGCAGCGCCGGGATCAGGGCCGAGAAGCTCATCGCCTCGATGGAGATCTCGCGGCCGATGCGCTTGGCGATCTCGTTGGTCATGTCGACGGTCATGCCCTCGACCGAGCCGTCCATGCGCGGCTGGGCGAAGGGCGGGGCATTGCCGTCGAGCGCGGAGCGCAGCGCATCGGCGGCAAAGCCCGGCAGGGCCGCGGTGGAGGCCAGGGCGGCGGCAAGAAGGAGGGAGCGTGTCATTCTGCGGAATCCTCGCGGTTGGTCTGCGGCCAAGGTGCCAGTTTGAAACGTACGTTTCAATCGGTTGATTGGTCTGCGGCAGGGCGCATCGCAGGGCTGCCTGCATTTTGTGCGGATTCGCGGCGGCTGCCTGCCTCGATATCACATCTTGCACCGACCATCGGCTGGATCGTCTTGTCATCGCCGCGGCGGATGGCGCGGCCCGCGGCCAGCGTCTCCGAATAGAGCCGCGCCGAACGGGCCAGCGCCGCGCCCTCGGGCGGGACGAGCCCCTGGCTCGTCCAGATCAGCGCCACCGCGGCGTCGTGGGCATCGGTCGCGGGACGGGTGGGATCTGCCATGGCTCAGGCCTCCTGGGTGGCAAGCGAAAGGGTCAGCGCGGGATCGACGCGGGCGGGGGCGTCGCCGCGCAGCCGGGGCTCCAGCGCCGCGGCGGCGCGCAGCAGCCGCGCCTCGTCGCGGAACCCCGCCGCCAGCTGCACCGCCACCGGCATCCCCCGGGCATCCCGGCCCGCAGGCAGCGACAGCGCCGGATGGCCAGTCAGCGAGAAGGGGCTGCCCGCCGAGGTCGCGGTGAAGGCGACGACCTCCTCCTCCTCCTCGAAGCGCGGCGCGGTGACATAGGTCATCGGCAGAAGCAGGATGTCGACCTCGTCGAAGATCGCGTCGGTCCGCCGGGTCAGTTCGCCCCGCTCGCGCAGCGCGGCGATGTAATCGGCGGCCCGCATATACATGCCCGCCTCCATCTTGGTGCGCAGCGCCTCGCCCATCAGGTCGCGATGCTCGAGGAAATCGCGCTCGTGGATGGCGAAGCTCTCGCTGCGGTTGATCGGCGCGGCCACGCGGCGGTAATCGGCCGGGGCGACCGGCATCGCGATGTCGCGGATCTCGGCGCCCAGATCGGCCAGCGCCGCCGCCGCCTTCTCCAGCGCGGCGAGGATCGCGGGCTGCGGCACCAGATCGCCGAGCGCCAGGTTGCGCACATGGCCCACGCGCAGCCCCTCGACCCCCGCCCCGAGGCCCGCGCGAACCGAAAGGACCTCGCTGCGCAACGTCGTGTGGTCGCGCGGGTCGCGGCCTGCGAGAAGGTCGTAGATCAGCGCCGCATCGGCGACGCTGGCGGTCAGCGGCCCCACCGTGTCGAAGCTCCAGCAATTGGGCATCATGCCGTGTCTGCTGAGCCGCCCGAAAGTGGGTTTCAGCCCGACGACGCCGCAGCCCGCCGCCGGCAGCCGCACAGAGCCGCCGGTATCGGTGCCGAGCGCGAAGGCCGCCATCCCCGCCGCCACCGCGACGCCCGAGCCGGAAGAGGAGCCGCCGGTGAAATGCCCGGGGTTCCAGGGATTGCGCGCCGGCGGGGCGGGCAGGTCGAAACTGGCCTTGCCGTTGCCGGTCCCGTATTCCCAGGTGTTCAGCTTGCCCATCAGGATCGCCCCCTGCGCGCGCAGCCGCTCCACCATGGCCGAATCCAGTGCCGGATCGTGGCGCTGCGGCACCGCCGATCCGGCGGTGGTGGCGAAATCGGCGGTGTAGAAGTTGTCCTTCACCGCATAGGGGATCCCGTCGAGCGGCCCCAGGCGCCGCCCCGCCGCCAGCCGCGCATCGGCGGCCGCCGCCTGCGCCCGGGCCGCGGCGAAATCATGGCGCAGATAGGCATGCACCACCGGATCCAGCGTCTCGATCCGGGCGATCGTCGCCTCCACCAGCGCCGATGGCAGCAGCGCGCCCGCCTCGAAGGCGGCGATGATCTCGGTGACGCTCAGCGCGGCGGGATCGGGGATGGGTGTCATGGTCTGGCCTTTCGGTCTTCAGGAGGGGCGCGCGCGGCGTCGGCTGACGGCCGCCCCGTCCTGCGCGGTGAGGGAAAAGAGGAAGAGCGCGCCCGACAGCGCGGTCAGAAGCGCCACGACGATCATCGCGGCCGAGATCGCGCTCTGCGGCGGGGCGAGCCCCGCGGCTTCGAACTGCGCCACCAGGATCGCCGCGACCGAGATGCCGAGCGCCATGGAGACCTGTTGCCCGACGCCGCCGAGCGCGGTGGAGGCGCTCTGCCGCTCGGCGGGCACATCGGCGTAAAGCAGCGTGTTGACCGCGTTGAACTGCAGCGAGCGCGCGACGCCGTAGGCCAGCACGACCACCAGCAGCAGCGCCTGCGGCGTCTGCGGGCCGAGAAGCGCCAGCACGCCGGTGAGGACCGCGCCGAGCAGCCCGTTCCAGAACAGCGTGGCGCGGAAGCCCAGCCAGCCCAGTACGCGGCGCATCAGCGGTTTCAGCACCAGCGCCCCGGCCGCGACGGCAAAGACCGTGGTGCCCGCCCGCGCCGCCGACCAGCCGAAGCCCAGCTGCAGCTGCAGCTGCAGCAGGAAGGGCACCGCGTTCAGCCCCAGCCGCGACAGCCCGCCCGCGAAGAACCCGATGCGGAACAGCCGGAGCCGCCACAGCGTCAGATCGAGCGCCGGGCGCGCCGCCCGCGCGGCATGGCGCCAGTAGCCCAGGGCGGCCAGCGGCACCAGCGCCGCCAGGCCCCAGCGCGCCCAGGCGGGCAGGAAGGGATGCACCAGCTGATCCAGCAGCAGCTGCGCCGCCGCCAGCACCGCCGCGCAGAGAAGAAAGCCGCGCAGGTCGAAGGACCGCCGCTCGGTCCCGGCATCGGCGGGCAGGATGCGCGGCACGATCAGGAGCGCGGCCGCCCCGATCGGCAGGTTGACGAGGAAGATCCAGGGCCAGGAGGCATAGGTCACCAGCCAGCCGCCCAGCATCGGTCCCAGCACCGGGCCGATCAGCACCGGCATCGACATCCAGGCGATGGCATTGGCCAGCTCGTCCTTCGGCGCCGCGCGGATCAGCAGGAGCCGCCCGACCGGCGTCATCATCGCCCCGGCCGTGGCCTGCAGCACCCGCATGACGACCAGCATCGTCAGCGAGCTCGACAGCGCCGCCCCGACCGAGGTGACCATGAAGCCGAAGATCGCCCAGAGGAACACGCGCCTGGCGCCGAAGCGGTCGGCAAGCCAGCTCGAGGCCGGGATCATCGCCGCCAGCGTCACCAGGTAGATGGTCACCGCCAGGTTCACCCGCAGCGGCGCCACCCCGAAATCGGCCGCGACCGCGGGCAGCGCGGCGATCAGGATCGTGCTGTCCAGCGTCTCCATCAGGAAGGCGCAGGAAATGACGAGCGCGGTCAGCACGAGGCTGCGCCCCTCGGCGGTGCGCGGAGCTTTGGTCATGGTCGGGTCTTTCCTGGAGGCGGCCGGATGGGCCGCCGGATGGCACCGGGGGCGGGCCGCGCCTGCCCCCGGCAAGGACGGGCCGGGGTCAGGCGAGCGTCGTGGTGGCGGCGCGGATCTGCGGCACGGTGACGAAACCCGCGCCCGGCATCGCCGCCAGCGCATCGAGCAGCCTTTCGAACCCGGCGATCCGGTAGGGCTGGCCCATCAGCCAGCTGGTGACATGCAGCGGCAGGATCCGCCCGGACCCGCTCTGCTCCGCCTCGGCCAGCAGCCGCCGCGCGGCGCGCAGGATCGCGGCTTCGTATTCGTGGAGCCGCGCCTTGGACCGGCCGATCATCTCCTTGTCGGTCAGCTCGATCAGGTTGGGCAGCGCCACGATGGAGCCCTGCCCGGTGGCGAAGTCATAGGGCACCTCGTCATTGCACCAGTCGGCCATGGCGGTGATCCCCGCCTGGCTCAGCAGCGCGGGCGTGCGGCTGCTCTGGCTCCAGCCCGGCGAATGCCAGGCCGAGGGGGCGATGCCGTATCCCGCGAGGATCTCCAGCGCCTCGGCGATCATCGCGCGCTCGTCGGCCTCGGACAGCCCCTCGTGATGGATCGCGCCCATGTCGAGCCCTGCCGCCACGATGTCATGGCCCGAGGCCAGGACATGGCGCATCAGCTCGGGATAGCGCGACGCGACGCGGGCATTGAGAAACAGCGAGGCCTCCAGACCGCGCGCCGCCAGGGCGTCGAGCAGCCGGTAGATGCCGATGCGCAGCCCGTAATCGCGCTGCGTGTAGACCTGGCTGTCGGGCCAGGGCCGGTGCGGCGCGCCGAGGGGCAGGAAGGGCTGGCCGGTCGTGTCCATAGGAAACCATTCGGCCGCCAGCTGAACCCAGATGCCGAGCTTGACGCCGCCGCCGAACTCCAGATGCGCCGCGCCATGGGTGTCGCGCCAGTCGTAGAACCCGTGATCCATCCGCGCGGCGCGGCGCATCGGGGTGACGAGGTAGTCGGGGCCGGTGGGGCGGATCGGTGCGGACATCAGGCCTCTCCCTCCAGCGTCCCGAGCCAGGCCGAGACGCGGTCATATTGGGTTTCGTAATACCATTCGGCGATCTCGCGGCCGGTCGGGTACCAGACATCCGCATGCGCCTTCACGTAATCTAGGAACTCGGCAAAGAGGTCGATCCGGTGCGGCTGGCCCAGCACGAAGGGATGGATGGCAAAGCACATGACCCGCGGGTTCTGCGCGCCTTCGGCATACATCCGGTCGAACTGCGCCTTCAGCGAGGCCAGAATCTCCTCGCCCGACATCAGGTGCCAGGCAGCCATCGGCGTGTCGTTCATCTCGATCGAATAGGGCACCGAGATCAGCCGGCCGGTCTTCAGCGACAGGGGCATCGGCTGGTCGTCGTGGAAATAGTCGAGCGTGTAGCGCACGCCTTCCTGCGCCAGGATCTCCTGCGTCTCGAGGCTGGGCGTTATCGCCGGGGTCAGCCAGCCATCCAGGCTCTGCCCCACCCGCGCCAGCGTCTCGCGGCTGTCGATCACCACCCGGCGCTGTTCCTCCAGCGTCATGCCGTAGAAATAGCGGGTGTTGTAGATGCCGTGGCTGAACAGTTCCCAGCCCAGGTCGTTGCAGCGCGCGATGATCTCGGGGAAATGATCGACCACCGTCACCGACAGCGAGACCGAGCCGCGGATGTCGCGCCGCGCCATTTCCTCGGCAATGCGGCGGAAGCCGATGCGGTTGCCGTAGTCGCGCATCGAGTAGTTCATCACGTCGGGCATCACCCGCGGATTGGGATGGCGGTTGGGATTGACCGGCGGCATCCATTCGTAATGCTCGATATTCGGCGCGATCCAGAAGGCCATCCGCGCCCCGCCCGGCATCTCCAGCCGGGGCCGCCCGCGCAGCGGCGCATGGCGATACTGGCCGGTGTCGCGCGGCCGATTCTCGTCGAGGAAGGAGGTTTCCTGCATCTCATCACCCGTTTCAATCAGGCATTTCAAACATCTGCTTGTATAACGCTATTGAAACTCCCGTTCGAATGCAAGAGAGTTCATGCAGGCCCCAGACGCGGCCGGGAGAAAGTGCATGAGCGACGCCGAAACCAGCCAGCCCCTCCGGGACGGGGACACGCCCCCCGCCCGCGGCCGCCGCAGGCAGACCCGCGAGAGCATCCTTGCGGCGACCAAGGATCTGGTGGCCCGCAAGGGGCCGCATGCCACGACCGTGCGCGACATCACCCAGGCCTCGGGCGCCAATGTCGCGGCGGTGAACTACTATTTCCAGAGCAAGGACAACCTCGTCGCCATTGCCACCCGCGAGATCGGCGCCGAGATCAACGACGAGCGCGTCCGCCGCCTCGAGAGCCTCCTGCAGGCCTCCGGCGGCGCGCCGCTGGCGCCTGCCGAGATCGTCCGCGCGCTGGTCCTGCCGATCGGCGAGACCTCCCGCGCCGCGGATGGCGGCTCTCTCTACGTGCGCAATGTCTACCAGATGCGCACCGTCCCCTATGCCGAGGAGAACCGGCAGCATGTGATGCTGCAGGGCAGCGTCGCGCAGAAATTCATCACCGAGATCCGGCGCAGTCTGCCCCGCCTCTCCCGCGCCGAGGCGGTCTGGCGCTACGAACTGGTGCGCGGCGGCGCGCTGCACATGGCCGCCAATGTCGATCCGCTCTGGCGGCGTTTCGAGATCCTGGAGCTCGGCCCCTCCGGCAGCCTCCCCGAGGAGCCCGCGATCCGGCTCGACGACGCCTTTCTCGAACGGCTGGTCGAGGCGCTGGTCCCGATCCTGACCCGCTGAGCCGCGCGGCCGCGATCGGTGCGGCAGCATCGTGAAGTGGTCCCGAAAATGGGACACTTTGCTAATGACCTTGCCCCCGGATCCCGGACTGGGAGTTAGATTACTCGCAGACA
>NZ_JACVXA010000031.1 GCF_014903745.1 Mangrovicoccus algicola | reverse complement strand
CGGGGCTGGCGGCGGCCATTGCGCGGGCGGATGCCGCGCGGGACCCGGCGGCGGCGGACTGAGCCCGGCGGCGGGCGCCGCGCTCAGGCGTCCTCGAAGAAGGGGCGCGCCATCGTCCAGGCCTTGCGCATGACGGTGGGCAGATGCGCGGCGCGGAAATCCGCGGCCGCCACGAAATGGCCGCGGCGGATCGGCGTGTCCGGCGTCAGCCGCGCCACCATCGGGCGCAGCCGCAGGTGGAAATGGGTGAAGGTGTGGCGCACCTCGCCATTGAGCGTCTGCCAGTCCCCGGGCGCGGGCGGCATGGCCAGGGGCTCCGCCTCCGCCCAGTCGCTGCCCGGCCAGCCCAGCATCCCCCCCAGAAGCCCCGAGGCGGGCCGGGTTTCCAGGAGCCAGGCCCCGTCGCTGCGGCGCCCCAGATAGACGATGCCCAGGCGCACCGGCTTCTCCTTCTTCGGCAGCTTGCGCGGCAGGTCGGCGGCGATGCCCAGGTCGCGCGCGGCGCAGGGCGACCACCAGGGGCAGATGCCGCAGGCGGGGTTGCGCGGCGTGCAGATCGTGGCGCCCAGGTCCATCACCGCCTGGGCATGGTCCCCGGGCCGCGTCGCGGGCGTCAGGGCCCGGGCATGGCGCACCAGCGCGGGCTTGGCTGCGGGCAGGGGCTCCTCCACCGCATGCAGCCGCGCCATGACCCGCTCGACATTGCCGTCCACCACCGTCTCGGGCCGGCCGAAGGCGATGGCGGCGATGGCGGCGGCGGTATAGGGGCCGATCCCCGGCAGGGCCAGCAGACCTTCCAGCGTGTCGGGGAACTGGCCCATCGCGGCGACCTCGCGCGCGCATTTCAGCAGGTTGCGGGCGCGCGCGTAATATCCCAGCCCCGCCCAGGCGGCCATGACATCGGCATCCTCGGCCGCGGCGAGGTCCTGGACCGTCGGCCATTGCAGCGTGAAGCGGTGGAAATAGGCCTTTACCGCCGGGACGGTGGTCTGCTGCAGCATGACTTCCGACAGCCAGACGCGGTAGGGATCGGGGCGCGCATCGGATCCGGGGGGCGCCCGCCAGGGCAGGACCCGCGCATGGCGGTCGTACCATTCCAGAAGGTCGGCCGATTTTGCCACTGGATCTCTGTCACGCAAGCGTTATGCCTCCTGCAAGCTTTGCACTGGCGCGCCGCGCCCGAGCGGGTAATCTGGCGCCCGGACGGAAGGAGTGCAATGGCCGACGCGTGGCAATCCAGGACCTACAAGTCACGGCGCGGCCGCGGCTTCGCAAGCGCGGGCAGCCTTGTCCAGACCCGTGTCTCGAAGGCCGGCGAAAGCCGTGGCTTCGCGATGACACGTCTGCTGACCCACTGGACCGAGGTGGTCGGCGAGGATCTGGCGCGGATGTGCGAACCGGTGAAGGTCGGCTTTGCCCGCAAGGGCGGGCTGGGGGCGACCCTGACCATCCTGGTGCGCGGCGCCGCCGGACCGATCATCCAGGCCCAGTCCGAGGTGATCCGCGCCCGCGTCAATGCCTGCTACGGCTATAATGCCATCGCACGCATCGCGCTGACCCAGACCTCGGGCTATGGCGGCTTCGCCGAGGCGCAGGCGGCTTTCCGTCCCGCGCCCGCCGCGCCGCCGGTTCCCACGCCCGAGATCGAGGCACAGACCCAAGGCGTCACCGATCCCGGGCTGCGCGATGCGCTGGCCGGGCTGGGCGCCAGAATTCACGCAAGACAAAACAAGGGACGACCCCAATGATCGCACGTCGCGAGCTCCTGACCTCCGCGCTGATGCTCGGCACGGCCACGATGCTGCCCTCATTCTCCTTCGCGCAGGATGCCGCGCCGGAAAACCTGCCGGATATTCCGGACATGGTTCTGGGCCGGGATGACGCGCCGGTGAAGGTGACCGAATATGCCAGCTTCACCTGTCCGCATTGCGCGCATTTCCACGAAACGGTCTATCCGCGGCTGAAGGAGGACTACATCGACACCGGCAAGGTGCAGTTCACCTTCCGCGAGGTCTATTTCGACCGCTACGGGCTGTGGGCCTCCATGGTGGCGCGCTGCGGCGGCGAGATGCGCTATTTCGGCATCGCCGACCGGCTGTTCGCGACCCAGCGCGACTGGACCGGGCTGGGCGATCCGGCCGGGATCGCGGGCGCGCTGAAAAAGGTCGGCCTGACCGCCGGGCTGACGCAGGAGCAGGTCGATGCCTGCCTGAACGACAATGCCACCGCGCAGGCGCTGGTCAACTGGTACGGCGCCAATGCCAAGGCGGACGAGGTCACCGCGACGCCGTCCTTCCTGATCGATGGCGAGCCCTATTCCAACATGAGCTTCGAGCAGTTCGCCGAAATCCTCGACGAGAAGCTGGGGGCCTGAGCGGACGCGGCCGGGCCTGCGGGTCCGGCCGTCTCAGAGCACTCCGTCCAGCGCGGCATCCAGCGCCGACCAGTCGGGGCTGGCCAGGCGCACAGGCAGGGTCAGCACCTCCCGCCGCCAGGCGGCGGGCAGGCGCACGGCGTCCTTCTCGGTGGTGACCAGCTGCGCGCCCCGGGCGGCGGCCTCCGCCGACAGGCGCTGCATCAGCGCCGGGCTCAGCCCCTGGTGATCGTCCAGCGCTTCGCCATGGCGCAGATCGGCGCCCAGCCCGCGCAGCGTGTCGAAGAACTTTTCCGGACGCCCGATCCCGGCGAAGGCCATGACCGGCACGCCCTGCCAGTCCATCCCCGTCTGAAGCGGCAGAAGCGCCGCGCGCTGGCGCGGGATCCCGCCAAGGGCAGCCCCCCAGCGCGCGGTGAACCCGGCCTGCGCCGCCTCATCCCCGATCGACATGACCAGATCCGCCCGGGCCAGGCCCGCCGCCACCGGTTCGCGCAGGGGTCCGGCCGGAAGCACCCTGCCATTGCCGAACCCATGCGCGGCATCCGCCACGACGATCGACAGGTCGCGCGGCAGGGAGGGGTTCTGCAGCCCGTCATCCAGAACGATCGCGCCCGCGCCGGTTTCCTCGGCCAGCCGCGCCCCCGCGGCGCGGTCGCGCGCCACGATGACCGGCGCGAAGGCCGCCAGCAGCAGCGGTTCGTCCCCGGTCCGCGCCGCATCGTGGCGGGCGGGGTCGACCAGCAGCGGGCCCGTCTCGCGGCCGCCATGGCCGCGGGTGACCACCACCGGCGCGATGCCGCGGGCCTGCAGCCTCTGGATCAGCAGCATGACGCAGGGGGTCTTGCCGGTGCCCCCGGCATTGATGTTGCCCGCGCAGATCACCGGCACGGCGGGGCGGTGCGCGGGCGGGCGGGCGACGCGCCGCGCGGTGGCGGCGGCATAGACAGCGCCCAGCGGTGCCAGCGCGCGGGCCTGCCATCCCGGGCGCTCGGGCGGATTGTCCCAGAAGCGCGGTGCCTGCATCAGGCCGGGTCCGCCGGAAGATGCTCGAGGATCAGCGCCAGCGCCTTGTCGGTGACATCCGCGCCGGAGGAGCTGAGTTCCCAGGCGGCATAGGCCATCGGCGCGCTTTGCGAGGGCTGCATCAGCGCGGCGACCGTCTCGCCCAGGGTGGCGGCATCCGCGACCGGCACCGCGGCCGAGGCGGCATCCAGGCGCTCGTAGATATCGGCGAAATTGTGGACATGCGGCCCGTGCAGGATGGCCGAGCCGAGCGCCGCGGGTTCATACGGGTTGTGCCCGCCGACGCGCACCAGCGATCCGCCGACGAAACTGACCGGCGCCAGGCGGTACCACAGCCCCATTTCCCCCAGCGTGTCGGCGACGTAGATGTCGCAATCCTCGTCCGGGCAGCCGCGTTCGCTGCGCAGCCGCACGGCATGGCCTTCCGCTGCCAGCCGGTCGCGGATCGCCCCGCCGCGTTCGGGATGGCGCGGCGCCAGGATCAGCAGCAGCCCGTGCGTGCTTTTCTGGGCGATGCGATGGGCTTCGGCGGCGATGTCTTCCTCGCCCTCGTGGGTGGAGGCCGCGCACCATAGCGGGCGGCCCTTCAGCTTGGCGCCCAGCCGCGACAGCTCCGCCTCGTCGCAGGGCGGGGGCGGCGTGCCTTCCTTCAGCGTGCCGGTGACGGCCATGCGCTCGCGCGGCAGTCCCAGCGCCCGCAGGTGATGGGCGGTCGCGTCATCCTGCACCTGAACGGCGGCGAAATGCGACAGAAGCCGCCGCGCCGCGCCGTTCATCATCCGCCAGCGCCGGGCGCTGCGCTCGGACATGCGCGCGTTCAGCAGAAGGATCGGCGTGCCGGCCGCCGCCGTTTCGGTGATCAGCGCGGGCCAGAGTTCGCTTTCCGTCCAGACGGCCAGATCCGGGCGCCAATGCGCCAGGAAGCGGCGCACGAAAGCGACCACGTCAAGCGGGATGAACTGGTGGCGCGTGCGCGGCGGCAGGCGCGCGGCGAGGATCTCGGCAGAGGTGACGGTGCCGGTCGTGACGAGGAAATTCAGCGTCTCGTCTCGCATGCCCAGCCGCTTGATGACTTCCAGGATGGACAGGCTTTCGCCGACCGAGGCGGCGTGGAACCAGATCAGCCGCCCCTCGGGGCGCGGCAGCGCGGCATGGCCTTCGCGTTCGGCCAGCCGGGCAGGGTCTTCCTTGCCGCGGCCCAGCCGCTTCTTCAGCTGGCGGCGGCCCCAGCCCTCGGCATTGCGGGAGAACGCAAGATAGGCGGAGAGGGCGGGGGACGTCATTCAGCCAGGGCGTCTCAGCCGAGTTCCTCGGTGGCGGAGGCGGGCGTCGCCTCGTCGCGCAGCCGGTGGATATGGGCGATGAAGTAGCGCATATGGGCGTTGTCCACGGTGCGCTGCGCGGCGTCCTTCCAGGCGGAATGGGCCGAGTCGTAGTCGGGGAACATGCCCACGATGTCGATCGCGTCGACATCCTTGAACTCGGTCCGCGACGGATCGACGAGCTCGCCGCCGAAGACAAGATGCAGTCGCTTGGCCATTTGGGGAACCTCCGTGGCACTGTCCGGTCGTCCGCGTTTTGAGGCAATCGCAGGCAAGGGTCAAGATCGGGTAAAGACGCGCCGGGGGACGCGGGCCCCCGTCCGGCGCGCGCCTCCGTCAGGGCCAGACCGCCCAGAGATAGGCGCCGTACCCTGCCAGCAGCACCAGCCCCTCGGGGCGCGACAGCCGCCAGCCGGTGCGCGCCAGCACCACGAAAAGCAGCGACACCGCCACCATCACCGGCAGGTCGAGCCGCAGCATCTCGGGCGGGACGGGGCCGGGAACCACGGCCAGGGTGGTGCCGCCGATGCCCAGGATGTTGTAGATGTTGGACCCCACGATATTGCCGAAGGCGACCTCGCCCTGGCGCTTCAGCCCGGCGATGACCGAGGTGACGAGTTCCGGCATCGAGGTGCCGACGGCGACGATGGTCAGGCCGATGACCGTTTCGGAAATGCCCATGCCGCGGGCCAGCGAGACGGCGCCGTCGACCAGGAACTTGCCGCCCAGCACGACCAGCACCAGCCCGCCGAGCGCGATGCCGAGATTGAGCCAGAGCGTGCCGCCGCGGCCGGGACGGGTGGCGGGATCGGCGCCTTCCAGCGCCAGCTCCTTGTCTTTCGCCGCGCCGTGATCGGCGGGGGCGGCGGCCTCGTGGCGGAAGGCGGCATAAAGATAGGCGCACAGGAGCGCGATTCCGGCGAAACCGGCCAGCCGGCCGGGCGGCAGGACCCAGGCCATCGCGGCAAAGGCCAGGGCCGCGCCCAGCATCGCCATGCCGTCGCGGCGCAGCGCCACCGACTCCACCGCGATCGGGCAGATCAGCGCCGCCACCCCGCCGATCAGCAGGATATTGGCGATATTGGAGCCCACGATATTGCCGAAGGCGATGCCCGGCGCCCCCGACAGCGCCGCCTGCAGCGAGGTCACGAGTTCGGGTGTCGAGGTGCCGAAGCCGACCAGCGTCAGGCCGATCACCAGTGGCGGCACGCCCAGGGCCCCGGCCACGCGCACGGCGCCGCGCACCAGAAGATCGCCGCCCAGGATCAGCAGCACGAGCCCGCCCAGAAGCGGCAGCCAGATTTCGGTCAATTCGGATACTCCGGGCGCCATGCGGGGGAAGGCACGGGCCGCGGCCTCCCGCGGCACCTGCGGGAACGGTCATCGTGCCCGGTCGAACTGGGGATCGGCCCGCCTGCGCACAAGAGCGTGAGCCGGGTTTTTCCGCGGCGCCCTCAGTCCGGGCGGCGATGCGCCATCAGCGCGGGATGCACGCCCGGGGCGGCGCAGACCAGCCCGGGATTGTGACGCTCCAGCGTGTTGAATGTCAGCGCCTGGCCGAAGCCGTCGGTGACCGTCGCGCCTGCCTCGGCGGCGATCAGCGCGCCGGCCGCGATGTCCCAGTCCCAGGTGTCGCGGAAGGTGGCCATCGCGTCGAAGCGGCCCTCGGCCACCAGCGCCATGCGATAGGCCAGCGAGGCGCGGAATTCCCGGCGGATGCGCGGCACGCCGCCGGGCCAGTGCACCGGCTCCATGCTCAGCCGGTTGGCCAGGATGTCGGCGCCTTCCAGCCCTTCGGTCGCCGTGGCCGACAGGCGCCGTTTGCCGTTGAGCCAGGCGCCGCCGCCGGTCTCGGCGGTGTAGGTCAGACGCCGCGCGGGCAGGTGGATCACCGCCGCGACCGGCACGCCGCCCTCGACGACCGCCAGCGACAATGCCCAAGTCCGGTCGCCATTGGCGAAGCTGCGCGTGCCGTCGATCGGGTCGATCACGAAGACCCGCGGGGTCGACAGCCGGTGCGGGTCGTCCTGGGTCTCTTCCGACAGCCAGCCATAGCCGGGGCGCGCCGCGGTCAGCTGCGCGGCCAGATGGGCATCCACCGCCAGGTCGGCCTCGGTCACCAGCCCCTGATTGCCGGGTTTCTCCCAGCTTTCGGCGCCGCCATCGAAGAAGCGCAGCGCGATCTCGCCGGCCGACAGGGCGGCCTCGCGCAGGAGCGTCAGGTCATTCCCCGGCAATCGACATCCCTTCGACCAGAAGCGACGGGATCACGCGGCTGAGATAGGGGCGCGCGTCATTGGCGGGAATGATCCGCCCGAGCATGTCGCGCAGGTTGCCCGCGATGGTGCATTCGTTCACCGGATAGGCCGGCTGGCCATTCTCGATCCAGATGCCGGAGGCGCCGCGGGAATAGTCGCCGGTCGTGGGATTGATCGTGGCCCCGATCATCGAGGTGACCAGAAGCCCGGTGCCCATCTGCGCCATCAGCTCCCGCGGCGTCGCGCTGCCCTGGCTGAGCGCGACATTGCCGTTGGCCGGGGCCGGGGGGGCCGAGGTGCCCCGTGTCGCGCTGCCGGTGGAGGTCATGCCCAGCTGCCGGGCCGTGGCGAGATCCAGCGTCCAGCCCGTCAGGACCCCGTCGCGGATGATTTCGCGCTCGGTCGTGGGCAGGCCCTCGCCATCGAAGGGGCGCGATCCGATGATGCGCGCGCGGTGCGGCTGTTCGGTCAGGCTCAGCCCGGCGGGCAGCACCGGCTGGCCCAGCAGGTCCCGCGCCCAGGAGGCGCCGCGGGCGATGGCGCTGCCATTGATCGCCGACAAGAGATGCGCGATCAGGCTCCCCGAGATGCGTTCGTCATAGAGGACCGGATAGGTGCCGGTCGGCGGGCGCCGGGCCCCGGCGCGGGCCAGCGTCCGTTCGGCGGCGATGCGCCCGATATCGGCGGCCGGTTCCAGATCGGCGCGATGGGTGCGCTGGCTGCCGTGGTAATCGCGCTCCATGCCCGCGCCGGTGCCGGTGATGGCGACGCAGTAAAGCCCGTGATCGGTCCGCGCATACCCCCCCGAGAAGCCGTTCGTCGCCGCCATGTGCAGGGCGCGGCGGCTGAACCCCGCCCCGGCGCTTTCCACCTGGGAAATGCCCGGGATGTCCAGGGCGACCGCTTCCGCCTCGCGCGCGGCCGCCTCCAGGCGGGCGGGGTCGGGTTCCGCTTCGGGATCGACGAGGTCCAGCGCGATCGCGTCCCAGTCCCGGGCCAGCTGGTCCGGGGCGGCCAGTCCGATCCAGGGATCCTCGGGGGCCTCGCGGGCCATGGCCACGGCGCGTTCGGCCATGGCGGCGAAGGTGTCGCGGCGGATATCCGAGGAGGAGACGCAGGCCTGCCGCCTGCCGATCAGCACGCGCAGCCCCAGATCGACGGATTCGGAGCGTTCCACATCCTCCAGCTTACGCGACTGCAGCCCGATGGAGACCGAGGTGCCGCGGGTCACGATGGCATCGGCATCCTCGGCGCCCGCGGCACGCGCCGCGGCGAGCAGGGCCTCGGCCAGGTCGGACAGGGGTTCGGACATGGGGCGTTCTCCTTCTGCGGCGCGGGCGCCGTGGTCTCCGGGCTTGATAGGCAATCTGCCGCCGCATAGCCAGAGCCGAGGCCCGCGCGCGGCCGCATCGCCCGTTCTGCGGGCACCGGCCGGGCCCGGCGGGGAAACCTTTGGCCGCCGGGCCCGTTTCCCTTCGAACAATCACTGGCGCGGCAAGACGGAGGATCGCCATGACCCATCACGTATCCCTGCAGGAGATCGAGGCGCTGACCGGCGAGGTCTGGCGTCTGCGGCTGGAGCGGCCCCCGGGCTATGATTTCATCCCGGGCGAGGCCACGCATGTCACGCTGGACCGCGAAGGCTGGCGCGACGAGGACCGGCCCTTCACCTTCACCAGCCAGCCCGAGGATGATTTCCTCGAATTCACCATCAAGAGCTATCCCGACCATGAAGGCGTGACGGCGCAGATCCCCACCCTGCGCAAGGGCGAGCATCTGCGCATCGAGGACCCGGGCGGGGCGATCCGCGACAAGGGGCCGGGGGTCATCGTCGCGGGCGGCGCGGGGGTGACGCCGTTCATCCCGATCCTGCGCCGCCGCATAGAGGCGGGCACGGCCGGCGAGATGACGCTGATCCTGGCCGACCGCGACTGGTCCTCGCTGATCCTGCGCGACGAATGGCACCGGGCGCGCGACCTCAAGACCGTCTTCGTGCTGGCGGAGGAGGACCGCGAGGGCTGCGAAAGCGGGCATGTCACCCGGGCGCTTCTGGAACGGCACGGCGTCACCGCCGAAACCCGCGTCTACCTGTGCGGTCCGCCCCCCATGGAGGAGGCGGTCACCGAGGCGCTGGAGCAGATCGGCGTGGATCCCGAGGGTCTGGTCCGCGAGGGGAACTGAGCCCCGCGCGGTCTGCCGCGGAGACAGGGGCGCGCTCCGGCCCGGCACGGGATCGCGATGGTCCCCGGCCGCCTGCCTGCCGGGGACCAGGCAGGTCCCGTGATGGCGGCGCCGCATGATCCGGCCGCCAGGGGGCCGTGCCCCCGGACGCGCTCCGGTCGGGTGGAAGGCGCGGCGGCGGCAGCCGGTCGACGCCGGTGCGCGCCCCTTGGCGCGCAATGGCAGGGGGAGACCGGCGGAAGGCGGCCGGGCCTCAGGCGCGCAGCAGCGCCTTCGCGGCCTGGCGTGCCTCCTCGGTGACGCGGTCGCCCGAGATCATGCGGGCAATCTCGTCCACGCGGTCGCCGGGCGCCAGCGGCGTCACGGTGGACAGGGTGATCCCGTTTTCCACGCGTTTCTCGACCCGCCAGTGATGCCCGCCCCGCGCCGCGACCTGCGGCGAGTGCGTGACGACCAGCACCTGCGCCTCTCCCTCGGCCAGCGCGGCCAGACGGCGGCCGACCGCGTCGGCCGTGGCGCCGCCGACACCGCGGTCGATCTCGTCGAAGATCAGGGTCAGCCCGTGGCTGTCCGTGGTCAGGCAGACTTTCAGCGCGAGAAGGAAACGGGACAATTCCCCGCCCGAGGCGATCTTTTCCAGCGCGCCGGAGGGGGCGCCGGGATTGGTCGCGACGCGGAAGGCAACCGCATCTTCTCCTTCTGCACCGGGGGGGGCGGCGGTGATCTCGGTGGTGAAGACCGCGCGCTCCATCTTCAGCGGGGCGAGTTCGGCCATCACCGCCTGGTCGAGCCGGGCGGCAGCCTCGCGCCGGGCGTCGCCGAGGGTCGCGGCAGCGGCGCGATAGCGCTTCTCCGCCTCCGCCTCGGCCTCCTCCAGCCGCGCCAGCGATCCGGCGCCGCCGTCGATCGCGTCGATCCGCGCCTGGAAGTCGGCGGCCAGGCTGGGCAGGTCCTCCGGGACGACGGCATGTTTCCGGGCCAGCCCGCGCAGCGCGAAAAGACGCTCCTCCACGGTCTCCAGTTCCAGCGGGTCGAAGCTGAGCGCCTGAAGGCAGGCCTCCACCCCGGCCTGGGCCTCCGCGAGTTCGGCCATCGCCCGGTCGAGCGCGGCCAGCGGCGCATCGGCCAGCCCCTCCAGCGCGGGCACCGCGCCTTCCAGCCAGCGCGCGGCCTGGGACAGGGCGGCTTCGGCGCCGTCCTCCCCGGCCATGGCGCGCCCGGCGCTGCGCACATCGCCCATGACGCGTTCGGCGGCCTGCATCAGGCGGCGTCGGCGGTCCAGTTCGGGCTCCTCGCCGGGCTGGGGATCGAGCGCCAGCAGCTCCTCGGCGGCATGGCGCAGGAATTCCTCCTCGGCGCGCGCGCGTTCCAGGGACTGTGCGGCGCCCTGGCGGGCGCGCTGTGCCGCGCGCCAGTCTGCCCATGCCCCGGCCACGGTCTCCAGCAGCGGCGCATGCTGGCCATAGGCATCCAGAAGGGCGCGATGGCCGCGCGCATCCAGCAGCCCGCGATCGTCATGCTGGCCGTGCAGTTCCACGAGGACGCCCGACAGCTGCCGCAGCACCTCGCCCGAGACCCGGCGGTCATTGACCCAGGCGGTCTTGCGGCCCTCGGTGGTGTTCACCCGGCGCAGGATCAGCTCCTCGCCGCCCGGCAGGCCGGCCTCCTCGAGGATCGCATGGGCGGGGTGGCCGGCGCCCAGCTCGAACAGCGCGGTGACCTCGCCCTGGGCGGCGCCCTGGCGCACGAGGTCGGCGCGGCCGCGCCAGCCCAGGACGAATCCCAGCGAATCCAGCAGGATCGACTTGCCCGCCCCGGTCTCGCCGGTCAGCACGTTCAGGCCCGGCCGAACCTCCAGGTCCAGCCGGTCGATGATGAGTATGTCCCGGATCTCAAGAGCGCGCAGCAAGCGTCGGTATCCTCAGAGCCATTCGCCCTGGATGGACTGGCGGTAGATCTGCACCAGCCAGCTGCCGCCTGCGGGTTCCAGCGGCAGTCCCGCCCCGGTCAGCAGCGTGTAGGCATCCTCGTACCAGACGGACCCCTGGTAGTTGTAGCCCAGGATCGCCCCGGCGGTCTGGGCCTCCTCGCGCAGGCCCAGCGACAGGTAGCACTCGATCAGCCGGTAAAGCGCCTCGGGCGTCTGGCTGGTGGTCTGGAAATCCTGGACCACGGTGCGGAACCGGTTGGCGGCTGCGGTATAGTGTCCCTTTTTCAGGTAGTAGCGGCCGATTTCCATTTCCTTGCCCGCCAGATGGTCGAAGGCGAGGTCGAATTTCAGGATCGCCGAACGGGCATAGTCGCTGTCGGGATAGCGTTCGATCACCAGCCGCAGCGCCTGCAGGGCCTGGAAGGTCACGCCCTGGTCGCGGCCGACATCGTCGATCTGGTCGTAATAGCTCAGCGCCAGCAGGTACTGGGCATAGGCGGCGTCCTTGTCGGCGGGATAGAAGTCGATATAGCGCTGCGCGGCGGCGCGGCTTTCCTCGTACTTGCGGTCCACATGCAGCGAGTAGGCCTGCATGATCAGCGCCCGGCGCGCCCAGTCGGAATAGGGATAGAGCCGTTCCACCTCGCCGAAATACTCGGCCGCTTCCTCGGCATTGTCCTGCGCCAGCTCGTATTCGGCGCGGTCATAGATCTCCTTGGCGGAGAATTGCTCGAATTTCGGTGGCGGCGGGGCGCATCCGGCCAGAAGCACAAGAGCGGTCAGAGCGACCGCGATCCCAGATTTCCCGCCTGCCGATGTCATACCCGTCACTCGCTCCGCTTGCCCTTGTCCCGGCGGTGCCGCCGGTTCGGCTTTCCGATAGCACAGAGATTTTCCGGGCAAAACGCCTTAGCCGCGTTTTTCGTGCCGCGGCCCGCGCAACCCCCTGCGCTCAGGCGCAGAGAGCCAGGTCGCTGACGGAGACGCCGACGCCGGGCAGGCGGGCGGCGAGTTCGGGGTCGCAATCGATCATGCGCCAGGCTTCGGGGCGGGCGAAAAGCTGCCGCAGAAGCTCGTTGGTGAGCGCATGACCGGCCTTGTGGCCGCTATAGCGGCCGAGGATCGGACCGCCCGCCATGGCCAGGTCCCCCAGCGCATCCAGCATCTTGTGGCGCACGGGTTCGTCGGAATGCCGCAGCCCGCCGGGGGTCACGATCCTGTCACCATCGACGACGACGGCGTTTTCCAGCGTGCCGCCAAGCGCCAGCCCCGCGGCATGCATCGCGTCCACATCCGACTGGCGGCAGAAGGTGCGGCTGTCGCAGAGGTCGCGGATGAAGGCGCCGTTGGCGAGGTTCAGCGCGCGCGACTGCGTGCCGATGGCGGCGTCGGGGAAGGAAATGTCGAAGCTCATCTCGACGCCGTCTGCGGGATCCAGCCGGGCGACCGCATCGCCGCGGCGCACCTCGATCGGCTCCAGGATCTCGATGACGCGGGCAGGGGCGGCCAGGGCCTCGACCCCGGCGGCCAGGATGCCGCGCACGAAGGGGGCGGCCGATCCGTCGAGGATCGGCACTTCGGGCCCGTCCAGCGTGATCATTGCATTATGGATGCCCAGCCCCGCCAGCGCGGCCATGACATGTTCCACCGTCGACACGCTGTCGCCGGTCGCGCCGACCAGGCGGGTGCAGAGCGGGGTCTGCTCCACCTTGTCCCAGCGCGCGGGAAGGATCTCGCCGGTGGCGCCGGCATCGCTGCGCCGGAAGGTGATGCCGTGATTGGCGGGGGCCGGGAAGACGGACATGCGGACGGGACGGCCGGAATGCAGTCCCTGGCCAAGAAACACAGCCTTGCCTTTCAGAGTCCGTTGCATGTCGTGTCCTTTCCGCTTTGTCGCCCGATGCGGGATGTCCCGCCTGGCGCAGGTTTGCCCTGCCGTTTCGCCGGAACTGAACCGCCCGGTTTTCTGCAACTGTAGCTAGCGACGGGGGGGCGCGGGCTCAAATCAATGATTGCAACCGACTGAAACACTGGCCCCCTGCGGCTCGGCGGGATTTCGCCCCTGTCGGTGCGAGTTCGGTGCAATATACTATTTTAAATGATTTTTTCCGGATCCCGCGGCGGGCTGCATCGACCGTCTTGCGGTGAAACGGATGTGAGCAGGTCGTGACATCCGGACCCGGGATATCAGGTCAGGCCGGGTCCGGCGCGCTGTCGTCGCCGCGCTGCGGGGGTCGGCGCGCGCCGAAAAGGCGGGCGACCGGGGCGGTGCCTGGGGCCGTCATCCAGCTGGCGCCGACCGCGACCGGCCGGGCCCCGCTGCCCAGCTTGAACCGGGCCAGCCCGGGGGCCGACAGGGTATCCAGCGCGCCCAGTTCGGCCCAGTCATGGCCGCGCCGGGCCAGCCAGGTCGAGGCTTCCCACAAAAGCAGCGCATGCGCGCCCGTCCTGCGCCCGAGCGGCCCGCTCCAGCCGATGTGATAGCTTGCGGCAGCGCCATGCAGCAGGAACAGCATGCCTGCCACGGGCATGCCGCCGTAGGAGGCGGTGAAGACGCGGGCGGAGGCGGCGCCGTTCTGCCGCCGCCAGGCCAGCGCGAAGGCATGGGGCAGGCGGCGATAGCCGCGGCTGCGTGCCTGCAGCGCCTCGCGGCGCAACAGCCAGTGGTCCGGATCGGCGGGCAGGGGGCCGTGGGTTATCTCCAGCCCCGCCTCCTGCGCCCGGCGCAGCCGGTTGCGCCACTTGCCGTGCTGGCGCGCCATCCGTGCAGCGGCGGAGCCGGTCAGGTCCAGCCGCGCCTGCACGCCGCCTGTGACCATCTTCAGCAATCCCGAGCCTTCCAGCGGATCGGTGCCCGCGACCGGATCGGGGGTGAGGATCACCCCGCGGCAGCGGCGGCGCAGCTGGGCCGCAAGATCGGCGCAGGCCTCCGCCGCCTCCCGCGGCCCCGCCGGTGCCGTCCAGACCGGCCCGCGCGCGACCAGCGCGAAATCCCCGAAAAGCGGCCAGCGCCGGATCAGCACCTGCGCCCGGGCGCGCGGCGCCCCGGCCGGTCCCAGCCCGTACCACGCCACCCGGCTGCCCAGCTGCATGCAGGCCCGGCCATAGCGCGGATGCTGCTGCAGCGGGACCGCGCCGGTCGCTGCGGGGGGGCGGATCGGGTGCCAGGACATGGCGGATGTTAACCCCGCCGAAAGCTAAGGCAGGGTTAATGGCGGCATGAGACGCAGCCGTCCCCCCGTCCTGGGCCATCGTGCCGCACCGCCGCGACCGACCTGCGCCGGGGCCTTCTGGCTGGCCTCGGTGCTGAGCCTTCCGGCAGGGCTGGCGCTGGTCCTGGCAGAACTCGGGCTGCGGCTGTTTTTCTAGCAGGGATTTCTAGGAAGCCGTCGCGGCTCTTGCTAGGCTCGCTCCAGATCCAGCCTGACAGGAGACCCAGCCAGATGATCCGCACCCTTGCCGCCGGCGCCGCCATCGCGATGACCCTCGCGATCCTGCCGGCCACCATGCCCCGCGCCGCCGAACCGACCGATCCGCAGGTCGTCGCCCGCACCGACGCGATGAAGACCATCGGGCGCAACATGCGCGTGCTGGGCGACATGGCCAAGGGTTCGGCCGCCTTCGATGCCGCCGCCGCGCAGGAGGCCGCCGCCGCCGTGGCCGCCGAAGCTGCCGCGATCCCCGCGCTTTTCGAGGACCCGGCGCAGGACCCGGCCTCCGAGTCCAGGCCGGTGATCTGGGAGCAATACGACGATTTCACCGCCAAGGCGGCGGATCTGGAACGCGCGGCCTCCGGCGCGGCCTCGCAGATCACCGCGGCGGCCGATCTGGGTCCGGCGATGGGCGCCATCGGGGCGACCTGCAAGGCCTGCCACAGCACCTATCGCGAGTGACCGCGCGGTGATCCGGGGGGAGAGGCCGCAGCCTCTCCCGGCCGGTCAGCCCGCCAGCACCACCAGCGCGTGGCGCTTCTTGCCGGCGGACAGTTTCACCGTCCGGGCCAGGGCGGCGGCATCCAGCATCAGCCCGGCATCGGTCAGCGGCGCGTCGTCGAGGCGTGCGCCGTTATCGGTGATCAGCCGCTTGGCCTCCTTGCCGGATTTCGCCAGCCCGGCGCGCACGATCAGCTGCACGATCGAGATGCCGTCGCCGACCTCCGCGGCCGAAAGCGCGAGGGTCGGCAGGTCCTCGCCCACGCCGCCCTTCTCGAAGACCTCGCGCGCGGTGGCCTCGGCCGCCGCCGCCGCCTCCGCCCCGTGCAGCAGCGTCGTGACCTCGCGGGCGAGGATGATCTTGCCCTCGTTGATCTCCGACCCCGCCAGCGCGCCGAGGCGCTCGCACTCGTCCACGGGCAGTTCGGTATACAGCTTGAGGAACCGCCCGACATCGGCATCGGTCGTGTTGCGCCAGAACTGCCAGAATTCGTAGGGCGACAGCATCTCGCCGTTCAGCCAGACCGCGCCGCCTGCCGACTTACCCATCTTGCGCCCGTCCGAGGTGGTCAGCAGCGGCGAGGTCAGCCCGTAGACCTCCTGGTCCAGCACCCGGCGCGTCAGGTCGATGCCGTTGACGATGTTGCCCCACTGGTCGGACCCGCCCATCTGCAGCACGCAGCCATAGCGGCGGTTCAGCTCCAGGAAGTCATAGGCCTGCAGGATCATGTAATTGAATTCGAGGAAGCTGAGCGACTGTTCGCGGTCCAGCCGGGACTTGACCGATTCGAAGGACAGCATCCGGTTGACCGAGAAATGCCGCCCGATATCGCGCAGGAAATCGAGGTAGTTCAGCCCGTCCAGCCATTCGGCATTGTTGCGCATCAGCGCGTTCTTGCCGCCCGAGGCGACCGGCGTGCCGCGCGCGTCGCTGTAATCGAGGTAGCGGGCGAAGACTTTCTGCATGCCGCGGATATTGGCCTCGATCTGCTCGGGCCCCAGGAGCGGGCGTTCGTCCGAGCGGAAGGAGGGATCGCCCACCTTGGTGGTGCCGCCGCCCATCAGCGTCAGCGGCCGGTGCCCGGTCTTCTGCAGCCAGCGCAGCATCATGATGTTCAAGAGGTGCCCGACATGCAGCGAGGCGGCCGTGGCATCATACCCGATATAGGCGGTGACCACTCCCCCGGTCAGCGCGTCGTCAAGCCCCTGCAGGTCGGTGCAGTCCGCCATGAAGCCGCGCGACTGCATGACATTGAGAAACTCGGATCGAGGAGTATAGGTCATAGATGTCGCCCCTTTTCGGATGGGCGCGGGTATAGGAGGTTCGATGGACGAGGAAAAGGCCCATGGCGTGCTGGCGGCGCTCGGCACGATGTCGGGGACGTCGCTGGACGGGGTGGATGCGGCGGTGGTGCTGACCGACGGGGTGGCGATCCACGGATTCGGTCCATCGGATTACCGCGCCTATGGCGCCAACGAGGTCGCGATCCTGCGCGCCGCGCTGGGGGCCTGGCCGGGCGAGGACGGTGTGGCGGCGGCGGCGGATCTGGTCACCGCCGCGCATGCCGACCTGTTGAAGGGCTTTGACGGGATCGACCTGATCGGGTTTCACGGCCAGACCTTCGCGCATGAACCGCGCGGCCGCGGCACCCACCAGGCCGGGGACGGGCAGGCGCTGGCCGATACGCTGCGCCGCCCCGTGGTCTGGGATTTCCGCAGCGCCGACGTGGCCGCAGGCGGCGAGGGCGCGCCTCTGGCGCCGGTTTTCCACTGGGCGCTGGCGCGGTGGATCGGGGCACAGGCGCCGGTGGCCTTCCTCAATCTCGGGGGAGTGGGCAACCTGACCTGGACGGATCCCGGCGCCGATGACCCTTTCGCGCCCGGGGCGCTCCTGGCCTTCGATACCGGCCCGGCCAATGCGCCGGTCAACGATCTGGTGATGCGCCGCCGCGGCTGGGCGCAGGATGCTGGAGGGGCGCTGGCCCTGGAGGGGCGTGCGCATATGAACACCGTCATAGATGTGCTGGGCCATCGCCATTTCCAGCGCGTGCCGCCCAAGAGCCTCGACCGCGACGCCTTTCCCGACCTTTCGGACCGGGTGACGGGGATGACCGACGCGGATGCCGCCGCGACGCTGGTCAGGATCGCGGCCGAGGCCGTGGCGGCGGGAATGGCCTGGTGCCCCTCGGTGCCCGCGCGGCTGCTGGTGACGGGGGGCGGGCGGCACAACCGCGCGATGATGGCGGCGCTGGCCGAGCTTCTGCCCTGCGAGGTCGTGCCGGTGGAGGCGGCGGGGCTGGATGGCGACATGCTGGAGGCCCAGGCCTTCGCCTATCTCGCGGTGCGCGCGCTTCACGGCCTGCCGATCTCGGGTCCGGGCACGACCGGCGTGGCGGCGCCGCTGACCGGGGGGCGGATCTCCTGGCCGGACCCCGCCGCCGACTGACGTGGGGGCAGGGCGCGGCTTTTTTCGGCGCTGTCGCCGGATGGCGCTTGACGCCCCCGGCGGCCGTCCTTAGAGAGCCCGGACGCATTGTGGGCCGTTAGCTCAGTTGGTAGAGCAACTGACTTTTAATCAGTGGGTCGCAGGTTCGAATCCTGCACGGCTCACCACTTGCGTCCTCCCCGACATTCCGCTGATCCCGCCGCGCCGATGACTGGGGGGCAGGGCATGCCGCGCCGGTCCGTCGCCGCGGGTCACAGCCGGTTCAGCAGGTCCGGCGTCGGCCAGGCATCGGCGGGCAGGCCAAGGCGCTGCTGCTCGGCCTGCACCGCCTCGCGGGTCATCTCGCCCAGGATGCCGTCCACGCCCCCCACGTCATGGCCGCGCGCAACCAGCTTGCGCTGCAGGGCAAGCATCTGCTCCCCCGACAGCGCCGGGCCCGGATTGCCCGGATCGAAGACCGCCGCGCCTTCCAGGCGGGTGGCGAAATAGGCGGCGCTGGTGACGTAGACGAAGCTCTTGTTCCATTCGAAAAGCACGTTGAAATTCGGATAGGCGAGGAAGGCGGGCCCGTTGCGCCCCTGCGGCAGCAGCAGCGCGGCGGGCAGGTCGGGCAGACTGCCCTGGCGCGGACGCACCCCCATCGCCGCCCAGTCGCGGGCCGGCGCCGGGTGGTTCAGCCCCGATCTCGACCAGTCCAGCCCGGCAGGCACGGTGACTTCCTGCAGCCACGGCTCGTTCGGCCGCCAGCCGATGGAGCGCAGCATCTTCGCCCCCGAGAACAGCGCATCGGCCGCGGAGCCCTTCAGGTCGACATGGCCGTTGCCGTCGCCATCCACGCCGTTCTCCAGGATGTCGGCGGGCAGCATCTGCACCTGGCCGATTTCCCCCGCCCAGGCGCCGGTGGTGCGGGCCGGGTCGAAATCGCCGCGTTCGTACAGCGTCAGCGCGGCGAAGACCTGCGGGCGGAACAGGTCCGGCCGCCGGCAGTCATGGGCCAGGGTCAGCAGCGCATTCAGCGTGTTGAAATCGCCCTGCACCTGCCCGAAATCGGTCTCCAGCCCCCAGAAGGCCAGAAGGATGCCCTTGGGGACGCCGTATTGCTGCTGGATCGCGGCGAAGGTCGCGGCATGGCGCTGCGCATTCTTCTGGCCGTTCTGGATGCGGTTGGCGCTGATGACCCGCCGCGCGAAATCGGTGAAGTTCATCTGGAAGATGCCCTGCGCGCGGTCGGCCTTCAGCACGCGCGGGTCCTGCCGCGCGCCGGCCAGGAACCGTGCGGCGGCGGCGGGATCATGGCCGCGCGATGCGGCCTCCCGCTTCACCCCGTCCAGGAAGGCGGGGAAGCTGCCGCCGCATCCGGTCTGGGCCAGGGCAGGCAGGGCAGGGACGGCGCCTGCCGCGAGGGCCAGGCACAGCGGGACGAGGACGTGACGCATGGAAGCCTCCTTGATCCGGTCGACCTGCCTCTAGCATGGCGTGGCCGCCTGCGTCACGCGATGGCCAGCGCGATGGCGGCGATCAGCAGGACCAGGCCGAGGAGCGCCGCCCAGACCCGCCACAGCAGCGCGACCGAGGCGCGGATCTCGGCCGCGCCGATCGCGTGCCGGCCGCCGGGATTGACGAAGGGATAGTCGCGCATCCGGCCCTCATAGCTGCGCGGGCCCGACAGCGCGACGCCGAGCGCGCGCGCGGCGGCGGCCTCGGGCCAGCCGGCATTGGGGGAGCGGTGGCGCCGGGCCTCCGCCAGGATCGGGCCCAGCCGGGGCCAGAGCCGCCACAGGATCACGATCAGCCCGGCCGTCAGCCGGGCGGGGACAAGGTTCACCAGGTCGTCGAACCGCGCCGCCGCCCAGCCGAAGGCCGCGTGCCGCTCCGTGCGGTAGCCGATCATGCTGTCGGCGGTATTGACCGCCTTGTAGGCCAGGATGCCGGGCAGCCCGAGCAGCAGGTACCAGAAGGCGGGCGCGACGATCCCGTCCGAAAGGTTTTCGGCCGCGCTTTCGATGGCGCCGCGGGCAATGGCGGGGCCGTCCATCTCGCGGGTGTCGCGCCCGACGATCATGGCGACCGCGCGGCGGCCCTCGGGCAGGCCGCGATCCAGCGCATCGGCGACGGCGGCCACATGCTGGCACAGGCTCTTCTGCGCCAGCAGCACCGCCGCCAGCAGCACCGACCACAGCGTGCCGCCGGGCAGGGCCTCGATCACCGCGCCCAGCCCCGCCGCGCCTCCGGCCAGCACCGCGAGCGCCGCGATTCCTCTGGCCCGCCGCGCCGTGCCGCGATTCCAGCGCCGGTCCAGCCCTGCCACGGCCCGCCCCATCAGCACCGCCGGATGCGGGATGCGGCGCCACAGGGCGTCCGGTTCGCCCAGCAGGGCATCGAGCAGAAGCGCCAGGGCGAGGCAGGCGGCCTGGGTCGCGATCATGGCGTGCCTTTCGGAACCGGTTGCGGGGCGGGCCCGTGATCGGTGCCGCGGCCGCCCCTGTCCAGACGATTCGCGCCGCGCTGCGCCCGGCGCGCCCGGCGCGCGCGCCGCCCATTCCCGCAGCGCCGCGCGCCCGGGTCTTGCCGCAGCGCGGAAAGATCCCCGCCGAAGTGAAATTCCATTTACGTCAACTTGACCATTTTAATATTCTGTTAGGAAAATGGGAGGCAGATGGGCCCAGCCGCGGCAGCCGCCGCCGCCAGACCCCGACAGCACGGACCGGAGCAGGAGAATGCCGCGCATGCATGTTCTCATCGTGGAAAGCGACGCCGACCTCGGCCGGGTCTGGCAGCGCCACCTGATGCGCACGGGCAAGCGGGTCACGCTGGTGCATACCGAGGCCGACGCGATCGGGGAACTGGATCGCGGACCCGTCTCCATCCTGGTGCTGGACGCGATCCTGGAGGATGGCAGCGCCTTCGCCGTGGCCGATTACGCCGGGTATCGCTGGCCGGAGATGAAGATCGTCTTCGTCACCCGGCGCAGCTTCTTCTCGGATGGATCGATCTTTCAGCATGCGGCCAATGCCTGCACCATGCTTAGCAGCGATGCCAATCCGTCGGATCTGGACGCGGTGCTGGATCATTACGCCGCGACCTGAGACGCGGAGTCAGTGCCCCGGCTTCGGCGCGGCGTCATAGGCTGCCTGCTGGCTTCCGGTCGCCTCGCGCTGGTACCGGTCGCGCCACTCCTCGTAGGGCATGCCGTAGACCGCCTCGCGGCCCTGCGCCTTGTCCAGCGCCACGCCGCGTTCCTCTGCCGCCTCCTGGTACCAGCGGCCCAGGCAGTTGCGGCAGAACCCCGCCAGCGTCATCAGGTCGATATTCTGCACGTCCTTGCGTGCGTCGAGATGGTCCAGCAGCCGGCGGAAGGCAGCCGCCTCGATCTCGGTGCGGGTGTCGGGGTCGATCTGGGGAAGGCTCATGTCGCGGGTCTCCTGTCTGGCTGGGGGCACTCTGGCGCGGGGCGGGGACGGGGTCCAGTGGGCGCGGCTCACGCCTGCGCGACGGGGTCCGCCGTCACCTGTCCCAGCGCCCGGCGCAGCAGCGGTGCCAGCCTCTCGCCCCAGGCGCGCTGATCCGCGGGGTCGGCGATCAGGTCGTTGCGGATCTCGATCAGCGTGTTCAGATGGCCCTGCCGCAGGGCGTGGCGGTCGATGCTGTCGCCGGGCAGGTGCCCCGAATAGGGCTGGTTGTCGCCGATCACCAGCGGCGCCCCCGAGACCCGCGCCACCCAGGCGGCGAAATCCGCGTCGCGCAGCTGGGCCATCAGCGCCTCGGACAGGCGCCGGTCCGCCGCGGAAAGGATGCCGATCTGCCAGGGGCGCGGCGGCCGCCCGGCCAGGCGGGGCGTGAAGGAATGCACCGCCACCAGGACCGGGCCGGTCCGCGCCGCCATCAGCCGCGCCAGCGCCGCGTGATAGGGGCGGTGGAACAGCTCCAGCCTGCGCGCGCGTTCCGCCGCCCCGGCATGTCGGTTGGCAGGGATGACCGACCCGTCATAGAGCCGCATCAGCAGCGTCGGATCCTCCTCGCCGCGATTGGGATCGATGACCAGCCGCGAGAAACGCGAGCCGATCACCGGCGCCTCCAGCGCCCCGCCCAGGGCCCGGGCCACGCCGAGCGCGCCGACATCATGGGAGATGTGGCGCGCCATGTCGGCGGCGGGCAGGCCCAGGTCGCCGCCATTGACCGAGGGCGGCACGAGATTGGTCGCGTGATCGCAGCTGATGACCCAGCGCCCGCCGCGCCCGGCTCCGGTTACCTCGAATGCCATGCACATTTCACACTCTCCTGACTGCGCGCCTCTGTACTGTTGCCGCTAACATCGTTTTGCGCCATAGGCGGTCCTGTAGCGAATGGGAGCCCTCAAGTGAAACGCCAACGCAACACCAAGATCGTGGCCACGCTCGGCCCCTCATCCTCCACCTATGACCAGATCCGTGCCCTGCACGAGGCCGGCGCCGACGTGTTCCGCCTGAACATGAGCCATGGCAGCCACGAGGAAATCGCCGAGCGCCACCGGATCATCCGCCAGGTGGAGGCCGACCTGGATTCGCCCATCACCATCCTCGCCGACCTGCAGGGGCCGAAGCTGCGCGTCGGCACCTTCGCCAATGGCGCCGAAATGCTGGAACAGGGCGCCTCCTTCCGCCTGGACCTCGACGAGACCGACGGCACGGACAAGCGCGTGCGCCTGCCGCATCCCGAGATCTTCGCCGCGCTGAAGCCCGGCTCGATGCTTCTGGTCAATGACGGCAAGATCCGCCTGAAGGTCGAGAAATGCGGACCCGACTATGCCGATTGCATCGTCGAGATCGGCGGCGAGATCTCCAACCGGAAGGGCGTGAACGTGCCCGACGTGGTTCTGCCGCTGGCCGCGCTGAGCGAGAAGGACCGCAAGGACCTGGCCTTCGTCTGCGATCTGGGCGTCGACTGGCTGGCGCTGAGCTTCGTGCAGCGTGCCGAGGACGTGGC
Organism: Mangrovicoccus algicola; assembly: GCF_014903745.1. GTDB lineage: Bacteria > Pseudomonadota > Alphaproteobacteria > Rhodobacterales > Rhodobacteraceae > Mangrovicoccus > Mangrovicoccus algicola. The sequence continues at coordinate 39,132 of NZ_JACVXA010000031.1, read as the reverse complement.
CGAGGCGCGGCTGCTGGCACGCGGGCGCGCCGCGATCGTCGCCAAGATCGAGAAGCCCGCCGCGCTGAAGACCTTCGACGACATCCTGGCGGCCTCCGACGGGATCATGGTCGCGCGCGGCGATCTGGGGGTGGAGCTGCCGGTGCATTCCGTGCCGCCGGTGCAGAAACGCCTGATCCGCGCCTGCCGCGCCGCCGCCAAGCCGGTGATCGTCGCCACGCAGATGCTGGAATCGATGATCGAGAGCCCGATGCCGACCCGCGCCGAGGTCTCGGACGTGGCGACCGCCATCTACGAGGGCGCCGATGCGGTGATGCTCTCGGCCGAATCCGCCGCCGGGAAATACCCGGTGGAGGCGGTCACCACGATGAACAACGTGGCGATCTCGGTCGAAAGCGATCCGAACTATGCCAGCATCCTCGAGGCCTCGCGCCATGTGGAGCGCAGCACCGTGGCCGACGGCATCGTGCTGGCCGCGCGCAACCTGGCCGAGACCGCCGATGTGAAGGCGATCTGCTGTTTCACCCATTCGGGGACGACCGCGGCGCTGGTGTCGCGCGAACGGCCGCGCCTGCCGATCCTGGCGCTGACGCCGCTGGTCTCCACGGCGCGGCGCCTGTCGCTCTACTGGGGCGTGACCTGCGCCACCACGGGCGAGGTCGACCGGTTCAAGATGGCCGTGGTCAACGCGGCGCGCGCCGCCCGGCAGCTGGGCTTCGCCACGCCCAAGGACAGCATCATCGTCACCGCGGGCGTGCCCTTCAACCAGTCGGGCACCACGAACATCCTGCGCGTCGCTCCCTGCGAGGAGCGGCTGATCTTCTCGATCGAGCCGGGCTGATCCGGCGCGGGCACCGCCCGCGGGACAGGGGGCCGCCGCCGGGAATGCCGCGGGCGCCCCCCTTTTCGTCGGGGGCTCAGCCCTCGACGATCACGTCGAACCCGCCGAAGATCATCCGCTTGCCGTCGAAGGGCATCTCGGCGGGCATCTCCTTCCAGCGCGGATCGCTCTCCATCGAGGCCCAGCATGTCTCCGCGCTGGCCTGGTCGGGCCATTCGATCCAGGAAAACACCACGGTCTCGCCGTCTTCCTTCTTCACGGCCATGGGAAAGGACGTCACCTCGCCATCGGGGACATTGACGCCCCAGCATTCCTTCATCGCGATGGCGCCGTAATCCCGGAAGATCGGCCAGGCGCGGCGGGCATGGTCGATATAGGCCTCCTTCTTGGCATCGGCGACAGCCGCCAGGAAGCCGGTCACATGGGTCATCTTGCAGTCCCTCCACCTGAATTGCAGGTGCATCTTACCCTAGGGGCAGGTCCGGATCGACGCATTTCCGTGCCCCCGGGCGGCGGCGGGGCAGATCCGGGGCGATGCGCTCCAGTTTGGGCTTGCCATTCGGCGGAAGGCGCCATAAAGACCGCGGCTCTACCCCGTCCGGCCGGTGAACTGGCATGCCGAGTCGGACGATCACCTCCAGTCGAGGAGAAGAAAATGCCGAAGATGAAGACCAAGTCGGGCGCGAAAAAGCGCTTCAAGGTGACGGCCACCGGGCGCATCAAGATCGCCCAGGCGGGCAAGCGTCACGGGATGATCAAGCGGACGACCAAGTTCATCCGGAATGCACGCGGCACCACGGTGCTGAGCAAGCCGGACGAGAAGATCGTCAAGACCTACATGCCGTACGCCCGCTAAGGAGTTAGACACATGCCCCGAGTCAAAGGCGGAGTCGTCACCCACCGTCGCCACAAGAAGGTCCTGGACGCAGCGAAAGGCTATTACGGCCGCCGCAGCACCGCCTTCAAGACCGCCACCCAGGCCGTCGACAAGGCGAACCAGTACGCAACGCGGGACCGCAAGAACCGCAAGCGGAATTTCCGCGCCCTCTGGATCCAGCGCATCAACGCTGCCGTCCGTGCCGAGGATGCGACCCTGACCTATTCGCGCTTCATCGACGGCCTGAACAAGGCCGGGATCGAAGTCGACCGCAAGGTCCTGGCCGACCTGGCCGTGCACGAGCCCACCGCTTTCGGTGCGATCGTGACCAAGGCGAAGGCCGCGCTGGCCTGATCCAGCGTCGCCCCGCGACAGTTCCGAGCCCCGGTGCCCCTGGCGCCGGGGCTTTCTGCATCCGGGACTTGCCCGACCGGATGCCCCGGCGCACCCTTGGCGGATGGGGTATCGCGCCATGAAGATACCGCTCGACTGCAGCCTTGCCGATGTCTTCCGTCGGGCGGCATTCATGCGGGCGCATCCCGGGGAGGTGGCGCTGTCCCTGCGTCGCGAAAGGGTGCGGCACGCGGCGTGGCACCTCTGGCCGGAGGCGCAGCCTTGCGTGATCGGGGTGATGGATGTCGCGGATGCGGGCCATGCTGCGGCTGTGGCACGGGGGTCGGATCTGGCGGTCGATCGGGTCCATGGGGGCTTCAAGCGTCACTGGCGGCGCGCGGAGATGCACCCGGTCCAGTTCGATCCGCTCAGCCCCGATCCGTTTCCGTCCTGCCGACTGCTGTTCGAGGCACGGGGCTGACCGGGGAACAGTCGCGCGCGAGGCTCTCCAGGAAACGTCGTGCCGCGCGCGGGCCCTTCAGGTGATGAACGGCCTTGCCGGGCGGCGCGGTTGCCAGAAGCCGCCGGATCCGCGCCCGGGCGCTGCGCCGGGTGCGCCAGATGAAGCGCAGGAACCCGGGGTCGAGCCGCTCGGGACAATCGGGCGGCAGGTCCGGTCTCGTGGCGCCGCCGCGGAACGCGATCCGCCGTCGCAGCACCCGCCACAGCCGCCGCGCCAGTCCCAGATCCAGCCAGATCACCGTATCGGCCCGTGCCAGCCGGTCCGCCCATGTGGCGGAATGGCCGCCCTCGAAGATCCAGGCGTCGCGGGCATGCACCTCGAGGCACAGGCGTGTCTTTTCGGCGGGGGACCGCTCCACCCAGCCCGGCTGCCAGTGGATCAGGTCGATATGCACGACCGGCAGGCCGGTGATCCGGCCCAGGTCGCGCGCCAGGGTGGATTTGCCCGCCCCCGGCTGGCCGATGATCATGACCCGGCGCATGGCGGGCGGCCCTCCCGGCAGGGTCTCAGCGGACCAGTTTCACCTTGGCCTGCGCGATCTTCAGCCGGTGTTCTCGCCAGGCCAGCGCCAGGCCTGAGGCCACGACCAGCGCCGCGCCGATCATCATCTGCACGGTGGGGATCTCGGCGAAGACGGCATAGCCCACGAGGATCGCCAGGACGATCGAGATGAACTCGAAACTGGCGATCACGGCGGCATCGGCATGGCGGTAGCTGGCGGTCAGCAGGATCTGTCCGACCCCGCCCAGGAGCCCCGCGCCGATCAGCGCCCACAGCACCGGCCCCTGGGGCATCACCCAGCCGAAGGGCAGGGTCAGCAGCGACAGCGCCGTGGTGGTGGCGGTGAAGTAGAAGACGATGGCGGCGATATGCTCGGTTTTCGTCAGGTGGCGCACGGTGATCTGCGCCATGGCGGCAAAGACCGTGGCGGTGAAGACCGCCAGCGCCCCCAGCGCCATGCCCAGGTCGCCGCCGCCATTGAGCGCGGTCAGCCGCGGCTGCATCACCACCAGCACCCCGGCCAGCCCGGTCACCACGGTCGCGACGCGGAAGGCGCGCACCGGCTCGCCCAGGAACATGGCCGCGAAGATCGTCACGAAGATCGGCGTGGCATAGAAGATCGCGGTGACCTCGGGCAGCGGCAGGAAGCTGAGGCCGAGGAACATCAGCCCCATCGCCGTGCCGCCGACCAGCCCGCGCCACAGATGGCCCAGGGGGCGGTCCGTGCGCAGCCCGTGGCGCAATTCGCCGCGCATCGCCAGCCAGACCAGCAGCGGCGGAAAGGCGAAGAGCGACCGGAAGAACACCGCCTCGCCGGGCGGGACCGTGTCGGAGGCGTATTTGATGAGCGCAGACATCGCCGTCATCAGGAAGACGGAGGCGATTTTCAGCAGGATGCCGGTGATCGGGGACATGGGGAACTCGCTTGGGTCTTCCATGCCTAGACGGGCGGCTCACATGTGAAAACCCGGCTTACCGGTTTGCATGGCCGGTATGCGACATGCGCATGGCATTCAGTCCAGGCGGTCGGGGATCTGCCAGCCGCGCAGCAGCTCGCCGCTCTCCATCGCCCGCTTGCCGGGGCGCTGTGCCAGGGTGATCTCGATCGCGCCGGTGCCGCAGGCGATGCGCAGCCCGTCCAGCCGCGTGCCGGGCGCGCCCGATCCCTCCGCCAGGCGCGAGGCCAGCAGCTTCACCCGCTCGCCCGCCGCCTCGCACCAGGCGCCGGGGAAGGGCGAGAGGCCGCGGATCTGCCGGTCGATCTCCGCTGCCGGGCGGCGCCAGTCGATGCGCGCCTCGGCCTTGTCGATCTTGGCGGCATAGGTCACGCCTTCCTCGGGCTGCGGTGCGGCGGCCAGTTCGTCGATCCGCTCCAGCGCCTCGGTGATCAGCGCCGCGCCCATCTGCGAGAGCCGGTCGTGAAGGGAGGCGGTGGTCTCCTCCGTCCCGATCGGCGTCGCCCGGCGCAGCAGCACCGGCCCGGTATCCAGCCCGGCTTCCATCCGCATGATGCAGACCCCGGTTTCGGCATCCCCCGCGAGGATCGCGCGATGGATCGGCGCCGCGCCGCGCCAGCGCGGCAGGAGCGAGGCATGGATGTTCAGGCAGCCATGGCGGGGCGCGTCCAGAACCGGCTGCGGCAGGATCAGCCCGTAGGCCACGACCACCGCGATATCCGCCCCGAGATCGGCAAAGGCGGCGCGGTCCGTCTCGGCCTTCAGCGTGGCGGGATGGCGTACGGGCAGGCCCAGGGCCGCGGCGCGGGCATGGACCGGGGTCGGCCGGTCCTTCTTGCCGCGCCCGGCGGGACGGGGGGGTTGCGTATAGACGCAGGCGATCTCGTGACCGGCCGCCACCAGCGCATCGAGCGCGGGGACCGAGAAATCCGGGGTTCCCATGAAGATGACGCGCATGATGCTCTCCCGCTGGCGATGGATCCGCGGCGCGGTATAGACCGCACCGCGGAGCGGGGAAACCGCGTTTCGGGAATGTAGACGGCGGCGGGGAGGGCGAAGGGGGCGCTCCCGCCCGTCCTTGGCGCGCTGCCGCGCGCCGCGTCCCGTTGGGCCGGGCGCCGCTGCGCGGCGAAGGAGGCGCGCCGGGTGCCGGAGGGCAGGGGCAGGAGACCGCCGGGACCGCGTCGGGGGCGGCCGCGCCGGTCGGCCGACGGGAGCGGCCGGGGCAGGGGTGCGGCTCCGATCGTGGGGGGGCGATCCCTGCCGGAGTGATCCCGGCAGGGCTGAGGATCGGTGCGCGGGGGCTGGTCTGACGGCGGCGGCGGGTTGCCGGGCGCCCGGCCGCCGCAGGTGCAACAGCCGCGCGTCAGCGCGGCCCGGCCCAACGGGAAGAGATGTCCCGCGCAGCGGGGCGTCGATGACGGGCGGGAGCGCCCCGGCGCCGGGGCGCCGCCCGGGGTCAGCGCTGCTTGGCGGCCTTCTTCAGCAGCATCTGCCGCCGCACCTTGCTGAGCCGGTCGAAATACATCCGCCCTGCCAGGTGATCGACCTGGTGCTGCACCGAGGTGGCCCAGAGGCCGATGAAGTCGCGGTCCTCGATCTCGCCCGCTTCATTGAGGAACCGCACTGTCACCGCCCGCGGCCGCGTCACCCGCGCCGAGACGCCGGGCAGGTTGGGGCTGGCTTCCTCGTGGTCGCGCGGCTCGACCGAGGCGTAGAGGATCTCGGGATTGGCCATCAGCACGGCGCGGCCCCGTTCATCGGAGGCATCGACCACGGCCAGCCGCCGCATCACCCCGATCTGGCAGGCGGCCAGGCCCAGGCCCGGCATCGCGTCCATCGTCTCGACCATGTCGGCCCAGATCGCGCGGACCTCGTCATCCACGGCCGCCACCTCGGCGCAGGGGCTCTGCAGCCGCCGGTCGGGCCACATCACGAAGGGGCGGACGGTCATGCGCGCCGTCTCACGCCAGCCCGCGGGCGCGTTCGCGCTTGAGCTTCTGCATCTTGCGGGTGATCATCTGGCGGCGCAGCGGCTTGAGGTAGTCGATGAACAGCTTGCCGTCGAGATGGTCGATCTCGTGCTGCACGCAGGTCGCCCAGAGCCCGTCGAATTCGCGGCTCTGCGGATTGCCGTCGCGATCCATCCATTCCACCTGCACCAGCCGCGGCCGCGTGACCTCGCCATATTGCTCGGGGATGGACAGGCAGCCTTCCTCGTAGACGCTCGTTTCGTCCGAGGCGGCGACGATGCGCGGGTTGAACAGCGCCATAGGCTGCGGCGCGGCGCCCTCCTCCTTGACGCAGTCCATGACCAGCACGCGGCTCATCACGCCGATCTGCGGCGCGGCCAGGCCGATGCCCGGCGCGTCATACATGGTCAGGAGCATGTCATCGGCGAGGCGGCGCAGCGCGTCGGACATGTCCGGCACGGGGTCGCAGACCGTTTTCAGGCGCGGGTCGGGATGGATGAGGATGGGGCGGATCGGCATGCGGCTCATCTAGGACATGGCGCGCCGGGGCGCAACGGCGGCGTCGCGCAAAAACGTGATCGGGGCCGCGGCGCTTTCCCCCGCGTCCGGCTGGCCTCGCGGGCGGGGCTGTCCTAGCCTGACCCGAGCAAGGCAGGGAGCGGTGCCATGGGGTATGATTTCGACCGGGTGATCGAGCGGCGCGGCAGCAACAGCGCCAAGTGGGACGCGATGGAGACGCTGTACGGCGTCGACCCGCAGGACGGGCTGGCCATGTGGGTGGCCGATGCCGATTTCGCCACCGCCCCGGTCGTGACCGCGGCGATGCGGGCGATGGCCGATCACGGGGTCTATGGCTATACCGCCTCCGATGCGGCCTATCGCGAGGCGGTCTGCTGGTGGATGCGCACCCGCCATGGCTGGGAGGTGGCGCCGGAGGCGGTCTTCACCACCAACGGGCTGTGCAATGCGGTGGCGCTGGTGCTGGACGCGATGACCGCGCCGGGCGACGAGATCATCCTGATGGCGCCGGTCTACCACGCCTTCGCCAAGACGATCCGCAATGCCGGGCGCGTCGTGGCCGAGCGGCCGCTGGTGCAGGACGAGGCGGGGCTCTACCGCATGGACCTGCCCGCCTGGGAGGCGGCGATGACCGGCCGCGAGCGTGCGGTGATCCTGTGCTCGCCGCATAATCCCGGCGGCCGCGTCTGGACGGCGGAGGAGCAGCGCGCCCTGGCGGAATTCGCCGCGCGCCACGATCTCCTGGTCATCTCCGACGAGATCCACCAGGACCTGACCTTTCCCGGCGCCACCCATGTGCCCTTCCTTCTGGCCGCCCCCGATGCGGCGCCGCGCACGGCGGTGCTGAACGCGCCCTCCAAGACCTTCAACACCGCGGGGATGCATTGCGGCCAGGTGATCCTGCCCGATCCGGCGCTGCGCGGGCGGTTCGCCGCGCGGATGCAGGCGCTGGCCATGGCGCCCAGTTCCGTCGGCCAGGAGGCGACGCGAGCCGCCTATTCGCCCGAGGGTGCGGCCTGGGTCGATGCGCTGCGGGACTATCTCGACGGCAATCGCCGCCTCTTCGACGCGGGGGTGAACGCCATTCCGGGCCTGCGCTCCATGCCGCTGGAGGCGACCTACTTGGCCTGGGTCGATTTCTCCGGCACCGGCATGGAGACGGCCGAGATCCTCGACCGGGTGCAGGGGAGGGCACGGATCGCGGGCAATCTGGGCGCCAGCTTCGGCACCGGCGGCGAAAGCTTCCTGCGCTTCAATCTCGCCACCCAGCGCGCCCGGATCGAGGAGGCGGTGGCGCGGCTGCAGGCCGCCTTCGCCGATCTTCAGTAGGCCCGCGCAGCCGGGCCGGGCGGCGCCGTCTGCGCTCCGGGCCCCTCCGGTTCCGGCGCGCGTCCCGCCCCGGAGGCGGCGCCGCGGGCGGGGCGGTCCCGCCATGCCGCAGCGACCGGCGGCGATCACGTCTTGACGGCACCGCGCGGGGGGCGCAATTCGCGGTAATGGCGACAGGACATCTCGATATCGATCTCGACGCAGTGGCCCGCAACTGGCAGGCGCTGAATGCAATGACCGCGACGGGCACGCGCACCGCCGCGACGGTGAAGGCCGACGGCTACGGGCTGGGCGTCGCGCAGGTGGCGGGGGCGCTGGCCCGGGCGGGGGCGCGCGAGTTCTTCGTCGCCGTCGCCGAGGAAGGCGCCGCGCTGCGCGCCGCGCTGGGGCCGGATGTCTGGATCGGCGTGTTCTCCGGCCACATGCCGGGCGATGCGGAGATCCTGCGGGGCAATGCGCTGGTGCCGATGCTCAACAGCGCACAGCAGGCGACGCGCCACATGGAGGCGCTGCCGGGCCATCCCTTCGGCGTCCAGCTGGACAGCGGCATGAACCGGCTGGGGATGGAGCCCGCCGAATGGCAGGGGCTGCGCGAGGATCTGCTGGCGGCGGGGCCTGCGCTTTTGATGTCGCACCTGGCCTGCGCCGATGAACCCGGGCACCCCGCCAACCTGTCGCAGAAACGGGTCTTCGAGGCGATGACCGACGGCGCGGGCGTGCCGCGATCGCTGGCGGCGACGGGCGGCGTGCTGCTGGGGCGGGAGTATCACTACGACCTGGTGCGGCCGGGGATCGGCCTCTATGGCGGGCGCCCCTTCGAGGCGGCCGCGCCGGTCGTGCGTCTGAGCCTGCCGGTGATCCAGGTGCGGAAAGTGGCCCCCGGCGAGGCGGTCGGCTATGGCTGGAGCTGGGGGGCGGAGCGGCCCACCCGCATCGCCACCGTCGCGGCGGGCTATGCCGACGGCATCCTGCGGGCGCTGTCGGGGCGGGCGATCCTGTGGGCGGGCGAGACGGCCTGTCCGCTGGTCGGACGGGTGTCGATGGACCTGCTGACCATCGATGTCTCGGCGCTGGATCACGATCCCGAGGCGCTGGATCTGCTGAACGCCGCGCATGGGGTCGACGAGGCGGCGGACGCGGCCGGCACGATCGGCTACGAGATCCTGACCTCGCTGGGCGGGCGCTATGCACGGCGCCATCACGGCGGCTGAACGGGCGGCGCGGCGGCCGAGCTGCCGCGCAGGGCATCACGTTGCGGTTACCGCGCGCGGCGGCAGATCACGCAAATGCGGCGGTGCGGCAGGATCGCTGCGTCAATAACGCGCTGAAATTCCGCTTATGCCGATAAACACCTGCAGCCAATCGGCTTTGTTCCTGCCGAATTAACCTCCCGTTGGTTGACCGTCCATCTAGACGGGCTTATCCACGGTAACTAGCCAGCCAGTCGAGGCGCACTGCTCAGGAGGAAGTGACGTGGACGAGCTCTTGCGGGAATATCTTCCCATCCTCATCTTCCTCGGGATTGCCGTCGCGCTCGGGCTGATCCTGATTGCCGCCGCCGCCGTCGCCGCCGTCCGCAACCCCGATCCCGAGAAGGTCAGCGCCTATGAATGCGGCTTCAACGCCTTCGACGACGCGCGGATGAAATTCGACGTCCGGTTCTACCTGGTCTCGATCCTGTTCATCATCTTCGATCTGGAAATCGCCTTCCTGTTCCCCTGGGCCGTGGCCTTCAAGGACATCTCGATGACCGCCTTCTGGTCGATGATGGTGTTCCTTGGCGTGCTGACCGCCGGGTTTGCCTATGAATGGAAGAAAGGGGCCCTGGAATGGGAGTGAGCAAGGACGCGCTGGTCACCGAGACCCAGTCGACCGGTCCGCAGGAGCCGCGGGTGAAATCCGGCCCCTCCGCCCAGGCCGCGCCCTATGGCGCCGTCTCGGCCGGGGCCGATCGCGAGGTCGCCACCCAGTCGCTGAACCGCGAATTGCAGGACAAGGGTTTCCTGCTGACCAGCGTGGAGGACATCGTCAACTGGGCGCGGACCGGATCGCTGCACTGGATGACCTTCGGGCTGGCCTGCTGCGCGGTCGAGATGATGCATACCTCGATGCCGCGCTATGACCTCGAACGTTTCGGCACGGCGCCGCGCGCCTCGCCGCGCCAGTCGGACCTGATGATCGTCGCGGGGACCCTGACCAACAAGATGGCGCCTGCGCTGCGCAAGGTCTACGACCAGATGCCCGAGCCGCGCTATGTCATCTCCATGGGCTCCTGCGCCAATGGCGGCGGCTACTACCATTACAGCTATTCCGTGGTGCGCGGCTGCGACCGGGTCGTGCCGGTCGATGTCTATGTGCCGGGCTGCCCGCCGACGGCGGAGGCGCTGCTTTACGGCATCATGCAGCTGCAGCGGAAGATCCGCCGCACCGGCACCATCGTCCGCTGAGGGGGAAGCATGACCAGGGAACTCGAGGAACTCGCCGCGACGCTGGAGCTGAAGCGGCCCGACTGCGTCGTCTCCACCGAGATCGCGCATGACGAGCTGACCGTGACGGTGGCGCCCGCGCGGCTGACCGGCTTTGCCGATTACCTGCGAACGGAACCGACCTGCCGCTTCTCCACGCTGATCGACATCACCGCCATCGACTATCCCCAGCGCGAGAAGCGCTTCGATGTGGTCTATCACTTCCTCAGCATGTACCAGAACCAGCGCATCCGCCTGCGCGCTCAGGTCCGCGAGGACGAGATGGTGCCCAGCCTGACCGGCATCTTCCCCGCCGCCAACTGGTTCGAGCGGGAGGTTTTCGACATGTTCGGCCTGCTGTTCAAGGGGCATCCCGACCTGCGGCGCCTGCTGACCGATTACGGGTTCCGCGGCCATCCGCTGCGCAAGGATTTCCCGACCACCGGCTATACCGAGGTGCGCTATGACGAGGTCGAGAAACGCGTCGTCTACGAACCGGTGAAGCTGGTGCAGGAATACCGGCAGTTCGACTTCATGTCGCCCTGGGAAGGCGCCGAATACATCCTTCCCGGCGACGAGAAGAAAGAGGCCTGAGGGATGCGGCCCGGTCTGTGCATCGGCGACCGCGCCACCTTCAGCAGGGTGATCCGGCCCTCCGAAGTCGTGCCGCGCCTCTTTGCCGATGCCCGCGTGATGGATCCGATGCCGCATGTCCTGGCCTCGGCCTGCATGATCGGCCTGTTCGAATGGGCCTGCGTGGAACAGATCGCGCCCTTCTACGAGGCAGGAGAGGGATCCCTGGGCACCGGGTTCGAGATGACCCATGTCGCGCCGACCCCGCCGGGGCTGACCGTGACGGTCGAGACCGAGATCGAGCAGATCGACGGCAAGTTCATCTGGTTCCGGGTCCGCGGCCATGACGGGCAGGACATGATCGGCCAGGGGCGCCATCAGCGCGCCGTGGTGCAATGGGACAGGTTCAATACCCGCGTGGCCGGGAAGCTGGAGGCAGCATGACGAAGCAGGCGATCCGCCCGGGCGGCAATCAGGGCAACGAGATGCGCTTTCCGCCCGGCAAGACGGTGATCTACTGCATCGGCGCGCAGAAGGGCGGCACGACATGGCTGGGCGATTACGTCGCCGCGCATCCGCAATGCTTCCTGCCCAACATGAAGGAATGCCATTTCTTCGATACGCGCTACGGGTTCGACATGCAGGCCCGCAAGGTCGCGATCAACAACATGAAGCGCATGCTGGAGGCGATGCAGGCGGCAGACAGTTTCCAGTTCGGCCAGAAGCTCACCGAGCTGCAGGCGGCGGCCGCGCGTGCGGAGCTTTTCACGCCCGATGATCGCGGGCTGGCGACCTATATCCGCCTGCTGACCGCGCGCGCCGGGACCGCCACGCGGCTTTGCGACTTCACCCCGTCCTATGCCACCTGCGACCGCACGGTGTTCGGCTACATGAACAGCCTGTCCGATGACGCGCGGTTCGTCTTCATCCTGCGCGACCCGATCGACCGGCTGTGGTCGCAGGCGCGCATGGCCTCGAAGAACCTGCTGAACCGCAACCAGGGGGCGGATTTCGAAAAGGCGGCCCACAAGGCCCTCCGGCATTACCTGGGCAATTACGATGCGGCCTCGCTGCCGCGGTCGAATTACCGGCGCACCATCACCGAGCTGGAGGCGGCGGTTCCGCGCGACCGCATCCAGTACCTGTTCTACGAGACCCTCTTCAGCGACGCCGCCGTGAGGCAGTTCTGCGATTTCGCCGGGATCGCGCCCATGCCCGCGGATTTCGGCCATCGCTCCAACGAGGGCAAGCGGCTCGAGATGCCCGCCTCGATCCGGCGCAAGCTGGCCGAGGGGCTGGGGGGGCAGTACGACTTCATCCGCGCGCGTTTCGGCGATGCGGTTCCCGCTGCCTGGCAGGATCCGCAGCAGATCCTGGCCGCCGCGCCGGAGGCGGCGGCAGAGACCGGGGACGCGGCGATGCCGAGCGAGAGGAAACGGGCATGATGGACGGCGCGAATTTCGACGATGCTCTGACGGGCGAACAGAAGATCCGCAACTTCAACATCAATTTCGGGCCCCAGCACCCGGCGGCGCATGGGGTTCTGCGCATGGTGCTGGAGCTTGACGGCGAGATCGTCGAACGGTGCGATCCGCATATCGGCCTGCTGCATCGCGGCACCGAGAAGCTGATGGAAAGCCGCACCTACCTGCAGAACCTGCCCTATTTCGACCGGCTCGACTATGTTTCGCCGATGAACCAGGAACATGCCTGGTGCCTGGCCATCGAGAAGCTCACCGGCACGCCGGTGCCGCGGCGCGCATCGCTGATCCGGGTGCTGTTCTGCGAGATCGGCCGCGTGCTGAACCACCTGCTGAACGTGACCACGCAGGCCATGGATGTCGGCGCGCTGACGCCGCCGCTCTGGGGCTTCGAGGAGCGCGAGAAGCTGATGATCTTCTACGAGCGCGCCTGCGGGGCGCGGCTGCACGCGGCCTATTTCCGCCCGGGCGGGGTTCATCAGGACCTGCCGCCGGGGCTGGTGGAGGATATCGACCTCTGGGCCGAGGCCTTTCCCGCCCGGCTCGACGACATCGACGACCTGCTGACCGAGAACCGCATCTTCAAGCAGCGCAATGCCGATATCGGCGTCGTCACCGAACAGGAGATCCTGGACTGGAGCTTCTCGGGGGTGATGGTCCGCGGCTCCGGCCTGGCCTGGGACCTGCGCCGGGCGCAGCCCTATGAATGCTACGACGAATTCGATTTCAAGATCCCGGTGGGCAAGAATGGCGACTGCTATGACCGCTATCTGTGCCGCATGGCGGAGATGCGCGAGAGCGTGAAGATCATCCGCCAGGCCTGCGCCAAGCTGGCCGCGCCGGAGAACCAGGGCGACGTCCTCGCCCGCGGCAAGATCACCCCGCCGAAACGCGGCGACATGAAGACCTCGATGGAGGCGCTGATCCATCACTTCAAGCTGTACACCGAAGGGTTCCGCGTCCCTTCCGGCGAGGTCTATGCGGCGGTGGAGGCCCCCAAGGGCGAATTCGGCGTGTTCCTGAAATCCGACGGGACCAACAAGCCCTATCGCGCCAAGATCCGTGCCCCGGGCTATCCGCATCTGCAGGCGATGGACCACGTGTCCAGGAACCACCAGCTTGCCGATGTCTCGGCCATCCTGGGATCGATGGACATCGTCTTCGGGGAGGTCGACAGGTAGCATGACCGACAGGTTCGCAACCGGGCCGGAGGCGGCGCCGCGCGGCATCGCCGGGCAGATCGGGGCGCGGCTGCGGCTTCCTGCGCGGGTCAAGATGGGCCTCGGGCTGGCGATCGGGCTGGCAATGATGGCGGCGGAGGCGTTTTCGGCCCAGGGGCTGCCGGAATTCGACGGAACCTCGGGATATGCGGTGATCGGGCCCTATGAGGGCGGGCTGCTGGTGCAGGACCGGCGCGGGCTGGCTTTCCTGTGCGACAGCGACATCGCCAATATCGTGTTGCTGAAGAACTGCCGCCCGGTGCTGAGCGCCGCGCAGGTGGAAGGATTCGCCGCCGCCGAAGCGGAGCAGGCCCGCCAGAAGAAGATGCTGGCCGAACGCAATCGCGTGCTGGCGCTGCCGGAGGCCGAATTCGAGACGGCCGGGCGGGCGGTGCTCTCGGCCCAGGGCTGCCAGGTGGACTTGTCGCGCGCCGCGGCGCTGCGCAACCATGTGCTTCCGGATTTCGCCGGCCGGCTGGGGATCCCGGCGGATCTGCAGCCGGGGCTGATGCAGCTGACCGACGACCTGTTCACCCAGACGCTGGAACGCCTGCTGCGCAAGAGGCAGATCGGGTTCGACCGGGCGACGCGGATCGCCCGGCTGGTGGAGTGCGAACAATGAGCCACGCCCCGCGCCATCGGGCCGATTCCCCCGTTGTACCTGCCGGAATTTCCTGCGAAAGCGACCGTGCGGCGGTATCCTGCGGGAGCAGCCCGCAGGAGGTCAGGATGCATCGCGAACCATGCGCGGGACGGCCCGCGCCCAGCCAGGATCCGGCGGTACCGGGCGGGGCTGCCGCCTGCCGCCGACGAGCAGAAGGGAAAGCCTGAATGTTGCGTCGTCTCCATCCCGAACAGCCCGACAGCTTTGCCTTCACCCCTGCCAACAAGGCCTGGGCCGAGGCGCAGATCACCCGCTATCCCGAAGGGCGGCAGGCCTCCGCCGTGATTCCGCTCCTGTGGCGGGCGCAGGAACAGGAAGGCTGGCTGACCCGTCCCGCGATCGAATGCGTGGCCGACATGCTGGGCATGGCCCGGATCCGGGCGCTGGAAGTCGCGACCTTCTATTTCATGTTCCAGCTTCAGCCGGTCGGATCGGTCGCCCATATCCAGGTCTGCGGCACGCTCAGCTGCATGCTCTGCGGGTCCGAGGACCTGGTGGCGGTGTGCCGCGAACGCATCGCGCCCCGGCCCCACGCGCTGTCCGGGGACGGGCGGTTCTCCTGGGAAGAGGTCGAATGCCTCGGGGCCTGCACCAACGCGCCCATGGTGCAGATCGGCAAGGATTACTACGAGGACCTGACCGCCGCACGCTTCGGCGAGATCCTGGACGAGCTGGCCGCGGGCCGGGTGCCGGTGCCGGGGCCGCAGAACGGCCGCTATGCCGCCGAGCCCCTTGGCGGGCTGACCGCGCTGACCGCGCAGGAAGAGGGACGGGCGGCGCATAACGCCTCCGTCGCACGGGCGGTGGAGCTGCAGGATACCATCCGGCGGATCGACGGCGGCGAGGTGCCCCTGCGCGCGGCCTGGCTGGGCGAGGGGGAGGCCGCGATGCTGGAGCGCGCGGGACAGCCGCCGCAGCCCGAGCCCGTTCCCGACACCCCGGCCGCGGATCATGACGACCGGTCGCGGGGACGCCCCGTGGCAGAGGACGGCGCCACCCGGCAGGAAGCCCCGGCGGAGAAGGCGGGCACGCCCGAGCCCGAGGCGCCCATGACCCGCCCCGAGCTTCACGACAGCCCGCCCGAGACGGCGGACGACCTGCGCGCGATCACCGGGATCGGCCCCAAGCTGGAGGAGGCCCTGCACGAGGCGGGCATCCACACCTATGCGCAGATCGCCGCCTGGGGCCCGGCCGAAATCGCCTGGATCGACGAACATGTCCCCGGCGCCCGCGGGCGGGTGCTGCGCGATGACTGGGCGGCGCAGGCCGGGGCGCTGATGAAGAAGGACTGACCATGGCCGACCATCCGCGCAGCGAGACCGATGCCAGGCTGGCCCGCAAGGGCCGCACCGCCGGGCTGGTGATCGCCGTGTCGATGGTGGCGTGGCTGGGGGCGCAACTGATCGGCGGCTGGCTGGGACTGCCCGCGCGCTATGCGTTCCTGATCGATTTTGCGGCGATCGCGGCCCTGATCTGGGCCCTGGTCGTCACCTGGCAACTCTGGCAGGCGCGCGGCGGCCCGCGGCCCCCCAACGGAGGATAGACCATGCTGAAGGACGAAGACCGCATCTTCCTCAATATCTACGGCATGCATGACCGTTCGCTGGCCGGTGCCAAGAAACTGGGGCGCTGGGACGGGACGGCCGAAATCATCGCCAAGGGGCGCGACTGGATCGTCGAGGAAATGAAGAAATCGGGCCTGCGCGGGCGCGGCGGGGCGGGCTTCCCCACCGGGCTGAAATGGTCCTTCATGCCCAAGGAAAGCGACGGGCGGCCGCATTACCTGGTGGTCAATGCCGATGAGTCCGAACCCGGCACCTGCAAGGACCGCGAGATCATGCGCCATGACCCGCATACGCTGGTCGAGGGCTGCCTGATCGCCAGCTTCGCCATGGGGGCCCATGACGCCTATATCTACATCCGCGGCGAATACATCCGCGAACGCGAGGCGCTGCAGCGGGCCATCGACGAGGCCTATGATGACGGGCTGCTGGGCAAGAACGCGGCCGGGTCGGGCTGGGATTTCGACCTCTACCTGCATCACGGGGCGGGGGCCTATATCTGCGGCGAGGAAACCGCGCTCTTGGAAAGCCTCGAGGGCAAGAAGGGCATGCCGCGGATGAAGCCGCCCTTTCCGGCGGGGGCGGGGCTCTATGGCTGCCCGACCACGGTGAACAACGTCGAATCCATCGCGGTGGCGCCCACGATCCTGCGCCGCGGGGCCGACTGGTTCGCGGGGATGGGCCGCCCGAACAATGCGGGCACCAAGCTTTTCGCCATCTCGGGCCATGTGAACCGCCCCTGCGTGGTGGAAGAGGAGATGTCGATCTCCTTCGAGGAACTGATCGAGAAGCATTGCGGCGGCATCCGCGGCGGCTGGGGCAATCTCAAGGCGGTGATCCCCGGCGGGTCGTCCGTGCCCTGCGTGCGCGGCGAGAAGATGCGCGATGCGGTGATGGATTACGACTATCTCAGGAACGAGCTGGGCTCGGGCCTGGGCACGGCCGCGGTGATGGTCATGGACCAGTCGGTCGACATGGTGAAGGCGATCTGGCGGCTGGCGGCATTCTACAAACATGAAAGCTGCGGCCAGTGCACCCCCTGCCGCGAGGGCACCGGCTGGATGATGCGGGTGATGGAGCGGCTGGTGAAGGGCGAGGCCGAGATCGAGGAGATCGACATGCTCTTCGGCGTGACCAAGCAGGTGGAGGGCCACACGATCTGTGCGCTCGGCGATGCCGCCGCCTGGCCGATCCAGGGGCTGATCCGGAATTTCCGCGACGAGATCGAGGACCGCATCCGGGCGCAGAAATCGGGCAAGCTCAGCGCCGTCGCGGCGGAATGAGGCGGCCGGTCCCCGGGACCGGCGGCCAGGCACAGGAAGCAGGCGCCGGGGCGCGCCGGGAAGAAAGCGGAGCACAGTGATGCGGAAGAATATTGCACTGACGGCCATGGCGGCGACCCTCGCGCTCGGGGCCTGCGCCACGACCCTCACGCCCGAGGCCGAGGCGCGGCTGCTGGCGGATGTCGCCCCCGAGAAGCGCCCGGTGCTGGAGGCGGCAGGCCAGGGCGCGCCGGGATCGGCGGTGGGACAGCTTCTGGTCGGGGTGCTCTTCGCGTCGCAATGCGAAGGCATCTGGATCGACGAGCCGGTGGGGCGCTATGCCGAGGCCAAGCTCGACGCCTTCAAGAAAGAGGGCGGCGATATCGAGACCGAGGCGCTGAAACAGGCGATCGCCGCTTTCGCGGAAAGCCATGATGTCGACCCGGTCGACCTGAAGGATCCGCCGATCGGCTGTCCGATCGCCGAAGAGGAAATCGATGCAGGCACCCTGACCGGCGTCCTGCTGACCCGCGAGGAGCCCGCATCTTGAGCCGGATGGCCCGCCTTCTTGTTCCGGTGCTGCCGGTGGCCGCGCTTGCCGGTCTGGCCTCCTGCATGGTGGCAACGCCGCTGGTCGCGCCGGTGATGCAGCGCGTGCTGGTCGATGTGGCCACGGCGCAGTTCGTGGGCGACAACTGTCCGTCCATGGGCTTCGACGCGGCGCGGGCCAAGACCTATATCGCCAATGCCTACAAGAACCTGGTGGCCGAGGGGGCCGATCCCGAGACGCTGGAGACCGGAACGGAAAGCTTCGAGCAGGGACCGCTTCAGGCGCAGGTGGCCGAGCGGCTGGAGGAGGGCGGGGTGAATCCCGAGAACCCCCAGCCCGCGAATGTCTGTGCCTTCGGCGCGGCCGAGCAGGATACCGGCAGCATCCTGGGCAGGGTGCTGAAATGACCCTGCAGCCGCCCGGAACCCATCTGGCCCAGCTCAATATCGGCCGCCTGGTCGCGGCGCCGGGCGATCCGCGCGTGGCCGAATTCATGGCGGCGCTGGACCGGGTCAACGGCATCGGGCGGCGCAGCCCCGGCTTCGTCTGGATGATGGAAGGCTCAGGGGAGCCCGGCACCGGCAATACCGGAACCGGGATCGGCGGCGACCCGCAATTCGTGTCGAACCTGACCGTCTGGGAAGACGCGGCGAGCCTGGAGAATTTCGTCTTCAACAGCGTGCATCGGCGGTTCTACGACCGCCGCGCCGAATGGTTCGGGCTCCTGGGCCGTCCGCATTTCGCCATGTGGTGGGTGCCCGCAGGGCACCGGCCGAGGCTGGAGGAGGCGTTGGAGCGGCTGGCGCATCTGGAGGCGCACGGGGCCACGGACCACGCCTTCGGCTGGTCCCATCTCAAACAGGCGCAGCTCTGGAAGACCAGGGCCTGCAACCCAATCGCAGCGGAGTGAAGCCATGTCAGACCTGCGCACCATCATCATCGACGGACAGGAAATCGAGGTCGACCCCGCCCTGACGCTGATCCAGGCCTGCGAGCAGGCGGGGGTGGAGATCCCGCGCTTCTGCTATCACGAACGCCTGTCGATCGCCGGGAACTGCCGGATGTGCCTGGTCGAGGTCGTGGGCGGCCCGCCGAAACCGGCCGCCTCCTGCGCGATGCAGGTGCGCGACCTGCGCCCCGGCCGCAACGGCGAGCCGCCCGAGGTGCGCACCAAGTCGCCCATGGTCAAGAAGGCCCGCGAGGGCGTCATGGAATTCCTGCTGATCAACCACCCGCTGGATTGTCCGATCTGCGACCAGGGCGGGGAATGCGACCTGCAGGACCAGGCGATGGCCTATGGCGTGGATTTCTCGCGCTACCGCGAACCCAAGCGCGCGGCGATCGACATCAATCTCGGTCCGCTGGTGGAAACCCACATGACGCGCTGCATCTCCTGCACGCGCTGCGTGCGCTTCACCACCGAGGTGGCGGGGATCGACCAGATGGGCCAGACCGGCCGCGGCGAGGATGCCGAGATCACCTCCTACCTGGGCCAGACGCTGGACAGCGAATTGCAGGGCAACATCATCGACCTGTGCCCGGTCGGGGCGCTGGTGTCGAAACCCTATGCCTTCACGGCGCGGCCCTGGGAACTGACCAAGACCGAGTCGATCGACGTGATGGACGCGCTGGGGTCGAATATCCGCGTCGATACCAAGGGGCGCGAGGTCATGCGCTTCCTGCCGCGCAACCATGACGGCGTGAACGAGGAATGGCTGGGCGACAAGTCGCGCTTCGTCTGGGACGGGCTGCGCCGCCAGCGGCTGGACCGCCCCTATATCCGCGTCGATGGCAGGCTGCGGCCCGCCAGCTGGCCCGAGGCGCTGGCCGCCGCGGCGGCGGCGATGAAGGGAAAGACGGTCGCGGGGCTGGTCGGCGATCTCGCCCCGGTGGAGGCCGCCTTCGCGCTGAAGGAGCTGGTCGAGGGGCTGGGGGGCCGGGTCGAATGCCGCACCGACGGGGCGCATCTGCCTGCGGGCAACCGCTCGGGCTATGCCGGGACCGCGCGGATCGAGGATATCGACACCGCGCGGCGCATCCTGCTGGTGGGCTGCAACCCGCGCCTGGAGGCGCCGGTGCTGAATGCGCGCATCCGCAAGGCGTGGATCGCGGGGGCGTCCGTGGCCGCGATCGGGCCCGAGGCGGATCTGACCTATGAGGTGACGCATCTGGGGCCGGGCCGCCAGGCGCTGCTGGACCTGGCCGAAACGGCGGATCCCGCCGAGGGCAGTCTGATCATCCTGGGGCAGGGCGCGCTGCGCGAGGCGGACGGGGCGGCGGTGCTGGGCCAGGTGATGGCCCTGGCCGAGAAGACCGGCGCCGGGATCCTGGTGCTGCACACGGCGGCGGCCCGGGTCGGCGCGATGGATGTCGGCGCGGTGACCGAGGGCGGCCTGGCCGCGGCCATGGAGGGCGCGGAGGTGATCTACAGCCTCGGCGCCGACGAGGTCGAGATCGCGCCGGGGCCCTTCGTGATCTACCAGGGCAGCCATGGCGACCGCGGTGCGCATCGCGCCGATGTCATCCTGCCCGCCGCCGCTTGGACCGAGGAACAGGGGCTGTTCGTCAATACCGAGGGCCGCCCCCAGATCGCCGCCCGTGCCGGGTTCCCGCCCGGCGAGGCCAAGGAGAACTGGGCGATCCTGCGCGCGCTTTCGGCGCTGACCGGCGGGACGCTGCCCTATGACAGCCTGGCCGCGCTGCGCCGCCGTCTGGTGAAGCAGGTGCCGCATCTGGCGCGGATCGACGAGGTGCCGGAAAACCCGCTGGATCCCGTTTCGGCCGGAGACCCGCAGGCGGGGGTAGATTTCGTGCCGGCGGTGCGCGACTACTACCTGACCAACCCGATCGCGCGCGCCTCGGAACTGATGGCGGCGCTTTCGGCGCAGGCCCGGGCCCGGCGCAGCCCGGCCATGGCGGCGGAGTAACGGGCCTTGGCGAAAAATCCGCGACATACACGCACAAGGACTTGCATCGGTTCTGGATTTGGCAACCAAAACACGCTTTACAGCGACATGTCGGAGCCACCCGCCACGACCCACCGGGCCGCAGGCGTGCTGACCGGGGAGGATACCGTCCATGGCTGAATTCTTCGCAACGCCCGCGGGGATCGCGATCATCATCGTCGCGCAATGCCTGGGCCTCTTGGCCTTCGTCATGATCTCGCTGCTGTTCCTGGTCTATGGCGACCGCAAGATCTGGGCGGCGGTGCAGATGCGGCGCGGGCCGAACGTGGTCGGCATCTTCGGCATCCTGCAATCGGTCGCCGATGCGCTGAAATACGTGGTCAAGGAAATCGTCATCCCGGCAGGCGCGGACAAGCCGGTCTTCCTGCTGGCGCCGCTGACCTCCTTCGTGCTGGCCATGGTCGCCTGGGCGGTGATCCCCTTCGCCGACGGCTGGGTGCTGGCCGATATCAATGTCGCCATCCTCTATGTCTTCGCCGTCTCCTCGCTGGAGGTTTACGGCGTCATCATGGGCGGCTGGGCGTCGAACTCGAAATACCCGTTCCTGGGCTCGCTGCGCTCGGCGGCGCAGATGATTTCCTACGAGGTCTCGATCGGGCTGATCATCATCGGCGTCATCATCTCCACCGGCTCGATGAACTTCTCCGACATCGTGCGGGCGCAGGACGGGCATTTCGGGCTGTTCAGCTGGTACTGGCTGCCGCATTTCCCGATGGTCTTCCTGTTCTTCATCTCGGCGCTGGCCGAGACCAACCGCCCGCCCTTCGACCTGCCGGAGGCGGAATCCGAACTGGTTGCGGGCTACCAGGTGGAATATTCCTCGACGCCCTTCCTGCTGTTCATGGCGGGCGAGTACATCGCCATCCTGCTGATGTGCGCGCTGACCTCTCTGCTGTTCTTCGGCGGCTGGCTCAGCCCGATCCCGGGCCTGCCCGACGGGGCGCTGTGGATGGTCGGCAAGATGGCGTTCTTCTTCTTCCTCTTCGCCCTGGTCAAGGCGATCACCCCGCGCTACCGCTACGACCAGCTGATGCGGCTGGGCTGGAAGATCTTCCTGCCGCTGTCGCTGGGCTGGGTCGTGCTGGTGGCGTTCCTCGCGAAATTCGAAGCGTTCGGCGGTGCCTATGCCCGCTGGGCCGTGGGAGGCTGAGATGGCTGCCATCGACTGGAACCGCGCCGCGAAGTATTTCCTGCTTCAGGATGTCTGGGTGGGGCTGAAGCTGGGAATGAAATACTTCCTGGCCCCCAAGGCGACGGTGAACTACCCGCATGAGAAGGGTCCGCTTTCCCCGCGCTTCCGCGGGGAACACGCGCTGCGCCGCTATCCCAACGGCGAGGAGCGCTGCATCGCCTGCAAGCTGTGCGAGGCGATCTGTCCCGCCCAGGCGATCACCATCGATGCCGAGCCGCGCGAGGACGGGTCGCGCCGCACCACGCGCTATGACATCGACATGACCAAATGCATCTATTGCGGCTTCTGCCAGGAGGCCTGCCCGGTGGATGCGATCGTGGAGGGTCCGAATTTCGAGTTCTCCACCGAGACGCGCGAGGAACTCTACTATTCCAAGGAGAAGCTCCTGGCGAACGGCGAACGCTGGGAGGCCGAGATTGCCCGCAACCTCGAAATCGACGCGCCGTATCGCTAGGCCGGGGAGACGCTGACCATGGCAACCATCGCCTTCTACGCCTTCGCGCTCGGGGTCCTGGCCGGGGGGGGCTTCACCGTCATCTCGCGCAACCCGGTCCATTCGGTGCTGTGGCTGATCCTGGCCTTCCTCAGTTCGGCCGGTCTGTTCGTGCTGCTGGGCGCGGAATTCGTCGCCATGCTGATGGTCATCGTCTATGTCGGCGCGGTCGCGGTGCTGTTCCTCTTCGTCGTCATGATGCTGGATGTCGATTTCGCCCAGCTGCGCGCCGGGCTGGCCCAGGGCGTGCCGCTGGCGCTGGTGATCGGGGTCATCATCCTGACCGAGCTGGCCATGGGCATCGGCGTCTGGCAGATGTCCGACCAGGCGCAGATGCTGCGCGGCGCCCCGACGCCCGACCTCGCGGAAGTGTCGAACACGGAGGCGATCGGGCTTCTGCTCTATGACAGGTACCTTCTGCTGTTCCAGCTGGCCGGGCTGATCCTGCTGGTCGCCATGATCGGCGCCATCGTCCTGACGCTGCGCCATCGTGCCGATGTGAAACGCCAGGATGTCCTGGCCCAGATCTACCGCGATCCGGCACTGGCGATGGAGCTGAAGGACGTCAAGCCGGGGCAGGGGCTGTGATGCCGGTCGCAAGCCGGATCGCGCTTGGCTGCGCCTGCTGCATCCCGACGGCGATGCGGCTCATTGCGAAACACCGCTCCGGCGCAGCGGGGGGCGCGGTCGCGCCGGCCTTCGCCGCAGCCGGCATCCCGAGCCAGGAGGACCGCCCATGATCGGACTAGAGCATTACCTGGGCGTCGCGGCGACGCTGTTCGTGATCGGCATCTTCGGGCTGTTCCTGAACCGCAAGAACGTCATCATCATCCTGATGTCGATCGAGCTGATCCTGCTGGCGGTGAATATCAACTTCGTGGCCTTCTCCAGCTATCTGGGCGACCTGCAGGGCCAGATCTTCACGCTCTTCGTGCTGACCGTCGCCGCCGCGGAGGCCGCGATCGGCCTGGCCATCCTCGTCTGCTTCTTCCGCAACCGCGGCACGATCGCGGTCGAAGACGTCAACAACATGAAAGGCTGAGGCACGTGGAAAGCATCATCCTCTTCGCGCCGCTGGCCGGCAGCCTGGTCGCAGGGTTCCTGTGGAAGCCCCTGGGTGAACGGGCGGCCAAGTGGATCTCCACCGGCCTGGTCATCCTCGCCTGCTTCTTCTCCTGGATCATCTTCTTCGGGTTCGACGGCACCGCCTACACGGTCGAGATCGCGCGCTGGATCGACAGCGGCTCGATGATGGGCGACTGGGCGATCCGTATCGACCGGCTGACGGCGATCATGCTGGTGGTGATCACCTCGGTCTCGGCGCTCGTGCATGTCTACAGCTTCGGCTACATGGCGCATGACGAGAATTTCCGCGAGGGCGAGGAAAGCTACCGTCCGCGCTTCTTCTCCTTCCTGTCGCTCTTCACCTTCGCGATGCTGACGCTGGTGACGGCCGACAACCTGGTCCAGCTGTTCTTCGGCTGGGAAGGGGTGGGCCTGGCGTCGTATCTGCTGATCGGGTTCTATTTCCGCAAGCCCTCGGCGGGGGCGGCGGCGATGAAGGCCTTCATCATCAACCGCATCGGCGATTTCGCCTTCCTGCTGGGCATCTTCGCGCTGTTTTTCCTGACCGACAGCGTGCAGTTCGACACGATCTTCGAACAGGCGGCCGAGCTGGGCGAGACGCAGATCGGGTTCCTGTGGACCGACTGGAACGCGGCCAACCTGGCGGCCTTCCTGCTGTTCGTGGGGGCGATGGGCAAATCGGCACAGCTGCTGCTGCACACCTGGCTGCCCGACGCGATGGAGGGGCCGACCCCGGTTTCGGCGCTGATCCACGCCGCGACGATGGTGACGGCGGGCGTCTTCCTGATCTGCCGCATGTCGCCGGTGATGGAATACGCCCCCGAGACGATGGGCTTCGTCACCTTCATCGGGGCGACGACCGCGTTCTTCGCCGCCACGGTCGGCCTGGTGCAGACCGACATCAAGCGGGTGATCGCCTATTCGACCTGTTCGCAGCTGGGCTACATGTTCGTCGCCGCGGGCGTGGGCATGTATCCGGCGGCGATGTTCCACCTCTTCACCCATGCCTTCTTCAAGGCGCTGCTGTTCCTCGGCGCGGGCTCGGTCATCACGGCGATGCATCACGAACAGGACATGATGAATTACGGCGGGCTCAGAAAGAAGCTGCCCTATACCTTCTGGGCGATGATGATCGGCACGCTGGCCATCACCGGCGTGGGCATCCCTCTGACCCATATCGGCTTTGCCGGCTTCCTGTCCAAGGACGCGATCATCGAGAGCGCCTGGGCGGGGGGCGGCGCAATGGCGCCCTATGCCTTCTGGATGCTGGTGATCGCGGCCGCCATGACCAGCTTCTATTCTTGGCGGCTGATGTTCCTGACCTTCTGGGGCAGCCCGCGCGGCGATCGCCGCCGTCACGACCATGCCCATGAAAGCCCGGCGGTGATGACCGTGCCGCTGGCGGTGCTGGCCGTGGGGGCGATCCTGGCGGGGATGCTGTGGTACGGGCCGTTCTTCGGCGATCACGACCAGGTCGCGGCCTTCTTCGGCATGCCGCATCAAGGCGCCGAGGCGCATGGCCAGATCGGCTCGGTCTTCTTCGGGCCCGAGAACACCGTGCTGGCCGATGCCCATGCCGCGCCGGTCTGGGTGCGCGTCTCGCCATTCGTCGCGATGGCGGCGGGGCTCGTGCTGGCCTGGCAGATGTATCTGCGCCGTCCCGACCTGCCGGGCAGGCTGGCGCGCAACCAGGCGCCGCTCTACCGCTTCCTGCTGAACAAGTGGTATTTCGACGAGCTCTACGAGCATGCGGTGGTGCGGCCGACGATGAAATTCGGCCGCTTCCTGTGGAATCGCGGCGACCGCACGGTGATCGACGGGACGGTGCGCGGCGTGGCCACCGCCTTCATTCCCTACCTGGCGCGTCTCGCGGGGCGGGCGCAATCGGGCTACATCTTCCACTACGCCTTTGCCATGGTGCTGGGCATCGCGGTCCTCTTGACCTGGCTGGTCCTCGCCGGAGGGGCCGAATAATGGATAACCTTCTTTCCATCGTCACCTTCATGCCGACGCTGGCGGCGCTGATCCTGGCGGTGTTCCTGCGCGGCAATGACGAGGCGTCCCAGCGCAATGCCAAATGGGTCGCGCTGATCGCCACGACGGTGACCTTCCTTCTGTCGCTGTTCATCCTGGCGGGGTTCGACACGTCGGAGACCGGGTTCCAGTTCGTCGAGGAGCGCGACTGGGTCTTCGGCATGAAATACCGCATGGGGGTCGACGGCATCTCGGTGCTGTTCGTGATCCTCAACACGGCGCTGATGCCGCTGGTCATCCTAAGCTGCTGGAACGTCAAGGACCGCACCAAGGAATACATGATCGCCTTCCTGGTGTTGGAGTCGCTGATGACCGGCGTGTTCTGCGCGCTGGACATGGTGCTGTTCTACGTCTTCTACGAGGGGTCGCTGATCCCGATGTTCCTGATCATCGGGATCTGGGGCGGCGACAGGCGGGTCTATGCGGCCTTCAAGTTCTTCCTCTACACCTTCTTCGGCTCGGTCTTCATGCTGGTCGGCATGGTGGCGATGTATATCGAGGTCGGAACCACCTGCATCGGCGCCTGCGGGCCGGAAACCGTCGGGCTGCTGCAGCACGAATTCGCCACCGGCACGTTCGACATTCTGGGCGTTCACGTCATCGGCGGCATGCAGACGCTGCTGTGGCTGGCCTTCTTCATCAGCTTCGCGGTGAAGATGCCGATGTGGCCGGTGCATACCTGGCTCCCCGATGCCCATGTCCAGGCGCCCACGGGCGGCTCGATCGTGCTGGCCGCGGTCCTGCTGAAGCTCGGCGGCTATGGCTTCCTGCGCTTCTCGCTGCCGATGTTCCCGGTGGGCACCAAGCTGATGGAGCCGCTGGTCTTCTGGATTTCGGCGATCGCGATCGTCTATACCTCGCTGGTCGCGCTGGTGCAGAAGGACATGAAGAAGGTCATCGCCTATTCCTCCGTGGCCCATATGGGCTATGCGACGATGGGGATCTTCGCGGCGAACAAGCAGGGGGTCGATGGCGCGATCTTCCAGATGCTCAGCCACGGCTTCATCTCGGGGGCGCTGTTCCTCTGCGTCGGCGTGGTCTATGACCGGATGCACACCCGCGAGATCTCCGCCTATGGCGGGCTGATCAACCGCATGCCGGCCTTCGCCCTGGTCTTCATGTTCTTCACCATGGCCAATGCCGGGCTGCCGGGGACCAGCGGCTTCGTCGGCGAGTTCCTGACGCTGATGGGCATCTTCCTCGACAATACCTGGGTCGCCTTCGTGGCCTCCACCGGGCTGATCCTGTCGGCGGCCTACGGGCTGTGGCTCTACCGGCGGGTGATGCTGGGCGACCTGATCAAGGAAAGCCTCAAGACCATCGGCGACATGAACCTGAGAGAAAAGGCGGTCTTCGCGCCGCTGGTCGCGATTACCCTGGTGCTGGGCGTCTATCCGGCGCTGGTCACGGACGTGATCGGCGCCTCGGTCGATGCGCTGCTGGCCGATAACGATGCCGCCCTGGCCGAGTTCATGCCCGAACTCGCGCTTGCCGAAACCGACAGCCACTGAGGACCGAAGAGATGACGGCCACCGATTTCTCCACTGTCCTGCCGGAATTCGTCCTGGCGCTGTTCGCCATCTTGGGACTGGTCATTGTCGCCTATGCCGGGAAGGACCGGCTGGCGCCGCTGCTGACCTGGGTCACGGCGGCGGTCTTCACGCTGACCGCCTTCTGGATCGGGCTGAATGGCGGCGGCACTACGGCCGGTTTCGGCGGGCTGATCGTGGATGATGCCTTCGGGCGCTTCGCCAAGGTCACGGTCCTGCTTTCGGCGGCGGCGGTGCTGATCATGTCCGAGGCCTATATGGAACGCCGCGGCATCCTGCGCTTCGAGTTCCCCGTGCTGATCGTGCTGGCGGTGATCGGCATGATGATCATGGTCTCGGCGGACGATCTGATGTCGCTCTACATGGGGCTGGAGCTGCAATCGCTTTCGCTCTACATCGTCGCCGCGCTGCGCCGCGACAGCGTGAAATCGACCGAGGCGGGGCTGAAATACTTTGTTCTCGGCGCGCTGTCCTCCGGCATGCTGCTTTACGGGGCGTCGCTGAGCTACGGCTTTGCCGGGACCACCTCCTTCGACGGGATCGCCTCGGCCGTCACCGGCGAGGGCACGCCGCTGGGGCTGGTCTTCGGGCTGGCCTTCCTCTGCGCGGGGCTGGCCTTCAAGGTATCGGCCGCGCCCTTCCACATGTGGACCCCGGATGTCTACGAGGGCTCTCCCACGCCGGTCACGACCTTCTTCGCCACCGCGCCGAAAGTGGCGGCGATGGCGCTTTTCGCGCGGCTGCTCTACGGCGCCTTCCCCGATGCCGTGGAGGACTGGCAGCAGGTCCTGGGGATCCTTTCGGTGGCCTCCATGTTCCTGGGCTCCATCGCCGCCGTCGGACAGCCCAACATCAAGCGGCTGATGGCCTATTCCTCCATCGCGCATATGGGCTACGGCCTGATGGGCCTGGCCTCCGGCACGGTCTTCGGCGTGCAGGCGATGCTGATCTACATGGCGATCTACGTGACCATGAATCTCGGCACCTTCGCCTTCGTCATGTCGACCGAACGCGACGGCCATCCGGTGACCGACATCGCGTCGCTGTCGATGCTGTCGGCGCGCGATCCGCTGCGCGCGCTGGCCATGGCGCTGCTGCTGTTCTCGCTGGCGGGGGTGCCGCCGATGCTGGGATTCTTCGGCAAGGTCGGCGTGCTCTATGCCGCAGTCGAGGGCGGGCTGGTCTGGCTGGCCATCGCCGGGGTGATCGCGTCGGTCGTGGCGGCCTATTACTACATCCGGATCGTCTACCTGATGTATTTCGGCCCCGAGATCGAGCCGCTGGATTTCGACCGGGCGCCGGTGGCGCGGACCTTCGTGCTGGCCTCTGCGCTGGTCATGCTCCTGGGCATCTTCAACTTCTTCGGCGTCGACTCCATCGCGGCAGGGGCCGCGGCGGCACTTGTCCCGTAAGGGCGGAGGCTGGCCGCAGGGTTACGGCCTGCACAGCCTCCGGGAAATCGACAGCACCAATGCCGAGGCGGCCCGCATGGCCGCCTCTTGCCATGCGCCGGTCTGGATCACGGCCGAGCGGCAGACGGCCGGACGCGGCCGCCGCGGCCGGGCCTGGGCCAGTCCCGAGGGCGCGCTGGCCGCGACGCTGCTGATCCGCCCGGCGGAACCGGCCGGGACCGCTGCATTGCGCAGCTTCGTCGCCGCCGTGGCGCTGGCAGAGGCTTTTGAGACCCTGGGCGCCCCGGCCGGGGCAGTCACGGCGAAATGGCCCAATGACGTGCTCCTGCATGGCTGCAAGGCGGCGGGCATTCTGCTGGAAAGCGCCAGCGCCGGGGCCGGCGGCGGCCTGGCCTGGATGGCCATCGGCATCGGCATCAATCTTTCGGGGGCGCCGGATGCCGCGCTGATCGAGGCGGGGGCCGTCCCGCCGGCGAGCCTGGCCGAGGTGCTGGGCCGTCCGGTCGACCGCGAGGAGATGATGATCGCGCTGGCCCGCGCCTATGCCGCGCGCGAGGCGGAGTTCGTGGCGCAGGGCTTTGCCCCGATCCGCAGCCGGTGGCTGGCCCGCGCCGCGCGCCTGGGCGCGCCGATCCGCGCCCGCACGGCGCGCGAGACCCTTGACGGGATATTCGATACGGTGGACGAGACCGGCCACCTTCTTTTGCGCAACGGCGACGGGCTGCACCGCATCCCGGCCGCCGATGTCTTCTTCTGATCCGGAACGGACGGACCCATGCTACTTGCCATCGATTGCGGGAATACCAATACCGTCTTCGCCATCTGGGACGGGCGCCAGCTGCTGGGGCGCTGGCGGATCTCGACCAATCACAGCCGCACGGCCGATGAATACCACGTGTGGCTGTCAACCCTGATCCAGCACGAACGGCTGGAGGCCCCGATCCACGCGGTGATCATCTCCTCCACGGTGCCGCGGGTCGTGTTCAACCTGCGCGTCCTGGCCAGCCGCTATTTCGGCTGCCGTCCGATGGTGGTGGGCAAGCCCGGCTGCGCGCTGCCGGTGGAGCCGCGCGTCGATCCCGGCACCCAGGTCGGTCCCGACCGGCTGGTCAACACGGTGGCCGGTTTCGACCTCTATGGCGGGGACCTGATCGTGGTGGATTTCGGCACCGCCACGACATTCGACGTGGTCGATGCCGACGGGGCCTATATCGGCGGCGTGATCTCGCCCGGCGTGAACCTGAGCCTCGAGGCGCTGCATCAGGCGGCCGCGGCGCTGCCGCATGTGGATGTGACCAAGCCCGAGAAGGTGATCGGCACCAATACCGTGGCCTGCATGCAGTCCGGGGTGTTCTGGGGCTATGTCGGCCTGGTGGCGGGGATCATCCGGCAGATCAAGGCCGAACGCGGCCGGGCCATGAAAGTCATCGGAACCGGGGGGCTGGCCCCTTTGTTTCAGCAGGGCGATGCGCTATTCGACGTCTTCGAGGAAGACCTGACGATGCACGGACTCACCGTCATCTACAATTACAACAAGGACCGGATCGGTCCGGATGAAATGGCGGTACCGGAATGAGCAAGAACGAAGTCATCTACCTGCCCCTGGGCGGTGCGGGCGAAATTGGCATGAACTGCTATGTCTACGGCTACGGGCCGAAGGACCGCGAGCGGCTGATCGTGATCGATCTGGGCGTGGCCTTTCCCGACATGGACACCACGCCCGGCGTCGACCTGATCTTTCCCGACATCGCCTGGCTGGAGGAACGGCGCGACCGGATCGAGGCCGTCTTCGTCACCCATGCGCATGAGGACCATGTCGGCGGGGTGGGGCGGCTGTGGTCGCGGCTGAAATGCCCGGTCTATGCGCGTCCCTTCACCGCCGCCGTCGCGCGGCGCAAGATGATCGAGGCGGACCAGCCCGAGACCGAGGTGACGACCGTGGAGCCCTGGCCGCACCAGGTGCAGGCCGGGCCGTTCCAGGTGGGCTACCTGCCGATGAGCCATTCGATCCCCGAAAGCTCCGCGCTGGTGATCGACACGCCCAAGGGCCGCATCCTGCATACCGGCGATTTCAAGCTGGACCGCGATCCCGGCGTCGGGGATCCCTATGATCCCGCGCTCTGGGCGGAAGTGGCGGCCGACGGGGTGCTTGCCCTGGCTTGCGACTCCACCAATGTCTTCAATCCCCATCCCGGGCGTTCGGAAACGCTGGTCGGCCCCGAGATCCGCAAGATGGTGGCGGGCTGCAGCGGCATGGTCGTGGCGACCACCTTCGCGTCGAACATCGCGCGGCTGAAGACCCTGGCCGAGGCCGGGCGCGATGCCGGACGATCCGTGGTCCTTCTGGGGCGGGCGATGCGGCGCATGGTCCAGGAAGCCATCGAGACCGGCGTGCTGAAGGATTTCCCGCCCACCGTCTCTGCGGAGGATGCGGTCCAGATCCCGCGCGAGAACCTGATGCTGCTGGTCACGGGCAGCCAGGGCGAGCGGCGTGCCGCCTCCGCCCAGCTGGCGCGCGGCAAGTATCTGGGCCTGCAGATGAAGCCGGGGGATACCTTCCTCTTCTCCTCCAAGATCATCCCCGGCAATGAACGCGGCGTCTTCCGCATCATCAACCAGTTCAGCGAGATGGGCATCGACGTGGTCGATGACAGCGACGGGCTCTACCATGTTTCGGGCCATGCCAACCGCCCCGACCTGACCGAGATCCACCAGATCGTGCGGCCCCAGATCGTCGTGCCGATGCATGGCGAACACCGTCACCTGCGCGAGCATGTCAAGCTGGCGGAACAGAACGGCCTTCCGGGGATCCTTGCGCCCAACGGCACCCTGGTCCAGCTTTCGGGCGGCACGCCCAAGGTGGTGGGTTTCGTCGATACCGGGCGCACCTATCTCGACGGCTCCTCCATGATCGGGGCGATGGACGGCGTGGTGCGCGACCGTATCCGCATGGCGCTGAACGGCCATGTCCTGGTCACGCTGATCATCGACGAGAATGACGATCCGCTGGGCGAGCCGTGGTGCGAGGCCATGGGCCTGCCCGCCACCGGCCGGTCGCGGGCGCCGCTGGTCGAGGTGATGGAGGATGACCTGGCGCAGGTGCTGGGCCGGGCCGATGACGATGTTCTCATCGATGATGACAAGCTGACCGAGATGATGCGCCGGACCGTGCGCAACAGCGCGCAGAACGAGATCGGCAAGAAGCCCGAGGTCACCGTGGTCATCAGCCGCCTGTCGGAGTGACCGGGAGGGCGGCGGGGCAGGGGCTCTGCCGCCCGGAACCGGGGATCGGCGCCCCGTGCAGGCGATGAAACGGGCATGAAAAAAGGGGCCGCGCGGCCCCTTTCCCATTGCGGTTCCGGCCGGGCGGCCGCGGGTGTCAGCCCTGTGCCGTCTGGCGGCGCTCGTCGAAGCTCTGTGCCATGAAGCTGGGCATGTGATCGCCCATGCCCAGGACGGGTTCATCCCGGCGTCCGCCGCGGCGCGGCCCGCGATCGCTGCGTTCCGCCCGTGCGGGACGCTCCTCGCGCTGGGGGGCGTCCTCGCGTGCGGGGCGCTCTTCCCGTGCGGGGGCCTCATCACGGCGGGGCTGATCCTCGCGCGGCGCCATCTCGGCCTGTTCGGCGCGGGGCGTGCGCGGCTTGCGCTCGGCGCGGCTGCGGCGGGCGGGCTTCTCCGCGGTTTCGGGGGCGTTCTCTTCGGCCGCACGGCGTCCGGCAGGCGGGGCATAGGGGGTCTCGACCCGCGGGACCTCCTGCTTCACCAGAGCCTCGACGGCGGCCAGCTGCTTCTCGTCGGAGGGGACGCAGATGGTCAGCGCGGTGCCCTTGCGCCCGGCGCGGCCGGTGCGGCCGATCCGGTGGACGTAATCCTCCGGGTGGTTCGGCACGTCGAAGTTGAACACGTGGCTGACATTGGGAATGTCGAGCCCGCGCGCCGCCACATCCGAGGCGCAGAGGATGCGCAGATTGCCGTCGCGAAAGCCCTGCAGGACCTCCATGCGCTTCGACTGGTCCAGGTCGCCATGGATCGGCGCGGCGTTGTAGCCGTATTTGACCAGCGACTTGGCGACGATGTCGACATCGCTCTTGCGGTTGCAGAAGACGATCGCGTTGGTGCAGGCCTCGCCCTCGCGGTCGATCAGCGCCCGCAGCAGGTTGCGTTTCTCGCTGGCCTGGCGGTCCTTGCGCGACGGCTTGTACAGCACCACGCCCTGGGTGATCGTCTCGGAGGTGGTGGACTGGCGCGCGACCTCGATCTTGGCGGGCGAGGAGAGGAAGGTGTTGGTGATCCTCTCGATCTCGGGCGCCATCGTGGCCGAGAAGAACAGCGTCTGGCGGGTGAAGGGCGTCAGGCTGAAGATCCGCTCGATATCGGGGATGAAGCCCATGTCCAGCATCCGGTCGGCCTCGTCGACCACCATGATCTGCACGCCGGTCAGCAGGAGCTTGCCGCGTTCGAAATGGTCCAGCAGCCGGCCGGGCGTGGCGATCAGGACGTCGACGCCCCGGTCGATCAGCGCATCCTGCTCCTTGAAGCTGACGCCGCCGATCAGCAGCGCCTTGGTCAGCTTCATGTGCTTGGTATAGGTGTCGAAGTTCTCGGCCACCTGGGCGGCCAGCTCGCGCGTCGGGGCCAGCACAAGGCTGCGCGGCATGCGCGCCCGGGCCCGGCCCTTGCCCAGCAGGGTGATCATCGGCAAGGTGAAGCTGGCGGTCTTGCCGGTGCCGGTCTGGGCGATGCCCAGCACGTCGCGGCCTTCCAGGGCGGGCGGAATCGCCCCGGCCTGGATGGGGGTGGGCGTTTCATAGCCCGCGTCGTCAATGGCCTTGAGGACCTTCGGGTCCAGCTTGAGATCGGAAAATTTCGTCATCAGCGTCCTGTAGGAGCGGCATCGGGCCGCCATTCGTCGGAAGGACGCATGATTTCGGGCGTCCCGCGTATATCGCCTCTCACGAGGAAGGCTGGCGACGCATTACAGCAAAAGCCGATACCGGTCAACTTGGAGCCGATGCAGGCGCCGTGGCGTCGCAATCATACCCCAGCGGAGCAAAGTCCCGGTCGTAGAGACTTCGCAGCAGCAGGACTTCGCCCCGGCTGAAAGACCGGTTGCCCGGAGCCGTGGGGCGGCGGTTGAGGATGGGCAATGCGTCCGGCCGGACCGCGCCGCGGCGTTCGAGGTCGTCGCACAGCGCGGGCCACTGTTCCGCCAGGGTTTCCATTTTCAGGATGCGCAGGCCCGGATGGTCCAGCACCGGAGCCAGCAGATCGGTTTGCGGAATGAAATGATCGTTGAGACCCTGCCGGGGCCATAGCCGCGAGGCCAGCAGGAAGGTGCGGAAGCTGTCGGTCTTTTCCAGTCCCATCGTGACGAGCGGGCGCAGGGGCGGGTCGCGTAGGACCAGCTTGTCGCGCCAGGCGGAGCGCGCGCGGTCCCATGGGTGCCGCACGACAGTGAAGACAAGCCAGTCGGGACCGGCCTGCTCCAGCGCCTCGCGCAGGGGAAGGATGGGCAGGCCATTGTCGCCCTGCGGGTCGGCGATGGTGGCGGGGTCGATCCCCAGGCTCGGACAGAGCGCCATGCGGATGGAGGAGTTGGCGGCCTTCGGCACCGGCACATAGATCGCCCGGGCAGCGGGGAGGACCATCGCCTTGGCCTGGTTGCGAAGCACCGGCTGTCTCAGGCCCTGCCTGTGCGCCCTCAGAAGGGCGGGAATGAAGCGCGCGCGCATGACTACCTCCGTTTTCGTTGCCGATATGGCAAACCCTGCCTTGGCCGGCAAGGCAACCTTCATGGCGACGCCCGGGCCCGGCCCCCCGGCCAAGGTGGTGTGTTTCGTTGACTTGAGCCCGCCGCCACCGGTATCTGGGCCGAACATCACGGGCATGACTGCAAGGATCGGGCGATGAAGCTAGTCAAGAGACAGAACAGGGCGTCGCATCATCGCAATGCAGTCGTCTTCGCTTGTGACCACGGGCATTTCCCGCTGGCGATGTTCGCGGCGGAGCGCATTCGCCGGGTCGAGGACGGGCCCTTCGACATTGTCATCGCCATGCCGGACATCGCCAAGGTCACCCCTGCGCAGATGGACGGGCCGGTGCGCATCTGCGAAATCGACATTTCCGCCCTGCCGACGGTGCCCATGGTCAAGGACTGGATCAGCTTCGGGACCTATTACCGCTGGGTTCTGCCGTCGGTGTTCCGCGACGAGTACGAGACCTTGTTCTATCTCGACACGGATACCTACCTGCGGCGCCCCGGGATACAGGACCTGTTCGAAGGCATCGACCGGCCCGTCCCGCTGGCCGCGGTGACCGAGCTGTCGCGCCTGATCGATCCGGCCTTGACGCAGACCGGGCGGTTTGAAGCGAAGGTCCGGGATCTCGGGGGGCGCAACGGCGAGTATTACAATGCCGGGGTTCTCGTCTATCAGCCCGAGGCGTTTCTGGCGATGGACGGGCTGCGCCGGTTCCAGGAGGCCATGGCCAAGAATGTCGAGTTCCTTCCGATCCATCGCGATCAGGACCAGGGTGCCATGAACCTGGCCTTCGCCGATGACATCCTGCCATTGAATCCGCTGCTGAACTGGCGCTCGCGCGACTGGATGAACCCGCGGATCGTCGAGCGGTTCGATCCGGTCGTTCTGCATTTCGCGGGTCCGTCCAAGCCCTGGGACAAGCAGGACAATCCTTTCCTGCGCCTGTTCGAGGCCGAATATGCAGATTACCTGGAGCGCGAATTTCCGGAGTTCAAGCGCAAGGTGCCCGAAGGCTCGGCGGCCTGGAGGTATGAAAATCCGAAACACGGCCTCAGGATCATGGAAGACATTCGCGTCGGCCTGTACCGGCGCCGGGTGCGCAAGAAATTCGAGGGATTCTGGTACCGGGACTACGAGGGAAAATGCCGGAACATGCAGCGCACCATAGAGGCGGCGGTCGTCGGCTAAGTTCGCATTGTGTTTATAACCTACTCTTTTTTATAATTCGGCCGTGGAGAAAAGGTCAATGGTTCGTAAATCGCTTGTAACCTATCTTGCAATTGGCGCGGCTGCGCGGACTCTGTGTGAACTATCCATCTCTTGCGTTAGAAGAATGGGCTGGGATGGTGATATTGCGATACTTTCCGACGCGCCC
This sequence comes from Mangrovicoccus algicola, assembly GCF_014903745.1. Taxonomy (GTDB): domain Bacteria; phylum Pseudomonadota; class Alphaproteobacteria; order Rhodobacterales; family Rhodobacteraceae; genus Mangrovicoccus; species Mangrovicoccus algicola. The sequence goes on along the minus strand of NZ_JACVXA010000031.1, from coordinate 3,636 downwards.
GTGGCGCCAGGAGACGCGCGGGTCCATACGGTTGAAGTGCCTGCTTGGCAACTGAACTTGAATCCAGACGCGGATAGCTGGGGATATGAGTTCGACATCCGCGATATGAGCAGAGCGAACAATGTCGGTGATGTTATTAAGCAGCTTACGCCGGTTCTTCACCGTTATATCGATATTTCGGGCTATGATTTAGTTTTGCAGCTGGATGTGGACATCGTACCGGTTTCACCCATGCCGGAGATTTTCAACGTTCTTTTCGATATGAAGAACGATTTTGGCGTTTCTCGGAATGAGCGCAGTGAACTTAAAAGGGTCGGCGCTTCTGCAGGAAATCTTAGTTTCTGGGAGCACCTCAGGTATTCAAGAGGGCCTGTTATCAATAGTGGAATTTTTTTCTATAGACCATCTCAGGTTTCGATGAATATCTTGAGGGATTGGCAAGCAGAACTCTGCCGTCGGGTTCGGGGCGATCAGGCTGCGCTTCAGGCCATATTGTTCCGAAAATGGAAGTCCCAGATCGATATATTAGAAGAAAACTTTCAAGCGTACCCTCCGACACCGCGCCGGTATAAGGGGATCGAAACCCTTCAGCCCGTTCATTCCTATTTCGCCCATTTTCGTGGCGCGGTCGGCGATCCGGTCGTTATGAAGGACTACATCAAGAAGTTCGGTATTCTTGATGCATCCTGAGTAGATCTAGAACTACACCATCATTTCCTTGGTCGCCGACAGGCTCAGCTCGGGATAATCGCGCTCGATGCGGTCGATGTCCCATTGCAGGCGGGTCATGTAGACGACGTCGCCGTCATTGTCATAGGCGATGTGGCCCTTGTTGACATCGGCGAATTTCTCGACCGCCGTCTTGGGGCCCGTGACCCAGCGCGCGGAGGTGAATTGCGACGGCTCGAAGCGGACCGGCAGGCCGTATTCCAGCTCGATCCGGCTGGCCAGCACCTCGAATTGCAGCGCGCCGACGACGCCGACGATGAAGCCCGAGCCGATCATCGGCTTGAACACCTTCGCCGCGCCTTCCTCGGCGAATTGCATCAGCGCCTTCTCCAGATGCTTGGTCTTCATCGGATCGCCCGAGCGCACGCCCTGCAGCAGTTCCGGCGCGAAGGAGGGGATGCCCGTGACCTTCAGCGCCTCGCCCTCGGTCAGCGTGTCGCCGATCCTCAGCTGGCCGTGATTGGGGATGCCGATGATGTCGCCGGCCCAGGCCTCTTCGGCCAGTTCGCGGTCGGAGGCGAGGAACAGCACCGGGTTCGACACGGCCATGGGCTTCTTGGTGCGCACATGGGTCAGTTTCATGCCGCGCCTGAAATGCCCGGAGGCCAGCCGCAGGAAGGCCACGCGGTCGCGGTGCTTGGGGTCCATGTTGGCCTGGACCTTGAAGACGAAGCCCGCGACCTTGGTCTCGTCCGGGGCGATCTGGCGGGGGCTGGCCGATTGCGGCTGCGGCTCGGGGCCGTAGCTGCCGATCCCGTCCATCAGCTCCTTCACCCCGAAGGAATTGATCGCCGAACCGAACCAGATCGGCGTCATCGTGCCGTCCATCACGGCCTGCGGGTCCAGCGCGGGCAGCAATTCGCGCGCCATCTCGATTTCCTCGCGCAGCTGGGCCAGCATCGCGGCGGGAACGTGCTCTGCCAGCCTGGGATCGTCGAGACCTTCGATGGCGATGCTCTCGGCGACCTTGTTGCGGTCGGCGCGGTCCATCAGCTCCAGCCGGTCGCGCAGCAGGTCGTAGCAGCCCAGGAAGTCGCGCCCCATGCCGATCGGCCAGCTTGCCGGGGTAACGTCGATGGCCAGGTTCTCCTGGATCTCGTCGATGATCTCGAACGTGTCGCGGCTTTCGCGGTCCATCTTGTTGCAGAAGGTCAGGATCGGCAGGTCGCGCATGCGGCAGACCTCGAACAGCTTCTGCGTCTGGCTCTCCACCCCCTTGGCGCCGTCGATCACCATCACGGCCGCATCCACCGCCGTCAGGGTCCGGTACGTGTCCTCGGAGAAATCCGAGTGGCCGGGCGTGTCGACGAGGTTGAAGCGGAACTGTCCGAAATCGAAGGACATGGCCGAGGCCGAGACCGAGATGCCGCGATCCTGCTCCATCTTCATGAAATCCGAGCGCGTGCGCCGGGCCTCGCCCTTGGCGCGGACCTGGCCGGCCATCTGGATCGCGCCGCCGTAAAGGAGGAACTTCTCGGTCAGCGTCGTCTTGCCCGCATCGGGATGCGAGATGATGGCGAAGGTGCGCCTGCGGGCGATCTCCGCGGGAAGGTCGGGGCGGTTCGAACGGGTGTCCAGCATGAGCGCGGATATAGCCGCGCCCGGGACGCGCCGCAATGGCCGCGCGCATGGCCCGGCCCGGTCCGGCGGGGCCGAGGGCAGGCCGCCGTTTTTTCAGCTCCAGTTAAGAGCGACTCTCGGCTGGGGGTTCTGCCAGTGGCGAATCCGGCCTAGGGGAAGGGCGCGAAACCGGAGAGTGCCATGCCCCCGCCCGACGCCTATCCCCCGCAGCTGTTGCGCCAGGCGCGACTGTCGATTGCCGTGGCCCTGGCGGTGCTGGCGCTGAAGGTCGTCGCCTGGCGGATGACCGGCTCGGTTGCGCTCTATTCGGATGCGCTGGAGTCCATCGTCAACGTCGTCACCGCGGTCGCCGCCTGCCTGGCGCTGTCCTATGCCAGTCGGCCGGCCGACGAGAACCATCCCTATGGTCATCAGAAGGTGGAGTATCTCTCTGCCGTTCTGGAGGGGGCGCTGATCATGATCGCGGCGGCGATGATCGTGATGGATGCGGTGGCGGCGCTGCTGCGGCCGCAGGTTCCCGACCTGTCGCCGCTGGCCATCGGGTTCAGCCTGGCGGCCACGGCGCTGAACTGGCTCTGGGCGCGGCAGCTGATCCGGCGCGGCCGCGCGGCGCGCTCGCCCGCGCTGGAGGCGGATGGGCATCACCTGATGTCCGACGTCGTGACCACGGGCGGCGTGCTGGCGGGGCTGGGCCTGGCCTGGGGCACCGGCTGGCCCGTGCTCGACCCGCTTCTGGCGCTGGCCGTGACAGGTCACATCGTGGTGCAGGGCTGGGGCGTGATCCGCGGATCGCTGGCCGGGCTGCTGGACGAGGCGGTCGGGGAGGAGGAGCAGGAGAGGATCGCCGCGATCATCGAGGCCAGCGCCGCCGGGGCGCTGGAGCTGCATGACCTGGTGACCCGCCGGGCGGGACCGGTGACCTTCATCGAGTTCCATCTGATCATGCCCGGGGCGATGACGGTGCGCGACAGCCATGCGATCTGCGACCGGGTGGAGAAGGCCCTGCGCCGCGAGGATCGCGGCGCGCGGGTCATCATCCATGTCGAACCCGAGGAAATGACCGAACCCGAGGGGCGCCTCATCGGCTGATGCCGGGGCAGGGAAGGGCAGGCAGACCTCGGGCTTGAACGCCGCGGCAGGCAGGCGGACCTCCCGGCCTGCGCAGGCGGCGCCGGGCGGGGCAGGCAGACCTGCGGCGGCGGCGCATCGGGTGCAAGCGAGCCTCGCCACCTTGCACGGGCGGTGCCGCCGGGGCAGGCTGACCCGCTGCGGCGGCGCGGATCGAGGCAGGGCGGCCCCGTGCCGGCGCCGCTGACCGTGCCGGGG
>NZ_JACVXA010000030.1 GCF_014903745.1 Mangrovicoccus algicola | reverse complement strand
CTCCGCCGCCGGAACCGCCGGGCCGCACCCCGCGCCGGTGCCGGCCCATTGCGCGCCGAAGCCGGTGACGCCGCGCGCCGCCGCGGCCGCATTCAGCGCCTTTCCCAGGTCATAGGCGCAGGGATAGGCCGGGATCGCGGCCGGGGGCGCATCCTGCGCCCAGCGGGTGAAGTCGTTGGACAGGCAGCGCGCCGGGCGGCCCGAGATCGCCGCCGTCATCACCGTCTCCCCGCCCGCCGCCAGCCGGTCGCGATAGGCCGCATCCGCCGCGCTTTCGGGACAGGAGGCGAAGGCGGTGCCCAGCTGTGCCGCCGCGGCGCCCCGGCGCAGCGCGGCGGCGGCCCCCGCCCCGTCCATGATCCCGCCCGCCGCGATCACCGGCACCCCGACCCGGCCCGCCAGCGCAGCGAGCAGATCGCGCAGCGGCAGGCGTTCATCCGGGGCGTCGGGATCGAAGATGCCGCGATGCCCGCCGGCCTCCCATCCCTGCGCGACAAGGGCGTGACAGCCCGCCGCCTCGGCCGCGCGCGCCTCGGCCAGCGAGGTGACGGAGGCGACCAGCACCAGCCCCGCCGCCCGCAGCGCCGCCATCTGGTCCGGCCGCGGCAGTCCGAAATGGAAACTGGCCACGCGCGGGCGCAGCTCCAGCAGGATGTCGAGGAAGGCGTCGGTTTCGCGGAAACTGTCATAGATCTCGCGCAGCCTCCCGGGCGGCGTCGCTGCGAACCCCTCGAAAAGCGGCGCGGCCCGGGCGATCCAGGCGGCCTCCGTCCCGGCATCGCGCCGGGGCGGCGCGTGGCAGAAGAAATTGACATTGACCGGCGCGGCGGTCAGCGCCTGCACCTCCTCGATGGCCCGGCGGACCGCGGCGGGCCCCGTCGCGCCCAGCCCCAGCGATCCCAGCGCGCCCGCCTCCGAGACGGCGGCGGCCATCGCCGGGGTGGAGACCCCGGCCATCGGCGCCTGCACGATCGGGATCCGCGTGCCCAACAGGTCCAGCAGCCCGGCAGTTGCGTTCATCGGGGGCTCTCCTTCGACATCTGCGATGCGCAGGCTAGGAGGTTTCCCCCGGAGAATCGAGACCCGCCGTCGCGGATCGCGACCCGCCCACGGGCATGGGCGCCGATGCCGTTCCAGCCCGGCACCTGCCGGTGATGCGCGGCCTTGCCAGGAGGCCATCGCGGCGAGACAAGGGCATCTCCGCCGCGCCTTCCAGAACCGCGCCGCCGGTCGGTCCAGCCGCCGCGGCACGGCAAAACTTGACCCCGGCCGGTTTCGCACCGACATAGGGACGACCTGCCCCAGACGGATCGCCGCCATGCACAACAACCGTCCCGACAAGTTTCCGATGCTCCAGGATCCGGCCCCCGCCCCGCGCCCCAAGCTGGAAGGCGGCCGACGCTTCGTGATGCAGACCGAATTCGCTCCCGCCGGCGACCAGCCCGCCGCGATCGCCGAACTGGCCCAGGGCGTGCGCGACGGCGAACGCAACCAGGTGCTGCTGGGCGCGACCGGCACCGGCAAGACCTACACGATGGCCAAGGTGATCGAGGAGACGCAGCGCCCGGCGATCATCCTGGCGCATAACAAGACCCTGGCGGCCCAGCTTTACGGCGAGTTCAAGGGGTTCTTTCCCGACAACGCGGTGGAGTATTTCGTCAGCTATTACGACTATTACCAGCCCGAGGCCTATGTGCCGCGCTCGGACACCTATATCGAGAAGGAATCGCAGATCAACGAGCAGATCGACCGGATGCGCCACTCGGCGACCCGGGCGCTTCTGGAGCGCGACGACGTCATCATCGTGGCCTCGGTCTCCTGCATCTACGGCATCGGCTCGGTCGAGACCTATTCGGCGATGACCGTCGACCTGATCGCCGGGCAGGAATACGACCAGCGCAAGGTCATGGCCGACCTGGTGGCGCAGCAATACCGCCGCAACGACCAGGCCTTCCAGCGCGGCAGCTTCCGCGTGCGCGGCGACGTGCTGGAACTGTGGCCCGCCCACCTGGAGGACCGCGCCTGGCGGTTCAGCTTCTTCGGCGAGGAACTGGAGGCGATCACCGAATTCGATCCGCTGACCGGCGAGAAGGCGCAGAGCTTCGACAAGATCCGCATCTACGCCAATTCCCACTACGTCACGCCGCGCCCAACGCTTCAGCAGGCCGCGCAGAAGATCAAGGCCGAGCTGCGCCAGCGGCTGGACCAGCTGGTCGGCGAGGGCAAGCTGCTGGAGGCGCAGCGGCTGGAACAGCGGACCAATTTCGACCTGGAGATGTTGGAGGCGACCGGCGTCTGCAACGGGATCGAGAACTACTCGCGCTATCTCACGGGCCGCGCGCCGGGCGAGCCACCGCCCTGCCTGTTCGAGTTCATCCCCGACAATGCCATCGTCTTCGCCGATGAATCCCACGTCTCCGTGCCGCAGATCGGCGGCATGTATCGCGGCGACTACCGGCGGAAATTCACCCTGGCCGAACACGGGTTCCGCCTGCCCTCCTGCATGGACAACCGCCCGCTGAAATTCGAGGAATGGGACGCGATGCGGCCGCAATCGGTCTTCGTCTCGGCCACCCCGGCCGCCTGGGAGATGGAGCAGGCCGGCGGCGTCTTCACCGAACAGGTGATCCGCCCCACCGGCCTTCTGGACCCGCCGGTCGAAATCCGCCCCGTGGAAATGCAGGTCGACGACCTGCTGGACGAGATCCGCAAGGTCGCCGCCAACGGGATGCGGACGCTGGCCACCGTGCTGACGAAACGCATGGCCGAGGACCTGACCGAATACCTGCACGAACAGGGGATCCGCGTGCGCTACATGCATTCGGATATCGACACGATCGAGCGGATCGAGATCCTGCGCGACCTGCGGCTGGGCGCCTTCGACGTGCTGGTGGGCATCAACCTCTTGCGCGAGGGCCTGGACATCCCCGAATGCGGGCTGGTGGCGATCCTCGATGCCGACAAGGAGGGCTTCCTGCGCTCCGAGACCTCGCTGATCCAGACCATCGGCCGCGCGGCGCGCAATGCCGACGGGCGGGTCATCATGTATGCCGACAAGATCACCGGATCGATGGAGCGCGCGCTGCGCGAGACCAACCGCCGCCGGGAAAAGCAGATCGCCTATAACGAGGAACACGGCATCACCCCCGCGACGGTGCGCAAGAACGTGGAGGACGTGCTGGCGGGGCTCTACCAGGGCGATACCGACATGTCCCGGGTCACCGCCAAGGTCGACAAGCCTCTGGTGGGGGCAAACCTGGCCGCGCATCTCGACGGGTTGCGCGACCAGATGCGCAAGGCCGCCGAGAACCTGGAATTCGAGGAGGCCGCGCGGCTGCGCGACGAGGTCAAGCGCCTGGAAGCCGTCGACCTGGCCGTCCATGACGACCCGATGGCGCGGCAATCGGCGGTGGAGCAGGCGGTGGAAGCCTCGGCGCGCGCCTCGGGGCGGTCCTCCGCCGGGCGCCCGGGCCAGCGCGGCGGCAACGTCAAGCGGCGCAAGAAGGGCGGATAGCCGCCGGAACGATCACCTTTTGGACCCGCCCACCGAAACATCTTGCATTCACGACCCGGATCGCGTCTAGGCTGGACCCGCTACGTTCTATCTTTTTCGACTTGCTGTCTTCCGTTCGCGGCGATCAGTCCTTCGATCCAGACCAACGCTGCCGGGTTGCCGCAGTCCCGCGGGCAACGACACAGACAGGAGATCACGGAAATGGCCAATGGCACCGTGAAGTGGTTCAACGCAACCAAAGGTTTCGGCTTCATCGCGCCCGAAGGCGGCGGCAATGACGTCTTCGTCCACATCAGCGCCGTCGAGCGCTCGGGCCTGCGCGGCCTGGACGACAACCAGAAAGTGTCCTTCGAGATCGAGAAGGGCCGCGACGGCCGTCAGAGCGCGACCAACCTCGAACTGCTCTGAGCCTGCGCGGGCTTGACCCGCCGCTCTGCAGAGACAGGAAAGCCCCCGGTTTCCGGGGGCTTTTTCGTATCCGCCCTGCGGCATCCGGGGGCCACGGCCCCCGGATGCCCGCGGCCTCAGCGGGTGAACTTCTTGTACTTGATGCGCTTGGGCTCGACCGCATCGGGACCGAGGCGGCGCTTCTTGTCCTCCTCGTAATCCTCGAAATTGCCCTCGAACCATTCCACATGCGCCTCGCCCTCGAAGGCCAGGATATGCGTGCAGATCCGGTCGAGGAAGAAACGGTCGTGCGAGATCACCACGGCGCAGCCGGCGAAATCGACCAGCGCATCCTCCAGCGCGCGCAGCGTCTCGACATCGAGGTCGTTGGTCGGTTCGTCGAGCAAAAGCACGTTGCCGCCCGAGCGCAGCAGCTTGGCCATGTGCACGCGGTTGCGTTCGCCGCCCGACAAGAGGCCGACCTTCTTCTGCTGGTCGCCGCCCTTGAAGTTGAAGGCCGAGCAATAGGCGCGGGAGTTCATCTCGGCATCGCCGAGCTTGATCACCTCGTTGCCTTCCGAGATCTCCTCCCAGACGGTCTTGTTCGCATCCAGCGCGTCGCGCGACTGGTCGACATAGCTCAGATCGACCGTGTCGCCGTATTCGACCGTGCCCGCATCGGGCTGTTCCTGCCCGGTCAGCATCCGGAACAGCGTGGACTTGCCGGCGCCGTTGGGACCGATCACGCCGACGATGCCGCCCGGCGGCAGCGAGAAGCTGAGATCCTCGATCAGGAGCTTGTCGTCATAGGCCTTCTGCAGCCCCTCGATCTCGATCACCTTCGAGCCCAGGCGCGGGCCGTTGGGGATGATGATCTGGGCACGCGACATCTTCTCGCGCTCGGACTGGTTGGCCAGTTCGTTATAGGAATTGATCCGCGCCTTGGACTTGGCCTGGCGCGCCTTCGGGCTGGCGCGCATCCATTCCAGTTCGCGCTCCAGCGTCTTGGACCGCGACTTGTCCTCGCGGGCTTCCTGCTCCAGCCGCTTGGCCTTCTGCTCCAGCCAGGCCGAGTAATTGCCCTCGTAGGGGATGCCGCGGCCGCGGTCGAGTTCCAGGATCCAGCCGGTGATGTCGTCGAGGAAATACCGGTCATGGGTGACGATCAGGATCGTGCCCTTGTAGTCGATCAGGTGCTGCTGCAGCCAGGCGATGGTTTCCGCGTCGAGGTGGTTGGTCGGTTCGTCGAGCAGGAGCATGTCGGGCGCTTCCAGCAAGAGCTTGCACAGCGCCACGCGGCGGCGTTCGCCGCCCGAGAGGTTCTCGGGCATCGCCTCGTCCGGCGGACAGCGCAGCGCCTCGAGCGCGACGTCGACCTGGCTGTCGAGGTCCCACAGGTTCTGCGCGTCGATCTCGTCCTGCAGCTGCGCCATCTCGTCGGCGGTCTCGTCCGAGTAGTTCATCGCCAATTCGTTATAGCGGTCGAGGATCGCCTTCTTGGCCGCGACGCCCAGCATGACGTTGTCGCGCACGCTCAGGCTCTCGTCCAGCTTGGGCTCCTGCGGCAGGTAGCCGACCTTGGCCCCCTCCGCCGCCCAGGCCTCGCCCGAGAAGTCCTTGTCGACCCCCGCCATGATCTTCATCAGCGTGGACTTGCCGGCGCCGTTGACCCCGACCACGCCGATCTTCACGCCCGGCAGGAAGCTCAGGCGGATGTTCTCGAAACACTTCTTGCCGCCCGGATAGGTCTTGGAGACACCATCCATGTGGTAGACATATTGATAGGCTGCCATCTGGCCCTCCGTGGTTTTGCCCCGATGTACCGGAGAGCCGCGTCAGGGACAATGCGCTCGGGCAGGATGGCGCCCCGCGCAGCCGCGATCAGCCGCGGCGCCCCCAGCGGATCCGTGCCCAGAGCCGTTCATGCAGCGCATAGGCGACCAGGCCGGTCCCCGCCCCGGCCAGCGCGATGCCGCCCCCCTCGGCGACGGAGCCCGTGACCCCCGCCCCGATCAGCGTCATCAACATCAGGCCCAGGGCCTGCCAGGTCAGCGATTTCACCAGGGTACGCAATGGCGTGTCCATCATGGGCCTCCTTGATCGGTCGGCGCGATCCTGTCCCGCCCCCGGCCTGCAGGGAATTCGGGACTTTCACCGCAATGCCAACCCATGCTAGATTTTCCGCTGCAATGGTGAGCAAACCCGACAAACGCGAGCGCGCCGCGCAGTTCCGGGCCCGGCTGGCCGGGACCATGCAGCGCAAGGCGCTGTCGCGCAGCGATCTCGCCCGGCTGACCGGGGTGGACCGCTCGACCATCGGGCAGATCCTGGCCGAGGGCGCCGCGCGCATGCCCAATGCCGCGCTGGCGGCGGATTGCGCGCAGGCGCTGGGGGTCTCGGCGGACTGGCTGCTGGGGCTGTCCGACCGGCCCGAACCCATCGGCGAGATGATCGAGGCGGCGTTGCGGCTGAGCGAGGCGGAGCGCTCGGGCGCCGATGACCAGGTTCTCGGCTGGCACCGCGAGGCGGAGGGCTACAAGATCCGCCATGTCCCCGCGACCCTGCCGGACCTGCTGCGCACCGATGCCGTGCGGCGCTGGGAATACGCGGCCTTCCAGGGCCGGTCCCCCGCGCCCGGCGCAGGTACGGCGCAGGCGGCGCAGGACTGGCTGGCGGCGGGGCTGTCGGATTACGAGATCGCCCTGCCCGAGCATGAACTGCGCGCCTTCGCGGCGGGAACGGGCTATTATGACGGGCTGGGCTGGCCGGAGCGGCGCGCGCAGCTGGAACATGTCCGCGACAGCGCCCGGACCTTCTACCCGGGGCTGCGGCTGTGTCTCTTCGATGCCAGGCGGGCCTTTTCGGCGCCGCTCTCGGTCTTCGGTCCGCGCCTGGCCGTGCTCTATGTCGGGCGGTTCTACCTGGCCTTTCGCGAGACGGGGCGGGTCCGGGCCATGGCCCAGCATTTCGACTGGCTGGTGCGCGAGGCCTCCGTCGATGCCCGCGACATCCCCGGTTTCGTCGATGGCCTGATCGCGGATCAGGACGCCTCCGGACGCGACCGCCAGAAGATGTGATCGGCAATCCTTTCAACCAGGTCCATGTCGCGGTTCCAGACGGGATCGACATAGGTCGCATGGTAGTGATCCGCCCCCATCAGCCGCGGATCGGGGCCCGCCGCCAGCACCTGGGCCGCGAAATCCACCGCCTCCGCCCAGGCCCGCATGTCGCGGATCGGCGCGAATCCGCGGTCCGGCCTGAGATAGGAGAACTGCACCGGCACCACCACTTCACAGGGGGTCATCCCCCAGCGAAACGGGTCCAGGACACGGTTCAGGATCACTCCGGCAACCGCCCGCTGGCCCTCCGGCGGCTGGTTGCGCGCCTCATGATAAACCGAGACAGCGGTGCAGAGAAGATCGGTCTCTGCCGAAAAATCCCGCGGCGGGGTCCGGGCCAGCCGCTCGGCCTCCGCGCGCAGGAGCCGCGCCGGGGGCGGTTGCCAAACGGGGCTGCCGAAGCCTCCGGCCCTGCCGGGCCAGCCACCGGAATGCCGCCGCCGGGCCAGTCCCTCCGTATCCGTCAGGGGCAGCGCCCGCGCCTGCAGGATCGCCGCGGCGGCCCCGGAAAGAAGCGGCCCGCCGCCGGTGACATCCCAGGCATCCCGGCCCGCCCCCGGCGCGGCCCGCAGCGCCCCCTGAAACAGGCTCTGCGCCGCGGCGGGCGGCACCGGCGCAAGGACAAGCAGGACAAATGCGAGGGCGAGGGCGGCAGCGGCCCGCGGCAGCAAGGAAGACATGACGACTCCGCCATCCGTTCTGGATGATCCCATCTAGCCGCGCCGGGACTAACGAAAGGTGGACCCGCGGGCGGAAATTTCTTGCCCCCGTTTGCCGCTTGGTGATGCTTTGGCCCTAGAGACGGCGGCAAAGGGAGGTGCCCGCGATGACCTACGTACCGGCAAGCGACCGTTACCAGAGGATGGAGTACCGCCGCTGCGGCCGGTCCGGCCTGCGGCTGCCGCGGATCAGCCTGGGGCTCTGGCACAATTTCGGCCGGAACCGCAGCCCGGACAGCCAGGCGGCGATCTGCAGGACGGCCTTCGATCACGGCATCACCCATTTCGACCTGGCCAACAATTACGGCCCGCCCCCGGGCAGCGCCGAGTCCGCCTTCGGCGAGATGCTGCGGCGCGATTTCGCCCGGCATCGCGACGAGCTGATCATCAGCAGCAAGGCCGGCTATGACATGTGGCCCGGCCCCTATGGCGAATGGGGCAGCCGCAAGCATCTGATCGCCTCCTGCGACCAGTCGCTGAAACGGCTGGGCGTCGATTACGTCGACATCTTCTACAGCCACCGCTTCGATCCGGACACGCCGCTGGAGGAGACCATGGGAGCGCTCGATCATATCGTGCGCTCGGGCCGCGCGCTCTATGTCGGGATCTCCTCCTACAATTCCCGCCGCAGCCGCGAGGCGGCCGCGATCCTCGCGCAGCTGGGCACGCCGCTGGTGATCCACCAGCCCGCCTACAACATCCTCAACCGCTGGGTGGAACGCGACGGGCTGACCGCGACGCTGGAGGATCTGGGGATCGGCTCCATCGCCTTCTCGCCGCTGGCGCAGGGCATGCTCACGCTGAAATATCTCAAGGGCATCCCGGCAGGCAGCCGCGCCTCGCAGGACGGGTTCCTCGCGCGCGAGAAGATCACCCCGGACCTCGGCGACCGCATCCGCGGGCTGAACGAGATCGCCAAGGCCCGCGGCCAGAGCCTGGCGCAGATGGCCATCGCCTGGGTGCTGCGCGACGGGATCACCTCGGCCCTGATCGGCTCATCGCGTCCCGAACAGGTGATCGACAGCTGCGGCGCGCTGGAGAATACCGCCTTCACCGCCGAGGAACTGGCCGCCATCGACGCGCTGAAGCCCGCGCAGGACGAAACCCTGTGGGCCTCCTCTTCCGAGGGCGTGTAGCGGCCGGGCGGGCGCCCCTTGCCGACGGCAGAGCAAGCGCCTAGGTACGGGAGATGGCTCCGCTCATCGATCCCTTCGCCCGCCCGATCAGCTATCTGCGCGTCTCGGTGACGGATCGCTGCGATTTCCGCTGTGTCTATTGCATGGCGGAAAACATGACCTTCCTGCCCAAGAAGGAACTCCTGACTCTGGAGGAGCTGGACCGGCTCTGCTCGGCCTTCATCCGCATGGGCGTGGAAAAGCTGCGCATCACCGGCGGCGAGCCCCTGGTGCGTCGCGGGATCATGACCTTCTTTGCCGCGATGGGTCGGCATCTGGACTCCGGCGCGCTGAAGGAACTGACGCTGACCACCAACGGCTCGCAGCTGGGCCGCTTTGCCGCCGATCTGGCCGCGGTCGGGGTGCGGCGGGTCAATGTCTCGCTCGACACGCTCGACGAGGAGAAATTCGCCCGCGTCACCCGCTGGGGCCGCCTGCCGCAGGTGCTCAAGGGCATCGACGCGGCGCAGGCCGCCGGGCTGAGGATCAAGATCAATGCCGTCGCGCTGAAGGGGTTCAACGAGGACGAGCTGTTCAGCCTGACCGAATGGTGCGCGGCCCGCGACATCGACCTGACCTGGATCGAGGTCATGCCGATGGGCGATCTGGGCAACGAGAACCGGCTGGACCAGTACTGGGCGCTGAGCGACCTGCGCGCGCGCCTTGCCGCGCGCTACGCCGTCACCGATCTGCCCGAGCGCACGGGCGGCCCCGCGCGGTATGTGCGGCTTGAGGAAACCGGGCAGAAGATCGGGTTCATCACGCCGCTGAGCCACAATTTCTGCGAAAGCTGCAACCGCGTGCGGCTGACCTGCACGGGCGAATTGTTCATGTGCCTGGGCCAGGAGGACAATGCCGACCTGCGCCATCCGCTGCGCGCCTCCGAGGGCGATGCAGCGGTCGAGGAGGCGATCCGCGCCGCCATCTCGCGCAAGCCCAAGGGCCATGATTTCGACTATTCCCGCCAGCGTGCCGACGGGCAGATGTCGCGCCACATGAGCCATACCGGCGGGTGACGCGACAGGCCGGGGCTACATCCGGTAACGCTTGTACTCATTGCCGCGATAGATCTGGAAGATCCGCACGCCCTCGGGATAGTCGGCCGCGGTCACCCGGCAATTGGCCATCGCGCCGTCAAGATCGTCCGGCCGCGCCACCTTGTTGAAGAAGGTCAGGTTCTCGATGATGGGCACGCCGTTCATCGCGATCCCCGAATCGCGCACGACGGTCCGCAGATGCTCGGTCCCCTGCGCGCCGGAGGTCGCATAGGCGCCGCAGACCACGACCTTGTCCTCGGCGCCGGGGAAGGCGGCATAGCGGATCTCGATCCCGCCGGGACCTCGTGTCCATCCGGCTTCCGCCATGGCGAAGGCATCGCTGACCGGCACCTGGCGGTCGGCCTCGGGCGGCGGGGCGCAGCCTGCAAGCAGCCCCGCGGCGAGAAGGAGCGTGGCGGAAATCCTGGTCGTCATGTCTATCCTCTGGGTCTTCCTGGAAAATCATCGGGCGGACGGGCCGCCCCGCCGCCTAGCCGAGCGGCAGGCGCGCCTCGGCGATGCCGACCCACCAGGAACAGCCCGCGGGGATCGCCTCGTCGTTGAAATCGTATTCGGGATGATGGACCGGGGCGCTGTCGCCATTGCCCAGCAGGATATAGGCGCCGGGGCGTTCCTGCAGCAGATAGGCGAAATCCTCGCCCCCCATGATCAGGGGGGCCTCGGCGCAGTCCCCTGCAACCGCGGTCGCGACCTCGGCGGCATGGACGGTTTCCTCCGCCGCATTCGCCATCACCGGATAGCCCCGCCAGTAGTCCAGATCGGCCTGCCCGCCGAAGGTCGCGGCGATGCCCCGGGCGATCTCGCCGATGCGCCGCTCGGCCAGGTCGCGATTGCCCTCCTCCAGCGTGCGCACCGTGCCCTTCAGCGTGACATGGGGCGGGATGACGTTATAGGCGGTGCTGGCGGTCTCGAAACTGGTGACGGAGATGACCATCTGCTCGACCGGGTCGCAGTTGCGGCTGACCACCGATTGCAGCGCCATCACCGCCTGGGCGCCCATCACGGTCGGATCGCAGGTCTCATGCGGCTTGGCGGCATGCCCGCCCCGCCCGCGCAGCACCAGGCGGAACTGGTCGGTGGCGGCGAAGAAGGGGCCGGGACGGATCGCGAACCGGCCCAGCGGGATGCCCGGCCAGTTATGCATGCCATAGACCTCGGCGATGCCGAACCGGTCCAGCATGCCGTCCTCGATCATCTCCCTGCCGCCGCCGCCGCCTTCCTCCGCAGGCTGGAAGATCACCGCGACGGTGCCGTCGAAATTGCGGGTCTCGGCCAGGTAGCGCGCCGCGCCGAGCAGCATCGCGGTATGGCCGTCATGGCCGCAGGCATGCATCGCGCCCTCGGTGGCGGAGGCATAGTCCAGCCCGGTCGCCTCGCGGATCGGCAGCGCATCCATGTCCGCCCGCAGCCCGATCGTGCGCCCCGACAGGGTCCGGCGTCCATGGATCAGCCCCACCACCCCGGTCCGGCCGATCCCTTCGACCACCTCGTCGCAGCCGAAATCACGCAGCCGCGCGGCCACGAGGCCGGCGGTGCGATGCGTGTCGAACAGGATTTCGGGATGCCGGTGCAGGTCGCGCCGCCAGGCGGTGATTTCGGGCAGAAGCTCGGCGAAACGGTTCTTGATCGGCATGGGGGCTCCGCAGGAGGTTTCCGCCATCATAGGCGGAAACCCGCGGAAAGCCACAGGACCTCCGGCTGCGGCGCGGTGCCGCCCCGGAGACGCGGAGATCAGGCCGCGGTCTTGCGGCGGCGGGCCGCCAGACCCAGCGCGCCCAGGCCGCCCAGCAGCATGACGGCGCTGAAGGGCACCGGCACCGGCGCGGGGCTGGTCGTGCCGGAGGCCGGATCGGCGGACGCCCAGTTCAGACCGGTGATGTTGTAGTTCAGCCGGCCATAGGTGCCGTAGAGCCCCAGATAGAGCGACCCGGCGAAATCATCATCCAGAACAAGCGTCAGCGTATCGTCCTGGGGATTGTAGTAGTCCAGCCCGACCGTGCCCAGCTTGGTCCCTTCCCAGCCGCTCCACTGGTAGGGGGTGGTCTTGTAATAGACATCGCCGCCCGCGGAATAGCTGTAGGCCGCCGCGTCATCGCCGATCGAGGAGAAGGTCAGCGTGATGGTCTGCGCCCCGGCGGCCAGGCCGGTCAGCGCCAGGTAGTCGTAGTCGTTCTGGTAGCTCCAGGTGCCGGTGACGGTGCTGGACCCGGTGGCGGTCACGGTGGTCACGTTCTGCCAGTCGTTGGAGTAGTCGCCGCCGTAATCGGCCTCGCTGACCGTGGCCGCGAAGGTGCCGCCCGCCAGGCAGGACAGGCCCGCAGCAAGGAACAGGGTCTTCAGCATGTCTTTCATTCGTTCAATCCCTCACTCGTCCCGGTTCGGCGGTGCCGGTGCCCTCGGGGCCCGGCCGTCGCGGTCGCGGCGCTGTCATCGCATGAGCCGGAATTATAGTTGCCGGTGCGTTACCACAAGCGGCCGCAGGGCCCGATAGCCTGAATCGAAACATGCTTATCCAAAGGGATAGCCCCCCTGCCCGGTCAGTGCATCCGGCGGCGGATCCGGCGCACCATGGCCCAGACAACGGCCACCACGACCGGCGTGACCAGCGTCGCCAGCCAGGGTTTCGCGACCAGGCCCGCCCCGGCCAGAGGCGCCAGGAGATACAGGCACAGGCTGACCGCGTAATAGCTGATGGCGACGACCGACAGCCCCTCCACCGTCTCCTGCAGGCGCAGCTGCAGGTCGGCGCGGCGGTCCATGCTTTCCAGAAGCCGCTGGTTCTGCGCCGAGCGTTCGACATCGACCCGCGTGCGCAAGAGGTTGGAGGCCCGCCCGCCGCGTTCGGTCATCTGCAGCAGCCGCCGCTCGGCCGCGGCGGCGGTGCGCATCGCCGGTTCCCAGCGGCGCGTCATGAATTCGCCGACCGTCTGACGCCCCAGGAACCGGGTCTCGCGCAGCACCCCGATGCGCTGGCGGACGATTTCGGCATAGGCGCCGGTCGCCCCGTAGCGGAAGGAGGACCGCGTCGACAGCGCCTCCAGCGCCGAGGCCAGCGACAAGAGCCGCTGCAGCGTCGCCTCCGCAGGGGCGTCGTCATCGGCCATGGCCGCGGTCAGGCGGGTCATCTCGGCCTCGATCCGGCTCAGTTCCGGCCCGGTCTCCCGCGCCAGCATCAGCCCCAGCAGCGACATCTTGGAATAGGTCTCGATCTCGGCCAGGCGCTGGACCACCCGCCCCGTGCGATGCGGCCCGCAGCCCGGCGCGACGAAGACCGCGATGCGCGCGTGATCCCCGTCATCCAGCCGGAAGTCGCTGGCCGCCACCGCATCGCCGTCCAGCACCTGCGACACGGCCAGGCTCTCGCCCTGGAACCAGCTTTCCAGCAGCGGCGAAACCTGCTGCGGATCCGGGGGCATCCGCTCCACCCGGATGAGGGCCGAGGTGATGCGCTGCCCCGGCAGGTCCGCCAGCCAGTCGGCGGGGAACATGTTCAGCAGGGCGGCGGAAAAGGGCGCATCCTCCTCCGCGCCGCCTTCCGAGATCAGCATCCATGTGTCGAATTCGGTATGGCTTTCCCATTTCAGCCAGCGCCGCCCCAGCGGACCGCTGAAATGCGTGGCGCCGGGCAGCGGGCGGTTCTGCACGCCGAACCGGTCCAGCAGGCGTTCCAGATGCGCGCGCCCCGCGGCGCGCTCATGCGTCCCGTCGCCGGGATGGCGCATCGCCAGCAGCGCGGCCCGGGCCGGAACGGCGATGACCGGGAAGGGCCGCGCATGAAGCTCGGCCGAAAGCGCCAGGCGCTGCGGATCATCGGCAAGCCTCGTCATTCTGTCCCTCCCGCCGCCCTGCGGGAAAGTCTAGCGCCCCGGCCGCGAAGCGGAAGTCCGACTCACGGATGGGGCCCCCTGCCCGGGATCAGTCCGGCGACACGGCATTCGGCGGCGGCGCGCCGTTCAGCACCGCCTCGAGATTGTCGGCGGCCATGTGGCCCATCGCCTCGCGCACCTCCAGCGTGGCGGTGCCCAGATGCGGCAGGAGCGTGACATTGGGCAGCGCGCGCAGCCCCTCGGGCACCGCCGGTTCGTCCTCGTAGACATCCAGCCCCGCGCCGCCGATCCGGCCGGCCTCCAGTGCCGCGATCAGCGCGGACTCATCCACGATGTCGCCGCGGGCGATATTGACCAGATGCGCATGGGGCTGCATCGCGGCGATGGCCGCCGCATCGACCAGGTGGCGCGTCGCCGGGCCGCCCGGCACGCAGACGATGACCACATCGGCCGCCGCCATGACCTCGTGCAGCGTGTCGAGCTGCACCGCCTCCACCCCCGGATCCGCCACGCGGGAGCGGTTGTGGAACACGACCTTCATGCCGAATCCCAGTGCGGCGCGGCGCGCCACCGCCTTGCCGATCCGGCCCATGCCGATGACCCCCAGGGTCTTGCCGGTCATGTGCAGCCCCAGCATCTGCACCGGGTGCCAGCCTTCCCAGTCGCCCGCGCGCACCAGCCTTTCGCCCTCGGCGGCGCGGCGGCAGCTCATCAGCATCAGCGTCAGGCCGATATCGGCGGTGGCATCGGTGACGGCGCCCGGCGTGTTGGACACCGCCACCCCGGCCGCCGTGGCCGCGGCCACGTCGATATGGTTGTAGCCCACGCCGAAATTGGCCAAGAGCCGCGCCCGCGGGGAGGGCACATCGGCGAAGACCTCGGCCGAGTACATGTCGCGCAGCGTCGGCAGCACCAGGTCGTGATCGCGCAGGCTGGCGCGCAGTTCATCCCCGTCCAACGGCGCGGTGGAGGGGCGGAAGGTGCAGTCCCCCATCCCCTTCAGCCGCGCCTCGACCGCCTCGGGCAGCGGCCGCGTCACGTAGATTTTCGTCATCAGAACATCCTCCCGCCCGGCGGCACGTCCTTGTCCGGGCTCATCAGAACAACATCGCCATTCGCATCGGGCACGCCCAGCACCAGCACCTCGGAGCGCACGGGCCCGATCTGGCGCGGCGGGAAATTGACCACGCCCATCACCAGCCGTCCGGGCAGGTCCTCCAGCCGGTAATGCACCGTGATCTGGGCCGAGCTGCGCCTTTCGCCGATCTCGGGGCCGAAATCGACCCACAGCCGGTAGGCGGGCTTGCGTGCCTCGGGAAAGGGCTCGGCGCGGGTGATGCGGCCGACGCGGATGTCGAGTTTCAGGAAATCGTCGAAACTGGCCTCCATCGCCTCAGCCCGCCAGTTCGCGCGAGCGGTCCGCCGCCGCCTTCACCGCCCGGCCCAGCAGCGCGGGGAAGCCCGCCGCCTCGTCCATCAGAACGGCCAGCGCCGCCGCGGTGGTGCCGTTCGGCGAGGTCACGTTGACGCGCAGCTGCGCCGGATCCTCGGCCGCACGTTCGGCCAGGTGGCCCGCGCCGCCCACCGTCGCCTTGGCCAGGCGCATCGCCAGATCGGCGGGCAACCCCTCGGCCTCTCCCGCGCGGGCCAGCGTCTCGATCAGGTGGAACACATAGGCCGGGCCCGAGCCGGAGACGGCGGTGACCGCATCCATCTGCGATTCCGCCTCCAGCCGCAGGGTCTGGCCGACCGCCGCCAGCAGCAGTTCCGCCGTCTGCATCTGGTCCTCGCTGACACGGGCATTGCCGATCAGCGCGGTGATGCCGCGCCCGACCGCGGCGGGCGTGTTGGGCATGGCGCGGATGACGGGCGTCGCGGCGCCGAGAAGGGATTCGAAGGTCGCAATCGTGGTTCCGGCGGCAATCGACAGGAACACCGTATCGCCGCCGCCGAGCGCGGTGATCGCGGGCAGCGCGCTGCCGATCATCTGCGGCTTGACCGCGACCAGCACGATGGCCGGATCGGCCGGCAGCTGCGCGTTGAGGTGGATGCCGTCTAGCCCGGCAAGCCAGTCCGACGGGTTGGGATCCATCACCCAGACGGATCCCGCGGGCAGCCCGCCATCGAGCCAGCCCGCCAGCATCGCCGAACCCATCTTGCCGCAGCCGAGCAGGACAAGGCCCCGCTGCCGCACGTTTTCCATAGACATGCCTGTCTCCCTGCAAGTGCAGGGGGCAGGTTAGGCCCGACCGTAGGCCTCGGCAATGGCGACATGCATCGCCTCGCGGACGGGTGTGTCGCCCCAGACCGCCAGCTGGAAGGCCGGGTAGAACCGTTCGGAGGCGCAGACCGCCGCCTCGATCATCGTGGCGATCTGATCGGGGGTGGCGACCTGTTCGCCCGCCAGGATCAGCCCGTAGCGATAGACCAGCAGCTTCTGCTCTTCCCAGTAGGTGAAGTTGCCCGACCAGCATTTGTCATTGGCGGCATTGAGCGCCTCGAACAGCGCGGCGCGCTTCTCCTCGGGCAGCTCCATCTCGAAGGAGCAGATGAGGCGCAGCGTCTCGTCGGCATTGCACCAGGCCAGGGTCACCGCATAGGTGCGCCACTGGCCCTCGACGGCCATGGCGATCTGGTCATCGGCAACGCGGTCGAATTCCCAGGCGTGATGTTCCGCAAGAGATTCCACGATGTCGATCGGATCGATATCGGACGTGTGCAGATCGTGTTCGCAAAGGGACATGCTCGGCCTCGTAGGTCTGGGCCCCACGGGCCGGGCCCGAGGGCGGGTGCCTGTATATAGCGGCGGCTCTTGGCCATCTCACTACAACATATGGTGGGCCGGCCGCGGGATTCTGTAAAGCGATATTTCGGTGACGACCATCCCGCCGCGCCCGGGTGCCCAATTCCGCGGCGCCGCGCGAACCGCCCCGGAAGGCCGCGCTAGAGCCCCCGCGCCCAGCAGGCAAGGTCCCGCGCAAGCGGCGCGGTCTGGCCGGGGCTGAGGATATCCCCGGCGATCACATGCGACGCGATGTCGTCCTGGGGCCCCATGACCCGCGGCAGCAGCCGGGCGGGCGCGCCCCATTCGGCCGCGGCGCGGCGGATGGCGCGCGCGTCGACGATCCGGTCGGCATCGGCGAAGGCGAAGGCCGCCGGAATGCGCGCCCGGCGGAAATCGGCCCGCCCGACATGCCCGACCAGCGCGCCCAGCGGCAGCAGCGAGACCATGGGATAATCCAGCGTCCAGGCGGCGCCGTGGCGCGGGCCGCGCGGCGGGACGGTCCGCGTGCCGCGCAGCAGCCGCCGGCCCCAGACGGAGGCCAGCGGCGCCGTCAGGGCGCGCGCCCCCGCCCCGCGCAGCCGGTAGGCCGGGGCGATCAGCATCAGCCCCGCGACATCGCGGCCATGGGCAGGATCCAGCGCGGCCAGCGTCGCCAGCGCCCCGCCCATGGAACTGCCCATCACGATCACCTTGCCGCCGATCCGGCGGCCGATGGCGATGGCCTCGGCGAGATTGTCGGCCCAGTCCGCCAGCCCCGCCCCGGCCATCGCCGGGCCGGTGCTGCCATGGCCCGCAAGCCGGGCGAAGTGCAGATTGGCCCCCAGCGCCGCCGCCACCAGGTCCGGCAGGGGGCGCAGCTCCGGCGCCGCCGCCGAGAAGCCGTGGAGATAGACCAGCGACAGCGCCGTGCGCTCGGCCCGCCGCCCGGCCCAGAGCACGGCCTTGGCCGCACCCGGCCGCAGCCCCGGCACGGCCGCCTCGCGCGCCGCCAGCCAGGGCTCCAGCGCCTCGATCCCGGGCACGCCCGGATCGCGCCAGGCCAGCGCCGCCGGAACGCGCCGGACCGGCATCAGCCGGCCTCCAGCACCTCGGCGATGGCCTGCTCGATCAGCGCCAGGCAGTCCGGCGAGGAAAAGGCGTGATCGGCGCCCTTGACCAGCGTCAGGCGGATATCGCCCCCCTGGGCATGGTTCAGCAGCAGCATCGCGCGCGAGGGATCGACATCGCGATCGGCCGTGCCCTGCAGGAACCGCACCGGCACCGGCAGCGCCAGCGGCTCGCGCAGCACCATGTTGCGCCGCCCGTCCTCGATCAGGCCGCGGGTGATCGGATAGGGGCTGCCGTAATCCGACGGGACATGCACCACGCCATGGCTCATCAGCTCCTCGCGCGCGGCATTGGAGAACCCGTCCCAGAACCCGTCCTCGGTGAAGTCGGGCGCGGCGGCGATGGTCACCAGCCCGGCGCAATCCACCAGCGCCCGGCGCAGCAGCAAGAGCGCGATCCATCCGCCCATGGAGGAGCCGACCAGGATCTGCGGCCCCGCGGTGACGGCATTGATGACCGCCGCCGCATCCTCGGCCCATCTGCCGATCGTGCCCTCGGTGAAGGCCCCTTCGGAGCGGCCATGCCCGGAATAGTCGAAACGCAGGAAGGCGCGGTCCCGCGCCTCGGCCCAGGCCTGCAGATACGTGGCCTTGGTGCCCGCCATGTCCGACATGAAGCCCCCGAGGAAGACCACGCCCGGCCCCTGCCCCTCGCGCCGGTGATAGGCCAGGCGGCGGCCTTGCGGGGTGTCCAGATAGCTCGGGCTCTCCATCGTCCGTCTCTCCTGCGGCTTGCTCACAGCGGACCTTGCACGCGGCCGCGGCGAATGCGAGTCCGGGCTCGCGGGAAAAGCCAGAGAACCCCGCCGGGTTGGCAGCACGGCCACAGCTTTGCCCGGGGAGGCCCCGGCTCGGGGGCCGGGGCGGGACGGCACCGCAATGGCCGCCCGGGCTAGCAGGCCGCGACCGCCCGCGCCGCCATCACCGCGATCAGATGCGCGCGATAGGCGGCGCTGGCGTGAAGATCGGCGGCCAGACCGGCGGGCGAGACCCGCACCGCCGCCGCCGCATCGGGGGTGAATTCCGCGTCCAGCGCAGCCTCCAGCCCGGCATGGCGGAAGACGCCATCCTCGCCCGCGCCGGTCACCGCGACGCGGATGCCCGCCGCGGTCTCGGCGACCATGACGCCGACCAGCGCATAGCGGCTGGCAGGGTTGGGAAACTTGGCATAGGCGGCGCGTTTCGGCGGATCGAGATGGATGCGCGTGACGATCTCGCCTTCTTCCAGCGCGGTGGCGAAGAGCCCCTCGAAGAACTCTTCGGCCGCCAGCACCCGCCGGTCCGTCTCGATGCGGGCCTCCAGCGCCAGCAGCGCCGCGGGGTAATCCGCCGCCGGATCGTTATTGGCGACCGAGCCGCCGATGGTGCCGCGATGGCGCACCGCCGGATCGCCGATCCCCGCCGCCACCAGTCCCAGAACCGGCAGATGCGCGGCGACCTCGGCGGAGGCGGCGATCTCGGCATGGGTGGTCATCGCGCCGATGACCAGCCCGCCGCCCTCGGCGCGGATGCCCGACAGGCCGCAGGCGGCCAGATCGACCAGCGCCGAGGGGGCGGCCAGGTGCTGCTTCATCGTCGGCAGCAGGGTCTGCCCCCCCGCCAGCGCCATGGCCTCCTCTTCTTCCGCCAGCAGGTGAAGGGCCTCCTCGACGGAGGCGGGCCGGTGATAGGTCACGGGATACATGCGCGCTCCTCCCTATTCTGCCGCGGCGGGCGCACGCGCCCCCGCAAGGGCCTGCCAGACCTTCATCGGCGTGGCGGGCATGGACAGGTCATTGGTGCCGATCGCGTCGGTCACGGCATTGATCACGGCCGGCGGCGAGCCGATCGCCCCCGCCTCGCCGCAGCCCTTCATGCCCAGCGGATTGCCCGGGCAGACGGTGGCGTTGTGGGTGATGG
Organism: Mangrovicoccus algicola; assembly: GCF_014903745.1. Lineage (GTDB taxonomy): Bacteria > Pseudomonadota > Alphaproteobacteria > Rhodobacterales > Rhodobacteraceae > Mangrovicoccus > Mangrovicoccus algicola. The sequence continues at coordinate 9,570 of NZ_JACVXA010000030.1, read as the reverse complement.
TATAGAAGGGCACGTCATCCGCCCGCGGCATGCAGTAATCCATGTAGGACCCGGTCAGCAGCTGGCCTGCCTCGTCATAGACCACCTGTTCCAGAAGCGCCTGGCCGATGCCCTGCGCCACCCCGCCATGGACCTGGCCTTCCACGATCATCGGGTTGATCACCGTGCCGAAATCATCGGCGGCGGTGAATTGCACGATGCGCACCACCCCGGTCTGGGGATCGACCTCGACCTCGCAGATATAGGTGCCCGCGGGAAAGGTGAAATTCACCGGATCGTAGAAGGCGGTCTCCTTCAGCCCCGGCTCCATCCCCTCGGGCAGGTCATGGGCGGTATAGGCGGCCAGGCCGATCTCGTGCCAGGCGAGGCTGCGATTGGTGCCAGGCAGCCGAGCCTGCCCGTCCTCGATGACGATATCCTCGGGGGCGCCGTCCAGCAGATGCGCCGCGATCCGGCGGACCTTGGCCTCGACCTTGTCCATGGCCCGCACGATGGCCGACATCCCCACCGCGCCCGAGCGCGAGCCGTAGGTGCCCATGCCGAACTGCACCTTGTCGGTATCGCCATGCAGGATCGAGATGCTCTCGATCGGCACGCCGAACCGGTCGGCGACGATCTGGGCAAAGGTGGTCTCGTGCCCCTGCCCGTGGCTGTGGCTGCCGGTGAGGATCTCGATCGTGCCCACCGGGTTCACCCGCATTTCCGCGGATTCCCACAGCCCGACCCCGGCACCGAGCGCGCCCACGGCCTTCGAGGGCGCGATGCCGCAGGCCTCGATATAGCACGAATAGCCCAGACCCCGCAGCATCCCGCGCGCCGCGGCCTCCGCGCGCCGCGCGGGAAAGCCCGCCACGTCGGCGGCGGCCATGGCCTTGTCGAGATTGCCGGGGAAATCGCCCGCGTCATAGCACATGATGACCGGCGTCTGATGCGGGAAGCTCTGGATGAAGTTGCGCCTGCGCAGCTCCGCCTCCTCCATCCCCATCTGCCGCGCGGCGGTGGTCATCATCCGCTCCACCAGATAGGTGGCTTCCGGCCGCCCGGCGCCGCGATAGGCATCCACCGGCACGGTGTTGGAATAGGCCGCCTTCACATTGGCATGGATCGCCGGGATGTCGTATTGCCCCGACAGCAGCGTCGCATACAGGTAGGTCGGCGTCGCGGTGGCGAAAAGCGAGCAATAGGCGCCCAGATTGGCGATGGTCTCGACCTTGAAGCCGGTGATCCGCCCGCCCTCGTCGAAGCCCATCCGCGCGGTCGTCACATGGTCGCGGCCATGGGCGTCGGTCATGAAGGCTTCGTTGCGCTCCGAGGTCCATTTCACCGAGCGCCCGGTCTTCATCGCCGCCCAGAGGCAGGTGATCTCCTCGGGATAGATGTAGATCTTGGACCCGAAGCCGCCGCCGACATCGGGGGCGACGACGCGCAGCTTGTGTTCCGGGGCGACCTGGTAGAAGGCCGACAGGACCAGCCGCGCGACATGCGGGTTCTGCGAGGTGGTATAGAGCGTGTAGTGATCCTCCGCCGGGTCGTGGACGGCCACGGCGCTGCGCGGCTCCATCGCGTTCGGCGCCAGGCGGTTGTTCTCCAGCGACAGCTCCACCACCGTGGCGGCCGCGGCCAGCGCCGCATCGGTGGCGGCGGCATCGCCGATCTCCCAGTCGAAGACCAGGTTGCCCGGCGCCACGTCATGCAGCTGCGGCGCGCCGGGCTGCAGCGCCCGGTCGCCGCGCGCCACCGCGGGCAACTCCTCATAGGAGACCTCGACCAGTTCCGCGGCATTGCGCGCGCCCTGGCGGGTCTCGGCGATCACCACCGCCACCGCGTCGCCGACATAGCGCACCCGGTCCGTGGCCAGGGCCGACCAGTCGCCGACCTTCATCGGCGCGCCGTCCTTCGAGGTGATCGCCCAGCCGGTGATGATGTTGCCGATGCCGTCTGCCACCAGCTCCGGCCCGGTCAGCACCCGGATCACGCCCTCCTGCTCCAGCGCCGCCGCCGCGTCGATGCCGCTCACCCGCGCATGGGCATGGGGGGACCGGACGAAGGCGGCATAGGCCTGGTTCTCCATCCGCAGGTCGTCGGTATACCTGCCCCGCCCGGTCAAAAAACGCCGGTCCTCGCGGCGCTTGACCGGCTTGCCGATTCCGTTCTCGCTCATCTCACATCTCCGCCGCTGCGGCCCGGATCGACCGCACGATGTTGTGATAGCCCGTGCAGCGGCAGATATTGCCCTCCAGCTCGGCGCGGATCGCGGCCTCGGTCAGCTCGCGCCCGGCGGCGCGGTAGCGCTTCACCATGTCGATCCCCGACATCACCATGCCCGGCGTGCAGTAGCCGCATTGCAGCCCGTGATGGTCGTTGAACGCCTTCTGCATCGGGTGCAGCTCGTCCCCGGCAATGCCCTCGATCGTGACGACCGTGCCGCCGGAGGCCTGCGCCGCCAGCGTCGCGCAGGATTTCACCGCGCGCCCGTCCAGATGCACAAGGCAGGCGCCGCACTGGCTGGTGTCGCAGCCCACATGCGTGCCGGTCAGGCGCAGTTCCTCGCGCAGGAATTCCACCAGCAGCATCGCATCGGGCACGTCGCGTCGCACCCTGCGGCCGTTCACCGTCAGGTTCACCTCGGTCATGGATCCTCCCTTCCGGCGGGAGCCGCGCCCCGCCCCTGTCCTTGCCATGCGGGCGGCAACTTGCCTCCGCAATCGCTGAGATAGGCAGACCCTCCGGTGCAGGCCGGGCCTGCTCCGCGTGCTGATGCATGTCTTGTCCGGACAGAGTCCTCCCTTGCCCGAGCCTATCCGGATCGCGGCTTGACGCAAGGGGCGGCGACTAAGCCTAAAGTCGGTAGCGGCTCAGCGGGCGGGGATCACAGCGGCGCGGCCAGCACCAGCACCCAGTAGGGGCCGATATGGTTCGACGCCCCGCCGAAGCCGAAATGCACCGCCAGCGGGCTGGCCATGTTGGCATGATGTCCGGGAGAGCCCTCCCAGGCGGCCATGACCTCGGCGGCGTCGCGCTGGCCGAATGCCACATTCTCGGCGGCGAAGCTCCAGGCATAGCCCTGCGCGGCGATACGCTGGGCCACCGTGTCCATGTTGCCCGGCCCGCTGCCATGGCTGAGCACCGCGCGCCGCGCCAGATCGGCGGCATGGGCGCGCGCCGCCGCCTCGCAGAGCGGATGCGACACCAGCGGCGCCAGCCCGTTGCGCGCGCGGAAGGCATCCAGCAATGGGCCGATCTCCGCCGCCACCGGCTCAGCCCGCCGCCAGGGCGCGCGCCAGCCTTGTCTGGGTCTCCAGCAGCCGCCCGAGATCCAGCCGCGCCATCTGCCCGCCGACGACCACCGCGCGGCCCTCGACGATCAGGTCGCGCACCCGGGTCGGACCCGAGAGCAGAAGCGCCCCAACCGGGTCCCAGGCGCCGGCCGCCTCGATCCCCGAAACGTCCCAGATGGCGATATCGGCGCGCTTGCCGGGTTCCAGCGTGCCCAGGTCATCGAGCCGCCCCAGCACCTCCGCCCCGCCGCGCGTGGCGATTTCCAGCGCCTCGCGGACGGACATGGCATCGGCGCCGCGCGCGACCCGCTGCAGCAGCATCGCCTGGCGCGCCTCGGCCACCAGGTTGCCCGCATCGTTGGAGGCCGAGCCGTCGACGCCCAGCCCGACGCGCACCCCCGCATCGCGCATCGCGCGCACCGGCGCGATCCCCGATCCCAGCCGGCAGTTGGAACAGGGGCAATGCGCCACGCCGGTGCCCGAACGCGCGAAAAGGTCGATCTCGACCCCGTCCAGCTTGACGCAATGGGCATGCCAGACATCATCCCCGGTCCAGCCCAGATCCTCGGCATACTGCCCCGGACGACAGCCGAATTTCTCCAGCGAATAGGCGATGTCCTCGTCATTCTCGGCCAGGTGGGTATGCAGCCGCACGCCCTTGTCGCGCGCCAGGATCGCGGCGTCGCGCATCAGCTCGCGGCTGACCGAGAAGGGCGAACAGGGGGCGATGCCGACTTGGATCATCGCGCCCGGGCGCGGGTCGTGGAAGGCATCGACCACGCGGATGCAGTCCTCCAGGATCGCCGCCTCGCGCTCCACCAGGCTGTGCGGCGGCAGGCCCCCGTCGCTTTCGCCGATCGACATGGCCCCGCGGGTCGCCAGGAGGCGGATCCCCACCTCGCCCGCCGCCTCGATCGTGTCATCCAGTCGCGATCCGTTGGGAAAGAGGTAAAGGTGGTCCGAGGTCAGCGTGCAGCCCGACAGCGCCAGCTCCGCCAGCCCGGTCATCGCCGAGACGCGCATATGTTCGGGGGTGAAGCGCGCCCAGATCGGATAGAGCGTCTGCAGCCAGCCGAAAAGCAGCGCATCCTGCCCGGCAGGCACCGCGCGGGTCAGGCTCTGGTACAGGTGATGATGCGTGTTGATCAGCCCCGGCGTGACGACGCAGCCCGCCGCATCGAGGATCTCGTCCCCGGGCGCGGGCGCCAGCCCCGGCCCGATCGCGGCGATGACGCCGCCGGCGATGCGCAGATCGGCGCCCTTCAGTTCGCGCCGCGCCCCGTCCATCGTGACGATCACCTCGGCGCCGCGGATCAGCATCCCGCTCATGCCGCGCCCTCCGCCGCCGTCCCGGACAGCAGCGCCAGCGCCTCGGCATGCAATTCCGGCGAACCCGCAGCCAGGATGCGCCCGCCCTCGTCGGCCGGGCCGCCCTGCCAGTCGGTGACGATGCCGCCCGCCGCCTCGATCACCGCGATGGGACCGGCAATGTCATAGCGCTGCAGCCCCGCCTCGATCACCAGGTCGACATGGCCGAGCGCCAGGAGCCCGTAGGCATAGCAATCCATCCCGAACCGCGTCAGCCGCGCCCGCGCCGAGACCTCGCGGAACCGCGCCGCCTCCTGCGCCGTGCCGATCTCGGGAAAGGTGGAGAAGAGGATCGCGTCCTTCAGCGCGACGCCCTGGCGCGACCGCAGCGGCGCCTCGCCCTGCGGTCCGCGATAGCGCGCGACGCCCAGCCCGCCCTCGAACCTCTCGCCGATGAAGGGCTGGTCGATGATGCCGTAAACCGGACGCGTGCCCTCGCAGGCGGCGATCAGCACGCCCCAGGTCGGCGTGCCCGACAGGAAGCCGCGGGTGCCGTCGATCGGATCCAGAACCCAGGTCAGGCCGGAGCTGCCCCGGGTGATGCCGTATTCCTCGCCGAAGACCCCGTCCCCGGGGCGGCGTTCGGCGAGGATGGCGCGCATCGCGGCCTCGGCCGCGCGGTCGCCCTCGGTCACGGGATCGAACCCTGCCGCGGCCTTGTTCGCCGCGTCCAGCCCGGGATTGCGGAAATGGGCCAGGGTTTCCGCCCGGGCCGCATCGGCCAGGGCATGGGCGGTGTCGATCAGGGACTGGGACAAGGCGGACCCTCGCGGCATGGACATGTGATGATCGCCGCCCGCGCGGGTCGGCTGGCCGCACCACTACGTGGCCCGCGCGGCAGCGGCAAGCCGCCCGTCAGGCCGCGTTGCTGAGCACCCGCGCCAGTTCGAACAGCTGCCGGCGCTGGTTTTCGGGGATCGCGTAATAGGAGCGCACGAGATCCAGCGCCTCCTTGTCGGCGAGAAGGTCCCCCACCGGCGAGATCCCGGCCGCGGCCCCGTCGACCCCGTCTTCCCCGGCCTCCACGCCTTCGAAGAAATAGGCCACCGGCACGTCGAGCGCCAGCGAGATGTCCCACAGGCGCGAGGCGCTGATGCGGTTCATTCCGGTTTCGTATTTCTGGATCTGCTGGAACTTGATGCCCACCTTCGTGGCCAGCTGCTGCTGGGTCATGCCCACCATCCAGCGCCTGTGCCGAACCCTCTTGCCCACGTGAACGTCAACCGGATGCTTCATCGCCATCTCCAAACTTGTCACTCCGCCGGAAGGCAAACCCGCCCCGGCACCCCCTGAACCGGGGAAGGACCCGGGCCGCGCGGGGGCCGTCCAGCCATCCCGCCCCGGCCCCGGCCGTCTGTCCTGTCATAGCGCCATGTCCCGGCGAGGACCCTGCCGACGGGTCCGGTCCCTTCGGAATCGGCGGCCCCGCGCAGGGGCCGACTTCCATCGGCGCCCCCGGAGCCGCTAAACAGGTAGCACCGTGAAAGGGGTTTGTCATGCGCGCCTACCAAATTTCGAAATCCGGCGGAGAACCCGCCCTGGTCGATATTGCCGTGCCCGCCCCCGCCGCGGGAGAGGTGCTGATCCGCATCGCCGCCTGCGGGCTGAATTTCGCCGATCTGCTGATCGCGAAGGGAAAATATCAGGACATGCCGCCCTTTCCCGCGACGCTGGGACTGGAACTGGCCGGGACGGTCGCCGCCCTGGGCGAGGGCGTGACGGGTCTGGCCGCCGGCGACAGGGTGGCGGTCTATGCGGGCCATGGGGGGCTGGCCGAATGGGGATGCTTTCCGGCCGCCCGCTGCCTGCCGGTCCCCGATGCCATGACGATGACCGAGGCGGCCGGGTTCCAGATCGCCTATGGCACCTCCCACCTGGCGCTGGATCATGCCGCGCGGCTGAAACCCGGCGAGACGCTGCTGGTCACCGGCGCGGCGGGCGGCGTCGGGCTGACGGCGGTGGAGCTGGGCCGGCTGATGGGCGCGCGGGTGATCGCCTGCGCCCGCGGCGCGCAGAAGCTGGAGGCCGCGCGCGCCGCCGGGGCGCATGAGGTGATCGACAGCGACCATCCCGACCTGCGCGGCGCGCTGAAGGCGATGGGCGGGGCCGAGGTGGTCTATGACACGATCGGCGGCCCCCTCTTCCGGCCCTGCCTCAGCGCCTGCCGCCCGGGCGGCCGCTATCTGCTGATCGGCTTCGCCGGGGGCGAGGTGCAGCAGATCCCGGCCAATCACCTCCTGGTCAAGAACATATCGGTGATCGGCCTCTACTGGGGGGGCTATCTGGCCTTCGATCCCGCGACGCTGACCGGCAGCCTCGCGCAGCTGATGGACTGGCATGCCGCGGGAAAGCTGCGCCCGCATGTCAGCCACGTGATGCCGCTGGCCGACGTGGCCGAGGCGATGGAGATCCTGCGCGCGCGCCGCTCCACCGGCAAGATCGTCATCACCATGTAGCCCGCAGGCCGGTCATTCCGCCGCCGCCAGCGACGCGGCGGCCCCATAGGCCGCGCGCAGCAGCGCCTGCACCCGCTCCGCCGGCGGACCCGACAGCCCCTGGCGGCGATACATGTTGATATGCATCGAGGGCAGCGCGGGCAGGCCCGCCGCCTCCGGCACCTCGGAACAGCCCGGCGGCAGCGTGCCGCGCAGCACCACCTGAAGCGCGAAATCCGCCGCGACGCTGGCCTCGATGGTGCGCGAATGATCCGCCTCCACCGCCAGATCCCAGGGGATCCCCGCCGCCTCCAGCGCGGCCTGCACCGGCGCGCGGAACAGGCAGTTGGGTTCGAAGGCCAGCCGCAGCGGCCGCGCGCGCCAGATCTGCGCGTCCTGCGCGCCGATCCAGACCATCGGCAGCGTCGCCAGCGTCTCGCAGCCCTCGGGGCGGGTCTCCTGCGTGGTCAGGATCACGTCGACGCTGCCGGCCTCCATCTGTTTCAGCAGGTTGACCGTGTAGGAGCTGACCAGATGCACCTTGACCCGCGGAAACTCGGCGGCAAAGCGCTGCATCACCCCGGGGATATGCGGATAGACGATGTCATGCGGCACGCCCAGCGTCAGCCGCCCCTCGTAATCCTGCGTGGTCAGCCGGGTGATGGCCTCGTCGTTCAGCTCCAGCATGCGCCGGGCATAACCGGCCAGCTGTTCGCCCGCCGAGGTCAGGCTGACGCTGCGCGCCTGCCGGTTCAACAGCTGCACATCAAGCGACTCCTCCAGCCGCTTCATCTGCATCGACACCGCCGATTGCGTCAGGTTCAGCACATTCGCCGCGCGCGTCACCCCGCCCAGATCGGCGATCGTCACCAGCGCCCGCAGCGCCGCAAGGTCCAGGACTCGGGCCATATCAATCCTCGTGAGCCATAGCCCCACAAAGCGTCGTTTCACTTGCCGGGCCTGACAGAGCATAGATCATTTCACATGATGCATTCCAGACCATTCATCACAGGAACAAGGGATATTCCATGTCCGACCAGACCTGCCCCCGCCCCGCCCCGCGTCTGCTGCGGCTGCCGCGCCTTGCGCGACTGCGCCTCGCCGAACGGCTTGCCCTCGCCCGCCAGCGGCGCCACCTGCGCCATCTGGACGCCCATCTGCTGCGCGATGTCGGGCTGACCCGGGCCGAGGCCGAGCGCGAGTCGCAGCGCCCCCCGTGGGACGCGCCGCACTGGTGGAAATGACCGCAAAACGCGCGCCTGCCTGCGACATCGAACCGCCGGTCTGAGAATCTTTCGCAATTTTCGCCGGCGGCCATACGCATTCGCTTGAAAGAGGCGGCCTCCATGCCTTTATGATTAGCTGAGACGCGTCCCCGCCCGGGGACGCCACGATATATCAACTAGGAGGCAACCCATGGCTGACTACCAGACGATGCGCGGCACCGCCGGTGTCCGCACGGCTGCAATTGACGAGGGCCTGAAGGCCCATATGAACAAGGTCTACGGCACGATGTCCGTGGGCATGCTGCTGACCGCGCTGGCGGCCTGGGCGATTTCCGGACTGGCAGTGACCACCGATCCCGCCAGCGGCCAGGAAATGCTGACCGGCCTGGGCCAGGCGATCTATGCCAGCCCGCTGAAATGGGTGATCATGTTCGCGCCCCTGGCCTTCGTCTTCGGCCTGTCGGCGGGGATCAACCGCATGTCGGCCGCGACCGCGCAGATGGTCTTCTACGTCTATGCCGCCGTCATGGGCCTGTCGCTCAGCTCGATCTTCCTGGTCTTCACCGGGGAATCCATCGCGCAGACCTTCCTGGTCACCGCCATCGCCTTCGCCGGTCTCAGCCTTTACGGCTACACGACCAAGAAGGACCTGTCGGGTTTCGGCACCTTCCTGATGATGGGCGTGATCGGCATCCTGGTGGCGTCGATCGTCAACATCTTCATCGCCTCCTCGGCGCTGTCCTTCGCGATCTCGGTGATCGGCGTGCTGGTCTTCGCGGGCCTGACCGCCTATGACACGCAGCGGATCAAGACCGACTACATCGCCCATGCACAGCATGCCGACAGCGAATGGCTGGGCAAGTCCGCGATCATGGGCGCGCTGTCGCTCTATCTGGACTTCATCAACCTGTTCATGTTCCTGCTCCAATTCATGGGCAACCGCGAATAACCCTGCGGTCGGTCCCAGGAATTTCCAAGCCCCGCCGGACATCCCGTCCGGCGGGGCTTTCCATTTCCGGGGGCCGCGCGCCCCTTTTGGGCGGCAGGAGCGGTCGCGGCGCCTCAGGTCGCGCAGCTTTCCGCATCTTCCCCGCCATGGAACCGGACGGCATGGCCGGATATCAGCGGCTCCTGCAAGCCTGCCCCCTGGGAGCCGCACATCCCCGGCCGCCTCTATGCGGCCCGCCTGCATGCCCCGGGCTTCCAGGGCAACCCCACAAGGACGGCGTTGGAAGCAGCAGCGTTCCTGCCGTTGTCAGCCGT
>NZ_JACVXA010000003.1 GCF_014903745.1 Mangrovicoccus algicola | reverse complement strand
GGCGCTGGCGGGCTGACGGGGCCGGCGGCGGCCAGCCCGGTCCGATCCGTCCGGTCCAGCCGCCGACCCGCGCCCGTCCCGGCCCGGGAAAACGGGGCAGGGGGCGGGGCGGATCAGGCGGCGGCGATCATCGCCTTCAGCTCGGCCATGTCGGCCAGCTTGCGCGCACCCTCGGGCGGCGCCACCTCGCTATAGGGCACGATCAGCACCTGCATCCCGGCCGCCAGGCCCGCCAGCGCGCCGGTGCGGCTATCCTCCAGCACCACCGCCTCGGACGGATCGACCCCGAGCAGCCAGGCGGCGCGCTGGTAGATCTCGGGTGCGGGCTTGCCCTCGCGCACGTCGTTGCGGCTGACCGTGACCATGCCGGGTGCAATCAGGTCCATGTGGCCCAGGTTGGCCTCGACGATGATGCGGTCGGAATTCGACGCGACCGCCTGGCCCAGCCCCCGCGCCGCGGCCGCGCGCCAGCATTCCAGGGCGCCGGGCATCGGTTTTAGCAGATCGACGCCCTGCATGTAATGCGAATACTTGATGCGGATCCAGTCGCCGAAGGGCAGGGACAGCCCCGCCTCCGCGCAGAGCCATTCATAGACCTTGTCCGCCGACATCCCCAGCACCTTGTCATGCAGCCGCGGGTCGGGCTCGATCCCCAGCGATCGCAGCGCCTCCACCAGCGCATGTTCATGCAGCGGCTCGCTGTCGATGAGCGTGCCGTCCATGTCCCAGAGTATTGCCTTCATGGCGGTGTTCTCCTGCTGCTGCCTGCGCGCAGCAAAGCGGAAAGCGCCGGGGAAGGGAATGCGGCCTTTGATGCGTCCGCCGCCGCATGCTACTGCGGCCGGACTGCCTGCCGTCCAGACCCGGAGATCCCGTGATGACCGATGCCGACCGTGCCCTGCTGACCCGTCTGTTCGACGCCGCCGTGGCCGCCGCCGACCCGGTTCAGGTGCTGCCGCGCCACCTGCCGCCGAAACCCGCCGGACGGACCGTGGTGATCGGCGCGGGCAAGGGGGCCGCGCAGCTGGCCGCCGCTTTCGAGGCCGCCTGGGACGGCCCGCTGGAAGGCGTCGTCGTCACCCGCTACGGCTATGCCGTCCCCTGCGAGCGGATCCGCGTGATGGAGGCGGCCCATCCCGTCCCCGACGCTGCCGGGCTGGAGGCGGCGCAGGCGCTGTTCGACGCCGTCGCGGGGCTGGGCGAGGATGACCTGGTCGTGGCGCTGGTCTGCGGCGGCGGATCGGCGCTCCTGCCGGCGCCGCCCGAGGGGCTGACGCTGGAGGACGAGGCGGCGCTGAACCGGGCGCTGCTGGCCTCGGGCGCGCCGATCTCGGCGATGAACGCGATCCGCAAGCATCTGAGCCGGATCAAGGGCGGGCGGCTGGCAGCTGCGGCGCATCCGGCGCGGGTCGTCAGCCTGGTCGTGTCGGACGTGCCGGGCGACGATCCCGCCCAGGTGGCCTCGGGCCCCACGGTCCCCGATGCCGTGACGCTGGCCGGGGCGCGGGCGCTGGTGGCGCGCCACCGCATCGCCCTGCCCGAGCGGGTCGCGGCGGCGCTGGAGGCGGCGGAGGAGGCGCCGCGCCCCGATGATGCGGTCTTCGCCCGCAACGAGGTGAAGGTCATCGCCTCGGCGGGTCTGTCGCTGCGCGCGGCGGCCGACGCGGCCGAGGCGGAGGGCATCCCCGCGGCGATCCTGTCGGATGCGCTGGAGGGCGAGGCGCGCGAGGCCGGGCGGTTCCATGCCGCGCTGGCCCGCCATGCGGCGCGCGAGGGCGCGCCCTTCGCGCCGCCGGTTGTCCTTCTCTCGGGCGGCGAGACCACCGTGACGCTGACCGGGGAACCGGGGCGCGGCGGGCGCAATACCGAGTTCCTCCTGGCGGCGGCGCTGGATCTCGACGGGGTGGCGGGCATCGCCGCGCTGGCGGCGGATAGCGACGGGATCGACGGGTCCGAGGAGAATGCCGGCGCCTTTGCCGATGGCGGATCGGCGGCGCGGATGCGCGCGGCAGGGATCGATCCGGCGGCGGCGCTGGCGCGGCATGACGCCTGGAGCGCCTTCGCCGCCGCGGGGGACCTGTTCTCGCCGGGGCCCACCGGGACGAACGTGAACGATTTCCGCGCTTTCCTGCTGCGTCCGGCAGGCTGATCGCCGCGCCCCTGGGATGACGCGCGCGGCCCTCCCTGCCTGGCCGGTTGCGACGCCTTCGCGGGGTTGATCACGACACCCTGCGGGGGTGAAGCAGGACGCCCCTGCGGGCTGAAGCAGGACGCCCCTTCGGGGCTGAATCAGGACGCCCCTTCGGGGCTATGCGGGCCATGCAGCCGGTGCAATCCGGCTTGGCCGATCCGGCATTGGTGTTTTCAAACTGCCCGCCATATGTGCGGTTGGCAAAGATGATTGACCGCAATTTCTGCGGCGCGAAAACACCCGGAGCCCCGAAATGACCACCGCTACCCTTGCTGCCCGTCGGCCGTCCTACACGCTGCGCATCTACGAAACCCTCTCCGCCGGCTTCGTCAAGGCAGCCCGCATCGAGAAGACCCGCCGCGCGCTGTCGGCCCTGTCCGACGAGACGCTGCGCGATATCGGCCTGAACCGCGACGAAATCGACGCCGCCGCGATCCGCGCTGCCCGCTGAAGCCTGCGCCCTGGCGGGCGCGGGACGAGACGACCCCCGCGGCGGAAAGCTGCGGATGCCATGGCGGCCCCAAGGGGCCGCCTTTGACGTTTCGGGGACCCGGCGCTAGCCTGTGGCGCAGGCGGCAGCGGAGGCGGGCGGTCATGTTCAGACGGTTGGCATCGGCATTCGGCCTGACGGCATCCCGGGCCGGCGCGGCGCGGGGCTCCGCCGCTCCCTTGCCGGTGGCGCGGATACCGGCGGGCATGCTGCGCGGGTCGCAGGAGGCGGGCACGGTCCGCTGGCTGGGCATCCCCTATGCCGCGGCCCCCACGGGCGATCTGCGCTGGCGCGCCCCCCGGCCGCCGCCGCCCTGGCAGGGACTGCGCGATGCCACGCGCTTCGCCCCCGACTGCATGCAGGCCCCGGTCGCGGCCGATGCCGCGCCGATCCGGACGGTTCCGTCCGAGGATTGCCTCTATCTCAACATCTGGCGCCCTGCCGCGGCGGGAATGGACCTGCCGGTGATCGTCTGGATCCATGGCGGGGCCTTCCTGACCGGGGGCAGCTCGGCGGCGATCCATGACGGGGCCGCGCTGGCCGGACGGGGGGCGGTCTTCGTCAGCCTGAATTACCGTCTGGGGCGGTTCGGCACCTTCCTGCATCCCGCGCTGTCGCGGGCGGAGGCGCCCTCGGGGAATTTCGGCCTGCTGGACCAGATCGCCGCGCTGCGCTGGATCCGCGAGCATATCCGTGCCTTCGGCGGCGATCCGGGCAATGTCACGCTGATCGGCGAAAGCGCGGGCGGCGCCTCGGTCCATTACCTGATGGCAGCGCCGGGGGCGAATGGGCTGTTCCATCGCGCGGCGATCTTGTCGGGGATGACGGGTCTGCGCCCGGGCACCGCCACCCGCCCGGAGATGGAGGCGGTGGGCGCCGCCTTCGCCCGCCGCCACGGCATCGCGGGGGAGGGGCCCGAGGCGCTGGCCGCGCTGCGCGCCCTGCCGGCCGAGGCCGTCTGCGGCGGGCTGAACTGGATGACCGCCGCAGACGAGGCTGGGCAGAGCTGGGCCGGGCCCTGGGTCGATGGCAGGGACCTGGCCGATCCGGGACCGGGGGCATGGGCGCCCATCCCGGTGATGATCGGCGCGACGGATGACGACCTGGGCGGCCGCACGGGATACATGATCGCGGGCGCGCGGCGCGCGGCGGACCGTCTGGCGGATGCGGGGCATCCGGTCTGGTCCTATCGCTTCGCCTATCTGCCCGAGTCCGTCGCGGCCGCAGGCGCCGCGGGGGCGGGCCATGCCTCGGATGTGCCGTTCTTCCTGGGCACGGCGGCGCGCGATCCGCTGATCCCGGCGGGGCCGCGCGATCGCGCGATGGCGGCGGCGATTGGGGCGCATCTGTTCCGTTTCGCGCAGACGGGCGATCCCAATGGGCCGGGTCTGCCGGACTGGCCGCGTCACAGGCCCGGGGGCGATGCGCTGATGTCCTTCGGGCGGGACGGGCGGGGTGCTGCCGGGCCGGACCCCTGGGCGGCCGAGATCGACGCCGCGCCGCCGCCCCGCAATCCCGACCCGCTGGGCGATCTGCGCGGGGCGGGCTGAGGCTCAGAGCCGCGCGGCCTGGGGGTCCGTCATCGGGGCCTTCACCGCCCGCCGCCAGCGCGCCGCATAGTCGCGCAACGCGGCGCTGTCGCCCGGGATGACCGCCCGGGTGGCAGGCGGCGGCGCCTCGGGCAGCATCAGGAGCGCCGCGCCGACGCTGGTCCCGGTGGCGGAGGCGGCGGTTTCCACGCCCTCGGGGCGCAGCGCGGCCAGCATCTCCAGGTAGTCGGGATTGGCGGCGAAGGGGCCCTCGACGATCACCGGGCCGGAGGCGCCTGCGAGGCTCAGGCAGGTATCGGTCATCAGCGCAAGGTACCATGACGGCGCCAGCATCCTTGCGCCTTCGGTCGCGGGCGGCGCGGTCCAGCCGCCCACGCGGCCCGGGAATGGCCCGCTGCCCGGTTCGACCGCGGGCAGCAGCATCAGCCCCTCCAGGACGGCCGCGCGATCGGCGGCGGTGGGGGCGGCATCGCTGCCGTCGCGCACGATCTCGTATTCGCGCCCGCCCATGAACCGCGCCGAGGCGACCGGATCGCCCATCGCGTTGACATTGACCAGCGTGTCGCGCGCCGGATCCAGCGGGGTCGCGCCCGCACCCATCGCCATGACCACGACCCAGGTGCCGGTGGAGACCACGGAAAACGCGCCGCTGCGGCCCAGCAGATGCGGATAGAGCGAGGCGTTGCTGTCATGGATGCCGCAGGCGACGGGCGTGCCCTTGGGCAGCCCGGTGCGCGCCGCCACCCCGGCGGTGACCCCGCCGAGGATGTCGGAGGAGCGGTGCGGTTCGGCAAGCTTTTCGGTGAGCCCCAGCGTCTCGACCAGATCCGAGAAGGCCGCCGCCGCCGGGTCCCACAGGTCGGTATGGCAGCCCAGCGAGGTGACATCGGTGCCGAAGCGCCCGGTCAGGCGGTAGCCCCAGTATTGCGGATAGGTCACGACATGCGCCAGCCGCGACCAGGCGTCGGGCTGCGTCACCTTCAGGTGATGCAGCTGCGCCCCCAGGTTCAGCCCCATGCCCAGGCGCGGGCTGCCGGTGCGGGCGAAATCCGGGCGCAGCGCCTCATAGGCGGTGGCGGTGTCCGACAGGTCGTGTTCGTAATCCAGCATCGGCAGGACCAGATCGCCCGCCCCGTCCAGCAGCACCGCCGCCGCGCCATGGGTGGTGACGGAAATCGCGTCGATCCCGTGGCTGGCATGGAAGGCCGCCAGGTGGTGCAGGAAGAAGTCCCAGTGCCCCTCCAGGTCGAAATGCGGATAGGGCGGGCCGGGCAGCACGGCATTGGGCCGCTTGACCACGGCCAGTTCCGACAGGGTGGCGGCATCGACCAGCGCGAGTTTCGCATTGGTCTTGCCCAGGTCGATCACGGCGATATGGCGCGGTGCAGTCATGGCAGGTGGAACACCGTTTCCAGGGGAACCGAGACCGGTTCGTTATCGGGATGGGTCTGCATGATGTCGGCCATATGCGCCCACCAGCGCTTCATCACCTCATGGGCGGGCAGGGCGTCCATGCCGTGATCCTGCCTGCGCCACAGCACGCCGAATAGCGCATTCGTCTGCGGGTCGTGGTGGATCGAGTAATCCTCGACCCCCGCCTCCTTCAGCAGCGCGACCAGCTCGGGCCAGATCTCGTCATGGCGCTTGCGGTATTCCTCCAGCTGCCCGGGATGCAGCATCATGCGGAAGGCGATCTTTTCCATCTTGGAGGTGTCCTTCATGTCTTGCCGCGGGCCATGCGGATCAGCCGCGGCACCGCGATCACGCCGATCAGCATGCAGCCGATGAAGATCGACATGACGATGCCCGGCACGTTCAAGAGCCCCAGCCCGAAGGTCACCAGACCCATCAGGATGGCGGCGATGACGACGCCGGGGATGGAGCCCGACCCGCCCAGGATCGAGACGCCGCCCAGCACCACCATGGTCACCACTTCCAGCTCCATCCCCGCGGCGATGGAGGGGCGGGTCGAGCCCAGCCGCGAGGTCAGGCAGATCGCCGCCAGTCCCGACATCAGCCCGGTCATCAGGAACAGGATCATCTTCACCCGCCCGACCCGGATGCCGGAGAAGAGCGCCGCGGTGGAATTGTTGCCCACGGCATAGACCTGGCGGCCGAAATTGGTCTTGTGCAGGACCACGCCGAAGACGATGGCGAGGATCGTGAAGATCACCATTTCGACCGTGATCACCCAGAAGACATAGCCCTGGCCGAACCAGGCGAAGCCCTCGGGATAGCCGCGGAAGGCCCCGTCGCCCAGCACGATGTAGGAGATGCCGCGGAACAGGCTCATCGTGCCGATCGTCACGACGATCGAGGGCAGGCCCAGCCGCGTCACCAGCACCCCGTTGAAGGCGCCGCAGAGCAGTCCCGTGCCCAGCCCGGTCAGGACCAGCAGCCCGGTGCCGCCCCCCGCCTGCATCACCAGCCCCATCGCGGTGGAGCAGAGCGCGATGATCGAGGCGACCGACAGGTCGATCTCGCCGGAGATGATCAGCAGCGCCATGGCGAAGGCGATCATCGCCTTCTCGGTGAAGTTGAAGGTCGCATCCGACAGGCCCCAGGCATCAAGGAAATAGGGCGAGGCAAAGCAGTTGAGGATGAACACCCCCACCGCCACCAGCAGCAAGAGCGACTCCCAGCTTTTCAGCAGCTTCGCGGCGGGCGAGCCCAGGCGGTCGGGGATCTGGCGGGGAACGGGGGTCATGTCGGGATCGGCGAGGCTCATGCGGCTTGCTCCGCGGATTTGAGGATGACGCGGCCCTGTCTGCGGCCCGCGCGGGCGTTGAAGGCGACGGCGATCAGGATGGCGGCGCCGGAAATGGCCAGCTGCCAGAAGGGCGAGACATCGACCACCGGCAGGGCGTTCTTGATGACGCCCAGAAACAGCGCGCCCAGAACTGCGCCCGCGACGGTGCCGACGCCCCCGGCGATGGAGATGCCGCCGATCACGCAGGCGGCGACGACGTCCAGCTCGAACCCGCCGGCGATGTCGACATAGGCGACGGCATAGCGGGCGATCCACAGATAGCCGGTCAGCCCCGCCAGCGCGCCGGAGATCACGAAGGCGGCGAATTGCGTGCGCCCCACGTCGATGCCGGTATAGGCGGCGGCATGCGGGTTCGACCCGGCCGCGAAGATCGCGCGGCCCAGCACGGTGCGGCTCATCACCAGGGCCATCACGGCGATCGCCAGGATCGCGATCCAGGCCAGCACCGGCAGCCCGAGGATCTCGATGCGCGGGAACCCGGTGAAGCCTGCGCTCATCTCGTGCGCGTTGACCCATTGCCCGTCGGAGATCAGGAAGATGATGCCGCGGAAGATGGTCATCGTGCCCAGCGTCACCACGATGGAGGGGATCTCCAGCTTCCACACGAGGATGCCGTTGACCGCCCCCATCACCGCGCCCAGCCCGATGGCCAGCACCAGCGTGACCACGACCGGCAGATCGGGCGCCACCGTGTTCAGAAGCGCGACGGTCATGCCGGTCAGCGCCAGGTTCGCCGCCACCGACAGGTCGATGCAGCGCGTCAGGATCACGGCCATCTGGCCCAGGGCCAGGATCATCAGCGGCGCGGTATCGGTGAAGACCGCCGCCAGGTTGCGCGGCGTGACGAAGCCGGGGAAGCGCGAGGCGATCAGCGCCAGAAGCGCCGCGATGACCGCGACAAGCAGCGTTTCCCGATGTTTGAGGATGCTCATGCGGCCTCCGCCGTGCTGATCCCGGCCGCGTGCCGGACAAGGGTTTCGGGAGTGAGGCCATCGCCTTCGAGTTCCGCGGCGATGCGGCCCTCGCGCATGACGATGACGCGGTCGGACATGCCCAGGATCTCGGGGATCTCGGAACTGACCATGATGACCGACAGGCCCTCGCCCGCCAGTTCCGACATGAAGTCATGCACCGCCGCCTTGGACCCGATGTCGATGCCCTTGGTGGGTTCGTCGAGGATGATGACCCGGGGCCTGGTGGCCAGCCATTTCGCGATGACGACCTTCTGCTGGTTGCCGCCAGAAAGCGCGCCGACCGGCGTGTCGAGCGAGGCGGCGCGCAGGTCCAGCCGCTGGGTGTACTCGCGGGCCAGCCTGAATTCCTCGGCCATGCGCAGGAAGCCGTTTTTCGAGGTCTGCGCCAGCGAGGGCAGGGTGACGTTCTGGAAGATCGGCAGCTGGGTGATCGCGCCCTGCTTGCCGCGATCCTCGGGGACATAGACGATGCCGGCCTCGATGGCCTCGGCGGGCGAGCGGATCGCCATGACCTTCTCGCCCATCCGGACGACGCCCTTCGAGGGCTTCGTCAGGCCGATCAGCGCCTGCATGAATTCGGAACGGCCCGCGCCCACCAGCCCGTAGAATCCGAGGATTTCGCCCTCGCGCAGGGAGAACCCGATATCCTCGAATTCGGTGGGATGGCTGTAGCCGGTGACGCGCAGCAGCTCCGGCCCGATGCGGGGGGCGCGCTTGGGAAAGATCTGCTCGACCGAGCGGCCGACCATCATCCGCACCAGCTCCGTCTCGGATGTCTCCGACATCAGCCCCTGGCCGACGAACTGGCCGTCGCGGAACACCGTGTAGCGGTCGGCGATGCGGAAGATCTCGTCGAACTTGTGGGAAATGAAGAGGATCGCCTTTCCCTGGCGCTTCAGCTCGTCGACCAGATCGTAGAGTTCCTCGATTTCCTTGTGGCTCAGCGCGGCGGTGGGTTCGTCCATGATGACGACGCGGGCGTCGATGGAAAGCGCGCGGGAAATGGCGACCAGGTGCTTCGACGCGATGCCCAGATCCCTGAGCAGCACGTCCGGGTCGATCTCGGCGCCGATGCCGCCCAGAATCGCGGCGGCCTTGCGGCGCATCGCGGCCTTGTCGATCAGCCCGAACCGGCCCCTGGGGGCGTGGCCGAGGAAGATGTTCTCTGCCACTGTCAGGTCGTCGAACAGGACGGTTTCCTGGTGGATCGCGGTGACGCCCGCGGCGGCGGCGGCCTGGGGCGTGGGGAATGCGATGGCCTTGCCGTCCATGCGGATCTCGCCGCCATCGGTCTGGTAGATTCCGGTCATGCACTTGACCACGGTGGATTTTCCGGCGCCGTTTTCGCCGATCAGCGCGGTTACCTCGCCGGCGTGCAGTTCGAGCCGGACACCGTCGAGCGCGCGCGTGCCGGGGAATGTCTTGACGATGCCGGCCAGTTCGAGGACCGGCGCGGGGTGTGCCTCGGCCATGCTGGCCTCCCTTTCGGATGCGGTTCTTCACGGGGGATGCGCGGGCTGTGCCGCGCATCCCGTGTCGCGGGGAGGATCAGAAGATGCTCTTGAACTCGTCGATGTTGGAACTGTCATAGACGAAGGGGTCGGCCATGGCGCCGGAATTGGTGTCGTCCAGCGTCACCTCGCCCAGCCGGCCCATGCCGATCGCGGCGCCGGGCTCGGCCTCGGCCTCGCCCTTGGCCAGGTTGTAGGCGATCATCGTCGCGGCATAGCCCAGGTCGATCGGGTTCCAGATGGCGAAGGATTTCGACGCGCCCGACTCGATGGCCCCGGCCATCTCGGAGGGCAGGCCCAGGCCGGTCACGTTGACCTCGCCCACCTTGCCGGCATCCGCGACCGCCTGTGCCGCGGCGACGATGCCCACCGAGGTCGGCGCGATGATCGCGTCGAGATCGGGATAGGACTGCATCAGGCCCTGGGCCTCGCGATAGGACTTGTCGGCCAGGTCGTCGCCATAGACGGTCGCCACCAGGTTGATGCCCGGATAGTCGCCCATCACCTTCTTCATCTCGTCGATCCAGATATTCTGGTTCGTCGAGGTGGTGGTCGCCGACAGGACCGCGACATCGCCGCCCTCGGGCAGGTTGTCTGCCGCCAGCTTGATGATCATGTTGCCGATCAGCGGGTTCGAGGACGGGTTCAGGTGCATCTGGCGGCCTTCCGGCGCGACGCCCGAATCCCAGCTGATGACGGTGATCCCGCGCTGCATCGCCTTCTTCAGCGTCGGCACCAGCGCGTCGGTATCGTTGGCGCTGATGGCGATGGCATCGACGCGCTGCGCGATCAGCGAGTTGATCACCTCGATCTGGCCCTCGGCGGTGGTGTCGGTCGGGCCGGTATAGATGATCTCGACATCGCCCAGCTCGCCCGCCGCCTCCTCGGCGCCCTTGGCGGCCGCCTCGAAGAAGCCGATGCCGAGCGCCTTGACGACCAGCGCGATGCGCATGTCATCGGCCGAGGCGGTCCCGGCCATCAGCCCGAGGGCCGCGGCCCCGGCCAGAAGTTTGGCAAAATGTTTCATGTGTTTCCTCCCTTTGGTGTTGTCTCAGCGCGTTGCGCCCCAGTCCCGGATGGCGCGGGCCAGCCCCTCTGCCAGTCCGGCATGCGCCTCTGCGTCGAGATGGATGCCGTCCAGCGGATCCACCTGCGCGACAAGGCCTGCATCGTAAAACATCGTGCCTGCCGCGGCGGCCACGGCGGCCATCTCGGCGGCAAGGGCGCGCGACTTCTCCGCGCCGCCCAGCATGTGCGGCGCGGGGACGCCGGTTTCGGTGATCGGCGGCGGCGCGACGACCAGGATATCCGGGTCGCCGCCCCCGGGTCCGCAGGCATGGCGGCGGATTTCGGTGATCAGCCGCGCGATGCCCTTGGCGATATCGGCGGCGGTCATCGAGAACCGCGCCTTCAGGTCGTTCGTGCCCAGCATCAGCACGACCAGATCCACCGGCTTGTGGCTGCGCAGCACCGCGGGCAGCACGCGCAGCCCGTTGAGGAATTCCCCCTCGAACGGATCATCGAGGCAGGTGGTGCGCCCCGGCAGGCCTTCCTCGATCACCCGGTATCCCGGCCCCAGCGCCGCGGCCAGCCGCATGGGCCAGCGCGTCGCCGCGTCATGGCGGGTCCAGCTGCCATCGGCGGCGATGGCCGAGGCGCCATGGGTGTTGGAATCGCCGTAGCACAGGATCACGCGGTCGCTCATGAGGCGGCCTCCGCGCGGGTGCCGCTGGCAGTGGCCACGATCAGCGTGATATCCGCCGCCTCAAGCATGGCCGCGGCGCGGTCGGAAATGCCCTCGTCGGTGATCAGCGTGTCGATCCGCTCCAGCGGGCACAGAACCAGCGAGGAGCGGTTGTCGAACTTGGCGCTGTCGACCAGCACGACCAGCTCGTCCGCCTGGCCGATCAGCTTCTGTTCGGCCTGGATCAGCAGGGGGTCGGCCTCCATCAGCCCCAGCGGCCCGATCCCCTGGGCGCCCATGAACATGCGCCGGGCGTAGAAATTGCGCGTCACGTCATTCTCGAAGGGCGACAGGATGATGTTCTGCTCGCGGTAGATGGCGCCGCCCGACAGCATGATCGTGTTCTTGGAATTCTTCAGCAGGTGTTCCGCGATGGGGAAGCTGTTGGTGAAGACCTGCAGCCGCCGCGAGGCCAGAGGATGCACCATCTGGAAGGTCGTCGTGCCGCCATTGATGATGATCGGGTCGCCATCGTCGCACAGATCGACCGCGGCGCGGGCGATTGCGCGCTTCTGCTCGATCCTGATCGATTCATTCACCGAGAAAGGGCGGCCCGCCAGCCCCGGAAACTGGTTGGGATTCAGCGCCTCGGCGCCGCCGCGGACGCGCCGCAGCTTCTTCTGCATGTGCAGGGCGGCGATGTCCCGCCGGATAGTCGCCTCGGAAGCCCCCGTCATGGAACAGATTTCCGCCACGGTCACGACCGGGCGATCCTGAACCGCGGACAGTATGATCCTGTGGCGTTCCTTCTCGTGCATCCTGATCCTCCCTGTTCGCTAAGCTTGCGGCGTGAATCGCTCACTGTCAATCATAAACTGTCATAACGATCATGCTGCAGATGCAAAATGACCGGATATGATCGAAAATGATTGACACCGTGCCCTTCGATGCGGCAGTTTTCGGCCAGACGTTCACGCTCCGGAAGTCCGGAGAAGAGGGAGGATCTCCAATGCTCATCGCGAATCCGCGGCTTGCGTCGCTCTGGGATGACGGCCGTGCCGAGGCCATGTCGGAACCCGAGAAGCTGCTTTACCGCTCCAACCTGCTGGGGTCGGACAAGCGCATCACCAATTACGGCGGCGGCAACACCTCGGCGAAGGTGATGCAGCCCGATCCGCTGACCGGCGAGGAGGCCGAGGTTCTCTGGGTCAAGGGCTCGGGCGGCGATGTGGGCTCCATCAAGATGGACGGTTTCGCCACGCTCTACATGGACAAGCTGCGCGCGCTGAAGGGCAAGTATCGCGGCGTGGAATTCGAAGACGAGATGGTCGGCTTCCTGCCGCATTGCACCTTCAACCTGAACCCGCGCGCCGCCTCGATCGACACGCCGCTGCATGCCTATGTGCCGAAGAAGCACGTCGATCACATGCATCCCGACGCGATCATCGCGATTGCCGCCTCGAAGAACTCCAAGGAGCTGACGCAGCGCATTTTCGGCGACGAGATCGGCTGGCTTCCGTGGAAGAAGCCGGGCTACGAGCTGGGCCTGTGGCTGGAGAAATTCTGCCTGGAGAACCCCGAGGCCAAGGGCGTCGTGCTGGAATCGCACGGGCTGTTCACCTGGGCGGATGACGCCAAGGAGTGCTACGAGCTGACGCTGGAGATCATCAACAAGGCCATCGCCTTCTTCGAGGAAGAGACGGCCGGCAAGACGATCTTCGGCGGCGCGGTCTGCGAGAGCCTCGGCAAGGACGAGCGCCGCAAGGTCGCCGCCGCGCTGATGCCCGCGATCCGCGGCATGGTCTCGGGCCTGCAGCCGATGGTCGGCAACTTCAATGACAGCGAAACCGTTCTGGAATTCGTCAACTCGGCCGATCTGCGTCCGCTGGCGGCGCTTGGCACCTCCTGCCCGGACCATTTCCTGCGCACCAAGATCTGCCCGCTGGTGGTCGATTTCGACCCGGCGAAAGGCAATCTCGACGAGGTGCTGGCCGGTCTGCCCGCGCAGGTCGAGGCCTATCGCGACGGCTATGCCGCCTATTACGACCGCTGCAAGCATGAGGACAGCCCGGCGCTGCGCGACCCGAACGCGGTCGTCTATCTGGTGCCCGGCGTCGGCATGATCACCTTCGCCAAGGACAAGGCCACCGCGCGGATCTCGGGCGAATTCTATGTCAACGCGATCAACGTGATGCGCGGCGCCTCCACCGTGTCGGAATATTGCGGCCTGCCCGAGCAGGAAGCCTTCGACATCGAGTACTGGCTGCTCGAGGAGGCCAAGCTGCAGCGCATGCCCAAGCCGAAATCGCTGGCAGGCAAGGTGGCGCTGGTCACCGGCGGCGCGGGCGGGATCGGTGCGGCGACTGCGCAACGCTACCTGTCCGAAGGCGCCTGCGTGGTGCTGGCCGACATCAATGCCGATGCCCTGGAAACCACGCTCGAGGCGCTGGCGGGCAAGTATTCCCGCGACGTGGTCCGCACCGTGGAAATGAACGTCACCGACGAGGCGGCCGTGGATGCGGCCTATGCCGATGCGGTGGTCGAATATGGCGGGATCGACATCCTCGTGTCGAATGCCGGCATCGCGTCTTCGGCGCCGGTGGAGGAAACCTCGCTGGAGCTGTGGAACAAGAACATGTCGATCCTGTCGACGGGCTACTTCCTGGTCTCTCGCGCGGCGTTCAAGCTGATGCGCGTCCAGGGCATGGGCGGCTCGATCGTCTTCGTGGCCTCCAAGAACGGCCTTGCCGCCAGCCCCAACGCCTCGGCCTATTGCACGGCGAAGGCGTCGGAAATCCACCTGGCGCGCTGCCTGGCGCTGGAAGGTGCGGAGGCAGGCATCCGCGTCAACGTGGTCAACCCCGATGCGGTCCTGCGCGGCTCGAAGATCTGGGAAGGCGAATGGCTGGAACAGCGCGCCTCGACCTACAAGACCGACAAGGAAGGCCTCGAGGAGATGTACCGCAACCGCTCGATGCTGAAGCGCAACGTGCTGCCCGAGGATATCGCCGAGGCCGCCTATTTCTTCGCCTCCGAGAAATCGGCGAAATCGACCGGCAACATCCTCAACGTGGATGCCGGCAACCAGCAGAGCTTCCCGAGGTAATGGCCATGATCGACAAGAGCATCATCGAGGCGGCCAACGCGAAGGCCGCCGACGGGCTGCGCGCGGATTACGAGGCGCTCGGCGCGCATCTCGCCCGCCGCGGCATCGATATCGAGGCGGTGAAGGCCAAGGTCGCGAAATTCGGCGTCGCCGTGCCCTCCTGGGGCACGGGCACGGGGGGCACGCGCTTCGCCCGCTTCCCGGGGGCGGGGGAGCCGCGCCACATCTTCGACAAGCTCGACGATTGCGGCGTGATCCACAGGCTGACGGCCGCCACGCCCGACGTGTCGCTGCACATCCCGTGGGACAAGGCGCCCGCCGCCGATCTGAGGGCCAAGGCCGAGGAGCACGGGCTGGGCTTTGCCTCCATGAACTCCAACACCTTCCAGGACCAGGAAGGGCAGACGCACAGCTACAAATACGGCTCGCTGTCGCATACCGATCCGGCCACCCGCGCGCAGGCGGTGGAGCACAATATCGAGACCATCGAGATCGGCCGCGAGATCGGCTCGAAATCGCTGACCGTCTGGATCGGCGACGGCTCGAACTTCCCCGGCCAGTCGAACATGACCCGCCAGTTCGAGCGCTACCTCGCCTCGATGAAGGAGGTCTATGCCAGGCTGCCGGATGACTGGCGGATCTATTCCGAGCACAAGATCTATGAACCGGCCTTCTATTCCACCGTCGTGCAGGACTGGGGCACCAGCTACCTGATCTCGAAGGAGCTGGGCGAGAAGGCCTATTGCCTCGTCGATCTGGGCCATCACGCGCCCAACGTGAATATCGAGATGATTGTCGCGCGGCTGATCCAGTTCGGCAAGCTCGGCGGCTTCCATTTCAACGACTCGAAATACGGCGATGACGATCTGGATGCGGGCAGCATCGAGCCCTATCGCCTGTTCCTGGTCTTCAACGAGCTGGTGGATGCCGAGGACAAGCCGGGCCTGAGCCTCGAGCACATGATCGACCAGAGCCACAATGTCACCGATCCGATCGAGAGCCTGATGGCCTCGGCCATGGAGATCCAGCGCGCCTATGCGCAGGCGCTGCTGGTCGATCGCGCGGCGCTGGAAGGGTTCCAGGAAGAGAATGACGCGCTGATGGCGACGGCCACGCTGAAGGCCGGGTTCCGCACCGATGTGGAGCCGATCCTGGCCATGGCGCGGCTGGAGGCGGGCGGGGCGATCGACCCGGTCGCGACCTTCCGCCAGTCGGGCTATCGCGCCGAAGTCGCGGAGGTCCGGCCGAAATCGGCAGTGACCGGCGGCGGCATCGTCTGACCTGGGCGGCCCCGGGTCAGGCCCGGGGCGGGACGGTTCAGAAGCCCGATAGCAGCGCATCGACCGCGCGGGTGATCTCGTCCCTCATGGCGGCGAGGCTGCCCGCGCGTTCGCCCAGCTCGCCCAGCGTCAGCGTCGCGGCGAGCTGCGGCATCAGCAGGAAGCGGCCCCGGGGCAGGGAGACGGCCGGGTTCAGGCCGCGCATCGCCCGTCCGACGCGCTCCGCGGGCACGAGCGGCGCCACCACGCGGGTCCTCAATCCCTCCAGCAGGTCGCTTTGCAGGATGACGACCAGCTCTCCGCCGGGCAGCCGGTAGAGATCGTGCTGTGCCGCCATGTCAGAACTTCCGGAACTCCGAGAGCGGCACGCCGCCATCCTCGATCATGGCGTTGAAATCGGCGACCGCCCCGGCATTCTGCGCCTGCCAGTGGCGGGCGCGTTCCGTCCGGATCGCGGCGCGCAGCCCGGCCTCGGCCGCCTGGGACAGGTTGATCCCGAGCGCCCTCGCCTCCTCGAGCACGCCGCGGTCGAGCGTCATGCTGGTGGATTTCCGCAGGGTCCGGGTCATGGCGTTTCTCCGCTGGAATATACCGCATAATATACCGTAGAAATGCGGTTCTGTCGACATGGGCGGCCGGGCTTGCGGCATGTTGCAAGTTTGGAATTTATGTTCCAGAATTGTGCCGGACCGGGACCGGATGGAGGGGGGCAGGGATGGCGGAGGGACTGCAGGCGGGCGCGGCGCCGAAAAGCATAGAGGCGTTCCGCGCGCGGCTGCAGGAGATCGCGCCCGCGCTGCCTCGACGGATGCGGGACTGTGCCGGTTATCTGGACGCCAATGCCGAGCGCATCGCGGTGTCGACCGTTGCGCAGCTGGCCGAGGGGGCCGGGGTCGCGCCCTCGGCAATGATGCGGTTTTGCCAGCTGCTGGGTTTCTCGGGATTCTCCGAGATGCAGCGCATGTTCCGCGACGCCTACAGCCCCGGTCTGCCGGATTACGCCACGCGGCTGGCGCTGTTGCGCGAGGAGGGCCGGGACAGCCCCTCGGCCTTGCTGGCGGAATTCGTGGAATCCGGACGCAATTCATTGGAGTCCTTGGCTGTTTCCATCGAGCCCGCCGCGCTGGAGGCAGCTGTGCGGGTGCTGGCCGGGGCGGGGGTCATCCACCTGGCCGGGATGAGGCGGGCCTATCCGGCCGCCGCCTACCTGGCCTATGCCTTCGAGAAGATGCAGATCCCCGCGATGCTGCATGATCAGACCGGGCGGCTGGATCACCGCCATGCGATGCGCCCCGGCGATGCGCTGCTGGTCATCACCTTTGCCCCCTACACGCCCGAGACCGTCGCCCTGGCGGAACAGGCAGCCGCGGCGGGGTTGCCCGTGGTGGCGGTGACGGATCGTGCGGATGGTCCCTTTGCCCGCCCCGGCATTCTGCCGCTGCTTGTCACCGAGGCGGATTTCGGCGCCTTCCGGGCCCTGTCGGCGACGATTTCGCTGGCGATCGCATTGGCCGTTGCGGTGGGGGCGCGGCGGAATTCCGCGTGATGCCGGAATTTCAGAGTTGCTTTTCTCCGGAATGGAATGTTTATTCCAAATCAGGGAGGGGCCGCATGCGGCGGCCCGGGGAGGTTCGGCGCGGCTTGCGGCCTTGCAGGGGCGCGCCATCCCCCGAGGACAGGGGCATGACATGAAGACGCTGGATGTCATCACCATCGGCCGCAGCTCGGTCGATCTTTACGGCACGCAGGTCGGCGGCCGGCTGGAAGACATGGGGTCCTTCGACAAGTATATCGGCGGCTCGCCCACCAATATCGCCTGCGGCACCGCGCGGCTGGGCCTGCGCTCGGCGGTCATCACGCGGGTCGGCGACGAGCATATGGGGCGCTTCATCCGCGAGCAGCTGCAGCGCGAGGGCGTCTGCACCGACGGCGTCGCCACCGACCCCGAGCGGCTGACCGCGCTGGTGCTTCTGGGCATCCGCGACGAGGACCGGTTCCCGCTGATCTTCTACCGCGAGAACTGCGCCGATATGGGGCTGAGTGTCGAGGATATCGACGAGGATTTCATTGCCTCGGCCCGCGCGGTCGTCGCCACCGGCACCCATCTGAGCCATCCGCAGGTCGAGGCGGCGACGCTGAAGGCGCTGGATCTGGCGCGCAAGCATGGGCTGAGGACTGCGCTCGACATCGATTACCGTCCCAATCTCTGGGGCGTGGCCGGGCATGGCGACGGCGAAAGCCGCTTTGTCGAGAGTGCCGCCGTCACCGCCAAGCTGCAGTCGACGCTGCATTTCTTCGACCTGATCGTCGGCACCGAGGAAGAGTTCCACATCGCCGGGGGCACCACGGATACGCTCGGGGCGCTCCGCGCGGTGCGCGCGGTCACGGACGCGGTGCTGGTCTGCAAGCGCGGCGCGCAGGGCGCGGTGGCGATCACCGGCGCGATCCCGGCGACGCTGGACGAGGGCGAGGCCGGTCCGGGCTTCCCCATCGAGGTGTTCAACGTGCTGGGCGCGGGAGACGGGTTCTTCTCGGGGCTGCTCAAGGGCTGGATGGAGGACGAGAGCTGGCCGGTCGCGCTGAAATACGCCAATGCCTGCGGCGCCTTCGCGGTCAGCCGCCATGGCTGCACCCCGGCCTATCCGTCGCTGAAGGAGCTGGAGTTCTTCCTCCATCGCGGGATCCTCCGCCCCGACCTGCGCAACGATGCCGAGCTGGAGCAGGTCCACTGGGCGACCAACCGCAAGGGCGACTGGTCGACCCTGCGCACCTTCGCCTTCGACCACCGGATGCAGCTGGAGGAGATGGAGGGCTACACGCCGCAGAAGGGCGGTGCGTTCAAGGATCTCTGCCTGAAGGCCGCGCTCGAGGTGCAGGGCGGTGCGCCGGGCTACGGGATCCTCTGCGACAACCGCATCGGCCGCAAGGCGCTGCATGCGGCCTCCGGCACCGGTCTCTGGATCGGCCGCCCGGCCGAATTGCCGGGGTCGCGCCCGGTCGCCTTCGAGCCCGAGCTGGGCGCGGATCTGGGCCAGTTCCGCGAATGGGCGCGGGAGAACGTGGTCAAGCTTCTGGTCTTCTGCCATCCCGAGGACGACGCGGCGACGCGCACGCTGCAGGAGGAGCGGGTCAAGCGGCTTTACACCGCCGCGCGCCGCAACAATCTGGAATTCCTGCTGGAGATCATCCCGTCCAAGGTCGCGCCGACGGACGACATGACCACGGCCAGGCTGATCCGGCAGTTCTATGATATCGGCGTCTACCCCGACTGGTGGAAGCTGGAGCCGCTGCAGACCTCGCTTGCCTGGGCCAATGCGGTCGAGGCCATCGAGGAGAATGACCCGAATACCCGCGGCATCGTCGTCCTCGGCCTGGATGCCCCGGAGGCGGAGCTGGCCGCCAGCTTTGCGCTGGCCGCCGCCTTCGGTCTGGTCAAGGGCTTCGCCGTCGGCCGCACGATCTTCGGCGATGCCGCCCGGGCCTGGATGAGGGGCGACATGACCGATGAAGCGGCCATCGCCCAGATGGCCGAGCGCTATGCCCGGCTCTGTCAGCTCTGGGACGGCGCCCGTGCCAACGCGACGAGGGAGGCTGCAGAATGAGCCCGAAAGACATGACCGCGCCCGTGACGCGCGAGGGAGGACCGCAGATGGGCCAGACGATCCGGATGACCGCAGCCCAGGCGATGGTGCGCTGGCTGTCGGTGCAGATGACCGCGGAGGGCGAGCGCTTCGTCGACGGGGTCTGGGCGATCTTCGGCCATGGCAACGTGGCGGGGCTGGGCGAGGCGCTGCACGGGGCCGGGAAGGACTTCCCGACCTGGCGCGGGCAGAACGAACAGACCATGGCCCATGCCGCCATCGCCTATGCAAAAGCCAAGAAGCGCACGCGCGCCATGGCGGTGACCACCTCGATCGGGCCGGGGTCGACCAACCTGGTGACGGCGGCCGCCTTGGCCCATGTCAACCGCCTGCCCCTGCTGATCATCGCGGGCGATGTCTTCGCCAATCGCCGCCCCGATCCGGTGCTGCAGCAGGTCGAGGATTTCGACGACGGCACGGTGTCGGCCAATGACTGCCTGCGCCCGGTCAGCCGCTATTTCGACCGCATCACCCGGCCCGAGCACATCCTGACGGCGCTGCCGCGGGCGCTGCGGGTGATGACCGATCCGGCCAATTGCGGCCCGGCGACGCTGTCCTTCTGCCAGGACGTGCAGGCGGAGGCCTACGACTATCCGGCCGGGTTCTTCGAGCCGCGGGTCTGGCACATCCGCCGTCCGGCGCCGGATGCGCGGGAACTGGAGGAGATGGCCGGGCTGATCCGCGCGGCGCAGTCGCCGGTGATCATCGCCGGGGGCGGCGTGATCCATGCACAGGCCGAGGCGGAACTGGACGCGTTCGCCACCCGCCACGGCATCCCGGTCGCCGAGACCCAGGCGGGGAAATCCGCGCTGGCGCAGAGCCATCCGATGAACCTGGGGGCGGCCGGGGTGGACGGGGCCGAAAGCGCCAATGCCGCGCTGCGCGATGCGGATCTGGTGATCGGGATCGGCACGCGGCTGCAGGATTTCACCACCGGCTCGCGCGCGCTGTTCCGCCATCCCGACCTGCGGCTCGTCAGCCTGAACATCCAGGGCTATGACGCGGCCAAGCATGGCGCGGTCAGCCTCGTGGGCGATGCGAAGGTGACGCTGGGCCTGCTGTCCGGGGCGTTGGGGGACCACAAGGCGACGGGGTTCGACCCGGCGGCGCGCGCCGCCTGGCTGGCCAAGGTCGACGACCATTGCCGCGACCGCAAGCGGCCCGCGGGAGAGCTGCCGATCGATGCCGAGGTGATCGGCGCGGTGCAGCGCACCAGCACGGAGGCCACTGTCGCCATGTGCGCGGCGGGGACGATGCCGGGCGCGCTGAAGCTGCTGTGGCAGGCTGCCCGGGGCGGCTATCACATGGAATACGGCTATTCCTGCATGGGCTACGAGGTGGCCGGCGCGATGGGGGTCAAGCTGGCCATGCCGGAACGCGACGTGGTCTGCTTCGTCGGCGACGGCTCCTACATGATGGCCAATGCGGAACTGGCCACGGCGGTGATGCGGCGCATCCCCTTCACCGTCGTTCTGACCGACAATCGCGGCTATGGCTGCATCAACCGCCTGCAGCAGGGCTGCGGCGGGGCGCCGTTCAACAACCTCTACGAGGATTGCAACATCGAGGCGCAGCCCCGGATCGACTATGTCGCCCATGCCGCCTCGATGGGAGCGCATGCGGTCAAGGCGGCGGACATCTCCGACCTGGAGGCGAAGCTGGCCCAGGCGAAGGGCCGGGACATTCCCACGGTCATCGTGATCGAGACCGATCCGGGGCCGGGGCCGGGCGAGAATGGCGGCGGAGCCTGGTGGGACGTGGCCGTGCCGCAGGCCGGGGGGCCGGAGCGGCTGGAGCGGGCCCGCGACAGCTATGCCGAGCACGTCCTGAACCAGCGCCTCGCGACCTGACCATGGCGCGGGGAGGGAGCCCCCTCCCCGCGACCCCTCCCCGGGCCGGTTGCGGCGCGGGGAGCCATCCCTCGCCGGGCGGCGCCGGTGGTGCCGCCTCCCATTTCCGAAAGGTCCGCGACCGGCCCGGACAGCAGCATGCCCGATCTGAACCACCCCTTCTTCCGCCCGCTCTGGCGGCGCGTCCTGATCACCGTCTTCTGCCTGGGCTGGGCCCTGTTCGAGGCGGTGGCGGGCGGTCCGTTCTGGGCGGTGCTGACCGGGGGGCTGGGCCTGTGGTGCGCCTGGGGCTTCTTCGTGACCTTCGACCCGAGAGACGACCCATGAGCGACCTTCTCTGCAAGCCCTTCGGCACCCATGGCAAGGTGCACCAGATCACGCCCGAAAGCGCCCGCTGGCGCTATGTCGGCTTCTCCCTCTACCGGCTGCGCCCGGGGGAGACCGTGGCCGAGGCGACAGGCGACCGGGAGGTGATCCTGGTGATGGTCGAGGGCAAGGCCGCCTTCACCGGCGCGGGGCAGGACTGGGGCGTGCTGGGCGAGCGGATGGACGTCTTCGAGAAGACGCCGCCGCATTGCCTCTATGTCCCGAACGATCAGGAGTGGCGGGCCACGGCCGAGACGGACTGCACGATCGCGGTCTGCACCGCCCCGGGCCGCGGCGGCCATCCGGCGCGGCGCATCGGCCCGGACGGCATCAGCCTGACCACCCGCGGCAAGGGCACCAATACCCGCCACATCAACAACATCGCGATGGAGGCCGAGGATTACTGCGACAGCCTGCTGGTCACCGAGGTCTTCACCCCGGCGGGCCACTGGTCGAGCTATCCCAGCCACCGCCATGACGAGGACGACTTTCCCCGGATCACCTATCTGGAGGAGACCTATTACCACCGCATCAACCCGGGCGACGGGTTCGGCATCCAGCGGGTCTATACCGAGGATGGCACGCTGGACGAGACCATGGCGGTCGCCGATGGCGATGTCGTGCTGGTCCCGCGCGGCCACCATCCCTGCGGCGCGCCCTACGGGTTCGAGATGTACTACCTGAACGTCATGGCGGGCCCGCTGAGGAAATGGCGTTTCGTTGCCCATCCCGCCGTCGTGCCGATCATGGAGCGCGATGCCTGAGTCGCCGCCGCCGCGGGGCTCGGCACGCGCGCCGAGCCCGGGATGCGGGGCAGGCGGAGCGGCGCCGATCCGCCGATGGCGGGCCGGTGACGCGTTTTTGTTCAGAAACAGCGGCTTCGTTTTCGCATATCCGCCAACCCCCACTTCATGTCGTGGCAGGGGGCCGTGGAACGTGCCTATTTTGCGTCATCCCCATGGACCGTGCGCTGCAAATGCGGTAGCGTTCCACCAAAGCGCCGCAACAGACCGGCGCATCAGGCAGCACAAGCACAGGCATTGGATCGGGCGTGACCTCACTCACATCGGACACCGCCGCCGCAGACACGGTCGCGTCGGTAAAGCCATTCCAGATCAGGGGCCGGTTCTTCACGGCCGTGGCGCTCCGGCTTTCCGGCGACGCGGATCAGGATTTCTACCGCGCGCTCGATGCCGAGCTGATGCGGATGCCGCATTTCTTCGATCATGCGCCCTTCGTCGTGGATCTGGGCGAGGTGAGCGCAACGCTCGGCGCCCCGGCGCTGACGCGGCTGATCGAGGGGCTGAAATCGCGCAAGCTGGCGGTGTTCGGGGTGCAGAACGGCACGCCCGAACAGACCGAGGCGGCGCGGGCGATGGGGCTTCTGTCGCTGCCGGGCGGGCGGGATGCGCCGCTGGACCGGGTGGAGACGCAGCGCCGCGAGGCCGCGCGCATGGTGGCCGAGCGCAAGGCGAAGGCCGAGGCCGAGGCCGTCGCGGCCGCCCCGCCGGAACCCGCCGCCCCGCAGAAGGCGGCGGCGGTCATCGTGACCGAGCCGGTGCGCTCGGGCCAGAAGATCTATGCCGAGCATGGCGACCTGGTGGTGGTCTCCTCGGTCTCCAACGGGGCGGAACTGGTGGCGGCCGGGAATATCCATGTCTACGGCACGCTGCGCGGCCGCGCCCTGGCGGGGGTCAATGGCGATACTGCCGCACGCATCTTCTGCCAGAGCCTGGATGCCGACCTGGTGGCGGTGGCCGGGCTCTACCTGACCTATGACGACTATGCGCGGGAGCACCTGAAGAAGCCCGTGCAGGTTTTCCTCGAAGACGACAAGCTGCGCGTGGACGCGCTGAGATAAGCATGAGCGAAAAGGGATCATCCGTGGCCAAGATCATCGTTGTCACCTCCGGCAAGGGCGGTGTGGGTAAGACCACATCCTCGGCCGCCATCGGCGCGGGGCTGGCGCTTCGCGGGTACAAGACCGTCGTGATCGATTTCGATGTCGGGCTGCGCAACCTCGACATGATCATGGGCTGCGAACGCCGCGTGGTCTTCGACTTCATCAACGTGATCCAGGGCGATGCCAAGCTGAAGCAGGCGCTGATCAAGGACAAGCGGCTGGAGAACCTCTTCGTGCTGCCGACCTCCCAGACCCGCGACAAGGACGCCCTGTCGCTGGAAGGTGTCGAAAAGGTCCTCAACGAGCTGAAGGAAGATTTCGACTTCATCGTCTGCGACAGCCCCGCCGGGATCGAGCGCGGCGCGCATCTGGCGATGTATTTCGCCGACGAGGCGATCGTCGTGACCAACCCGGAAGTCTCCTCCGTGCGCGACAGCGACCGGGTGCTGGGGCTGCTGCAGTCCAAGACGCGCCATGCCGAGGAGGGCGAGGAGGTCAAGACGCACCTACTGCTGACCCGCTATGACAAGGAACGCGTCGCCCGCGGCGAGATGCTGAATGTCGAGGATGTGCTGGAGATCCTGGCCATCCCGCTGATCGGTATCATTCCCGAGAGCCAGACGGTGCTGAAGGCGTCGAATGTCGGCATGCCGGTGGTGATGGACGACAAGTCCGCCGCCGGGAAGGCCTATGAGGATGCGGTCGCCCGGCTGGACGGCGAGGATCGCGAAATGCGCCATGACGGCGAGGAGAAGCCGGGGTTCTTCCAGCGGCTCCTGGGCAAGACGGGGTAAGCCATGTTCAATTTTACGCTCAGACCAAGACGGAACAAGTCCGCGGAAACCGCCAAGGAGCGGCTGCAGATCCTCCTGGCTCATGAGCGGGCCGACGGGGAAAGCCCGGATTACCTGCCGATGCTCCAGAAGGAAATCCTGGAGGTGATCCAGCGCCATCTGGCGGTGAACCAGGATCACGTCGAGATCAAGATCGACCGCGAAAGGGACATCTCGGCCCTGGAGATCAATATAGAGATCCCGGGACCGGCGGCGAAGGCCTGACCGGGACCGGCGGCGAAGGCCTGACCGGAGCCGGGGGCGCAGGCCCCCGGCTTGCCCGCCTCCGTCGCGCGGCCGTCTCGCGCAACCCCGTCATGCTGCGGACGCAACCTCGGGGCGGTTGACCTTTCAGCCCTGAATGTTACCTAGCTAACGATTAGCAGGGTAACGAAGGGTCCGCCATGACATCGCCGGTTCAAAGGGAATTCCTCCCCGAGATCTTCGGGATGGTGCGCGCCATCC
Organism: Mangrovicoccus algicola; assembly: GCF_014903745.1. Classification (GTDB taxonomy): domain Bacteria; phylum Pseudomonadota; class Alphaproteobacteria; order Rhodobacterales; family Rhodobacteraceae; genus Mangrovicoccus; species Mangrovicoccus algicola. The sequence continues at coordinate 123,776 of NZ_JACVXA010000003.1, read as the reverse complement.
GCAAGCGGTTCAACGCGCGGGCCGTGGCGATCGGCATGACCTATGCCCGGGCACAGGCGCTGATGGGCGTGGCGGTGCGCGAGGGTCTCACCCAGGCGGAGCTGGCCGAGCGGCTGGATATCCGCACGCCCTCGATGAACCGCACCCTGGACCATCTGGAGGAACAGGGCCTGATCGAGCGCCGCGCCTGCGCCCAGGACAAGCGCATCCGGCAATTGTACCTGACCCCCATGGCGCGGGCCCAGGCCGAGGATGTCGTGGGCTTCACCGAGGATCTGCGCCGCGAGGTCTATCGCGGCATCTCGGAGGATGAGCTGGCCCAGACCCTGTCGGTGATCCGCCGCATCCAGAAGAACCTGGACGGGATGGCGTAGATGGCCGGGACGCCGCAATCCCCGGCCGCGCGGGAGGCGCAGCAGGGCGCCGCGCCGCAGCGCCCCGGCTTCGTGCCCAAGCGGCCTCTGGTCGCCCTGGGCTACATGCTGGCGGCCGTGTTCATCGCGCTGTCGCAATCCCTGGGGCAGGGCTTCCTGACCGCGAATATCCGCCAGCTTGCCGGCGAGCTGGGCGCGACGGTCAGCGATACCAGCTGGCTGATGGTCGCCTTCATCGCGCCGCGCGCCTCGCTTCCGCTGATGCTCATCAAGATCCGGACCCAGTACGGGTTGCGCCGCTTTGCCGAAGTCTCGATCGCGATCTATGTCGCGGTGGCGCTGCTGAGCCTGTGGACGGCGGACCTGCATTCGGCGATGGTGGTCGAGCTGCTTTCGGGGATCTCGGCGGCGCCGCTGTCGACCCTGGCCTTCCTCTACATGCTGGAGCCGTTCCCGCCCGCGAAGAAGCTGCAGATCGGCCTGCCGCTGGCGCTGACCTTCATCTCGCTGGGCACGCCGCTGGCGCGGGCGATCAGCCCGCTGCTGCTTCAGGATGGCAGCTGGTTCAACATCCTGATGCTGAAGCTCGGCATGGCGATGATCTGCCTGTTCCTGGTCTTCCGCCTGCCGCTGGCGGCGACGGAACGGATGAAGGTCATCCGCGGCATGGACCTGCTCAGCTTCGCGCTGATCGCCGGGGCCTTCGGCGGGCTGGTCGCCTGTTTCACCACCGGCTACACCTACTGGTGGACGGCGGCCCCCTGGATGGGGGTGGTTCTGGCCGCCTCGCTGGCGGGGCTGGTCCTGGCGCTGGTGATCGAGCTGCAGCGCGGCGAGCCGCTGCTGGACGTGCGCTGGCTGATGACGCCCGAGATGCTGCATCTCACCGCCGCGCTGCTGGTGTTCCGCATCATCCTGTCGGAACAGGCGGCCGGGGCGCCGGGGCTGTTCCAGACGCTGGGCTATGCGCCCGCGCAGGTCGCGCCGCTGTTCTGGGTGATCTCCGCGGCGACGATCCTGGGTGGTGCGGTCTGCTGCCTGGTGCTGAAGCCCCAGCGCGTGCCGCAGATCCACATGGTCGCCCTGGCGATGATCGCGCTCGGCGCCTGGATGGATGCGCATAGCGCGCCGGACGTGGCGCCCGCGCAGATGATGCTCAGCCAGGCGATGATCGGCTTCGCCGCGGCGCTGTTCCTGCCGCCGGCCATGGCGGGCGGGCTGGTGACGGCGCTGCAGCGGGGGCCGAAATACCTGCTGAGCTTCGTCATCCTGTTCCTGTCCACGCAGATCCTGGGCGGCACGATCGGCTCGGGCCTGTTCCGGACCTTCGTCGCCGCGCGCATCACCGCCCATGGCGAAATGATGGCGGGTCACATGGCGGCAGGCGACCCGCTGGTCGCCCAGCAGATCTCGGCGCTGGCGGCGGGCTATGCCGCGCAGATCGCCGACCCGGTCCAGCGCCAGGCCGAGGCTGTCTCGGCCCTGGCCCAGACCGTCACCCGGCAGGCCACCGTGGCCGCCTATAACGATGTATTCGCCCTGACTGCGGCCCTGGCTCTCGGCGCACTTGCCGTCCTGGTGCTGCATGTCCTGCGCAACCTGCTGCGCGACCGGATGGCCCCTGCGGCCCCGGCCGCCGAATGAGGGAAATCCGATGACGCTTCTGAAACATCACGTGCCGACGCTGCTTGTCGTGCTGATCGGCCTTCTGGGGGTCGGCACCGTGCTATACGCGTGGCAGCTGCCGCCCTTTGCCGGGACCGAGATCCGCACCGAGAATGCCTATGTGCGCGGCTCCGTCACGACGATTTCGCCGCAGATCGCGGGATATGTGACGCAGGTGCCGGTCTCGGATTTCCAGGTGGTGACGGCCGGCGAGGTTCTTGTGCGGCTCGACGACCGCACCGCCGCGCAGGCGCTGGCCCAGGCCGAGGCCGCGCTGGCCGGGGCGCGGGCCGCGCTGAAGGCGAATGCCCAGGACATCAATTCCGCGGAGGCGGTGCTGGAATCGCGCAAGGCGGCGCGGCAGGCGGCGGAGGCGGCGCTGGACACCGCGCAGGCCGCCTGGGCGCGGCAGGACAAGCTGAAGGCCAAGGGCTTCCTGTCGCAATCGGATGCCGATGACGGCCAGCTGTCGCTGCAGCAGGCGCAGGCGGCGCTGACCGAGGCGGAAAGCAATGTCGACGTGGCGCGCGAGGACGTCGCCTCGGCCCGGGTCCAGACCGACACGCTGCAATCGCAGATCGCCTCGGCCGAGGCCGCGGTCGAGCTGGCGCGGATCGACCTGGAGCATACCGTGATCCACGCGCCCCGCGACGGTCAGCTGGGCCAGATCGGCGTCAAGCCGGGGCAGTATGTGACGGCCGGGGCCGCGCTGATGTCGCATGTGGCGCCGCAGGTCTGGGTGATCGCGAATGTCAAGGAACGCGAACTGGCCGACATGGCGCAGGGCCAGGCCGTGCGGTTCACGGTCGACGCGCTGCGCGATCGCAGCTTCACCGGGCGGGTGTCGATGCTGTCCCCGGCGACGGCATCGGAATACAGCGTCCTGGGCAGCTCCGCGGCGACCGGCAACTTCACCAAGATCGCGCAGCGCCTGCCGGTGCGCATCGAGATCGATCCCGGGCAGGAGGGCGCGGAAAGTCTCGCCCCGGGCATGTCGGTGGTCCTGCACGCGCCCCGCCAGGGGGGCTGAGCGGAGGGGCGCGGCGCCTCAGTTGCGCCGCGACATCCCCTGGATTTCGCCGGTGGTCAGGACCGGCGAGGCATCCATGTCGGTGGCGTCGAGCATGTCGGCCACCCGTTCCAGCGAGGCCAGCAGCTGCGCCTGTTCCCAGTCGCGCAACTGCTCGAAGGCGCGGACATAGCGCTGCTGAAGCGCGTCGGGCGCCTCGGCCACCGCGGCCTTCCCGCGGTCCGAGATGACGATATTGGTCTGGCGGCGATCGGTTTCCGACCGCTCGCGACCGACCATGCCGCGCGCCACCAGCCGGTCGACCAGGGCAGTGACCGTCGCCTGCGCCACGCCCATCTGGGTGGCCAGCGCCTTGGGCGTCGCGGACCCGCCCCGGCCGGTGACGATCTGCAGGACCCGCAGCTGCGCCGGCGTCAATCCTGCCGCATGGGCGAGATCGCGCGAATACAGCTCCGTCGCGCGGAGGATGCGCCTCAGCGCGATCAGGCTGGCATCGGTGCGGTTCAGTTCGCTGTCATGCATGGCGGGATCTCTGCCATAAAGCGGGGAATGGTTCAATTGCCTAAGTATCATGTGAAACTCCTTAGCCTGGCTGCGCGATTTCCGGAAGGGGGGCGGTGCTGCAACCCCCCGTTTTTTCGCGGATAATCAGATTATCGGCGAAAAAATGACTTTTTTCACGCCGTTCTTGAAACTTTCACGTAACTCGCGTAGTTAGTCCGTCAAACGAAACTGCTAGGGAGAGACACATGCCCAAGGACATTGTCAGCGACACACGCCAGATGGCCCGATCGCGCATGGTCGCGCTGCGAAAGCCCGAAAGCACCGATGGTGCCGCCATCTGGGACCTCATCCGCGAGTGCAAGCCGCTGGACGAGAACTCGATGTATTGTAACCTGATCCAGGCCGATCATTTCCGCGACACCTGCGTGGTGGCCGAGGAGGACGGGGAAATCCTGGGTTGGATTTCAGGACATCTCATCCCGGCGCAGGACGCCTTCTTCGTCTGGCAGGTCGCGGTCAGCCCGCGCGCGCGCGGGCTTGGCTTGGGCAAGCAGATGCTGCGCCACCTTCTGGAGCGCGAAGAGCTTGCCGAGGCAGAGGTTCTGAAGACCACGATCACCGAGGACAACGATGCCTCCTGGGGCCTGTTCCGCAGCTTCGCGCGCGAGATCGGCGGCACGCTCGACGACGAGCCCCATTTCCACAGGGACGACCACTTCGGCGGCGCGCACGACACCGAGCACATGGTGACGATCACGCTGAAGGACGGGGAAGAAGAGGCGGCGCTGAACGCAGCTGCCTGAGCCCCCCGCTCGTCCCAGCCTCCCCAAGAATTTGCTCCCGAAAGGAGATCCCTCATGCCCAAGGACATGGCACAGCCCATTTCCATCTTCAAACGCCGCGAGAGCGAGGCCCGCTCCTACTGCCGCGGCTTCTCCAAGCTGTTCACCCAGGCCCGCGGCAGCGAGCTGTTCGACGTGGACGGCAACCGCTATATCGACTTCCTGGCGGGCTGTTCGTCGCTGAATTACGGGCATAACGACCCGGACATGAAGGCCGCGCTGATCGAGCATATCGCGGGCGACGGCATCGCCCACGGGCTGGACCTGCACACCGATGCCAAGGGCGGGTTCCTGTCGGCCTTCGAGGAGCATATCCTCGCCCCGCGCGGCATGGACCACAAGGTGATGTTCACCGGCCCGACCGGCGCCAATGCCGTCGAGGCGGCGATGAAGCTGGCCCGCAAGGTCACGGGCCGCACCAACATCATCGCCTTCACCAACGGCTTCCACGGCGTGACCATGGGTGCGCTGGCGGCGACCGGCAACGGCTATCACCGCGGCGGCGCGGGCATCGACAAGCACGGCGTCACCCGCATGCCCTATGACGGCTATGCCGAGGGCGTCGATTCCGCCGCGCTGCTGGAACAGATGCTGGCCGATCCCTCCGGCGGCATCGACGCCCCGGCCGCCATCATGATGGAGACGGTGCAGGGCGAGGGCGGGCTCAACGCCGCCTCGCGCGAATTCGTCGAGCGCGTGGCCAGGATCGCCCGCGACAACGGCGCCCTGTTCATCGTCGATGACATCCAGGCGGGCTGCGGCCGTACCGGCACCTTCTTCTCCTTCGAGGAGATGGACGTGCAGCCCGATATCGTGACCATGGCGAAATCGGCCTCGGGCTTCGGCCTGCCCTTCGCGATGGTGCTGATCCGGCCCGAGCATGACATCTTCGGCCCGGCCGAGCATAACGGCACCTTCCGCGGCAACACCCATGCCTTCGTCACCGCCCGCGTGGCGATCGAGAAGTTCTGGCGCGACGGCGCGTTCCAGCGCGAGCTGGCGGACAAGGCGGTGCTGATGACCACCGCGCTGTCGGAAATCGCCGAGATGATCCCGGGCGCCTACCTGAAGGGCCGCGGCCTGATGCAGGGCGTCGATGTCGGTTCGGGCGAGCTGGCCTCGAAGATCTGCGCCCGCGCCTTCGAGCTGGGCCTGGTGATCGAGACCTCGGGTCCGAATGACGAGGTGGTCAAGGTGCTGGCGCCGCTGACCACGCCCAACGAACTTTTCCGCGAAGGCTACGCGATCCTCGCAGATGCCGTTCGCGATACCATGAAATCGGCCAAGCTGGCCGCGGAGTAACTGACATGATCGTGCGTGATTTCAACGACCTGAGGAAGACCGACCGCGCCGTTTCGGACGCGCAATGGACGTCGACCCGGATGCTCCTGGCCGATGACGGCATGGGCTTCTCCTTCCACATCACCGAACTGGATGCGGGGTCGGAGCATACGTTCGAGTACAAGCACCACTTCGAGAGCGTCTACTGCATGGCGGGCAAGGGGTCGATCACCGATCTCGGCACGGGCGAGACCCACCAGATCACCCCCGGCGTCATGTATGCGCTGAACCTTCACGACCGCCATATCCTGCGGGCAGAAGAAAAGCTGGTCATGGCCTGCTGCTTCAACCCGCCGGTGACGGGCACGGAGGTCCATCGCGAGGATGGATCCTATGCCCCGGCGGAGGAACTTGCGGACTGAGCATGACCCATACTGTCGAGAAAATCGGCGGGACGTCCATGTCCCGCGTGAACGAGCTTCGCGATACGCTTTTCATCGGCGGTCGCGAGGGCGACGCCCTCTATGGCCGCATCTTCGTGGTCTCGGCCTTCGGGGGTATCACCAACCTGCTGCTGGAGCACAAGAAATCCGGCGAACCGGGCGTCTATGCGCAATTCGCCAACCAGGATACGGGCCATGGCTGGCATGACGGGCTGACCCGTGTCGCCGGTGCCATGCGCGAGGCGCATGCGCAGGTGCTGGAGCATCCCGGCGATATCGAGCAGGCCGATGCCTTCGTTTCCGAGCGGATCGAGAGCGCGCGCAACTGCCTGATCGACCTTCAGCGTCTGTGCACATATGCGCATTTCTCGCTGGCTGAACACATGATGCAGACCCGCGAGCTGCTGTCGGGGATCGGCGAGTCGCATTCGGCCTTCGCCACCACGCTGCTGCTGCGCCGCGCGGGCATCAATGCCCGTTTTGTCGACCTCTCCGGGTGGCGCGACCCGGGCGGGCTGAGCCTCGACGACCGCATCACCGGCGCGCTGGAGGGAATCGACCCGGCGGCGGAGATGCCGATCGTGACCGGCTATGCGCAATGCGCCGAGGGGCTGATGCGCGAATTCGACCGCGGCTATTCCGAGGTGACCTTCTCGCGGCTGGCGGCCCTGACGGGCGCGCGCGAGGCGATCATCCACAAGGAATTCCACCTCAGCTCCGCCGATCCGAACCTGGTCGGGCAGGAGGCCGTGCGCAAGCTCGGGCGGACGAATTACGACGTGGCCGACCAGCTGTCGAATATGGGGATGGAGGCGATCCACCCGAAAGCCGCCAAGACCCTGCGCCAGGCGGGGGTGCCGCTGCGCGTCACCAATGCCTTCGAGCCCGAGGATCCCGGCACGCTGATCGACGACCAGCCCGCCGAGGAATCCGCGGTGGAGATCGTCACCGGCCTGGACATCCTGTCGCTGGAAGTGTTCGAGCAGGACATGGTGGGGGTGAAGGGCTATGACGCCGCGATCCTCGACGTGCTGACCCGCCACCAGGTGCGGATCATCTCCAAGGTGACCAATGCCAACACCATCACCCATTTCGTCGATGCGCCGATGAAGGTGATGAAGCGGGTCGAGAACGACCTGGCCAAGCTCTATCCCAATGCCGGGGTTTCGGTGCGGCCGCTGGCCCTGGCCTCGGTGATCGGGCGCGACCTCAACGGCCTGTCCGTGCTGACCCGCGGGCTGCAGGCGATTGCCGCCGCCGGGCTGGAGGCGCTCGGCGCCGCGCAGGGACCGCGCAACGTGGATGTCCAGTTCATCCTGGAACGCGAGGACCTGGCAGGCGTCATCAAGGCGCTGCACCGCGAATATGTCGAGGCCGGCGAGGATCGCGACAAGGCATTGCGCGCCGCCGCCTGACCCGGGCCGCCGCGAGAAACGAAGAAGGCCCCCCGGACCGGCGTCCGGGGGGCCTTGCCATGCCGGGGCCGCCGGATCAGGTCCGGCGGGAGACGGCGCTCAGCCTTGCGCGCGGGCCTGGGACTGCACCCATTTCCAGCTTTCCGAGACGCCGTCCTGAAGAGAGACCCGGGGCGCCCAGCCGAATGCGGCCTTGGCGCGCTCGATGTCCAGAACGATCCGCGGCACGTCATAGGAGCGGGCATTGCGATAGGAGGGCTGGAAATCCTTGCCGGTCGCGGCGCGCACGGCCTGGACGATGTCATTGACCGAATTGCCTTCGCCGGCACCGGCATTGAACACGCCGCTTTGATCGGAATGAAGCGCGGCGACGCAGATATCGGCCATGTCGCGGACATAGATGAAGTCGCGCACCACCGTGCCGTCGCCCCAGACCTCCAGGTTCTCGCCGCGGGCGAGTTTCCACAGATAGGTGCCGATGATGCCCTGGATGCCGGTATGACCCTGGCGCGGACCATAGGGATTGGAGGCGCGCAGCACGACGGCGCTGAGGTCGCCCAGCTGCTCCTCCATGTAGATGTATTTCTCGATCGCCGACTTGACGATGCCGTAGGAGCTGATCGGATTCTGCGGGTGATCCTCGGTGACCGGGTTATGCTGCGGCACGCCGTAGACGGTGCCCCCGGAGGAGAGATAGACCAGCTTCTTGATGTTCATCTGCCGCAGCAGCTTCAGCAGGCGGACGGTGGAGATCAGGTTGCCGGTAATATCCGCAACCGGGTCGACATTGGAGGTGGAGGGAACCGTCGTGCTGGCGCAGTGCATGACCGCATCGACGCTTTCCAGCGCCTCGAGAAGCTGGAACGGATCCGAGAAATCGCCGAAGTTGTATTCCACCTCCGGCAGCGGCTCCCTGAATGTCTCGGGACGCCGGTCCAGCACGCGGACCGATACGCCGGCTGCCAGCAGCGCGTCCACGATATGGGAACCGATGAATCCGCATCCCCCGATAACTAGAACTTTCTTCGTCATTATTGCTCTTCCACGACCTCAGCGGGAGCCGGGCCCCCGCAAATGGTTAATGCACCTGCCTGCCCGGAATGGCGTCTCCGAATCCGGCCATGCACGGGAACCGTAACATAGGGGAATCGGTCCTGCCTGTGGTGAAAGCGTCGCGCCGCGCGGGTTTCCGCCCATGGCGCCGGGGGCAACCCGGCAGGGCACCAGAGACGCCGGGAGAGGAAAAACCGCCATGCCGGGAAACCGGCGCGGCCCGCGATGCGTTGACAGGCGACTTCAACCTGCGGGGCTTCCATGACCGACCAGCCGATTGCCTTCGACGATCCTGCCGCTCCGGCGGCGATGGAGGGCGTGACGGATGCGCCGCGCGCCATAGCGGTGGTGACCAACCGCAAATCCGGCACCAATGCCCGGGATCGCGATGCGGTGGACCGCGCCATGGCCGAATTCGGGCGCGATCGCGCGCGGCTTTATACCTGGGCGCCGAAACACCAGAAGATCGAAGAGGTGGTGGACCGCGCCCTGGAGGACGGGGCGGATACGGTGGTTGCCGCCGGCGGGGACGGCACGGCGATGGCCGTAGCAGGCGCGCTGCTGGGCAAGTCCGCGGCCTTTGCCGTTCTGCCGCTGGGCACGTTCAATTACTTCGCCCGCGGTCTGGGCCTGCCCGAGGACCCGGCGGAGGCGGCACGGGCCGTGCTCGACGCGCCGGCCCATCCGATCCGGGTGGGGCAGGTCAACGGGACGGTCTTCCTCAACAACGCCTCGCTGGGGATCTACCCGGCCGTGCTGAAACAGCGCGAGAGCGTCTATGCCCGCTACGGGCGGCGCAGGATCATGGCCCATTGGTCGGCGGCGCAGACCTTCATGAAATTCCAGCGGCCCATGCATCTGCAGATCGAGGCCGACGGTCGCGAGATCGAGGCCCGCACGCCCCTGCTCTTCGTGTCGCGCTCGGCCTTCCAGCTGGAAAAGTTCGGCCTTTCGGGGGCAGAGGCCATCTCGGAGGACGGGTTCGCGGTGCTGATCGCCCGCGGCGAGACGCGGGCCGATCTGTTCCGCACCGCGCTGAGGCTGTGCACGCGCAGCGCGGTGGAGGGGCGCGACTATGACTTTCTCGCGGCGCGGCACCTTCGGGTGCGGTCGTCGAAAAGCCGGTCGCTGCTGGCCTATGACGGCGAAAAGAGGCTGTCGCCATCGCCCTTCGAATTCCGCATGTCCCGGGCGCCGCTGACCATCCGCCTGCCGCAGGGGGCAAGCGGATGAGGCGCATCGTCCATATCTCGGATCTGCATTACGGCCGCGTCGATGCGGCGCTGGAACAGCCGCTGGCCGATGCCGTGCGCGGGCTGGAGCCGGACCTGCTGGTGGTGTCGGGCGATCTGACCCAGAGGGCGCGGCACGGGCAGTTCCGCGCGGCGCGGGCCTTCCTGGACGAATTGCCGGGGCCGCAGCTTTGCGTGCCGGGCAATCACGACACGCCGCTGGACAATCTCTGGGTGCGCTTCCTGCGGCCCTTCGGCCGCTATCGCCATCATATCTGCGCCGATCTCGAACCCGTCCATGCCGACGAGGAAATGGTCGTGGCCGGGGTCAACACGGTCAACCGCTTCTCCTGGCAGAGGGGGCGGATCGGGCGGGGCCGGCTGGCGCGGCTGTCGGCGCGGATGGAGGAGGCGGGCGACCGGCTGCGCGTCGCCGTGCTGCATCACCCGCTGGAACATGGGCCCGAGACGCCCAAGCGGCTGATGCGCGGGGCCCGCGAGACGCTGGAGCAGCTGTCGGGCTGCGGCGCCGACCTGGTCCTGTCGGGGCATCTTCACATGGCCTCGGCCGAGCCGTTCCGCGCGGTGCCGGGACTTCTGTTCGTCCAGGCGGGCACGGTCCTGTCGACCCGGCTGCGCCATGACGAACCCAACACCTTCAACCAGATCGACCACGAGGCCGGGCGGCTGCGCATCGTCACCTGGGCGGCGGGGCCCCGGGGCTTCGCGCCGGTCGCCGAAAGCATCTGGCAGCGCGGCAATGGCGGCTGGCACCGCGAGGCGGCGGCAGCGGAATGAAAAGGGCGCCATCCGCGGGGGATGGCGCCAGGGGGTCCGCGGGGGGCGGGGGGAGGAGGCCCCGCCCGCGGGGAGGGACCGGATCAGCCCAGCGTCGGCATGGTGAATTCCGCATCCGTGCGCAGCCCGGTCGGCCAGCGCTGGGTCGTGGTCTTGATGCGGGTGTAGAACCGGATGCCTTCCATGCCGTGCATCGCGTGATCGCCGAAGATCGACGCCTTCCAGCCGCCGAAGCTGTGGAAGGCCATCGGCACCGGGATCGGCACGTTGACGCCCACCATGCCCACCTCGATGTCCTGGGCGAAGTTGCGCGCGGTGTCGCCGTCACGGGTGAAGATCGCGGTGCCGTTGGCGAATTCGCACTCCCCGATCAGGTCCACCGCCTCCTGGTAGGAGTTGCGGCGCACCACCGACAGGACCGGTCCGAAGATCTCTTCCTTCCAGACCTTCATGTCGGTCGTGACATCGTCGATCAGCGAGCCGCCCACGTAGAATCCGTTCTCGTAGCCCTGCTTCTGCTGCTTGAAATCGCGCCCGTCGACGACGATCTTCGCGCCTTCGGCCTCGGCGCTGTCGACATAGCCCTTGATCCGCTCCATCGCCGCCTGGGTGACGATCGGGCCCATCTCCGACTCGGCGTCTGCGGCCGGACCGATCTTCAGCGCCTCGATCTTCGGCACCAGCTTGGCGATCAGCGCATCCGCCACCGCATCCGTGACCGGCACCGCGACCGAAATGGCCATGCAGCGTTCGCCCGCCGAGCCGTAGGCCGCCCCCATCAGCGCGTTGACCGCCATGTCCAGGTCGGCATCGGGCATGATCACCGCGTGGTTCTTGGCCCCGCCAAGCGCCTGCACGCGCTTGCCCGCCGCCGTGCCGGTGGCGTGGATGTACCGGGCGATCGGCGTCGAGCCGACGAAGGAGATCGCCTTGACATCGGGATGCTCCAGCAGCGTGTCCACGGCCAGCTTGTCGCCCTGGACCACGTTGAACACGCCGTCGGGCAGTCCGGCCTCGGTCAGCCATTCGGCGATCAGGAGCGAGGCGGAGGGGTCCCGCTCCGAGGGTTTCAGGATGAAGGTGTTGCCGCAGGCCAGCGCGACCGGGAACATCCACATCGGCACCATGGCGGGGAAGTTGAACGGCGTGATCCCCGCCACGACCCCCAGCGACTGGCGGATGTTGTAGCTATCGACGCCCGATCCGACGTTTTCGGAGAAATCGCCCTTCAGGTGGGTCGGCGCGCCGATGGCGAATTCGACGACTTCCAGCCCGCGGGTCACTTCGCCCAGGGCATCGTCATGGGTCTTGCCATGCTCGGCGGAAATGGCGCGGGCCAGGTCGTCGGCGCGGTCCCACAGGATGGTCTTGAACCGGTCCAGCACCCGCGCACGGCGCAGGGCGGGGGTTTTCGACCAGGCAGGCCAGGCGGCCTTGGCGGAGGCCACGGCGGCGTTGACCTCCTCGGCGGAGGCCAGCGCGACGGTGTTTTCCGCCTCGCCGGTCGCGGGGTTGAAGACGGGCTGGCTGCGGCCCGAGGCCGAGGCGATGCGCGCGCCGTCGATGTAATGGGCAATCTCGGTCATGGATGCTCTCCCTGGTCTGCCCTTGTGGCAAGGTTGCGCCAAGGTTTAGCTTTGCAATTCCGCATGGGGAACGGCAAAGATCTGAAAGTAATTATGCAGATATGCATAACGGAGGGGTGATGGACTGGGAAGATGCCCGGATGTTCCTGGCCGTGGCGCGCGAGGGCCAGCTGCTCGGCGCGGCGCGCAGGCTGGGGGTGAACCAGGCGACGCTGTCGCGGCGGCTGACGCAGCTGGAGCGCGCGCTGCAGGTCACGCTGGTGCTGCGCGGGCCGCAGGGCTGCGCGCTGACCGGCGAGGGCCAGGCGCTGATGGCGCGGATCGAGCGGGCCGAGGCGGCGATGCAGGAGGCGGAGGCGCTGTTCCGCGGCCAGGCGGCGCGGCTGTCGGGCACGGTGCGCATCGGCGCGCCGGACGGGTTCGGGCTGCAATTCCTGGCGCCACGGCTGGGGGCGCTGGCGCGGCGTCACCCGGAATTGCGGCTGGAGCTGGTGCCGGTGCCGCGCGCCTTCTCGCTGTCCCAGCGCGAGGCCGATGTGGCGATCCTGGTGGGCCGGCCAGAGCGCGGCCGCGCGGTGGCCTCGCGGCTGACCGATTACACGCTGGGCCTCTATGCCTCGCATCGCTACCTGGCGGCGGCAGGGATGCCCGCGCGGCCCGAGGATCTGCGCCGCCACCGGCTGGTCGGCAATGTCGAGGACCTGGTTTCGGCGCCGGGGCTCGATTACGTGACCGAGTTCTTCGGCGAGACCCGGCCCGGCGTGGCGATCTCCACCGCCTTCGGACAGCTCGGCGCGGTGCGCGGCGGGGCCGGGATCGGGGTGCTGCATGATTTCATCGCCGCGGGCGATCCGGGGCTGGTGCCGGTGCTGCCGCAGATGCGCGCCACCCGCGCCTACTGGCTGGCCTATCATGAAAGCCAGCGCGCCATTCACCGGGTGCAGGCGGTGGCGGAATTCATCCGCGCCGAGGTCTCGGCCGCCGGAGGCTGGCAGCGCGCGGACTGACGGATGCGGCGGGGGAGGGAGGGGGAGGGGGGATCTGCCCGCTCCCGGCTTGTCCGGCGAAATCCGCTCAGAGGGTGAAGGCCGCGCGGAACGCCTCCAGCGCCGCCTCCGGATCGCCCGCGGCAAAGGCCTCCATCCCCACCGGCCCGGCATAGCCCATCTCGTGCAGCGCGCGGGCCACGCCCCGGTAATTGATCTCGCCCGTGCCGGGCTCGCAGCGCCCCGGCACGTCTGCCACCTGCACCTCGCCGATCCAGGGCAGGGCGCGGCGGCAGGTCTCGATCAGGTTCCCCTCGCCGATCTGCACATGGTACAGATCCAGGTTCAGCCTGAGCCGCGGGTGATCCACCGCCGCGACCAGCGCGATCGTGTCCTCCGCCCGTCCGAACGGCACGCCCGGGTGATCCACCGGCAGGTTGAGGTTCTCGAGCGTAAACACCACGCCTTCCTCCTCGGCCATCTCGGCGATCCGGGCCAGCGTGTCGCGCGCCTTCAGCCACATCGCGCCGGTCACGATCTCGCAGGGCACCACCGGCAGCCCGCCCTCGCCCAGCCCGGTGCCATGCAGGTTCAGCCGCTGAACGCCCAGACGCTTGCCCACCTGCGCGGTCTCCCGCGCCGAGCGCAGCAGCTCCGCGGCGCCCTCATCATCGGCCAGCCGTCCGGTCAGGTAGCCGTTCATGATGGTGAATTCGGCGCCCGTCGCCTCCAGTTCCGCCAGGTCGTGATCGGGCCAGTTCCACAGCCCGACGCCGAAGCCCATCTCCTTCAGCCGCGCACAGCGCCACGCGACGGGGCGGTCGCGCCACAGCATCTCGGCGCAGGCGGCAAGCGCAAACCCCGTCATCTTCAGGCCGCCTTGCCGCTCTGGCGGGTCAGGCCGGTCTCGGCGGCGATGCGTTTCAGCGTGTGCAGCCCCAGCGTCTGGTAGAGCAGGGGGTTGCGGATGGCCGGGTCCTGTTCCGCCTCGATCACGATCCAGCCGTCATAGCCGTGATCGGCCAGGATCCGCAGCAGCGGCGCGAAGTCGATCGCGCCCTCCTGGTCGCCCGGCACGGTGAAGGCCCCGGCCAGAACCCCCTGAAGGAAGCTCAGCTCCTCGGCGCGGACCCGCGCGGTGATCTCCGGGCGGATGTTCTTGGCATGGAAATGCGCGACGCGGCCGATATGGCGCGCCAGCACCGCCGCCGGATCGCCGCCGCCGAAGGTGCAGTGCCCGGCATCGAAGAGAAGATGCGTCGCCGGGCCGGTCGCCGCCATGAAGGCGTCGATTTCCTCGGGCGTCTCGACCACGGTGCCCATGTGATGATGATAGGCCAGCGTCACGCCCTCGGAGGCCAGATAGGCGGCGAAGGCCTCGATCCTCGCGCCGAATTCCGCCATCTCCGCCGCGCTCAGCACCGGCTTGTCATTGACCGGCGTCGCGGCATCGCCATGGATCGCGTTCGAGGTCTCGCAGACGATGCAGACGGCGCAGCCATTATGCTTGAGCTTTGCCAGATGCGGCTGGACGGCGGCGATCTCGGCCTCGAGCGGCCGGGTCAGCAGCTCCGTCGAGTACCAGCCCGAGATGAAGGCCAGGCCATGCCCGGCCAGCAGCGCCCGCAGCGCCTCGGGATCCTCGGGCCAGCGATGACCGTTCTCGATCCCGTCGAAGCCGATCAGGTGGCCGGCCTCCTCCAGGATGCGCGCGGTGGGAACGTCCGCGCCGATGCTGTGGTCGTCGTCATTGGCCCAGGCGATGGGATTGGTGCCGAAGCGGATCATGGGAGATGTCCTTCAGGTGAGCGCCACGGGACGGCCCCCGGAGGCGGCCATGGCGTGGATGATGCGTTCGATGGAAAGCCCGGCGGCGAAATCCGGGCCCGGGTTCGGCCCGCCCGCGATGGCGCAGGAGAGGTCGCGCGCCTCGATGACCTTCTGTTCGTTGAAGCCGAAATTATGGCCCGGCGCCGGACAGAAGGCGGCGAAATCGGGCTGTTCGGGACCGGAGAGGAGCCGGGTCAGGCCCGGCGCGCCCCTGCGATGGAGCCACAGCTCGTTCATGTTTTCCTGGTCGAAAAGGATCGTGCCTTCCGAGCCGTGGATTTCCCATTGCAGCCGGCATTTGCGTCCCGGCGCGATGCGCGATGTGGCGAAGCTGCCGGTGGCGCCGGAGGCAAAGCGCAGGATGGCATGGGCGGTGTCGTCGTTTTCCACGGGTTTCACGCCCTCGGGCGACGGACGGGCGGCGATGGGCGTCGCGGTGATCGCCGTCACCTCCGCCACCGGCCCCATCAGCCCGGTCATCTGGCTGACCAGGTGGCAGCCCAGATCGCCGAGCGCGCCCAGCCCGCCGCCCTCGCGCGTCATCCGCCAGGACCAGGGCAGGTCCGGATCGGCGGAGTAATCCTCGTCATAGACCCCGCGGAAGCTGTGCGGCACGCCGATGGCGCCCGAGCTCACCAGCCGCCGCGCCTCCTGATAGGCCGGGGAACGGGTGTAGTTGTAGCCCAGGATCGTCACCTGCGCGGGATGCCGGGCGGCCAGCGCCGCCATGGCCTCGGCATCCGCGAGGCTCAGCGCCATCGGCTTTTCCAGCCAGACATGCTTGCCCGCCTCCAGCGCCGCCTCGGCCATGGGACGGTGCAGGGCGTTCGGCGTGGTGATGGAGACCACGTCCACTGCCGGATCGGCAATGGCCGCCTGCCAGTCGGCCATGCCGCGGGCAAAGCCGAATTGCGCGGCGAAGGCCTCCGCCCGGTCCGCGGGCGTGTCGCAGAGTATCTCCAGCCGCGGATGGGCGCCGCCGAAGACCGTGGCGACATTGCGCCAGGCCATCGCGTGGCACTTGCCCATGAAGCCGGTGCCGATCAGGCAGACCCCCAGCGGGCGGTCGGGCATCGGATAAGCCATCGGGAAACCTCGGGAAAAAGGGCGGCGGGCCGGGGAGAGCGGCCCGCCGGGGGAGGATCAGATCGTGCCTTCCAGCGAGCCTTCGAGCTGCGCCAGCTCCTGCCCGCCGGCCATCAGGTCCTGCAGCGCCTCGGGCGTGATCTCGCCGCGGGTGGCGGTGCCCAGGGTCTTGCCGCGGTTCAGCACGGTGAAGCGGTCGCCCACGGCCAGCGCGTGTCGCACATTGTGGCTGATGAAGACCACGCCGACGCCCTGTTTGCGCACCCGGTCGATGGTGGCCAGCACGTTCGAGGTCTGGCGCACGCCGAGCGCCGAGGTCGGCTCGTCGAGGATCAGCACCTTGGCGCCGAAATAGACCGCCCGCGCGATGGCCACCGTCTGGCGTTCGCCGCCCGAGAGCGTGCCCACCGCCTGGTCGGGGCCGCGCAGGTTGATGCCCATCTTGCGCATCTCCTCCACGCAGATCTCGTTGGCCGCGCCCAGATCCATCCGCGCGAACAGGCCCTTCCCCTTCTTCGGCTCGCGCCCCATGAAGAAGTTGCGGGTGACGCTCATCAGCGGGATCATCGCGAGGTCCTGGAACACCGTGGCGATCCCGGCCTCCATGGCGTCGCGTGGGCTGGCGAAGGACATGGGCCTGCCCTCGAACAGGATCTCGCCCTTGGTCGGCTTGTGCACGCCCGACATGGTCTTGATGAAGGTCGATTTCCCCGCGCCATTGTCGCCCAGAAGGCAGTGGCATTCGCCGGGGCGGATGTCGAAGCTGACCCCGGCCAGCGCGATGACATTGCCGAAATGCTTCTCGATGTTGCGCATCTCGACGATCGGGACGCCGGTGGCGGGATCGCCGTGGTGGAAGGTGGTGTCGGCGGTCATCAGCGTTCCCCCGTCACGCGCTTGCGGATGGCGTTGTTGAACAGCACGGCGATCAAAAGCATCCCGCCGAGGAAGACCTGGAACCAGTCCTGGTCGAAGCTGGTATAGGTCAGCCCGATCGTGACCATGCCGAAGATGATCGCGCCGAAGAAGGCGCCGATGGCCGAGCCGTAGCCGCCGGTCAGCAGGCAGCCGCCGATCACGGCCGTGATGATCGCCTCGAATTCCTTCATGAAGCCGCGGCGCGCATCGGTCGATCCGCTGTCGATCACGGTGATGATGGCGACCAGCGCCGCGGCGCAGGCGGTGGCCATGAAGAGCGCGATCTTGACCTTGTCCACCGGCACGCCGGAATTGGACGCGGCGTTGCGGTCGCCGCCCGCGGCGAAGATCCAGTTGCCGCGCGCCGTGCGCAGCAGCACATAGGTGGCCACCAGCGCGACAAGCACGAACCACAGGATCTCGACCGGGATGCCGGGCACTTTGGGCGTGCCGGAGCGGAATTTCTCGATCAGGCCGATATCGGCGAGCCAGGTGAAGAAGAACCCGAAGGCGTCACCGGAGAAAAGCGGGGTCAGCATGTCGCCCTCGACCGCCTCGCGCACGCCGCGCAGCTGGGTGGAGCCGCCGGTGAACAGCTTCAGCCCCACCAGCGAGGCGCCGCGCAGGATGAAGAGCCCGGCCAGCGTCACGATGAAGGAGGGCAGCCCCGAGCGGATCACGATCAGCCCGTTGACGGCGCCCACGAGCGCGGCAAAGACGAATGTGGCGGGGATGGACAGGATCAGCGGCAGGCCCAGATTCACCGTCAGCACGCCGAAGATCATGCCGGCGAAGGCCACCATCGATCCGATGGACAGGTCGAATTCGCCCCCGATCATCAGCATGGCGGCGGCGATGCCGAGGATGCCCAGCTGGGCTGCGGGGGTCAGGAAGTTCATGATGCCCGACAGCGTGAACATCGAGCTGTCGGCGGTGGCGAGAAAGAAGATCGTGACGAGGATGACGCCGCCGATGGCGCCAAGCTCGGGTCGTTTCATCAGGCGGGCGAGGAACGGCTCGGTCTTGACCCGTTCGTCCATCGCCATGGCTGCATCTGCGGGCATGTCGGTATCCTCTCGATGGGGTCCCGGCGCGGCGCCTGGCGCGCGCCGGGACGGGCGCTCAGCGGATGCCCTGGGCGGAAAGGTCGATGACCTGCGCGGCCATGTCCTGGGTCACCAGGTTGGGGCCCGAGGGCACGTCGCCGCCCGGGATCAGCCCGTATTCGGCATTCATCGCCAGGAAGACGACCGGCAGATAGCCCTGCAGGAACTGCTGCTGGTCGATGGCGAAGGCGGCCTTGCCGTCGGCCACGTCCTGCAGGAAGCCCGCCGAGAGGTCGAAGGAGGCGACCAGCACCTCGCCGGTGAGACCCATCGCCTCGACCGCGGCCACGGCCGGTTCGCCCACCAGCGAGGCGCCCAGGCCCAGGACGGTATCGACATCCTCGTCGCTGTCCAGCGCGGCGCGGACCTTGGCCTGGACCTCGGCGGGATCGTTCATGGTCGGGATCACCTGCACCGGCCCGCCGAAGCCCTCGGCGAAGCCTTCGCAACGTTGGTCCAGCGAGACGTTGCCGACCTCCTGGTTGACGCAGATGCCCTTGGTGCCGCCCATCTCGGCCAGCTTCTGCCCGGCCGCGACGCCCGCATCGTATTCCGACTGGCCGACATGCAGCTTCGCGCCCAGCTCATGGGCGACATCGGCGCCGGAATTCATCGAGATGACCGGGATGCCGGCCTCGACGGCGCGCTTGATCGACGGGCTCAGCGCGTCGGCATCGGGGATCGAGACCACCAGCCCGTCGGGTTCCTGGTTCACGGCGGCATCGATCATCTGGCTCATCTGGACCATGTCGAAGGTCTCGGGCGAGCGGAAATCGACATTGGCGCCGGTCTGTTCGGCGGCCTCCTGGGCGCCGTTCTTGACCACCGACCAGAACGGGTCATTGGCCTGGCCATGGGCGACGACGATGATGTCGGCCGCCAGCGCGGGCATGGCGGCAAGCGTCGCGGCCGTGGCCACGGATGCAAGAAGCGTCTTCATTGGGTTCCTCCCTTATGGACGTCATGGCGGGCCGGGCCCGCCTGATCCGCAGGGCGCGATGCCCTGCGGCCTCGCCGTGCCGCGCCCGCCCCCTCCGGCAGCCGCGTCACGGGATTCTGCGTGCCCGCGGCCTTAGGCGACGGGCTCGGGGCTGACCGCGGCGGGCAGGTCCGGCGCGACCGGGCGACCGCCCTGGCGCGCGGAGTCGGTCGCCGCCTCGGCCAGGGCCAGCGCGGCGATGCCGTCCTGCAGCGTCACGGGCATCGGCGTGCCCTCCAGCGCGGCGGTGACGAAGGCGTCCCATTCGCGCAGATAGGCCGGCATGTAGCGTTCGAGGAAGAAATAGGTGGGCTTGGCGCTGGCCACCCCCGCCGCGGTCGCTCTGGACACGGTATTCTCCAGCATGTTGGCCGCCGAGAGAAGCCCCTGGGATCCCAGCAGCTCGACCCGCTGGTCATAGCCGTAGACGGCGCGGCGGCTGTTCTTGATGACGGCGATCCGGCCGTCGGCATAGCGCAGCGTGACCACCGCGGTATCGACATCGCCGGCCTCGCCGATGGCCGGGTCGACGATCGCGCTGCCCACCGCCTGGACCGAGACCGGCGCCGCGCCCATCAGGAATCCCGCCATGTCGAAATCATGGATCATCATGTCGCGGAACAGCCCGCCGGAGACCTTGATGTAGCTGACGGGCGGCGGCGCGGGATCGAAGGAGGTCACGGAAAGCAGCTCGGCCCGGCCGATCTCGCCGGCCTCCAGCGACGCCTTGAGCGCGCCGAAATTCGGATCGAAGCGGCGGTTGAAGCCGATCATCACCGGCCGTCCGGTCGCCGCCGCCTTCGCCTGGCAGGCCTGCGCGCGGGCGAGGGACAGATCGACGGGTTTCTCGCACAGCACCGCCTTGCCCGCCGCGGTGGCGCGTTCGATCAGGTCGGAATGCGTGTCCGTGGACGTGGCGATCAGCACCGCGTCGATGCCGTCATCGGCGAGGATCTCGTCGGAGGTGGCGGCACGCGCGCCATATCGGGCGGCCAGCGTCTCGGCGGCGGATGTGAAGACATCCGAGACCGCCGCAAGTTCGCTTTTCGCATGTCCGGCAATATTTACCGCGTGCACCTGCCCGATACGGCCGGCGCCGAGCAACCCAACTCTGAGCATTCTATCCTCCCGACTCGCGGCTCCCCGCCGCGTCGATCCAAGTCGTCGCAAATTTTGCACGCGCGTGCAAATGGATTCTGCACGCGCGTGCAAAAATTGGTGCATGGCCCGCAACCGCGCTATAGTGCAGGAAGATGCAGGCGCAGGACGAGGGCAGCAGATGGCAACCGGAGCGAACATCACCGCGGATGACGTGGCGGCCGAGGCGGGCGTGTCGCGCTGGACGGTGACGCGCGCCTTCCGCAAGGATGCCTCCATCTCGGCCAAGAGCCGCGCCAAGGTGATGCAGGCGGCCGAAAGGCTGGGCTATGTGCCCGACCTGCGCGCCGCCAGCCTGGCCTCGGACCGCTCCAACCTGGTGGCGCTTCTGGTCGATGATTTCGCCAACCCGCACAAGCTGGTGATGATGGAACGGCTGACCCGGGTGATGCGGCGCAAGGGCTGGGACACGCTCTTGGTCAACACGCTGGACAAGGCCGATACCGGGCCTGCGCTCTTGAATGCCAGCCAGAGGCGGGTCGATGCGGTGATCCTGATCGGGCTGCAATTCGACGATGACGTCCTGGCCGCCGCCCAGCATGCGCGGCGCTTCTCCAAGCTGATCGTCTTCGCCCGGTCCTCGCAGAAGCCCGACACGATCTCCATCGCCGTGGATGACGTGCAGGCGATGCGCGACATCGCCGCCTATGTCGATGCGCAAGGCTATCGCCGCCCGTTCTTCGTCGCCGGTCCGCGCACCTCCTCGGCGCATCTGCTGCGCAAGGAGACCTTCATCGACTACTGGCAGCAGACCCACGGGCTGCGCCCCGATTGCGTGAATGTCGCCGCCTATGATCCGGCCCTGTCCGGCGCGGTGGTGGAGACGGCGCTGAAGGACCGGGCGCGGGCGGACCTGCCCGATGTGCTGGTCTGCGAGAATGACGCCCTGGCCATCGGCGCGATCGACACGCTGCGCCACCGGCTGGGACTGCGCGTGCCCGGAGACATCGCGGTGACCGGCTTCGACGACATCCCGCAGGCCGACAGCCTGAACTACCAGCTGACCACCTATCGCCAGCCGCTGGACGAGATGGCGGATTACCTGGTCGAGGTTCTGGACAGCCGCGAGGATCGCGACATGAACCGGCTGTTCCGGGGGGCCATCGTGCGCCGCGACAGCGCCTGAGCGCGGCTAGCAGGTATCGGGCTTGATGTCATGGCGCGCGGGGCTGCGCAGCCGGGCGCGGATCGCGCGGGAGAGCGCGTCGACCCCGGCCGTCATCAGCCCGCAGGCGATCAAGAGGACCAGCGCCCGGTCGAGCCGCAGCTGCTGCATCGCCGTGTCCACATAGAAGCCCAGCGTCGCGACGCCCAAGAGCCCCATCACCGCGGTTTCGCGCAGGATGATTTCCCAGCGATAGAGGCACAGCGCCAGGAACGGCCCGAACAGGCGCGGCACCAGTTCCCATCCCCAGAGGGTAAGGCCGCGCGGCGCATCGGCGCGCAGCCCGCGGGTGACGCCGGCCGCCTCGCGCCCGGTCAGATGGGCGATGATCGCGCCGTTATGCAGCGCCAGCGCCAGCACCGCGGGCAGCATCGAGGGACCGAAGACCTGCAGGAACAGGTAGGCCAGCATGTATTCGGGAAAGCTGCGCAGCAGGATCAGCACCAGGTCGGCGCCTGCGCGCCCCGCGCGTCCCGCCACCTCGCGCACCACCAGGCCGAAGGCGAGGAAGGCGATCAGCCCGGTCAGCGCCAGCGCGATCTGCCCCGCGACCAGCGTGGAGGCCAGGCCCGGCAGGATCTCGTCCCCCAGCCTGTCGCCCAGCCAGGGGATCAGCCCGGCCCAGTCGCCGCCCCGGATCGGGGCGGGGGTCATGTCGTTCAGCGCCCGCAGGATCGCCCCCTGTCCCATCGGCGGCACCGGGATCGTGGCCAGCAGCGCGAAGGCGGCGGCGATCCACAGCGGCACGAGCCGCGGCCGCATCCACAGCCGGATGGTGGCGATTAGGATCACGTAGACCATCATCACCGCGCTGACCGCGCCGTAATTGCCGACCTTGAAGAAGGCGTCCAGCTGGAATCCCAGCGTCGGCAGACCGACGAAGCCCAGCACGGCCGAGGCGCGCATCCCGCATTCGAACCGGTAGAGCCAGTAGCTCCACATCGGGCGCAGGGCCAGCGGCGCGCGGGTCCACAGGAACCGGGTCAGCGCATCGGCCCTGGGCCCCAGCCATGCGGCGGGGCGCGGATCGGCTTCCTCGATCTGCTCGGCAAAGACCTTGGCGAAGATGCCCGCATAGGGCAGGGCGATGGCCAGGACGCCCGCCATGGGGCCCAGCCCGATCGCGGCGATCAGGAACAGCGCCCAGAAAAGCTCGTGAACGGAGCGCAGCGCGATGGCCGGAATGCGCACCGCGCGCAGGTGGTAGAAGGGCGCCAGGACCAGCCCGGCCATGCCGCCGATGGTGACGCCCGCCAGCGCGAAGCCTACGGTCAGCGCGGTGGCGCGGAAGATGTCCTCCACCGCGGAGAAATCGGGGCGCAGCAATCCCGCGCCCATCCGCGCCAGCGCGTCCCACGGGTCGACCCCGGCAAGCCCCAGATCCGCGAAGGGCAGGCAGGCCAGCGCGGCCAGGCAGAAGCCCCCCGCGACATGGAGACGGGAGAGCCGCTCAGCCGCCATAGAGCGCCGCGATCGCCGCATTGTCGATCCTGCCGGGCGCGGCATCCAGCACGATGCGCCCGCGCGCCAGCCCGATGATCCGGGTGGCGAAGGCCCGCGCCTGCGCCACGTCATGCAGCGCCACCAGCGCGGTCGGAAACCGCTCGGCGATCCGGTCCAGCACCTGCGCGCCCTGCGTCTCGTCCAGCGCCGAGACCGGCTCATCCGCGATCAGCACCGCGCCGCCGCGCCAGAAGGCCCGCGCCAGCGCGACGCGCTGCTTCTGCCCGCCGGACAGCGTCTCGACCCGTTGCCCGGCCTGCGCGGCGAGCCCCAGCTCATCCAGCACCGCCGCGGCTCCGGCGCGGTCCTGCGCGCGCGGATGGATCAGCGTCCGGAGGTTGTGCATCGCCCCGTGATCGTCGAGCCGCCCCATCAGCGCATTGCGTTCCGCCGAAAGCTGCGGCACCAGCCCGTGTTCCTGCGGCACCAGGGCCACCCGCATTTCCGCCCGCAGCCGGTCATGCATCGCGGCCAGCAATGTCGATTTCCCCGCCCCGGACCGGCCCAGCAGCACCACGCGTTCCCCCGGGGACAGCGTCAGGCTGACCCCGGACAGGACCGCGCGGCCGCCATGGCCCAGCGTCTCGTCCCGGAAGCGGAGCAGGCTCATTCGATCAGGTCGAGCGCCCGGGCGGTGGTCTCGATCGGGCCGTAATCGTCATTGGCCGCCGGGATGAAGCCCTCGCGCGGGAAGCTGGCCAGAAGGTCGGGATCGTCCATCGCGATCAGCGCGGCCTGCACCTTGTCGGCGAAGCCTTCGCCGAACCGGTCATCGACATCGCCGCGGATGGTCCAGTTGTAATCCGGATAGGGCGGGGTCTGCCAGATCACCCTGGCGGTCTCGACCTCGGGCGCGCCCTCGGTGACGGCCTTGTCATAGACGGCGTAGTTCAGCGCGCCGACATCCCAGGCCCCCGAGGCCACGAGCCGCAGCGTCTGCGAATGATCGCCCGAGAAGCCCACGCGCGAGAAGAAGTCTTCCGGCGCCCCGCCGGTCTCTTCGCGGATCCAGTAATCGGGCATCAGCCGGCCCGAGGTGGAGGTCTGCGCGCCGAAGGTGAAGCTGAGCCCCTGCGCGGCCTCGGGGAAGGCGTCGGACGGCTCCAGCCCGGTCGCGGTATTGGCGATGAAATAGGTGATGAAGGTCGGGTCCTCGACCCCCTGCGCGATGGCGCGCGCGCCCGGCGTCATCAGCCGCGCCTGCACGCCGGTCAGCCCGCCGAACCAGGCCAGCTGGATCTGGTCGTTGCGGAAGGCGGTGACCGAGGCGGCATAGGATTTCACCGGCACGAATTCGACATCGACGCCCAGTTCCTGCTCCAGGTACTCGGCGACCTTGGAGAAGCGCGCGACCAGCGCGGTCTCGTCCTCGTCGGGGATGGCCGAGAAATACAGCGTGTCGGCGGAGGCGCCGGTGGCAAGAAGGGCGGCCAGGACGGGCAGGAGGCGGAAGGTGGACATCGGAACTCTCCGGTGAGGGCTGGGGCGGCCCGGGGCCGCGTTGCGCGCCTTCTACGTCCAAGCCGCCATGCCGCACAACCCGGCGCGGCAGGGGAATTGACGCGGCGGCCCCCGGGCGGTCTAGCTGGGCGCGGCAGACGCAAGGAGGGCGGCGCGGATGGACAGGCAGGCAGCGCTGGCAGCGGCGGCGGAGGCCCCGGATTTCTTCCCGGGCTTCGACGCGGCGCTGCATGATCTGGGCGGCGGGGTCCGGGTCTTTGCCCGGCGCAGGGGATCGGGCGCGCCCCTGCTGCTGCTTCACGGCTATCCGCAGACATCGGCGATGTGGCACCGGGTGGCGCCGGTCCTGGCCGAACGCCATGCCGTCATCTGCCCCGACCTGCGCGGCTATGGCCGGTCGTGGAAACCCGAGCCGGGCCCGGGGGTCTATGCCAAGCGGGCGATGGCCTGTGACCTGCTGCGGCTGATGGACCGGCTGGGCCATGAGCGGTTCGTGATCCTCGCCCATGACCGCGGCGCGCGGGTGGCGCACCGGATGGCCGCCGATCATCCCGACCGGGTCGCCGCCTTCGTCGCCCTCGACATCGCGCCGACGCGGGAAATGTACCGCGAGGCGCGCTCGGGCTTCGCGCATGACTACTGGCACTGGTACTGGCTGACCCGGCCCGCGCCCTTCCCCGAAAGGCTGATCGGGGCGGATCCGGATTTCTTCTGGCTGTCCAAGGCGTCCGGCGGCTCGGCGGGGCTGGCGCCCTTCGCGCGGCCCGCGCTGCAGGAATATCTCGACGCGTTCCGCGATCCGGCGGCGATCCGCGCTGCCTGCGAGGATTACCGCGCGGCCGCAGGCGAGGACATCGCGCATGACGATGCCGAGACCGGGAAATGCCGGGTTCCCATGCTGGCGCTCTGGGGCAGCGACGGCGCGATAGAGAAGCATTTCGACTGCCTCGCGCTCTGGCGCGAGCGGGTGAGCGACGTCGCGGGCCGCGCGATCCCCGGCGGGCATTACCTGGCCGAGGAAAACCCGCAGGCGGTGCTGGCGGAGGCCGGGCCGTTCCTGGCCCGGCATGGCGAAGGGCTCTAGCGGGCGGCCTTCTGCGCGGCGACGGTGCGGGCGACGAGGTCCTTGTAGAGGGCGCGGATGCGTTCGGTGACCGGGCGCGCGCCGTCGCCGATCGCGCGGCCGTCGATTTCCGCCACCGGGGTCTGGGCGCCGAATGTGCCGGTCAGGAAGGCCTCGTCGGCCGAATAGGCCTCGTAGAGCGAGAAATTCTTCTCGAAGACGGGGATCCCCGCCTCGCGGCAGACCCTGATGACATTGGCGCGGGTGACGCCGTTCATGCAGTAGTCGCCGGTGGAGGTCCAAACCTCGCCCTTCCTGACGATGAAGAAGTTGCAGGCATTGGTGGTGTTCACGAAGCCATGCGGGTCCAGCATCAGCGCCTCGTCGGCGCCGGCCTCCTCGGCCTGCAGGCAGGCGATGATGCAGTTCAGCTTGGAATGGCTGTTGAATTTCGGGTCCTGGCTATGCGGCAGGCCGCGCACCTGCGGCACCGAGGCCAGGCGCAGCCCCCTGGACAGCGCGGCGGCGGGCACCGAATGCTCGATGATCGCGACGATGGTCGGGCCCCATTTCGACAGGCCCGGATGCTGGAACGGCTTGGCCTTGCGGCCGCGGGTGATCATCAGCCGGCAATGCGCGTCGCCGGTCATGCCGTTCGCGGCCGCGGTCTCGTCGAGGATGGCGCGCAGCTCCTCGCGGGTCTTGCCGATCTCCAGCCGCACCGCCTTGCAGCTGTCGTAAAGCCGGTCCATATGCGCGTCGAAGAAGGCCCATTCGCCGTCATAAAGCCGCATGCCCTCCCACATGCCGTCCCCCAGCATGAAGCCTGAATCGTAGACCGAGACCACGGCCTCGGCCTTGGGCACCAGCTTGCCGTCGACATGGATCAGCAGGCGGTCATTGCGGTCGTCGGCCTCGGCGGTATGGGTGGTGGTGTCTGTCATCTCAGGCCTTCAGGGCAAAGGGTTTCAGCGCCTCGTAATGGGGCAGGGCGGCGTCGCAGACGGATTGCAGATCCGCAGGCAGGCCGGGCAGCGGCCCCTCGGCCCCGGCAAAGCCGGTGGAGCCATGCACCGCGTCGTACCAGTGGCTGGCCCAGACCCCGTCATCGGCATGTCCGCCCGCGGGCCAGCGGATCATTCCGGGATCGCGCGCGATGCCCAGCCGGTCGCAGAGCGCGTCCATCATGCCCGCCGGATCGTCGCGGATGTCATGGGAATCGACGACCACCGGATCCTGGCCCCCGGCGCGGATCGCCGCGAAGATCTCCGCCTGCTGGGCAAAGCCGATATCGGCCAGGTCGGGGTTCTCGCGCTTCTGCGCATAGCTGGCCAGCACGCGCGCCGGGTGGCGGATCAGGAACAGGTGGGTGACGGCGCCGAACCAGCCCCGCGGCATGGCGGGCACCATGTGATGGGTCATGTGCTTCTGGTAGAAGACCGGCCGTCCCGAGGGATGCGGCGCGGCGCAGCGCGCGGCGACCTCTCCGGCATCGCGCGGCCCGGCGGCGATGATCTCCTCGCGCATCGGGTGGTCGAGCCCGGTCGCCTCCAGATAGGCGGCATAGAAGGGTTCGTCCCAGACCGCCGCATCGGTGCGGGCGCCGAAGGCGTACATCATCGCGGTCGACAGGTTGCGCGGGCCGGACCAGGCGGCGATGTTGAGCGGGGCGGACATGGGGGCTCTCCCTCGGCAATCGGATGCGCCACCCTAGGCGCGCCCGGCCTCCGGACGGAAGACCTGCCGTCCGGTGACATGCGCTTTGTCGCAGTTCCGCGATCCGGGGAGGGCGAAACGGCCGCGCTCAGTCCTGCAGCAGGTCGAGATAGACGCCGTTGGTCCAGCCGAACCCGTCCTGCAGCGCATATTCGCCGCCGCCGCCGGGCTGGTTGCGGTCGAGGACGTTGTATTTCTCGACGAATTTTCCGGTCTCGCGGAACACCGCCTCGCAGGTGGCCAGCCAGCGGCGGCGGATTTCCCCGGCCAGCGCGTGATGGCCATAGCGGCGCAGCCCCTGCACCGCCACCCATTGCAGCGGCGCCCAGCCATTGGGACTGTCCCATTGCTGCCCGCTGCGCAGATCGGTGCTCAGCAGCCCGTCCGGCGCCAGCAGGCGCGCCTCCGCCACCGCCGCCGCCGATGCCGCCTGTTCGGGGCTGGCCGCCCCGGTCCAGAGCGGAAACAGCCCGGCCGCGGAGACCACCGGGGTCAGCGCATCCGCGCCGATCAGCCGGTCGTGGAAAAAGCCCGTCTGCGCGTTCCAGAACCTGTCGCGGATCGCGGCGGCCCGCGCCTGCGCCGCGGCGGCATAGCCTTCGGCACGCTCCGGCGCATGCAGGGCCGCCGCCCGGGCCAGCAGGGTCTCGTGCCCCAGAAGCAGCGCGTTGAGGTCGACCGGCCAGATGTCGGTTGTGCGGATCGTGCCCAGGTCGGACGGGTCGGCCAGCCAGCGCGAGGAGAAGTCCCAGCCGCTTTCGCAGGCTGCGCGCAGGTCGCGGTAGAAACCGGGGCGCGCCGCGGCGTGGTCGTGCCATTCCAGGTCGGTGGCATACATCTCGATGCGCGGGCCGTCCGACGCATCCCAGTAGCGCGCCAGCCCCAGATGGTGGCGCGGCGGGCTGGCGAAGAAGGCGTGCTCGGCCTCCAGGGCGGGCAGGTAATGGGCCAGAACGGCCGCTTCCTCGCCGCTGGCGGCCGCATAGTCCTGCACCATCGCCCAGAAGAAGGGCGGTTGCGACCGGGTCAGGTAATAGCTGCGGAACCCGTTGGGCACGAAGCCGAAGCGGCCGATCGCATGGGCGAAATTGTCCAGCATGTCGCGCGCCGCCTGCAGCCGCCCCGAGCGCAGCAGCCCCAGCTGCGTGAAATAGCTGTCCCAGTAATACGCCTCCTGGAACCGGCCGCCGACCACGACATAGGGAAAGGGCATCGGCACGCGGGTCGAGCGGATCGACGGATCGTCGGCAGGACGCATCAGCCAGGGCCACAGCGCCTCCAGGTGGTCGCGGGGGCCATGGGCGGGATCGGTGTGGTAGCCCGGGGCGTCGGCCTCGAGGGGGCGGAAATGCGCCCGGTGGAAGGCCTCCAGATCGACCGGCCCCCGTGCCTTCTGCGCGGCGTAGCTGGCCATGATGTATTCCGCGGGGAACAGCATCTCGGCATCCGAGATCGCCTTGCCGTCCGGCCACAGGCCCGAGAGGTGGAGATCGACGAACAGATCGGACAGGCTCTGGTCGATGAATTCCATCGTGGCTGCGGCTCCCGGCACTGGCAGGGGCCGCGCATCGCGGCCCCCTGGCTGTCAGGCTAGGCGCCCGTGCGCCTGCGTCAACGGGGCCCGGAC
This sequence comes from Mangrovicoccus algicola, assembly GCF_014903745.1. Classification (GTDB taxonomy): domain Bacteria; phylum Pseudomonadota; class Alphaproteobacteria; order Rhodobacterales; family Rhodobacteraceae; genus Mangrovicoccus; species Mangrovicoccus algicola. The sequence goes on along the minus strand of NZ_JACVXA010000003.1, from coordinate 94,955 downwards.
CGGGCAGGGGGGTCAGGAGGGCGCGACATCTTGGTCCAGCACCAGCACGCTCTGCCAGGGCAGCTCGATCGCCTCCTGCGCCACCGGGCCGGTTTCCAGCGTGCCGCTGCTGTCCCATTCCAGCCGCCAGCGTCCCGCGGGAAGCACGAAGCGCGCGTCATCCCCGGCATTCAGGATCAGCAGCATCCGCGCCGGTTCGCTGGCATGGCGCAGTTCCAGCCCCAGGCAGCGCGCCTGCGGATCCTGCCAGTCGCCCTGGCCCATCGCGCGTCCCTCCGGATGCAGCCAGCGCACCAGCGGGCGTTCCTCCTCGGTCGCCGGGGCCGCCGCGCCGCGCGCGAAGAATTGCGGGGCCAGAAGCCCGATGCGCTCGCGCCGCAGCCGGGTCAGGGTCGCCACCGCCTCCGTGAGGTCCGGGCGCGCGGCCTCCCAGTCGATCCAGCCGGTCTCGTTGTCCTGGGCATAGACATTGTTGTTGCCCCCCTGGCTGTTGCCCAGCTCGTCCCCGCCCAGGATCATCGGCACCCCCTGGCTGAGCATCAGCGTCGAGAGCATCGCCGTCGCCCGCCGCTTGCGCGCCTCGGCGATGCCGGGATCGTCGCAGGGGCCTTCATGGCCGAGATTGTCGCTGATATTGTGGTCGTGGCCGTCGCGGTTCTCCTCGCCATTGGCCTCGTTGTGCTTCTCGCAATAGCTGACCGTATCCCACAGCGTGAACCCGTCATGGGCGGCGATGAAATTGACCGAGGAGGTCGCCGGGCGGCGGGAATGGTCGAATTGCACCGGGCTGCCCAGCAGCCGCTGGGAGATGCGCCCGATCTGCCCGCCGTCGCGCCGCCAGAACCCGCGCGTGTCGTCGCGGAACTTGTCGTTCCATTCGCGGAAGGGCCAGGGAAAGCCGCCGACCTGGTAGCCGCCCGCGCCGATATCCCAGGGCTCGGCGATCAGCTTCACCCGGCTCAGCACCGGGTCCTGGCGGATGGCGGCGAAGAAGGCGCCCTCGCGCTCGAATCCCTGCGGCTCGCGCCCGAGGGTGGAGGCCAGGTCGAAGCGGAATCCATCCACATGCATGACCTGCACCCAGTAGCGCAGACTGTCCATCACCATGCGCAATACCATCGGATGCGCCACGTTCAGCGTATTGCCGCAGCCGGTCGTGTCGAAGCAATGGCGCCGGTCCTCGGCCAGAAGGTAATAGCTGGCATTGTCGATGCCGCGGAAGCTGAGCGTCGGGCCCAGCTCGCTGCCCTCGGCGGTGTGGTTGTAGACGACATCGAGGATCACCTCGATCCCGGCCGAGTGCAGGCGCCGCACCGCGTCCTTGACCTCGCGCACGCTTTCGCCCGCCAGGTAGGACCGGTTCGGGGCGAAGAAGGCCAGCGTGTTGTAGCCCCAGTAATTCGACAGCCCCTTCTCGACCAGGTGGCGGTCCTGGACCATCGCCTGCACCGGCAGCAGCTCGATCGCGGTGACGCCGAGTTTCTGCAGATGCTCGATCACCGGCGGCGATCCCAGCGCGGCGAAGGTTCCGCGGATCTCCTCCGGCACCAGCCTGTGGCGCATGGTCAGCCCCTTCACATGGGCCTCGTAGATCACGGTATCCTGCCAGCGGGTCCACAGCGCGCGGTCGGCATCCCAGTCGAAATCGGGATCGGCCACGACCGCCTTGGGCATGAAGGGGGCGGAATCGCGGGTGTCGATCTCGCGGTCGTCGCCGCCGACCGGATAGCCGAACAGCGCGTCGTCCCATTGCAGGTATCCCCGCATCTCGCGGGCATAGGGATCCAGCAGCAGCTTGGCCGGGTTGAACCGGTGGCCCGCCTCGGGATCATGCGGGCCGTGCACGCGATAGCCATAGGCTTGGCCCGGTCCGATGCCGGGAAGATAGCCGTGCCAGATGCCGCCCTCCATCTGCGGCAGTTCCAGCCGGGCGGTCTCGGCGCGGCCGGAAGCATCGAACAGGCACAGCTCGACCGCCGTGGCGTGGTCCGAGAAGATCGCGAAATTGGTGCCCTCGCCGTCCCAGTCGGCGCCCAGCAGGTCGGGGCGCCCCAGCGAAAGGTCGAAGGCAGGCAGGGCCGCGGGATTGTCGCGCATGCGGGGTCAGGCCTCCATAGCCCGGGGGGCGCGCCGGCCCAGCCAGTCCGCGGCGAGTGCGGGGGTGGCGGGATCGGCGGGTGCGGCGGTTTCGATGCGGGCGGTGCGCGGCAGCTCCTCGGCGCGGCGTGCCAGCATCCCCGCGGTAATCAGCACGGTGCCTTCGGGCGTGACCCGGAACCAGCGCGCATCCTCGTCGCGATCCTCGCCCGCGACCAGGCCCGGGGGCAGGCTGGCGCCGGGGGCGACGATGCAGCGGGTCAGCCGGCAGCTTGTCGGCACGGTCGCGCCGGGCAGGATGACGCTGTCGCGCGATCCGGCCAGCGCATGGCTCCAGGGGGCGGCGGGCGGCGTCATCAGCCCGCGCGGCACGCGCCCGGCGCGCAGGTCCAGCTGGGCCAGGCGATAGGCATCCAGCGATCCGACATCCCGCCAGTAGGCCGGGCGCCCGTCCCGCCCGGCGGGCAGGTCGTGGATCGCCAGCTCGCCCTCGGCCAGCGCCCGCGGCAGCAGGTCATGGCCGAAATCATGCCGGGTTCCGGGGCGGGCCGCCTCCTCGGCCAAGGCCGCGCGCAGCCAGTCCCAGCGGAAGACATAGATCCCCATCGAGGCCAGCGCCCGGCCCGGATCGCCCGGGATCGGGGCGGGGCGGCGCGGCTTCTCGGCGAAGGCGGTGACCCGGCCGACCGCGTCGCTGCGCAGGATCCCGAAGGCCTGCCCCTGGCTGAGCGGCACGCGGGTCGCGGCAACCGTCGCCGCGCATCCGGCGGCGCGATGGCGCATCAGCATCGCCCCCAGATCCATACGGCAGACATGATCGGCGGCCAGAACGACGACATCGCGCGGGGCGGCGGCGTCGATCTCGGCGAGGTTCGCCAGCACCGCATCCGCCGTGCCGCGATAGCCTTCGGGATCGCCGGTGACGCCGGGTCCCTCGCGCAGCCGCAGATCGGCGAAGGCACGTGCCCAGGGGCCCTGCAGATGGGCGCGAAGCGCCTCGGGGCGGTATTGCGTCGCGACCAGCAGACGCTCCAGCCCCGTTTCCGCCACCGAGGACAGGACGTAATCGACGATGCGGCCCGCGCCGAAGGGGACGGCGGGCTTGCAGGTTTCATCCGTCAGCTCGTGAAGCCGCGATCCGCGTCCTCCTGCCAGCAGCACGGTGAAGACCTCGTCGGCGGCAATATCGGTGCCCGCACAGGTCGCGGCACGGGTGGCATCGGCCATCGCTTTCCCCCTTCCCGGGCGGAACCCGGGACCCTCGTCTGATTGTCTGGAAATCTCGGCGCGGTGACCCGTGCCTTGACCCCTCAACCGGTGGCGGGGGGAAAGGTTCCCGGCATCGGCGAATTTTCCCGCGGCTCGGCCGCGGACAGCGCATCGAGCACCAGAACCGCCTCCGCGGGGGCCGTGAGCGACCGCGTGGCTGCGGCCAGGACCCGCGGCGCCTGGGCGGCAGTGGCGCTGTCGAGGATGACCCGCCACAGCGTCCCGGCCGGGGGATCGGGCAGCCGGACCTCCTGCGGGCCGCCGCTGTTGAAGATCGCGAAAAGCACGTCGCCCGACATGGAATAGGCCGGTGTCTCGGAGGCCAGGCGCAGGGACAGGCAGAGGCAGCGGAACTCCGGATCATGCCAGTCGCCGGTTTCGGGCGGCGCCCCGTCGGCACGGCGCCAGTCGAGATCGGGCTTGCCGTCCAGCGCGCGGGCCTGGGCATGCAGGAAAAGTTTCTGCCGCAGGACCGGATGGGCGCGGCGCATCTCGGCGAGACGGCCGACGAAATCCGCCAGCTCCATCTCGGGGCGGTCCCAGTCCACCCAGGCGATGGGATTGTCCTGGGCATAGGCGTTGTTGTTGCCCTGCTGGGAATTGCCGGTCTCGTCGCCCGCCAGCAGCATCGGCGTGCCCTGGCTGAGAAACAGCGTCGCCAGCATCGCGCGCTTGCGCCGGGCGCGGGCCTCGAGGATCGCGGGGTTCGAGGTGGGTCCTTCCGCGCCCATCCCGTCGGAATGGTTGGGCTCGTGCCCGTCGCGGTTCTCCTCGCCATTGGCCCAGTTTGATTTCTTGGAATAGCTGACCACGTCCTGCAGGGTGAACCCGTCATGGCTGGCCAGGAAATTGACCGAGGCCGTCGCCGCGCGGCCGCCATGGTCGAAGCGTTCGGCCGAACCGGTCAGCCGCCGCGCGAGGTCGGAAATCGCCCCGGCATCGCCTTTCCAGAAGCGGCGGACATCGTCGCGGTAGCGGTCGTTGAGTTCCATGAAAGGATGCGGCCAGGCGCCCAGCTGGTAGCCGCCCGGGCCCAGGTCCCAGGGTTCCGCGATCAGCTTGACCTCGCGCAGCACCGGGTCCTGCTTCAGCGCGGCCAGGAACCGTCCCTGCGGATCGAAACCCTGGGGCCCGCGCGCCAGCGCCGTGCCCAGGTCGAAGCGGAACCCGTCGACATGCATCACCTCCACCCAGTAGCGCAGGCTGTCCATGACCATGCGCAGCACCATCGGGTGGCCGGTATTCAGCGTGTTGCCGCAGCCCGTGTCGTCGATGTAGTAGCGCGGGTTCTCGGCAAGGCGGTAATAGGCGCGGTTGTCGAGCCCGCGGAAACTCAGCGTCGGGCCCAGCTGGCTGCCCTCGGCGGTGTGGTTGTAGACCACGTCCAGGATCACCTCGATCCCGGCAGCATGGAAGCGGCGCACCATGGTCTGGAATTCCCAGATCTCGCCGTCGCACAGGTAGCGCGGATCGGGGGCGAAGAAGCCTATCGTCTGGTAGCCCCAGTAATTGACCAGCCCCTTCTCGGTCAGGAACCGGTCGGACATGTGATGCTGCACCGGCATCAGCTGCACGGTGGTCACGCCGATCCGGTCCAGGTGGTCCAGCACCGGCTGGGTGGCGAGGCCCAGGAAGGTGCCGCGCCGCTTGCGGTCGACGCCGGGGTGGCGGGCGGTCATGCCCTTCACATGGGTTTCGTAATTGACCGACAGGTCATGGGGGTGGCGCGGCGGGCGGTCGTCGCCCCAGCTGAAATCGGACTCCGTCACCACGGCCTTGGGCATGGCGAAGGCGCTGTCGCGGCTGTCCATGCCCAGATCCGCCCGCGCCGCCCCGATGCGGTAGCCGAAGAGCGCATCCGACCAGCGGAACCGCCCCGCGACCTTGCGCGCATAGGGATCGAGCAGCAGCTTGGCATGGTTGAAGCGCAGCCCCTCCTCGGGGCGGTAGGGTCCCCTTGCCCGCCAGCCATAGAGCGTGCCCGGCAGAAGCCCCGCGACATAGACATGCCAGATGTCGCCATCGCGTTCGCGCAGCGGGATGCGCGCCAGTTCGCGTCTTCCGTCAGGGGAGAAGATGCACAGCTCGATCGCCTCGGCCTCGGCCGAGAAAACCGCGAAGTTCACGCCCACCCCGTCGAAGCTGGCGCCCAGCGGCTCGGGCCGCCCGGCGGACAGCCCGTGATGGGGCAGCCTCTCGGGGATGTCCTCGCGCGCCCCGGCGCGCGCGGCGGCGGGGGCGAAGACGCGCCCGGATCCCTGCGGCGCGCTCAATCCGCGCCCCCGGTCAGGCCGTGATAGAGCGCGGCATAGGCGGCGGCGGAGCGGTCCCAGCCGAAATCCGCGGCCATGCCATTGGCCTGGATCCGGCGCCAGGCGGCCGGATCCTCGTAGAGATCGCAAAGCTGGCTCAGCGCCAGGCTCAGCCCGCCCGCATCCACCCGCGGCAGCATCACCCCCGTGGCCACCCCCGCCCCGAGCGCGGCGGGGCTTGCGGGGATCACCGTATCCGACAGCCCGCCCGTGGGCGCCACCACCGGCACGGCGCCGTAGCGCAGCGCATAGAGCTGGGTCAGCCCGCAGGGTTCGAAGCGAGAGGGCACCAGAAGCGCATCCGCCCCGGCATAGATGCGATGCGACAGCGCCTCGTCATAGCCCTGCTTCAGCCCGACCTTCCCGGGATGGGCCGCCGCCAGCGCCTCGAAGGCCCGTTCCAGTTCGGCATCGCCCGATCCCAGAACCGCCAGGCGCAGCCCCCGCTCCAGCAGCGGCGCGACGACCCCGGGCACGAGGTCCAGCCCCTTCTGGCGCGTCATGCGGCTGACGATCCCCAGCACCGGACCATGGCCGTCCTCCAGTCCGTATTCCCCGAACAGCAGTGCCCGGTTCGCCGCGCGCCCCTTCTTGGCACGGGCGGAATAGGGCCGGATCGCGGGGTCGCGCGCCGGGTCCCAAGCGGCCTTGTCGATGCCGTTGAGGATCCCCGCCACCGGGTCGGGAAGCGCGGCGATCACCCCTTCGAGCCCCATGCCGAATTCCGGCAGCGCCAGCTCCGCGGCATAGCGCGGCGACACCGTGGTGACGCGGTCGGCCATCACCAGCCCCGCCTTCAGCGCGCCGATCTGCCCGTGGAATTCCAGCGGGCCGCCCGGGTAGAAATCGCGCGGGTCCAGCCGCAGCGGGTGCAGCCGCGACGCCGGAGCCAGCCCCTGAAAGGCGATGTTGTGAATGGTCAGCACCGAGGCCGTGCCCGGCGCATGCATGCGCAGATAGGCCGGGACCAGGCCGCCCTGCCAGTCATGGGCATGCACCAGATCGGGGCGCCAGCCATCGGCCAGCCCGTCGCGGGCGATCAGCGCGGCCGCCAGGCACAGCGCGCCGAACCGTTCGGGATTGTCGGAATGGTCCTGCCCGGTCTCGTCCAGATAGGGGCCGCCGGGCCGGTCATAGAGATGCGGCGCCTCAAGCAGCAGGATCCAGGCCTCGCTGCCCTCCGCGCGCCCCGACAGGATCCGCGCGGGACCGCCGAAGAGATCGTCGATGCGCATGACCTCGGCGGGCCGGGCGATCCGCGCCGCGAGGCCGCGATAGCCCGGCAGCAGCACCGCCATCTGCCATTCCTGCGCCGCCAGGGCGCCGGGCAGGGCGCCGGTGACATCGGCCAGCCCGCCGGATTTGACCAGCGGCACGCATTCCGAGGCAACCGACAGCACCCGCCCCCTGAACTCGCCCATCACATCTTCCATCACTGCCATGTCAGCCATTCTCCGCCAGCCAGCGCGCGATCATCGCGCGGGTGACCAGCGTGACGCCGCCTTCGCTGACGCGGAACCATTTCGCATCTTCCTCCGGGTCCTCGCCGATCACAAGCCCCGCCGGTATCTCGACATGGGTATCGAGGATCACCCGGCTCAGGCTTGCCCGCCGATTGACCACCGAATGGGGCAGGGCGACCACCTGGAACAGCTCCGCATAGCTGTGGGTGCGCACCCCCGAGAAGATCAGCGATTCGCGCACCTCCGTCCCCGAGATGATGCAGTTGCCCGACACCATCGAGGAAATGGCCGAGCCCCGCCGCCCGTCCTCGTCATGGATGAACTTGGCCGGCGGGCTGACCTCGCCATAGGACCAGATCGGCCAGCGCGTGTCGAAGATGTCCAGCTCGGGGGTGAAATCGGTCAGCGCGATATTGGCGGCGTGGAACGCATCCAGCGTGCCGACATCGCGCCAGTAGATCGTCTCGTTCTCGCCCGAGATCACGCAGCTTTCCTCGAAGAGATGCGCCTGGGCATGGCCCTCCGCCACGATGCGCGGGATCAGGTCATGGCCGAAATCGTGGCTCGATCCTTCCCGTCCCTGGTCCTCCAGCAGCAATGCGCGCAGGAACTCCCAGCGGAACACGTAGATCCCCATCGAGGCCAGCGCCTTGTCGGGGGAGCCGGGCATGGCGGGGGGATCGGCGGGCTTTTCCAGGAAGCCGGTGATCCGCCGCGTCGCGTCGATCGCCATCACCCCGAAGGCCCGCGCCTCCAGCCGCGGCACGGTCAGGCAGCCGATGGTGACATCCGCCCCCGAGGCCTCGTGGTCGCGCAGCATCACCTCGTAATCCATCTTGTAGATGTGGTCGCCCGCCAGGATCACCAGGTAGTCGACCTTGTAGCTGTCGATGATCTCGATGTTCTGGGTCACGGCGTCTGCGGTGCCCAGGTACCATTGGCTTTCCGAGACCATCTGCGAGGCCGGCATGATGTCCAGGTATTCGCCGCGTTCCGCGCGGAAGAAGTTCCAGCCGCGCTGCAGGTGGCGGATCAGCGAATGCGACTTGTACTGCGTCGCCACGGCCATCTTGCGGATGCCGGAATTATAGGCGTTGGACAGGGCGAAATCGATGATCCGCATCTTGCCGCCGAAATAGACGGCCGGTTTGGCGCGGGTATCGGTCAGTTCGCGCAGGCGGCTGCCGCGCCCGCCTGCCAGGATGAAGGCCATGGCGCGCGGCGCCAGCCTTGCCCCGGGTATATGCTGCATCTTCTCCGTTCCTCCCTGCTGTGCCGCCGGACCGGATGGACCCGCGGCGGCTGTGTCAGTCCCCGGGTGCCTCCAGGAAGATCGCCGAGAGCGGCGGCAGCACCAGCGCCGCGGAGGCCGGGCGGCCATGGGAGGGGACCGGCTCCGCCGTCACGCCGCCCAGATTGCCGCGCCCGCCGCCGCCATATTCGGCCGCATCGGTGTTGATCGCCTCGCGCCAGCGGCCCGCCGCGGGCAGGCCGATCCGGTAGTTGCGCCGCTCCACCGGGGTGAAATTGACGATCACCGCGATGTCGCGCCCGGTGCCGCGGCCCCGGCGCAGGAACCCCAGCACCGACTGTTCCGCGTCATCCGCCACCAGCCATTCGAACCCTTCCGCCCCCAGGTCGTCGCGATGCAGCGCCGGATGCGCGCGATAGAGCCCGTTGAGATCGCGCACCAGCCGCCGGATGCCCTCATGGGCGGGATCCTGCAGCAGGTGCCAGTCGAGGCTGCGGTCATGGTTCCATTCCCGCCCCTGGGCGAATTCCTGCCCCATGAACAACAGCTTCTTGCCAGGATGCCCCCACATGAAGCCGTAATAGGCGCGCAGGTTGGCGAATTTCTCCGCGCCGTCGCCCGGCATCTTGGCGATCATCGAGCCCTTGCCATGGACCACCTCGTCATGGCTGATCGGCAGGATGAAATTCTCCGAGAAGGCATAGACCAGCCCGAAGGTCAGCTGCCCGTGGTGATGGGTGCGGTGGACGGGATCGCGGCGGATGTAGTCGAGCGTGTCGTTCATCCAGCCCATGTTCCACTTGAAGCCGAATCCCAGCCCGCCATTGTGGACCGCGCGCGACACGCCGGGGAAGGAGGTGCTTTCCTCCGCCACGGTCATCACGCCGGGATGGGCGGCATAGATCTCGCGGTTCATCTCGCGCAGGAAGCCGATCGCCTCGTAATTCTCGCGCCCGCCATGGATGTTGGGCACCCATTCGCCCTCGTTGCGCGAATAGTCGCGATACAGCATCGAGGCGACCGCATCCACGCGCAGCCCGTCCACCCCGAATTGCTCCACCCAGTAGAGCGCGTTGGCGACCAGGTAGTTCCTGACCTCGCGGCGGCCGTAATCGTAAATCAGCGTGTTCCAGTCGCGGTGGAACCCCTCGCGCGGATCGGCATATTGATAGAGCGGCGTGCCGTCGAACCAGCCCAGCCCGTGCGGGTCGGTGGGGAAATGTCCGGGCACCCAGTCGAGGATGACGCCCAGCCCCGCCTCCTGCGCGGCCGACACGAAGGCCGCGAATTCCGCCGGGTCGCCATGCCGGCAGGTCGGCGCGTAGAGCCCGACCGGCTGATAGCCCCAGCTGCCGTCGAAGGGAAATTCGCTGACCGGCATCAGCTCCAGATGGGTGAAGCCCATATCGGCGGCATAGGCGACGAGGTCGCGGGCCAGTTCCGCATAGCTCAGCCGCCGGTCGCCCTCCTCCGGCACGCGCCGCCAGGATCCCAGATGCACCTCGTATATGCTGACCGGCGCATCGACCTTCTGGGCCGCGGCGCGCGCCGCACGCCTTTCCGCCGCCGGGGCCGGGGGCAGGGCCCGCACGACCGAGGCGGTGGCCGGCGGGTGCTCCGCGCCGAAGCCCATCGGATCGGCCTTCTGCGGCAGGCGCGTGCCGTCCGGGCCCAGGATGTCGTATTTGTAGACCGCCCCCGCCGCGACGCCGGGCAGGAACAATTCCCACACCCCGGTCGCGCCGCGGGCCCGCATCGGATGGCGGGCGGCGTCCCAGTGGTTGAAGCCGCCGATCACCGAGACGCGCCGCGCATTCGGCGCCCAGACCGCGAACGCCGTGCCCTCCAGCCCCTCATGGGTCATCGGATGCGCGCCGAGCCGGTCCCAGAGGCGCAGATGCCGTCCCTCGGAAATCAGGTGCTCGTCGAGCGGGCCCAGCACGGGGGGCAGCCGGTAGGGGTCTTCCCAGTCCCACAGATGGCCGTACCCCTCCGCGCGCAGCCGGTAATCGTGCCGCTGCGCCACCGACCGGGGCACCCCGTCCAGCTGGAACACCCCGCCGCCCAGCGGCGCCATCGGGACAGGCGCGCCGCCGTCGGGCGGCAGGCACCACAATTTCTCGGCGCCGGGATCGAAGGCGCGCAAGACGGTGCCGTGCAGGCCCAGGATGTCGAAGGGCGCGCCGTGGCGTGCCTCGCGCAGGGCCTGCAGCTCCGCCGCCTCCGGGACCGGTGCCGCCACGGCCGCCGCGCCGTCCTTGGTGAGCTTCGCCTTGCCGCCTGTCGCCACAGTCGTGATCTCCGTTCCTGACCCGGGCCAATGCGCGAACCGAAGGCCCGGTTCCCGCACAGAAAATCCGCAGGCCGCACCGCGCGCGGCCCGCCTGCGGCCAGTCTCCCCGGCTGCGTGCATTTGGCAATTGAAATCGCGCGCCGCCGCGCCATCGTCGTCGAACAGGACTGGTGCCGCCACGGGGCGGGCACAGCGGCAAGGAGCGATGCGATGACCGGCGGCAAGGCAGGAACCCAGTGGTGGCGCAGCGCCGTGCTCTACCAGGTCTATCCCCGCAGTTTCCAGGATGACGACGGCGACGGGATGGGCGATCTCAAGGGCATCACCCGGCGGCTGGAGCATGTCGCCGGGCTGGGCTGCGACGGGATCTGGCTGTCGCCCTTCTTCCGGTCGCCCATGGCCGACATGGGCTATGACGTCTCCGACTACACGGATGTCGATCCGCTTTTCGGCACGCTGGCGGATTTCGACGGGCTGATCGCCCGGGCAAACACGCTGGGGCTGAAGATCATCATCGACCAGGTGCTGAACCACACTTCCGACCGCCATGCCTGGTTCCGCGAGAGCCGGTCCTCGCGGACGAACCCGAAGGCGGACTGGTACATCTGGGCCGAGCCGCGCGAGGACGGATCGCCGCCCAACAACTGGCCTTCGGTCTTCGGCGGCCCGGCCTGGACCTGGGACGGCGAGCGCCAGCAATACTACATGCACAGCTTCCTGTCCCAGCAGCCCGACCTGAACTATCGCAACCCCGAGGTGGTGGATGCGGTGATGGACACGATGCGGTTCTGGCTGGATCGCGGGGTTTCGGGGTTCCGGGTGGATGCCTGCAACCACATGACCAAGGATGACCGGCTGCGCGACAACCCGCCCAAGGCCTTCCCGGCGGGCGAGCGCAAGCCCTTCAACCATTACGACTGGCAGCTGCAGGTCTATTCCAAGAGCCGCCCCGAGAACCTGGACCTGCTGCGCAGGATGCGGGCGGTGGCGGAGGAATATGACGACATCATGCTGGTCGGCGAGGTCGGCGACGTGGATCGCGCGATCGAGCTGATGGGGGAATACACCTCCGGCGAGGACAAGCTGCACATGGCCTATTCCTTCGACATGCTGGGGCCCAAATACACGCCCGAGCATTTCCGCAAGGTGATCCAGGGCTTCCGCGACGGCGCGCCCGAGGGCTGGCCGCTGTGGTCGATGTCCAATCACGACGTGGTGCGCCATGTCACGCGATGGGCCGGCCGGGATGCGGGGGAGGATGCGCTGGCGCGGCAGGCGATTTCGCTGCTGACCTCCTTCGAGGGAGCGATCTGCCTCTGGCAGGGCGAGGAGCTGGGCCAGACCCAGACCGACCTGGACTACGAGGAACTGACCGATCCGATGGGATTGCGGTTCTGGCCCGCCGACAAGGGGCGCGACGGCTGCCGCACGCCGATGGTCTGGGAAGCCGCCGCGCCCCATGGCGGATTTTCCGCCGTCGCGCCCTGGCTGCCGGTCAAGCCGCCGCAGGCGGCGCGCGCCGTCGATGCGCAGGCGGGGCAGGGCGGCTCGATGCTCGAGGCCTACCGGACCGCGATCGCCCATCGCAAGGCGACCCCGGCGCTGCATTCGGGCCCGATGCACATCCTGGCCGCCGAGGATCCCCTGTTCCGTTTCACCCGCGGCACCGGGGCGGAGCGTCTGGATTGCATCTACAACCTGGACCGCGGCACCATTACCGTGCCCTGTCCCGATCCCTGCGCGATCAGCGGCCCGGCCCAGGCGGCGACGCTCTCGGGCGACATGCTGACGCTGGGGCCCAACGGATGGGCGCATCTGCGCAAGATTTGAGCCGGGCGGGAACTTCGGCGCCGCGCCGGGGTTTCCGCAGGAAGATTGACCGGCAGGGCCAGGGGCCCGGTGCCGCCTGACAGGATCGCCGCCCATGACCCAGATGCCCGACCCCGTCCCGCAAGCCGCGCCCCTCCGGTCCTGGGGGGTGCATCCCGCGGGGGCGGGGCGCTGGCAGGCCGCGCTCTGGGCACCGGGGCGATCCACCTGCGATATCGTGGTCGCCGGGCGGCGGCACCGGATGGATGCCGGGGGCGACGGGGTCTTCCGCGCCGAGTTCGAGGCGGAGGACGGCGCGGAATACGGGTTCGACCTGGGGGAGGGGCTGCGGCCGGACCCGGCGGCGCGGGCCCAGGCGGGCGATGTTCACGGGCCCTCGCGGCTGGTCGCGGACCGGTTCGACTGGCCCGCATCCGAGGCGGAATGGCAGGGGCGGCCCTGGTCCGAGGCGGTGATCCTCGAGATCCATGTCGGGCTGTTCACGCCCGAGGGCACGTTCCGCGCCGCCATTGCCCGGCTGCCGGGGCTGGCCGCCATGGGCGTCACGGCGATCGAGATCATGCCCGTGGCGCAATTCTCGGGCGGGCGCGGCTGGGGGTATGACGGGGTGCTGCCCTTCGCCCCGCACAACGCCTATGGCACGCCCGGGGATCTCAAGGCGCTGGTGGCCGCCGCCCATGCCGAGGGCATCGCCGTCATCCTCGACGTGGTCTACAACCATTTCGGCCCGGACGGCGCCTATCTGCACGAGATCGCCCCGGAGTTCTTCGACCCCGGCCGCGCGACCCCCTGGGGGGCCGGGATCGACTATTCCCGCCCGGCCGTGCGCGAATTCTTCCTGTCCAATGTGGCGATGTGGATCGGGGAGTACCGCTTCGACGGGCTGCGGATCGATGCCGCCCACCAGATCCGCGACGCGGGGCGCCCCGCGATGCTGGAGGAGATCGCCCGCACCGCCCGGGCCGCCGGGGCCGGGCGCGCGATCTGGCTCGTGCTGGAGGATGAACGCAACCTGGCCGGGCCGGTGGCGCCCGGGGCGGGGCTGTACGATGCGCAGTGGAACGACGATTTCCACCATGCGCTGCACTGCCTGCTGACGGGGGAGGACGAATCCTACTACGCGCCCTTCGCCGTCGATCCCATGGCCGACCTGGTGCGGGCGCTCGGCGAGGGGCAGGTCGACCAGGGCCAGCCCCGTCCGCCCATGACCGAGCCGCGCGGGGAACCCTCGGGGCACCTGCCGCCGCTGTGCTTCGTCAATTCCTGCCAGACCCATGACCAGGTCGGCAACCGCGCCCGCGGCGAAAGGCTGATCGCGCTGGCCGGCGAGGCGGCGGCCCGGACCTGCCATGCGCTGCTGCTGCTGTCGCCCTTCGTGCCGATGCTGTTCATGGGCGAGGAGGCCGGAGAGGAGGCGCCCTTCTGCTTCTTCGCCGATTTCCCCGAGCCCATGGCCGAAGCGACGCGGAAGGGACGGCAGAAGGAATTCGAGCGCTTCGCCGGGTTCCGCGGCCAGGTGCCCGACCCGATTTCGCCCGCCACTTTCGAGATGTCGCGCCCCTATCGCGGCGATCCGGGGCGCATCGCGGACTGGAACGCCCTGACCGCGCGGCTGCTGGCCTATCGCGCTTCGCGCATCGTGCCGCTGCTGGCCGAGGCGGGTCCGGTGGCGCAGGCGGCGCGTATCACCCCGCTGGGCCCGCGCGCGCTGGAGGCGCAATGGCGCTTTCCCGGCGGCTGCCTGGCGATCCGCCTGTCGCTGGGCGGGGCGCCCGCCGGGATCGGGGCGGATGGATGGGACATGGAATTCGGCGATATCGCCCGCGACGCCTTCGCGCTTGCGGTGCGGGTCACCCAGGGGGAGGAGCAGCCATGACACAGCACGATCCGGTGGAGGGGCCCGCGCGGCCCTGTGCGCCGCCCTGCCTGAACGCCGCGACGGCGACCTACCGGCTGCAGCTGCGCGGCGGGCTGGATTTCGCCGCGGCCGAGGGGTGGCTGGACTATCTGGCGGATCTGGGGATCAGCCACCTGTACCTGTCGCCGGTCTTCACCGCCGTGCCCGGATCGAGCCACGGATATGATGTCACCCGTCCCGACGAAATCGACCCGGCGCTCGGCGGCCGGGCGGGATTCGAGCGGCTGGCGCGCCACGCCCATGCCCTGGGCATCGGGCTGATCCTCGACATCGTGCCCAACCATACCGCGCTGAGCCTCCACAATCCCTGGCTGCGCGACGTGCTGCGCCATGGCGCGGCCAGCCGCTATGCCGGGCATTTCGACATCGACCGGGCCGCCGGGCCGCTGCGGCTGTGCTGGCTCTCGGCGCCGCTGCCGGTGGTGCTGGAAACCGAGGATGCGCATCTGGCCGAAGAGCCGGACGGCCCGGTGCTGCGCGTCGCGGGGCTGTCGGTGCCGTTGCACCCGGCCAGCCTGCGCGGCATGCGTCCGGGCCCCCTGGCCCTGGCCGAGGCGCTGGCGCTGCACGAGGCGCAGTCCTGGCGGCTGACCCCCTGGCAGACCGAACGCGATTCCATCACCCACCGGCGGTTCTTCAACGTGACCTCGCTGATCGGCATGCGGGTGGAGGATCCGCAGGTCTTCGCCGACATGCACGGCCTGATCTTCGATCTGTGCGATGCCGGGCTGGTCCAGGGGCTGCGCATCGACCATGTGGACGGGCTGGCCGATCCGCAGGGCTATCTGGACGCGCTGCATGCCCGGCTGCCCGGCACGCCCCTGTGGGTGGAGAAGATCCTGTCCGGCGACGAGGCGCTGGATATCGGCTGGCCCGTCTGCGGGACCACGGGATACGAGGCGGGGCGCGCCATCGCCGCCGTCCTCTCCGATCCGCTGGGGGTGGCGCGGCTACAGGCGGGCTGGGCGGCGCGCACCGGGCGCGAGGGCCGGTTCCACGACGTGCTGATGGCGGCCAAGCCCGAGGTGCTGGTCAACGAGCTGGCCGCCGAACTGCACCACCTCGTCGCCCTGGCGGGGCGGGCCGTGGCGGAGGACGGACGCATCGGCGCGGGACCGGAGGCGCTGCGCGAGGCGCTGGCGGCGCTGCTGTGCCGGATGCCGCGCTACCGGACCTATTTTTCCGACCGCGAGCCGCGCGACGAGGACCGCGCCCTGTGGCGGCGGGTTTCGGCAGAGGCGGCGGCGGCGCTGCGGGACGGCACGGTGGTCCGGGTGCTGGCGCGGCTGATCGAGACGGGACGGGGCCCGGCGGCCGCGGCGCTGCGCGTGCGGTTCCAGCAGGTCTCGGGTGCGCTGATCGCCAAGTCGCTGGAGGATACCGCGGGCTTCCGCCATGTGCCCTACCTGGCGGCCAACGAGGTCGGCGCCGAACCCGACGAGCCGGTCCTGTCGCCGGAGGGCTTCGCCGCCTTCTGCCGCACCCATGCGCATCTGTGGCCCGCAGGGCTGGTCCTGACCTCCTCGCATGACACCAAGCGCAGCGAGGATGCGCGGATGCGGCTTGTCGCGGCGGGCCATCTGCCCGAGGCCTTCCTGGCGCTCGAGGCGGCGGTGGCCGCGCGCCCCGATGCCGGGGATATCCCGCGCCCGGTGCTGTGGTACCTGGCGAAAAGCGCGGTGGCGGCCTGGGATCCGGCGGATCCCGAGCTGGGCGAGAGGCTGGCGGCGCATATGGAGAAGGCCATGCGCGAGGCCAAGGAATTCAGTTTCTGGACCCGCCCCGTGCCCGAGGCGGAGGCGCCGGTCACGGCGCTGGCCCGGGCGCTGGCGGCTTCCTGGCAAGCCGCCCCGCCCGCGGAGCTGCTGGCGCTGGCGCGGCGCGGTGCGGCGCTTTCGCTGTGCCAGCTGGCGCTGAAGCTGACCATGCCCGGCATCCCCGATCTCTATCGCGGCACGGAGGCCGGGCGCTGCGAGCTGACCGATCCCGACAACCGCCGCCCCGTCGATCCGCAGGCCCTGGCCGGGCTGGCGCGGCAAGACGGTCCCGAGGCCGCCAAGGCGCGGCTGGCCCGGCGGATGCTGGCGCTGCGCGGCCGGTTCCCGGCGCTGTTCTCGGCCGCCGAGTTCCGCGCCCGCCACGAAGGGGAGGGGCTGCTGGTGGAACGCGAGGACGGCGAGGGCCGCCTGCTGCGGGTGACGCTGGATCCCTCCGCGGATCCCGGACGCGCGGTCCTGGTCGAGATATCGCCGCCGGGCGGCGCGCCATCTTGAAACCCGCGGGGATATTCCCTAGTCAGCCTCAGCCGGGAAGCGGGGCCGGATCCGGTCCGCGCCGCGTGCCGTCCCGGCAGGCCCCGCCCTGCCCGCATGCTCCGGGCGGCCGAGCCGCCGAGCCCGAAGGCCCCGGGCAGCCAAGAGGAGACACGCGATGGCCGACGATCAGAGACAATCCGGCAAGGCCGGCTGGCAGCCGCGCACCAAGCTGGTCCATGGCGGCACGCGCCGCAGCCAGTGGGGCGAGGTCAGCGAGTCGATCTTCCTGACCCAGGGCTTCGTCTACGACACGGCCGAGCAGGCCGAGGCGCGGTTCAAGCAGGTCGGCCCCGACGAGTTCATCTATGCCCGCTACGGCAACCCCACCGTGGCCATGTTCGAGGAGCGCGCGGCGCTTCTGGAAGGGGCGGAGGATGCCTTTGCCTGCGCCTCCGGCATGGCGGCCGTGTCCGGCGCGCTGACATCGATGCTGCAGGCGGGCGACCACATCGTGTCGGCCAAGGCGCTGTTCGGCTCCTGCCTCTACGTGGTGGAGACCATCCTGGCACGCTACGGGGTGGAGGTCACTTTCGTCGACGGCACCGATCTGGACGCCTGGCGCAGGGCGGTGCGCCCCGACACCAAGGCGGTCTTCCTCGAGGCGATCTCCAACCCGACGCTGGAGGTCGCGGACCTGCGCGCCATCTCGGCGATCGCGCATGAAAACGGCGCGCTGGTGCTGGTCGACAACGTCTTCGCCACGCCGGTCTTCCAGCGGTCGCTGGAGCTGGGCGCCGATGTCGTGATCTATTCCGCGACCAAGCACATGGACGGGCAGGGCCGGGTGCTGGGCGGCATCGTGCTGGGCACGAAGGAGTTCATCCGCGGCACGCTGGAACCCTACATGAAGCATACCGGCGGCTCGATGTCGCCCTTCAATGCCTGGGTTCTGCTCAAGGGGCTGGAGACGATGGCGCTGCGCTGCGACGCGCAGGCGGATGCCGCCGAGGCGCTGGCCCTGGCGCTGGAGGGGCATCCCAAGCTGGAGAAGGTGATCTTTCCGGGGCTCGCCTCCCATCCCCAGCACGCCCTGGCGAAATCGCAGATGAGCCGGCCGGGCACCATGCTGGCCATCGAGATCCGGGGCGGTCAGGAGGCGGCCTTCCGGGTGCTGAACGCGCTGGAGGTCTTCGTCATCTCCAACAACCTGGGCGATGCGAAATCCATCGTCACCCATCCTGCCACCACCACCCATTCGCGGCTGCCCGACGCGCAGAAGGCCGAGCTGGGCATCACCCCCGGCCTGGTGCGGATCTCCTGCGGGCTTGAGGATCCGGCGGATCTGGCGGCGGATCTGATGGCGGCGCTGGAACGGGCGTGACCGCGACCCTGCGCCGGGGCGGGGCAGGCGATGCCGATGCCCTGGCGCGGGTCTTCCGGGCCTGCGTGCTGCGTGGCGCGCGGGAGGCCTATTCGCCCGCGCAGCGCCTGGCCTGGGCCGGTCCCGCCCCCGATCCCGGCCGCTGGCGGGCCAAGCTGGCCGATACCGATATCCGCATCATCGAGGACCGCGGGCAGGCGGTCGCCTTCGCCGGGCTGAAGGATGCCTGTTTCGACCTGCTCTTCGTGCATCCCGACCATGGCGGCCGGGGCCATGCGCGCCGCCTCCATGACCGGCTGGTCGCCGAGGCGCGCGCCGCGGGGACGCGGATGCTGACCGCCCATGCCAGCCATGTCTCGCGCCCGGTCTTCGCGCATCTGGGCTGGCAGGCGGGGGCGGCGGCCGAGGCGGCGCGGGGCGGAGTGATGCTGGGCTTCACCGTGATGACGCTGCGGCTGGAGCTTCCGGTTCAGGGCGTGCAGGGGCGGACCGGCGGCTCCAGCGCGCGGCCCGGATCCTCGCAATAGCCGAGCGCGGCGAAATCCGCCGCGTAGATCCGCGCCGCCAGGGCGATCTCCCGCGGGCCGAAATGGGCGGCAAGCTTCTGCGCCGCGCCGGTGGCATGGCGCCGTCCGACGGTTTCGTAGCTGTCGCCGCCCGTCTCGCCGTAATAGCGCCGCCGCATTGCGGCGAAATCCGCGGCGAAGGTTTCGAAGGCGCCGAGGAAGTCGTAGTCCACCCGCCCGGTCATCAGCAGCTCCGATTGCGCCGCGAAATGGATGTCGCGCCGGGGCGGCGGCACCTCCTCCAGCGCCTCGAGGAAAGTGGCCAGGGAAATCCGCGCATCGGTGGCAAAGCCCAGCCGCGGCAGGTGGCGGGCGCGTTCCCAGTCATTGGTGACGATCTTGTCGAGATAGCCCGACAGCAGCCGCGCATAGGGGTTGCGCGTGAAGGAGAACCTCCGCCAGCGCCCCGACAGCACCGCGCGCCGGGTCGCGGGCGGCAGCGCCGAGAGCCGCGGCAGCGGCGAGGCGGCGCGGTCATGCACGTCGCGCGCGGTGCCGGGACCGGGGGGCGGGGCGGCGCGATCCTGCAGGAAGGCCTTGATGGCGGTGCAGCCGACCTTGGGCGTCTCGATATATGCGATGCGTCGCGCGGGGTCGGGATTGACCAGGTAATCCAGCCGCGCGGGGGCCGTGCCCAGCCGCGCGGCGATCTGCGCCAGCGCCTGTCCCGCCATGTGCCGCACCCCCGTCACCCTGCACCCGAACGCGGCCAGTCTGGGCCAGGACGGCGGCAGGAACAAGGCCGGCGGGGCCGCCGCCGCCGCTGCGTTCAGGATGCAACATGCCGCGAGGTCAGCAGTCTTCTCTGGACAACTGTTTCCCCCCGGCCCACATAAGGGCCCTGAGCCTTACCAGCGGAGACCGGAGGTCATGAATATCCACGCGCCCAGCCCCGAAACCGATCCGACGCGCGAAGACGCCGCCAAGGCGCTGGCGGTGCTGCGCCGCTGGGCCGGAGAGGCCAGCCTTGCCGAGATCGAGCGGCTGGACCCGGCGGTGATGCGTCTGGTCCTGGGGCCGGCGAACAGCTATCCCGACCTGTCGCGCGAATTTCCGGAGGCCCTTCTGGTCGACGAAGCCTATCGCGCGACCCTGCCGGACCTGCAGAACGGGCCTGCCAGCCTGATCCGCGGGGCGGCGGCGCGCATCCAGCATGTGGGGATCTCGAATTTCCGCCTGCCGATCCGGTTCCGCACGCGCGATTCCGGCGAGATGCTTCTGGAAACCTCGGTGACCGGCACGGTCAGCCTGGAGGCGGACAAGAAGGGCATCAACATGTCGCGGATCATGCGCAGCTTCTACAAGCGCGCCGAAGAGGCCTTCTCGATCGAGGTGATCGAGGCGGTGCTGGACAGCTACAAGGCCGATCTCGACAGTTTCGACGCGCGCATCCAGATGCGGCTGAGCTTCCCGATGCAGATGCAGAGCCTGCGCTCGGGCCTGTCGGGCTGGCAGTATTACGACATCGCCCTGGAAGTGGCCGAGCAGGACGGGGTGCGGCAGAAGATCGTCCATCTCGACTATGTCTATTCCTCCACCTGCCCCTGTTCGCTGGAACTCAGCGAACATGCACGGCGCGAGCGCGGGCAGCTGGCCACGCCGCATTCGCAGCGCTCGGTGGCGCGGATCTCGGTGGTGCTGGACGATGACGCGGGCGTTCTGTGGTTCGAGGACCTGATCGAGCTGTGCCGGCTGGCGGTGCCGACCGAGACGCAGGTGATGGTCAAGCGCGAGGACGAACAGGCCTTCGCCGAGCTGAACGCGGCCAACCCGATCTTCGTCGAGGATGCCGCGCGCTGCTTTGCCGAGCGCCTGCTGGCCGAGCCCAGGATCGGCGATTTCCGCGTCGTGGCCAGCCACCAGGAAAGCCTGCACAGCCATGATGCCGTCTCGGTGCTGACCGAGGGCTCGACCTTTGCCCAGCCGTCGCTGGAGCCGCGGCTTTTCGGGTCGCTGATCCATGGCGGCTGAGCCGGACGCCGCGGCGGGGCGGCCCTGCTGAGCGGGGCTGCCGCGCCGGGGCCACAGCCGGGGCGCGACGGCGCCGCGATGCTTGACAGGGCGCGGGGCGCGGGCCATCGCAGGCACATGATTGATATGCGCCCCGTCGCCTATGTGATCGGCCTGCTCGTCGCCGTGCTGGGCGCGACCATGTCCGTGCCGCTTGCCGTGGACCTGGCCTATGGCAACGGCCACTGGCCCGCCTTCCTGCTCAGCGGCGTTCTGGCCGGGCTGGTCGGCGGGCTGACCGCGCTGAGCTGCGCCTCCAGGGCGGGGGCCGGGCTGACGCTGCAGCAGACCTTCCTTCTGACGACGCTGGTCTGGGTGGCGCTGCCTGCGGCGGGATCGCTGCCCTTCATCTTCGGGGCGACGGATGCGCGGGTGGTCGATGCCTTCTTCGAGGCGATGTCGGGCATGACCACCACCGGATCGACGGTCTTCACCGGGCTCGACCACCTGCCCAAGGGGCTGCTCCTGTGGCGCGGGATGCTGCAATGGTTCGGCGGCATCGGGATCATCGTCGTGGCCATGGTGTTCCTGCCGGAACTGAAGATCGGCGGCATGCAGATCTTCCGCTCCGAGGCCTTCGAGACGATGGGAAAGATCCTGCCGCGCGCCGCCGAGATCGCCGCGCGCATCTCCTTCATGTATGTCGCGCTGACCGTGGGCTGCGCGATCACCTTCTTCGCGCTCGGCATGTCGGGCTTCGACGCGATCGTGCACGCGATGACCACGATCTCGACCGGCGGCTTCGCCAATTACGATGCCTCCTTCGGCCAGTTCAACGCCCCCGAGACCTATGCCTGCGGGGTCTACATGCTGCTGGCGGCGCTGCCGTTCGTGCGTTTCGTGCAGCTGGTCCACCAGGGGCCGCAGCCGATGTTCCGCGACAGCCAGGTCCGCGCCTTCCTGGGCACCTTCGCGGTGGTGACGCTGGTGCTGTTCCTCTATGTCGAGCATATCGGCATGGGCGGCGAGGAAGGGTTCCGCGAGGCGTTCTTCAACACCTCCTCGATCATGACCGGGACGGGATACGCCAATACCGACTACATGAAATGGGGGCCCTTCGCGGTCGGCTTCTTCTTCTTCGCCGGGCTGATCGGGGGCTGCGCGGGCTCGACCGCCTGCTCGATCAAGATCTTCCGCTACCAGATCCTGTTCGCCGCCATCATCACGCAGATCAAGCGCATCCACTCGCCCTCGGGGATCTTCGTCACCCGCTTCGAGGGGCGGCCGGTGGATGACGACACGCTGGCCTCGGTGATGGCCTTCTTCGTGATGTTCATCCTGTCCATCGGCGTGCTGTCGGTGGCGCTGACGCTGACGGGGCTGGATTTCATCACCGCGCTGTCCTCTGCGGCGACGGCGCTGGCCAATGTCGGCCCCGGCCTCGGCGACCAGGTGGGGCCCGCGGGGAATTTTGCCGGGCTCAACGACCTGGCCAAGTGGATGCTGGCGCTGGGGATGCTGGTGGGGCGGCTGGAGGTGATGGTGGTCTTCACCATCCTGACCTTCCAGTTCTGGCGCGCCTGAGCCCGCGGCCACTTCCCTTTCCGGTCCGGGACGGCTAGGAGGCGGGCCAAGACCGTGAGGGGAAAACCATGAAGTTCACTCTGTCCTGGCTCAAGGAACATCTCGACACCGCGGCATCTCTGGACGAGATCGCCTATGCCCTGACCGATCTGGGCCTCGAGGTCGAGGAGATCTCGAATCCGGCGGAGAAGCTCGCGGGGTTTGCCCTGGGCAAGGTCGTTGCGGCCGAGAAGCATCCCGATGCCGACAAGCTGCGCGTCTGCCAGGTGGAGACGGCCGGAGGGCCGACCCAGATCGTCTGCGGCGCGCCCAATGCGCGCGAGGGCATCACCGTCGTCGTGGCCAGCCCCGGCACCTATGTCCCGGGCATCGACATCACCATCCAGAAGGGCGTGATCCGCGGCCAGGAAAGCTTCGGCATGATGTGCTCGATGCGCGAGCTGGAACTGGGCGAGGACCATGACGGCATCATCGAGCTGCCCTCCGGCGAGGTCGGCCAGAGCTTCCCCGACTGGCTGGCGGCGCATGACCCCGCCAAGGTCGACCCGGTGATCGAGATCGCCATCACCCCGAACCGTCCCGATGCGCTCGGCGTGCGCGGCATCGCCCGCGACCTGGCCGCGCGCGGCCTGGGCACGCTGAAGACCGCCGCCCCGCGGCCGGTCGAGGCAGCGTTCCCCTGTCCGGTCAGCGTTTCCATCGACGCCGACACGGCCGGGCAGGCGCCGGTCTTCTACGGGCGGATGATCCGCGGCGTGAAGAACGGGCCGTCTCCCGAATGGCTGCAGCAGCGGCTGAAGGCGATCGGGCTGCGGCCGATCAGCTTTCTCGTCGACGTGACCAATTACTTCACCTTCGATGCCTGCCGCCCGCTTCATGTCTTCGATGCGGACAAGATCACCGGCGCGTCGCTGCGCGTGCACAGGGCCGAGGGCGGCGAGACGCTGACCGGGCTCGACGAGAAGACCTACACCTTCCAGCCGGGCATGACCGTGATTTCCGATGCCGAGGGGCCCGAGAGCATCGGCGGCGTGATGGGCGGGCTGCGCACCGGCTGCACCGGAGAGACCGTCAATGTCTTCGTCGAGGCCGCCTATTTCGACCCGGTCCGCACCGCGCTGACCGGCCGCGCGCTGAAGATCAATTCCGACGCGCGCTACCGGTTCGAGCGCGGCATCGACCCGCTCTGGACGCCCTCCGGGCTGGACGAGGCGACGGCCATGATCCTGGAGATCGCGGGCGGCGAGGCCTCCGAGGTCGTCATGGCCGGCGCGCTTCCGGATGTCGCGCGCAGCTACAAGCTCGATGTCGCGCGCGTGCAGAGCCTCGTCGGCATGGAGATCGCGCCCGAGACCCAGCGTGCGACGCTGACCGCGCTCGGCTTCGCGCTCGACGCCGATGACATGGCCGCCGTGCCGTCCTGGCGTCCGGACATCCTGGGCGAGGCGGACCTGGTCGAGGAAGTCGCGCGGGTGGCCTCGCTGACCAAGCTCCAGGGCCGCCCGATGGCGCGGGCCCGGGCGGGGGTGCCGAAACCGATCCTGACCCCGCAGCAGCGGCGCGAGCAGGCGGCGCGGCGGATGCTGGCCTCGCTGGGCTACAACGAATGCGTCACCTACAGTTTCGTGGACGGCAAGTCGGCCGAGCGCTTCGGCGGCGGCGACGCCGCCCGTGCGCTGGAGAACCCGATCTCCGCCGATCTCGGCCACATGCGCCCCGACCTTCTGCCCGGCCTGCTGATGGCCGCGGCGCGCAACCAGGCGCGCGGTTTCGCCGACCTGGCGCTGTTCGAGGTCGGCCCGGCCTTCTCGGGCGGAGAACCCGAGGAGCAGTCCACCCATGTGACCGGCCTGCTGGTCGGCCAGTCGGGGCCGCGTGACCCGCATGGCGCGCGCCGCGCGCTGGACGTCTATGACGCCAAGGCGGACATGGAGGCGGTGCTCTCGGCCATCGGCGCGCCCGAGAAGGCGCAGATCTTCCGCGACACGCCCGACTGGTTCCATCCGGGCCGCTCGGGCCGCGTCGGCCTGGGTCCGAAGAAGACCATCGCGCTGTTCGGCGAGCTGCATCCGCGCGTGCTGGAGCAGTTCGGCCTCAAGGGACCGGCACTGGCCTTCACCGTGCTGCCTGCCGAGGTGCCGCTGCCGAAGAAATCGGTGACGACGCGTCCGGCGCTGGTGCTGAACGATCTGCAGGCCGTCGATCGCGATTTCGCCTTCGTCGTCGATGCCTCCGTCGAGGCGGCGAGCCTAGTCAATGCCGCTGCAGGGGCGGACAAGGCGCTGATCCAGTCGGTGCGGGTCTTCGACGAGTTCACCGGCGCGAAGGCCGAGGCCCAGATGGGCGAGGGCAGGAAGTCCCTGGCCCTGACCGTGCGCCTGCAGCCCGTCGACCGGACCCTCACCGAAAAGGACATCGAGGCGGTCAGCGACAAGATCGTCGAGAAGGTCGCGAAGGCCACCGGCGCCGTGCTGCGCGGCTGAGCGCGCACCCGGGCGGCCTTCGGGCCGGCCCGGGGGCCGGAGCGATCACCAGGCGGGGGCCGGAACGACCGTCACCTGCGGGCCCAACCTGACCCGGCCGGTGCGGAACCGGCATGTTCCCCGATGATCGGCACCGCCATGCCGGTGCCGCGCCGGCAGCGGCACGGTGCCCGGAATTGCGGCCATCGCGGCAATGGCAGGCCGGATGAAGGCGCGGCCCGCCCGTGCCCTCGCAGCCCCGGGACGGGAAGGCCCTGCAGCGCGAAGAGCCCGGGCCCCGATCCCGGCGGCGGACCGGCCTGCGCCCGGCCCGCCGGAGGGCAGGCCCTGCCGGTCGTGGACGGATGGCGCCGCGCGCCGCGTCAGGCCGCCACCAGCGGCATGCAATCCTCGACCGCCGCGAGGAAGCCGTCAGTCTCTGCCACGCCCACGGGGAAGGACAGGGCGATCAGCCCGCGCGCGGCGAAGTACTGGCCCCGCTCCATCATCCGCAGATGCAGCAGCCTGAGCCGCAGCCGCGCCTCCTCCTGCGGACCGGTGGCATGAATGTTCATGATCGAGCCCATGCCCGTGACCCGGAACAGCCCGCCGCGGGCCTCGAAACAGGCATTGAGATCAGCGCGGAACGCCTCGCCCTGAAGGTACAGCGCGTCCAGCGCCTCCCGGGTCAGCAACGCGTCGCAGGCGGTGACGCCGGCCGCCATTGCCAGGCGGTTGTTGTTGAAGGTTCCGGCATGGGGCAGCGCGCCGGGCCGGGCCGGGTCGAACTGTTCCATGATGTCGCGGCGCCCGCCGAACGCGCCGAAGGCAAGCCCCCCGCCGAAGATCTTGCCCAGGACGGTCATGTCGGGGGAGAGGCCCAGGCGCGCCTGCGCCCCGCCCAGCGACATGCGCGCGGTCTGCACCTCGTCGAAGATCAGCACGGCGCCATGCATGTCGCACAGCTCGCGCAGCGCCGCCAGGAAGGCGGGAGAGGCGGTGTTGCATCCGCCGGCCCCCTGCATCGGCTCGACCAGAACCGCGGCGATCTCGGATCCGCGGGCGGCGAATTCGGCCTCGGCGGCGCGGGCATCGTCGAAGGGCAGGACGGCGAAGTCGAAGGGCACGTTGACCGGCGCATGGCCCGCCGCGAAGCTCAGCACCCCGCCGTGATAGCCGCCGGAAAAGACCACGATCCGCGACCGTCCCGTGACCCGCCGCGCCGCCGTCAGGGCCATCAGGTTGGCCTCTGTCCCGGAATTGGCGAAGCGCACCAGGTCCATCGACGGAAAGCGCGAGACCAGCCGCCGGGCCAGCCGGGTCTCGTAGGGCGTGTGCGAGGACAGGCCGATGCCGTCGGCATGGGCCTCGGCGATGGCACGGGCCAGAAGCGGCTCCGTATGGCCGAAGATGCCGGCGGTGAACTCGCCCAGGAAATCGACATAGCCATTGCCGTCGACATCGACGATCCGGCAGCCGGCCCCCGAGGCGATGGAAAGCGGATAGGGCGCGGTCCACAGGGAGCTGCGGGTATTGCCGCCGGGCATCACCGCGCGGGCGGCCTCCAGGGCGGCCAGGCTTTGCGGCGTCCTTTCGCGATAGGCGCCGATGGCGAAGGCGAGGGCGTCGTCGATGCCGGGGCCGGTCCATGGCATGGGGCGGGTCCTTTCGGGGCAGGGGCTGCGGCTCAGAGCCGTCCAGCGGGAATCAGTGGCTCGTAGCCGGCCTTTCCGTCCTCTGCCAGTGCTGCAAGGATTTCCGCGGTCGTGGGTCCAAGGGTAAGTCCTTGATGTCCATGGCCGAAATTGAACCACAGGCCATGGTGACGCGGGGCGGGCCCGACCAGGGGCAGCATGTCGGGAAGGCAGGGGCGCGTGCCCGACCATTGCCCTTCCTCGATGCGCCGGCCCAGCGGCAGGATCCCTGCCAGGCTGCGGCGGCCATGCTCCAGCTGGCGCAGATCGGCGCGGGGCGCCCCCGCCACCAGCGCCGCCCCGGTGGTGATCCGCAGCCCCTGGCGCATCTGGGCCGCGACCACCCCGGCACCCGCGTCCAGGAAGGGGCGCCGCAGCGGCACCGGCATGCGGAAATGCCCGTGGCAGCCCGCCTTTCGCACCATCGCGATCCGGTAGCCCAGCCTGCGCAGCAGCTGCGGCGACCACGGGCCGAGCGCCACCACCGCCTGTTCCGCCGTGACCCCGCCGGCCTGCCAGCCCGTCGCCGTCTGCGCCAGATCCGCGGCATCGCCCCGGGCAATGCGGCCGCCGCGGGTTTCGAAAAGCCGGGCATAGGCGGCGGTCAGCGCCCCGGGGTCGCGGCAGCTCCAGCTGTCCAGCCAGTGGATCACCCCGGCCGGATCGGCCGTCAGCGCCGGTTCCTCGCGGCGCCAGGCGGCCCCGTCGAGGCTGCGATGGCGCAGCCCCCAGCGGGCGCTCAGCCGCGCGGCGCCGGCCTCGGCCGCGGCAAAGGCCGCCGGGTCGCGGTAAAGCTCCGCGAACCCGTCGCGGGCGATCAGGTCCTCCGCCCCGGCGGCGGCGATCAGGGGCGCGTGATCGCGGGTGGCCCGGCCGGTCAGCCGCGCATAGGTCCGGGAGATCTCCCGGTGCCGCGCGGGCAGCGAATTGCGGGCATAGCGCAGCAGCGCCGGAGCCGAGCGCGCCACTGCCCCCGCCGTCCAGGTCACGTCATTGGTGCGCCCCAGCAGGATGCCGCCCAGGCTGCGCGCATCCAGGGGCAGGGCATAGGGCTCTGCCGCCTCGGCCTGCAGGATGCCCGCATTCCCGAAGGATGTTTCCCGTCCCGGGCTGCGCCGGTCCAGCAGCGTCACCGCGTGGCCGCGCGCCTGCAGCGCCAGCGCGGTGCTGACGCCGACCATGCCGGCGCCGAGAACGACGAACTCTGTCATGGGGCCTCCGCGGCGGCAGGACGGGGCGCGCTAGGCGGACCGGCCCGGGCGGCGCGCCGCCGCCGGGCGCAGAGCGTGCCTCCTTGCGGCACGCGTCGATGGCGGGCGGGCAGGTGCTGCGCGCTGGGATGCCATGGGTGTTCCTCCTGCTGCGGGCCGGGACCGGGATTGCCGTCCTGTCATCGCCCCATGGAACCCAAGCCTGCCGGGAAAGGCAAGACCGCCGCGCGCGCTGACGGCTCAGCTGCCGGCGTCTGCGGCGCCGGGGCGCAGCCGGGGCGCCTGCCGTGACAGCAGCATGGCCGCCGCCGCCGGCAGCAGCAGCCCCAGGCCCATCGGCAGCGCGCTGTGCGTGCCGCCGAGCGCCACCCCGGCCGAGACCGAGAAGGCCAGGGCGAACTGGATGCCCCCCAGCAGGGCCGATCCCGTCCCGGCGCCGCCGCGCGTCTCGGACATGGCCAGCGCCATCGCGTTGGCGCTCAGCAGGCCGATCATGCCGACCGCGATCCATAGCGGCAGGACCAGAACCCAGATGGTCTGCGTGCCCGAGACCAGGACCACTGCCGCCGCCGCGGCCAGATAGACCGGCAGCCCCAGGGCGAGGATCCGGCCGGGCGCGTGACGGGCCAGCAGCCGGGTATTCAGATGGCCGAACAGCACCAGCGCCCCGGCGATCCCCGCGAAAACCAGTCCGTACCGGACCGGGCCCAGCCCGAAGATCCCCTGGAACACGCCCGAGGAGCCGGTGATGAAGGCGAACATGCCGCCCTGGACCAGCCCGGCGATCAGGGCCGGGGTCCGGAAGCCCGGCTGCCGCAGGAGCCGCCTCGCCGCGGCAACTCCC
The DNA here is from genome assembly GCF_014903745.1 of Mangrovicoccus algicola. Lineage (GTDB taxonomy): Bacteria > Pseudomonadota > Alphaproteobacteria > Rhodobacterales > Rhodobacteraceae > Mangrovicoccus > Mangrovicoccus algicola. Next base: position 66,574 of record NZ_JACVXA010000003.1, on the reverse strand, counting down.
TGCCGGAAGGGGGCGGCGGCGCGCGCGCCCCGCGGCAGGGTCTCGGGGATCAGCCACAGGCTCAGCCCCAGCGCCAGCAGGCTGATCGCGGTCATCGTCACGAAGATCGACCGCCAGCCGAAGGCCTGCAGCAGGAGGCTTCCCAGGGTGGGGGAAACGATCGGCCCGATGGTCAGCAGCATCACCAGAACGGTCATGACGCGGGCGGCGCGGCGGCCGTCGTAGAGGTCGGTGACGATCGCGCGGCTCACCACCATTCCGGCGCTGGCCCCGATGGCCTGAACGAGGCGCAGCGCGTTGAAGACGGCAATGTCTTCCACCCGCACCAGCAGCGCCGACGTGACGGCGAAGACCAGCGTGCCCGCCAGGAGCGGACCCCTGCGGCCATGGCCGTCGATGAGCGGGCCGAGGATCAGCTGTCCCAGGCAGAGCCCGAGGAAGAACAGCGACAGCGACAGTTCCGCCGCCCCGTGGCTGGCCTGCATCGCCGCCGCCAGGTCGCCCATCGCGGCCAGGTACATATCGGTCGCCAGCGGCGGAAAGACCGAAAGAAGGCCCAGCACGGCGGTGAGGGCCGCGGCATGGCGGGGGGAGAGCGGGGCTGAGGTCAAGCGCGGGGTCTTTCGCGGGAGGATCGTGGATGTTTCGCCCATCTGCGAAGGGCGGTAAGACTGGTTTCGGAACAATTAGTGGACCACAGTCCAATAATCAAGCGGAGGGCGGAATGGGCGGAAGCGAGGCAAGGAGACCCAAGGCCGGGCGCCCCCCGGACCGGCAGGCTGGCCGGGCGGTGCGGCAGGCTGCTTTGCAGCTGATGCGCGAGAAGGGGTATGCCGGGGTCAGCATCGCCGCCATCGCGGCGCGCGCCGGCGTGGCCCGGCAGACGCTCTATAATCGCTGGCCGACCAAGGCGGATCTGGTGCTGGACGCGGTGTTCGAGGAAACCGGCCGCAATGCGCCGGCCCTTCCCGGCGGGGCGCCGCCGGAGGGTCAAGCGGGGCTGGAGGCGTTCCTTCTGCAGGTCCTCGGGCATCTGCAGCAGGACGGCGATCCGCTGCGCGCCCTGATCGCCGCCGCCCAGCATGACCCGGTCTTCCGCGATGCGCTGCGCGCGCGCTTCGTCCTGCCGCGCGAGAGGATCGTCACCGATCTGCTGATCCGGGCGCAGGCGCGCGGCGAGATCGCCGCGCATCGCGATCCGGGGCTCCTGTCGCAACTGGTCCACGGTATCTTCTGGTACCGCCTCTTGAACGGGCAGGAGCTGGATGCCGCGCTGGCGCGGGAGATCGCGGCCGAGATATTCGGCCGCTGAGCGCCGGGTTCAGCGCCGTGCCGCGCGATCCGCGGTTGCGGTCGCGTACCAGTCGCGCCCCAGCAGCCCGGCATGGAAGGGGAGGAATTTCAGCACCTCCTCCAGCAGCATGATGGCCACGACCCAGGAGACGGGCGCCTTCAGCCACAGCACGGCGGCGGCGCTGGCGGGGACCTTGAACAGCCATTGCGACCACAGGAAGATATGCATGACATAGATGGTCCGCCCCGCCGCGCGCAGCGTGTTGCCGCAGATCGCGTTGAGGTTCTTGGGCCAGGGCAGCAGCAGCAGGAAGGGCAGGAAGGAGGCCAGCGCCGCATAGGTCGCCGGTTGCAGCGTGGGGTAAAACCGGCGCGAGGCCAGGATCACCGTGCCGTAGAAGACCGAGACCGCAAGGCTGGCCAGCATCGCCCCCCAGGCGGCGCGGCGCAGGAGCGCGTGGATCTCCGCGCGCGGGATGCGCCGGGCCAGGCGCTGTGCCACCAGGATGCCGGTTGCCTGCGCCCAGGCCATGCCCAGCGTGCCCACGACATTGATCCAGGGCATGATGATGGTCAGCGCCGCGAAGGAGCTGGTATCGTAGCGCGCATAGATCAGCATGCAGACGCTGCTGGAGGCATGGGCGCTGAAGAAGGTCGCCGCGACGGGCAGGGAGAAGGCCAGGTGCGGCCGCAATTCGCCGCGCAGCACCGCCAGATCGGCCCGCCCCAGCCGGTATCCCGCCCGCCGGGTCAGCGCCCAGAGATAGCCGCCGCGCAGCACCGCCGCCAGCGCGGTGCCGATCGCCGCCCCCGCCAGTCCCAGTTCGGGCAGACCCGCCACGCCGTAGATCAGCAGCCAGGAGACCAGGACATTCACCGGCAGGGTCAGGGCATAGCTGAGAAAGGGCGCGCGGGTCAGGCCGCGCCCGTTGAAGAAGGCGGACAGGCTCTGCCCCGCGGCCTCGGCAAGGATCACCAGCGAGAAGATCGCGAGGTAGCGTCCTGCCTCTGCCCGGATCGCCGCGCCCTGCCCGGAGGCCTCCAGCACCGGCCCGGCCAGAAGCGCCAGAAGCGCCAGCCCGAGAAGGGCGACCGCGCCATTGACCGCCAGCCCGGTGACCAGGTTGGCCTGCATCCGCTCGCGGCGTCCCGTGCCCCAGGCCTGCGCCACGAGGATCTGCGCCGCGTTGGAAAAGGCCATCAGCGCGCCCAGAAGAAGGCTGGCCACCGCGGCGGCCAGCCCCATCGCCGCCAGCGCCGCCTCGCCCAGCCCGGCGACCAGCCAGGCATCCAGCACCACCGTGCCGTGCAGCATCAGCATCCGCAGGCACATCGGCCAGGACATGCCCAGCAGGGCGCGCCAGTCGTTCAACGCGTTACTCCATCACGGATGGCAGCCACAGCGACACGGCCGGCACGTAGGTGACCAGCACGAGCGCCGCGAAAAGCGCCAGGTAGAAGGGCCAGATCGATTTCATGGCCTGTTCTATCCTGATCTTTCCGACGGCGCATCCCACGAAAAGGCAGGTTCCCACCGGCGGCGTGCACAGGCCGATGCCCAGGTTGATCAGCAGCATGATGCCGAACTGCACCGGGTCCATTCCCAGCCCCTTGGCGATGGGCAGGAAGATCGGCGTGCAGATCAGGATCAGCGCCGCCATGTCCATGATCATCCCCAGCACCAGCAGGATCACGTTGATCATCAGCAGGATGATGACGGGATTCTCCGAGACGGTGACCAGCAGGTCCGACAGCCGCGCGGGCACCTGGTAGAGCGCCAGCAGGTAGGCGAAGGAACTGGCGAAGGCGATCAGCACCATCACCATGGCGGTGGTGCGCACGGCCCCGGCCAGCGCCATGCAGAAGCTGCGCCAGCTGAGGCTGCGATAGTAGAAGATGCTCAGCACCAGCGCGTAGATCGCCCCGAAGGCGCCGGATTCGGTCACGGTGAAGACGCCCGACAGCGTGCCGCCGACGATGATCACCGCCGTCATGAAGCCCGGGATCGCGTCCAGCGCCGTGCGCCCCACCGTGGCCCAGCCGGGGAAGGGTTCGGCCGGGTAGTCGTGGCGCACCGACAGGATCCAGGCGGCGATGGCCAGGCAGATGCACATCAGCATGCCGGGGATCACCCCGGCCAGGAACAGGCCCGAGACCGAGATCCCGCCGCCGGCCGCCACCGCGAAGATGATCATGTTGTGGCTGGGGGGAATGACGATCCCCGCGATCGAGGAGGTGACGGTGACGTTCACCGCGAAATCCGGGCGATAGCCGCGCTCCTTCATCACCGGAACCAGCAGCGAGCCGAGCGCCGAGATATCGGCCACGGCCGAGCCCGAGATGCCGCCGAAGAGCATGGAGGAGAAGATGTTGACCATGGCCAGGCCGCCGCGCAGATGCCCCACCAGCGCCGAGGCCATGGCGACGATCCGCTTGGCGATGCCGCCATGGAGCATGATCTCGCCGGCGAAGATGAAGAACGGGATCGCCAGGAGCGAGAAGACCGAGATCCCCGAAGTGGCGCGCTGGAAGGTCATGATCGGCGGAAAGCCGTCATACCAGAAGGCCCCGGCCGCGGCGATGCCCATGGCGAAGGCGACAGGCATGCCGACCAGCACGCAAAGCGCGAAGACGCCCAGAAGAAGTGCGAGACCCATCAGATGTCCTCCGGCGCGCGGGGCGCCCAGTTGCGGAAATGGACGATGCGCAGCAGCGCGCGGGTTCCGGCAAAGACCGCCATAAGCGCGCCCAGCGAGGTGATGGCGCCGGTGCGGACGCTCTCGGGCAGGTTCAGCATGGGCAGAAGCGTGTCCCAGCCGAAGGCCATCAGGCTTGCCCCCGCGGCCAGCATCGCGATGCCGAATCCCGCGAGCGCCAGGTCGACGGCGATGATGACGAGTTTCTGCGCCCGGGCGGGCAGCAGGTCGCGGAACAGCGTGACGCCGATATGGCTGTCATCGCGCACGCCCGCGGCGGCGCCGAGAAAGGCGATGTAGCAGATCAGCAGAAGCGCCAGCTGTTCCACCCAGGTGGGGGTGGCGTTCAGCACGTATCTGCCGAAGACGAGCCAGCCGAAGCTGGCGATCAGCACCGCGAGCGCCGCCGAGGCGAGCACGAGGCACAGCAACTGGAGGAGATCGAGGGCGCGCTCGATGCTCCGGACATAGGCCGGGGGATGGGGCATGGATATGGCTTCCGGGCAAGGCGGGCGGGGCAGGCGCCCCGCCCGGCAGTCTGCTTATTCGGGGCTGCGCATCAGTGCGACGATATCCGCCAGATCCGGGTTCGCCGCCAGGAAGGCGTCATAGACCGGGGTCATCGCCTCCTGGAAGGGGGCCTTGTCGGCGATCTCGTTGATCTCGGTGCCGCCCGCCTTCACCGTCTCGAGGCTCTGCGCCTCGCGCTCGGCCCAGAGTTCGCGCTGATAGGTGGCGCTGGCCTGCCCGGCGCTCAGGACGATCTCCTGCTGCTCGGGGGTCAGTTTCTCCCAGGTCTTCAGGCTCATGCACAGGCATTCGGGAATGATCAGGTGCTCGGTCAGCGAGAAGTACTTCGCCACCTCGTAGTGATTGGTGGATTCGTAGGAGGGCGGGTTGTTCTCCGCCCCGTCGACGACCCCGGTCTTGATCGACTGGTAGACCTCGCCGAAGGCCATGGGGGTGGCATTGCCGTCCATCGCCTCGACCATCTGCACGAAGAGGTCGTTGGACATCACGCGGACCTTCATCCCCTCGACATCGGCGGGGGCGGTGATCGGGCGCTCGGAATTGTAGAAGGACCGCGCCCCGGCCGTGTACCAGCCCAGCGGCATGATCCCCTTGGCCTTCATGCCCTCGCCGATGGCCGCGCCGACCTCGCCGTCCATCAGCCGGTACATGTCCGGCACGGAGGCGAAGATGAAGGGCAGCGACACGACATTGGTCTCGGGCACGGCCTGACCCATCGGGCCGAGGCTGAATTCGCCGAAATCGATGGCGCCCAGGCGCATCTGCTCGATCGCGTCGGGCTGGTCGCCCAGCACCCCGTTATGGAAAACCTTGCCGGAAATCTCGCCGCCGGTCTTTTCGCTGACCTCTTCGAGGAAGGATTCCATCGCGATGGAGACCGGGTAATCCTCGACATGGATGTTCCAGCCGCGCAGATCCAGTGCCTGCGCGCCGGTGGCCAGGCCGATCACGGCCGCGGTGGTTGCCCCAAGGACATGTTTCATGCTGTTCCTCCCTGCATGTGTCGGCGCGCATCTCCCGTCGCGCGCCGGAATGGACCATGCAGGAATGAAAACTAGGATACAAGTGAAATTCCGGATCGTTTTTCCGATGGGTCAGGACGGCGGGTCGAGATCCTCGAAGAAGGCCGCGCTCTGGACGAGGATCGCGGCGATGGTGTCGTCGAGGCGGCCGAGATGCGCCATTCCGGCAGTCACGGCACGTTCCGCATCCCCGGCCTTCACCGCGGTGGCGATGGCTTCATGGTCGGCGACCAGCTGCGGCATGCGATCCTCCTTGGACAGGCCCAGGATGCACAGGCGGTCGACCTTTTCCTTTTCGCTGCGGATGACGTCGAAGGCATAGGGGACCTTGCCGATTTCGCAGATGGTCTTGTGAAAATCGTAATCGAGCCCGGCAAACCCCGCGAAGTCCTTCTCTGCGAGGGCCTTGCGCTGAAGCGCGATGCAGGCATCCAGCTGGAATCCCCCGGCCGCATCGCACATTGCCGCGGCCTGGCGCAGCGCGGCCGCCTCTACCGCCGCCCGGACGAACCGGCTTTTCTCGATCGCGCGGATGGAGAACTTGCGGACCTCGGTGGCCTTCTTGGCCCGCACCAGGATCAGGTCCATCGTCTCCAGGCGGCGGAAGGCGTCGCGCACGGGCTGGCGCGAGACGCCGAATCGCATCGCGATATCCGTTTCCGAAATGCGCGTCCCCGGCAGCAGCCGCAGCGACGTGATCTCCCGATAGAGGTAATCCGCGATCTCGTCGACGGTTACCCGTTTGTCGGCGGGCAGAGCAGCAGTCTTGGCCATGCGATCTCCATTGCGTGCGTTGCATATATATAAGCGGACGCCGCAAGGCCAGCGGGGTCTGCGGGGCGCGGCATTGGGCCCACCCGTATTCGTCTAGGATAAAAACTAGGATACAAGTCTTGACGATCGGTGAAAACCCGGCCACCAATGCCCCGAGGACCAGCCGTCCGCACTGCGGGCGGCCTTTTTGGGAGGAATGCGATGTCCGGTGTCCGTCTGGATGGAATCGTAAAAGCTTATGGTGCAGTGCAAGTTGTCCACGGGATCGAACTGGACGTGCAGGAGGGCGAGTTCGTCGTGCTTGTGGGGCCTTCGGGCTGCGGCAAGTCGACGACGCTGAGGATGATCGCGGGGCTGGAGGAAATCTCCGGCGGCACGCTGACCATCGACGGTCGCAAGATGAACCGCGTCGCGCCCAAGGATCGCGACGTGGCGATGGTGTTCCAGAACTACGCGCTCTACCCGCATCTGAACGTGGCGGAGAACATCGCCTTCGGCCTGCGGATCCGCAAGGAGAAGAAGGAGCTCATCAAGAGTTCCGTCGACGAGGTCGGCGGCATCCTGGGGCTGACCGACTACCTGGAGCGCCGTCCGGCCGACCTCTCCGGCGGCCAGCGCCAGCGCGTCGCCATGGGGCGCGCCATCGTGCGCAGGCCCAAGGTCTTCCTCTTCGACGAACCGCTGTCGAACCTCGATGCCAAGCTGCGCACGCAGATGCGCGCCGAGATCAAGCGCCTGCACAACCGGCTGGGCGCGACCTCGATCTACGTCACCCATGACCAGGTGGAGGCGATGACCCTCGCCGACCGGATCGTGGTGATGCATGACGGCCGGATCGAGCAGGTCGGCACCCCGATGGAGCTGTTCCTGAACCCGGTCAACACCTTCGTCGCGGGCTTTCTCGGCTCGCCGCCGATGAACATGCAGCGCGCCACCGTCGTGGCGGGCGAGGGCGGGCCGATCGCGGAATTCAAGGGCCAGAGCCTGCCGCTTCCGGCTCTGGAGGCGCTGCGCCCGGGGCAGGAGATCGTGATCGGCATCCGTCCCGAATATGCCGAGCTGCGCACCGCGCCGGAACCGGGCACCATGCAGGTCGATGTCGACCTGGTGGAGACCCTGGGCTCCGAGGCGCTGATCCACTGCATGCTGGGCGACGATCCCTTCGTCATCCGCGCCGAGACGATCGGCCAGCCGCTGAAGGTCGGCAGCCGGGTCAGCTTTGCCGTGCGTCCCGACCTGCTGCGCCTCTTCGATGCCCGCAGCGGCCGCGCGCTGCCGGGCCAGCGGGCAGGCGAGGCGCTGAGCTTCGGCGCGGAGGCGGCCGCGCAATGACCCATGTCCCCGAGATACAGGGCAATCGCACCGAGGAACTGGTGATCGAGGCCCGCGAGGCGCAGCGCGAGCGCGCCCCCAGCCGGGTCGCGCGGGTGGGCGACCACCTCAAACGCGAATGGCAGCTTTACGTCATGCTGATCCCGACGGTGATCTGGCTGCTCGTCTTCCTCTACAAGCCGATGTACGGGCTGCAGATCGCCTTCAAGGACTACTCCATCTTCCGGGGCATTTCCGGCAGCCCCTGGATCGGGCTGGAGCATTTCCAGACCCTGTTCAACAACGACCAGTTCCTGCGGGCGCTGAAGAACACGGTGATCATGAGCGCCTACGGGCTGCTCTTCGGGTTCCCGGTGCCGATCCTGCTGGCGGTGATGTTCAACGAGATCCTCAGCCCCTGGTACCGCAAGACCGCCCAGACCATCGTCTATCTGCCGCATTTCATCAGCTCGGTGATCATCGCGGGGATCGTCATCACGGCCTTCTCGCCCTCGGCGGGGATCGTGAACACCTTCCTGGGATGGTTCGGGGTCGATCCGATCTACTTCCTGACCAAGCCCGAATGGTTCCGCCCGATCTTCATCGGCACCGGCATCTGGCAGGAGGCGGGGTTCCAGTCGATCGTCTATCTGGCCGCCATCGCGGGGATTTCGCCGACGCTCTACGAAAGCGCGGTGGTCGACGGGGCCAGCCGCTGGCAGATGATCTGGAAGATCACCATTCCCAGCATCCTGCCGACGATCATCATCATGCTGATCATCCGCATCGGCAACATTCTCGAGATCAGCTTCGAGATGATCATCCTGCTGTACCAGCCGGCGACCTATGCGACGGGCGACGTGGTCAACACCTTCATCTACCGGCAGGGCATCCAGGGCGGTCAGTACGACCTTGCCGCCGCGGCCGGCCTGTTCAACGCGGTGATGGCCTTCGTGCTCGTGATCTCCGCCAACACCCTGTCCAAGCGCTTCTCGCGCACCTCGCTCTGGTGACCGCGCCATGAACAAGCTTCATCTCTATTCCCGCGGCGACCGTCTGTTCGTCATCGTCAACATGGTGCTGATCGGGCTGTTCACGCTCTCGACGCTGTATCCGTTCATCTACATCACGTCGCTGTCCTTCAGCTCCGGCTTCGAGGCACGGGCCGGGAATGTCATCCTGACCCCGGTGGGCTTCACCATCGAGGCCTACAAGCGCGTGCTGAGCGAACCGATGTTCTGGATCAGCTACAAGAACACGTTCATCTACACGATCTTCGGCACGATCACCTCGCTGATCTTCATCATCCCCGGCGCCTATGCGCTGTCCAAGCCGCAGCTGTACGGGCGGCGGTTCTGGAACCTGATGGTGGCCTTCACCATGTGGTTCAATGCCGGGCTGATCCCGTTCTTCCTGAACATGCGGGACCTGGGGCTGCTGGACAGCTATTTCGGCATCATCATCGGCTTCGCGGTCAACGGCTTCAACATCATCCTGCTGCGCAACTTCTTCGAGGCGATCCCGAAAAGCTTCGAGGAGGCCGCGCGGATGGACGGGGCCAACGAGTTCCAGGTGCTGTGGAAGGTCTTCGTGCCGCTGTCGAAACCCGCCATCGCGACTGTCGCGCTGTTCTGCATCGTGTCGCGCTGGAACGGCTTCTTCTGGGCGATGGTGCTGCTTCAGGATACCGAGAAGGTCCCGCTGCAGGTCTATCTGCGCCAGACCATCGCCGATCTGACGGATAACGAGGAATTCGCCTCCTCGCTGATGACCTCGGCCTACAGCTTCGAGACGGTCAGCGCGGCGATCATCGTCTGCTCGATCATCCCGATCCTGCTGATCTACCCGTTCATGATGAAATACTTCACCAAGGGAATCCTCATGGGAGGGGTGAAGGAATGATCCACGCACGCATACCGGGAGGAAAACACATGCGTATCCGGACCAGCCTTGCCGCGGCGCTCGCCTGCACGGCCCTGACATCGCCGACACTGGCCGATGACGGATTTCCGATCGTCGACGAGCCGCTGGAACTGACCATCCACATGCACTGGCCGCGCGCCCAGGGCTACGGGGTCGGCGGCGATACCAGCAAGATCTACCCGGTGGAGGAAGTCGCCCGCGAGAAGACCGGCATCTGGCTGATCGACGCCACGGCCGGGAAGAACACCAAGGACAATAACGAGGCGATGAACCTGCTCCTGGCGCAGGGCAAGCTGCCCGATATCGTCGGCGGCAACCGCATCCAGCAGCCGGTGAACCAGTACGGCCCCGAAGGCGCCTTCCAGCCGCTGGACGATCTGATCGAGGAACACGCGCCGCATATCAAGGCCTTCTTCGACGAGCGCCCGGAGCTGCGGCAAGCGATCTCGGCCCATGACGGCAAGATGTACTACATCCCCTACCTGCCCGACGGCAAATACGGCCGCGCCTGGTACATCCGCCGCGACTGGCTGGACAAGCTGGGGCTGGAGACGCCGGACAATGTCGACGAGCTCTACGAGGTGCTCAAGGCCTTCCGCGACCAGGATCCCAACGGCAACGGCCAGAAGGACGAAGTGCCCTATTTCGCCCGCGACTGGGAAGAGGTGCTGCGCCTGCTGACCCTGTGGGATGCGCGCTCGTCGGGATCCGACACCTATCACGACTTCTACGTCGATGACGGCGAGGTGGTGCATCCCTATGCGGTGGAGGCCTATCGCGACGGCATCGCCAATATCGCGAAATGGTATGCCGAGGGCCTGATCGATCCCGAGATCTTCACCCGCGGCTCCTCCTCGCGCGAATACCTGCTGGGCGAGAACCTGGGCGGGGTGACCCATGACTGGTTCGCCTCGACCTCGGGCTACAACCAGGCGCTGGCCGACAAGATCCCGGGCTTCGACTTCTCGCCCTTCCTGCCGCCGGAATCCGCGGGCGGGGTGCGCATGGAGGAACATCGCCGCATCCCGATCAAGCCGGATGGCTGGGCGATCTCCTTCTCCAACGAGCACCCGGAGGAGACGATCCGCTATTTCGACTACTGGTTCACCGAAGAGGGCCGGAACCTGTCGAATTTCGGGGTCGAGGGCAAGACCTGGAACATGGTCGACGGCGAGCCCGTCTTCACCGACGAGGTGCTTTCCAGCAGCACGCCGGTTAACAGCCAGATGTACCTGGAAGGCGCGCAGATCTACCGCGGCTACTGGATGGACTACCGCTATGAATGGCAGTGGACCTCCGAGGGCGCGCGCGAGGGGATCAAGCTCTATGACACGGAGGATCTGCTGGTCGACCAGTTCCTCGGCGTCGCGCTGAACAAGGACGAGCAGGAGGTCTATGACCGCTTCTGGCCGTCGATCCAGACCTACATGCTGGAACGCCAGCAGGCCTGGATCCTCGGTTCGGGCGATGTGACCGCCGACTGGGACAGCTATGTCTCCACCCTCGACCGGATGGGGCTGCCGCAGGTGCTGGAGGCGATGAACAGCGCCTATCAGCGCCAGTACAACTGAGCAGTTCCCCAAGGGCACGGCGGACTCTTCCCCCGCCGTGCCTGCCTTCCCAAAGACACGAACCGGAAAGACGCCCCATGCTCGGCACCATCACCCCCGATCTCGACGAACCGCGCGCGGGCCGCCTGACGATCAGCTACGCCCCGGATGACAGTTCGGAGATCCGCGAGAACCCGCCGCGTTTCACCTGGCTGCCCGTCATCGAGGACACGGCGCGCTATGTGCTGCGCCTGTCGCAGGATCCCGATTTCCCCTCCGAGGGGACCCGGCTCTTCGGCCCGATCGACCTGAATTTCTTCACCCCCGACACCGTTCTGCCCGAGGGGGTCCATTACTGGAGCTACGCGGTCTGCGACGATGCCGGCCGCCCCGCCAGCGCCTGGAGTTCCGTGCGCAGCTTCGCCATCGCCGCGGGTCTGCCCGAGACGCCGCTGCCCGCGCGCGCGGCGCGCTACGCCTCCGCGGACATGGCCCATCCCCGGCTGTGGATGGGGGCCGCGCGGCTGCCGGAATTCCGTGCCGCCATTGCCGCCGACCCGGCGCATTGCACATGGCAGACCTTCTACGACAAATCCGTCCTGCCCTGGATGGATCGCGAGATCATGCGCGAACCCGCGGGCTATCCCGGTCACAAGCGCGTCGCGCCGGTCTGGCGCAAGACCTATATCGAGCTGCAGGAATGCATGTATGCCGTGCGGCACCTGGCCATCGGCGGCAAGGTGACGGGCGATGCCGCGATGACGGCGCGGGCGAAGGAATGGCTGCTGGAAATCGCCTCCTGGGATCCGATGGGCGTCACCTCGCGCGCCTATACGGACGAATGGGCCTACCGGGTGAACAACGCCCTCGCCTGGGGCTATGACTGGCTGCATGACGATCTGGACGCGCAGGAGCGCGCGACCGTGCGCGACGCGCTGCTGGCGCGGACCCGCGACATTGCCGAACATGCCATCGTCAACGCCAAGATCCATCTGTTTCCCTATGACAGCCACGCGGTCCGGTCGGTCTCGCTGACGCTGGTTCCGGCCTGCATCGCGCTTCTCGACGAGGATGAGGACGGCGAGGCGCGCGCCTGGCTGGATTACTGCATCGAGTTCCTGTTCACCGTCTATTCGCCCTGGGGCGATGCCGATGGCGGCTGGGCGGAGGGCACCAATTACTGGATGATGGGCATCGCCTATCTGATCGAGGCGGCCAACCGGCTGAAATCCTTCGCCGGGCTCGACCTGTATGCGCGGCCCTTCTTCCAGAATACCGGGGATTTCCCGCTGTATTGCAAGGCGCCCAACACGCGCCGGGCCAGTTTCGGCGATGACAGCACCCAGGGCGACCTGCCCTGCATCAAGACCGGGCTGAACATGCGCCAGTTCGCGGGCGTTACGGGCAAGGGCGCTTACCAGTGGTATTGCGACGAGAACCTGCGCCTGAACCCGGGCACGGAAGGCGCGTTCTACAATTGGGGCTGGTGGGACACGAATTTCGACGAGCTGACCTTCCGCACCGACTTCCCGGTGGTGGAGGCGACCGCGCCGGAAAGCGGGCTGCGCCATTTCCGCGGCATCGGCTGGGTCGGGGTCCAGCACGAGATGGCCGATCCCGACAAGCATGTGCAATTCGTGTTCAAATCCTCGCCCTTCGGGTCGATCAGCCACAGCCATGGCGACCAGAATGCCTTCTGCATGGCGGCCTTCGGCGAGGACCTGGCGATCCAGTCCGGGTACTATGTCGCCTTCAATTCCACCATGCACCGGCTGTGGCGGCGCCAGACCCGGTCCAAGAATGCGATCCTGATCAACGGCAAGGGCCAGTATGCCGAGAAGGACAAGGCGCGGGCGATGGCCGCCTCGGGCCGGATCCTGGCCGCCGAGCAGCGCGAGGACCACATCTTCATCCATGGCGATGCGACCGCCGCCTATCAGAGCCTCTCTCCCGAGGTGACGCGCGCCGAACGCGAGGTCTATTTCGTGCGCGGCAGCTATTTCGTGATCGTCGACAAGGTGGATGCCTCCGAGCCGGTTAGCCTGGACTGGCTGCTGCATGCCAATGGCCGCTACGAGCTGGGCACCAATTCATTCCGCTACAAGGGAGAGCGCGCGGGGTTCTACGGGCAGGTCGTGTGGTCCGAGGGCGGCAAGCCCGAGCTGAGCCAGGAGACCGGGTTCCCCGATGTCGATCCGGCGGAATACGAGGGCCTGCCGGTCAGCACCTGCCTGACCGCGCGCTACCCGGCCGCCACGCGCCACCGCATCGCCACGCTGCTGGTGCCCTACAGGCTGGAGGAGCCGCAGCGGATTTTCAACTTCATGGACGATCAGGGCTATGACGCGGACCTGTATTTCACCGATGCCGACGAGAACAGCTTCAAGGTCGTGATGAAGAAGCTGGCCAATACCTGAGCGACCGCGGCCCGGGACCGGGCAAGACGAGAAGGACAGATCATGAAACTCAAGGGACAGACCGCCATCGTCACCGGTGGCGGGCGCGATATCGGCGCGGCCTGCGCATTGAAGCTGGCCGCCGAGGGCGCGAATGTGGCCGTCAACTATTTCTCCTCCTCCGCCGGGGCGGATGCGGTTGTGGAAAAGATCCGCGCCGCGGGGGGGCAGGCCTTTGCCATGCAGGGCGACCTCAACGACCCCGAACAGGTCATCGCGCTGGTGGCCAGGACGGTGGAGACCTTCGGCGGGCTGAATATCCTGGTGAACAATTCCGGGGGGCTGATCGCGCGGGTGCCGATCGCCGAGATGACGCTGGAACACTGGAACAAGGTCATGGACCTGAACCTGACCAGCACCTTCCTGATGATCCATGAAAGCCTGAAATTCATGGATTACGGCACGATCGTGAACCTTGCCAGCCAGGCGGGGCGCGATGGCGGCGGTCCGGGGGCTGCGGCCTATGCCGCCTCGAAGGGGGCGGTGATGACGCTGACGCGGGGGCTGGCCAAGGAACTGGGGCCGAATATCCGGGTCAACGCGCTGTGCCCGGGCATGATCGACACCGATTTCCACAATGTCTTCACCCGCGACGAGGTGCGCCGCAACGTGGAGGCCGCCACCCCGGTCCGGCGCCAGGGCCTGCCCGAGGACATCGCCAATGCGGTGCTGTTCCTGGTCAGCGACGACTCCGCCTTCATCACGGGCACGAATATCGACATCAACGGCGGCATGCTCTTCAGCTGAGCGGCTGCCTGCGGAACATCCCGGCAGGCGCCGCCGTGGCGGCTGCCGGACAGGGACGGGAGGAGGCCCCGCGGGGCCCGTCATCATCATCCGGGAGGATTCATCTTGCAACGCTTGACACTTGCCTGCGGCACCGCCGCCCTGGCGCTCATGGGCGGGGCTGCCCTGGCGCAGACCGCCTGCACCGATCCCGCGCAGCTGCGCGTGGTCTCGGCCGTCGATGACGGCAGCTTCGACGGGTCCTACGGCCCGGAATACGCCGTGGACGGCATGTTCGACCCGGATTCGCGCTGGTCCTCGAAAGGGGCCGGCAAGACGCTGACCCTGGATCTGGGCGAGGCGCAGCAGCTGCGCGAGGCCGGGCTTGCCTTCTACAAGGGCGACGAGCGGCGGAACATGTTCCGGCTGGAGGCCTCGATGGACGGCGAGACCTTCGCGCCGGTGCTGGGCGAGACCACCAGCCAGGGCGGCACCACCGCGATCGAGCGCGTGGATATCGAGGATGTCGAGGCCCGCTATCTGCGCGTCGTGGGGCTGGGCAACGAGGGCAGCGAATGGAACAGCGTGCTGGAGGTGCAGGTCTATGGCTGCGGCTCCGGCGAGATGGCGGCCTCCGGCGACGGCAGCGACGGAGCGCGGGTCGCGGGGCTGAGCGCCTACGGGCTGAGGACCGATGCCCCGCCCAGCGAAAATTTCGACCTGACGCGGTGGAAGATCACGCTGCCGGTGGATCGCGACGGCAACGGCAAGGTCGACGAGATCGAGGAGAACGACCTTCAGGGCTGGTCGGATCCCGATTTCTTCTACACCGACCCGGTGACCGGCGGCATGGTGTTCCGTGCCGTGCCCGGCGGCGTCACGACCCAGAATTCCAGCTATGTGCGCAGCGAGCTGCGCGAGATGATGCGCGGCGGCGACGAAAGCATCTCCACCCGCATCGATGACGGCACGCCGAACAAGAACAACTGGGTCTTCGGCACGGCACCCGCCGAGGCGCAGGAGCTGGCCGGCGGCGTCGACGGCACGATGCGCGCCACGCTGGCGGTCAACCAGGTCACCCGCATCGGCGAACGCGGCAAGGTCGGCCGGGTCATCATCGGGCAGATCCATGCCAAGGATGACGAACCCATCCGGCTCTATTACCGCAAGCTGCCGACCAACAAGTTCGGCTCGATCTATTTCGCCCATGAGCCGGTCGAGCAGGACGACCTGTATGTCGAGGTCATCGGCGATCGCGGCGACATGGCGCCCAACCCCGAGGACGGGATCGCGCTGGACGAGGTCTTCTCCTACGAGATCCGCGTCAGCACCGAGGATGACGACGGCACGGCGCGCCCGATGCTGCATGTCACCATCACCCGCGACGACGGCAGCGTGATCGAGGCCGAACCCTTCGACATGAGCGACAGCGGCTACTCCCACGGCAAGGACTTCATGTATTTCAAGGCCGGGGCCTATTCGCAGAACAACACCACCACCTGGCCGGAGCGCGATTTCGACCAGGTCACCTTCTACAAGCTCGAGGTCGAGCACGAATGAGCCGGGCGGGGCCGCCTTTGCGGCGGCCCCTTCGCGGCAGGACAGCAGCAGGGCATCCCATGGATCAATCTCCGCCATCCACTCCCCGGATCCTCGCCATCGGCGAATGCATGATCGAGTTCAGTCCCGCCGGGGAGGCGGAGGCCTATCGCCGCGGCTTTGCCGGGGACACGTTCAACACCGCCTGGTACATCCGCCAGGTCCGGCCACAGGCGCTGGTCTCCTACCTGACGGCCATCGGCGACGATGCCGTCTCCGACCGGTTCCTGGCCTTCCTCGACGAGACCGGGATCGACCGGCGTTTCGTGCGGCAGGTGCCGGGCGGGACGATGGGGCTGTACCTGATCGCGCTGAAGGATGGCGAACGCAGCTTCTCCTATTGGCGGGACATGTCGGCGGCGCGGCTGCTTGCGGAGAATTCGCGCCGCCTGGATCAGGCGATGGCCGAGGCGGACACGATCTATTTCTCGGGGATCACCCTGGCGATCCTGTCGGATCCCGCGCGGACGCGGCTGTTCAGGGCGCTGGAACGGGCCCGCGTGCAGGGGCGGCTGGTGGCCTTCGATCCCAACCTGCGTCCGCGCCTGTGGGAGGATGCCGCCACGATGCGCGACCGGACCATGCAGGCGGCGGCGCTGAGCGACCTGGTGCTGCCCTCCTTCGAGGATGAGGCGACCCATTTCGGCGATGCCGATCCGCAGGCGACGATCGCGCGCTACCGCGCGGCCGGGACGCTGGCGGTGACGGTGAAGAACGGGCCGGGGGCGGTCCATTACCTCGAAGGCGCCGCGCAGGGCGTGGTCGAGATCCCCGCCGCCGCGGAGGTGGTCGACACCACCTCGGCGGGCGACAGTTTCAACGCGGTCTACCTGGCCTGCCTGGGCGACGAAGGGATGACGATCCGCGACCGCATCCTCGCCGCGGCGGCCATGGCGCGCCACTGCATCGGCGGGCGCGGCGCGCTGGTGCCGCTGAAGGACGCCGCTGTGCTTTGACACGGGGGCTGGCCGCGCAGGACGCGGCCGGAAGGAGATGACGACATGCTGAAAGTCCTGATTGCCGGAACCGGTTTCGCCGGCGAGGGCCATGCCGATGCCTTCCGCGCGGCGGGATGCGAGATCGCGGGCATCGTCGGGCGCACGCCCCATGTGACCGAGGACGTGGCACGGCGGAAGGGCATCCCCTTCGCCGGCACGGATTGGCAGGCGGCGCTGGAGCGGTGCCGGCCCGACATCGTTTCGATCGCCACGCCGGGCGGCGCGCATTACGATCCGATCTGCCGGGCCATCGCCGCGGGCTGCCATGTCTTCTGCGACAAGCCGATGACCGACCGGGCGGACACGGCGGCGGAGCTGGCCCGGCTGGCGCGCGCGGCCGGGGTGAAGACCGCCTATGCCGCCAGTTTCCGCTATGCGCCCAGCGTGCAGCACGCGAAACGACTGGTGGCCGAAGGCGCCATCGGCGCGCCGACCGAGATCGAGTGCATCTCGCATTTCAACCTGGACCGCAACATCCCCTTCGGCTGGTCCCACCAGAAATCCGCCGGCGGCGGACGGCTGAACAACAACTTCACCCATACGCTGTCCATCGCCTGTGCCGTGGCCGGCGAGAAGATCCTCTCGGTCATGGGCGAGGTGCGCGACGACCTGGGCCGGGCGCCGATCGTCGAGGGGGTGCACAACTTCGCCACGCGGCGGGACCACATCCCCGAGGATCTGGGCGATCCCGCGCTGAAATGGGGCGAAAGCGATGTCGAATGGTCCTATACCGTGCTGGCACGGTTGCAGAGCCCCTTCGCGGAGAAACCGGTCTCCGTCCTGTTCAAGCATGGCGGGCTGGTGCCGCGGTTCCACGAGGATCACATCGTGATCTATGGCGCGAAGGGCGCGATCTACATCAAGGGACACTATGGCAGCGGGCAGCTGTCGCTATGGGGGCCGAAGGCGGGCTGGCGGGATCTGCCGCTGCCCGGCGATATCGCGGCCTCCGTTCCGGATGTGGCGGGCGAGACCGAGCAGTGCTGGCACTATCTTGCGCGCGCCTTCGTCGGCGACATCCGGGGCGAGCCGGTCGAGCCCTACCCGACCTTCCGCGAGGGGGCGCGCTATCAGCAGATCATCGACCTGATCCGCCGCGATGACGGCTGGACGGACGTTTCGGGCCTGGACTGAGCGGGCGGAAGGACAGGACATGAAAATTACCGATGCCAAGGTCTTCGTCGGCGGGCCGGGCAAGAACTACGTGACGCTCAAGATCCTGACCGATCAGGGCGTCTACGGGCTGGGCGATGCGACGCTGAACAACCGCGAGACGCTGCCGGCCGCCTATCTGCGCGATTACCTGATCCCGGCGATCATCGGGATGGACCCGCGCAACAGCGAGGATATCTGGCAGTTCCTCTATCGCGGGGCCTATTTCCGCGGCGGCCCGATCGCCATGGCCGCCTATGGCGCGATCGACATGGCGCTGTGGGACATCAAGGGCAAGATCGCCGGGCTGCCGGTCCATCAGCTGCTGGGCGGACGAAGCCGCGACGGCGCGCTGGTCTATGCCCATGCCGCCGGATCGGACCTGGAGGATCTGGCGGATTCGGTGGCCGCCCGCATCGAAGAGGGCTACAGGGCGGTGCGGGTGCAATGCGGCATTCCCGGCATGCCGGGGGCGGGCTATGCCGTGCCCGGGACGCGCGGCGCGCGCCATTACATCACCGATTTCGGCGGCCTCCGCCCGAGCGTCGAATACTGGGACAGCGGCCGCTATCTGCGCTACATGCCCGGCGCCCTGTGCGAGTTGCGCGACCGCTTCGGGCCCGAGCTGAAGATCCTGCATGACGTGCATCACCGGCTGATGCCGCGGGAGGCGGCGGCCTTCGCCCGGGCGGTGGAGCCTGCCGACCTCTTCTGGCTGGAGGACCCGACGCCTGCCGAGGACCAGGATGCGCTGCGGCTGCTGCGGCAGCATTCGACCGTTCCGGTCGCCATCGGCGAAGTGTTCCAGTCGCTCTGGCAGTGCAACAGGCTGATCAAGCAGGAGCTGATCGATTTCATCCGCGTGGCCGTCACCTATGCCGGGGGGATCACGCCGGTGCGCCGGATCGTCGACCTGGCCGGGATGCATCATGTGCGCACCGGTTTCCACGGCGCCCCCAGCCATTCGCCCGTCTCGATGGCGGCGCAGGCGCATCTGAATGCCTGGGCCCCCAATTTCGGCATCCAGGAATACCTGGTGCTGGGCACGGCCGAATGCGACGCGCTGTTTCCCTCGGATCACCGCATGGAAGGCGGGCTGTTCCATGTCAGCGACGCGCCGGGGCTGGGGGTGGATTTCGACGAGGCCCTCGCCGCGCGCTACGTCTATGCGCCGGGCAGCCACCCGGTGGTGCGGCTCGAGGACGGGACGATGTGGGATTACTGAGGCGCAGAGGGGCGGCAGGCCGCCCCCCGGCCGGGATCAGGCGTAATTGCCGGGATAGAGCGCCCGCAGCGACGCCGCGTCGCCCGGGGTCTTGAAGGGAATGCCTTCGGCGATGCGGCCGGCCACTTCCACGGCGGGGCGGGCATTGATCGCCTCGAACCAGCGCGCGACCTCGGGAAAATCGGCCAGCGCGTCCTCGCCCATCACCCGCGGCGCGCGCATCACCCAGCCCCAGGCCGAGATGTCGGCGATCGAATAGCTGTCGCCCACGATGAAGTCGCGGCCCCGCAGATGGTCGTTCAGCACCTGGTAATGGCGGCGCGCCTCCTTCATGTAGCGGTTCCGGGCATAGGGGATTTCCTCGGGCGCGGCATGGTGGAAATGCACCGATTGCCCCGAGAACGGCCCGAGCCCCGTGCCGATGAACATCAGCCATGACAGGAGGGCGCCGCGCTGTTCCGGCGCCGCGCCGAGCCGCCCGGTCTTCTCCGACAGGTAGAGAAGGATCGCCGTGCTGTCGAAAACTGCGGTGCCGTCCTCGTCGACGATGGCGGGCAGCTTGCCATTGGGATTGATCGCGCGGAAGGCGGGATCGTGCTGTTCGCCCTTCGCCGTGTCGATCGGCACCAGGTCGAAGGGCAGGCCGGTCTCGGCCAGGAACAGCGCGACCTTCATCGGGTTGGGCGTCGGGTGATAGTAGAATTTCAGCATGTCTCTTCCTCTGCGCCGGTCAGGTTTCCGGGGCGATCTTGTCCTGGGTGCGCAGATCGAAATCCGAGGCGTCATGGCGTTCATGCAGCTGCTCGGACAGCGGTCCGGAGGTGCGGTTCACGATCCGCCCGCGCTGCACGGCGGGCCGCTCCAGGATCTCGCGGGCCCAGCGGCCCAGATTGGCATAGCTGTCCACATCCAGGAATTCGCCCGCATCATAGGCCTTGCCCAGCACTAGGTTGCCGTACCAGGGCCAGGTCAGGATATCGGCGATGGAATAGCTGTCGCCGCCGAGAAAGCGCTTCTCCGCCAGTTCGCGGTCCAGCACGTCCATCTGCCGCTTGGCCTCCATGGTGAAGCGGTTGATCGCGTATTCGAATTTCTCGGGGGCATAGGCATAGAAATGCCCGAAGCCGCCGCCCAGATAGGGGGCCGATCCCTGCAGCCAGAACACCCAGTTCATCACCTCGGTGCGCGCGGCGGGGTCGGAGGGCAGGAAGGCGCCGAATTTCTCGGCCAGGTACAGCACGATCGACCCGCTTTCGAAGACCCGGATGCCGGTGTCGCGGTCCAGCATGGCGGGGATCTTGGAATTGGGGTTCAGCGCCACGAAGCCCGAGGAGAACTGGTCGCCCTCGCCGATGCGGATCAGGTGCGCGTCGTATTCCGCCCCCGCGTGACCCAGCGCCAGCAGCTCCTCGAGCATGATGGTCACCTTCTGGCCGTTCGGCGTGCCCATCGAATAAAGCTGGATCGGATGGCGTCCCAGCGGCAGTTCGGCCTCATGGGTGGGGCCCGCGACGGGACGGTTGATCTTGGACCAGTTGCCGCCGCTCTGCGCATCCCAGGTCCAGACCTTGGGCGGGGTGTAATCGGACATCGCTCGGTTCCTTCGATTGCCGCGGCACCGCCTGCCTGTTTCGGGACGGGGGCCGCGCTGATGCGTTCGGGCGAAGGCTAGGTCCCGCGGCAGGCCTCGGCAAGCCACCACTGGAGCGATCACTCAAAATTGCGGAAGGCTCTGGCCGGTCGGCCCGGCGGCTCAGATGAAGTAATCCGGCAGGGACAGCTTCATGGCCTCCAGATGTTCCAGCACGCCGCGCAGATGCGCGCGGACGGCACCCTCGGCCCGGTCGGGATCGCGCGCGGCCACGGCCTCCACGATGGCCGCGTGCTGATCGACCAGCGGCGCCACGGGCAGTTCCGCGGCGGTCAGGTGCCGGACCCGGTCCATGTGCATCTTGATCGATTCCAGGTGCAGCCAGGCGCCGGCCTGTCCGGCGGTCTCGGCCAGGGCCCGGTGGAACTGTTCGTCGAGCTGCATGAAGACCGGGCCCCCCGCGCCCAGGCTGGCGCGCTGCCGGTCCAGCATGTCGCGCAAGAGGCGGATGGCGGCATCATCGGCGCGGGTCGCGGCAAGCCGGGCGATATCGGCCTCCACCGCCTCGCGCACGAAACGCGAGGTCATCACGTCCTCTATCTTGATGCGGCACACGAAGGTGCCGCGCTGCGGGCGCACCTCGACCAGCCGGTCGGCGGAGAGCTTGATGAACGCCTCGCGCACGGGCTGGCGCGACAGGCCGTAATCGGCGGCGATCTCCTTCTCGGACAGGCGCGTGCCGGGCACCAGTTCGCCGGTCACGATGCGCCGCCGCAGCGTCAGGATCAGCTGGCTGCCCACGGGGGCGGACAGTTCGAAGGAGGGATCGAGGCTCATGCCCGGACTGTACCGGCCTGTCCAAAATAAATCAAGCAAGCCATACTACCATACTTGTCAAACAAGATAGACGATTCTAGGATCCAAGTTGAAGAGGGAGGTGCGCATGCGACAGACATGGCGATGGTTCGGTCCGCTGGACGGGGTCGGCATCGACGACATGATGCAGGCCGGGGTGGAGGGGGTCGTCTCGGCGCTTCATCACGTGCCCACGGGGGCGGTCTGGAGCCCCGAGGAGATCCGCCGCCGCCAGGACGAGATCGGGCGCCGCCGCGACGGCCGCCCCTCGGGCCTGGCCTGGGAGGTGGTCGAAAGCCTGCCGGTTTCCGAGGACATCAAGAAGCAGCAGGGCGACTGGCGCACGCATATCGCGCATTACCGCGAAAGCATGGCCAACCTGGCCCGTGCCGGGATCGAGGTGATCTGCTACAACTTCATGCCGGTGCTGGACTGGACGCGGACCGACCTGGCCTGGGAGGTTTCCCATGGCGGCACGGCGATGCGTTTCGACCTGGCGGATTTCGCCGCATTCGACATCCACATCCTGCAACGCCCCGGCGCGGCCGAAAGCTTTCCCGAGGCGGTGGTGGCCGAGGCGGCGGTGCGGTTCGCGGCGATGGACGAGGCCCGCCGGCAGCAGCTGATGGACAACCTTGTCTGCGGCCTGCCCGGTGCGGCCGAGCAGTTCACGCTGGAGGATGTGCGCGCGCATCTAGCTGAATATGCCGGGCTGCCGACGGCGACGCTGCGCGGTCACCTGATCGATTTCCTCGCCGAGGTGGCCCCCGAGGCCGAGCGGCTGGGGCTGCGCCTGTGCTGTCATCCCGACGATCCGCCCTTCCCGCTGCTGGGCCTGCCGCGGATCATGTCGACTGAGGCGGATTACCGCGCGGTGCTGGATGCGGTGGACCTGCCCGCCAATGGCGTGACCCTGTGTTCGGGCTCGCTGGGCGCGCGGCCGGACAATGACCTGCCGGGCATGATGGAGCGGCTGGGCGATCGCGTGCATTTCCTGCATCTGCGCAATGTCACCCGCGACACCGATACCGTCCCGTGTTCCTTCTACGAGGCCGAGCATCTGGGCGGCGGCACGGACATGGTCGCGCTGATGAAGGCGGTCGTGGCCGAGGAGGCGCGGCGGCGCGCGGCAGGGCGGGCGGATGTCTCCATCCCGTTCCGTCCCGATCACGGGCAGGACATCCTCGACGATCTGGGCCGCAAGGCGCAGCCCGGCTATCCGGCGATCGGGCGGCTCAAGGGGCTGGCGGAACTGCGCGGCATCATGGCGGCGCTGGAACACGGGGCCGCACGGGCATGACCGCGGTGGCGATGCCCGACGGCCTGCAGGGCTGCCGGATGGCGGGGGCCTTCGCCTCCGCGCTGATCCCGGCCTGGCTGGACCTGGCGCTGCCTGCCGGGACGGATCCGGCCCCGGTGATCGAGGAACTGGCCCGCGAGGGCGGGCCGGTCACCACGCTGACCCAGGCGCGCACGGTCTTCATGCTGGCGCATCTGGGGCGGCTGACGGGCGATGCCCGGCTGGTGGCGGCGGCAGGGCGCATCTGCGATTTCCTGCGGGCCCATCTGCGCGATGCCGATGGCGGCTGCCGCTACAGCGTGGCGGCGGACGGCACGCCGCTGGAGGATCCCGGTGCCGCGCTGCGGCGCAGCTATGACCAGACCTTCGTGCTGCTGGCGCTGGTGACCCTGCGCGATGCCGATCCGCAGGCCGTCGCCGCCGCCGAAATCGACGGCTGCTGGGACTTCATCGACACGGTTCTGACCGATCGCGTCAGTGACGCCCTGTGGGAGGATGACCGCATGGCGGCCCGGGGTGCGGGGCCGGATGATCTGCGCGCGCAGAACCCGCACATGCACCTGCTGGAGGCGGTGCTGCAATGCCTGGAGCTGACCGGCGACCGGATCTGGGCGGATCGCGCCGACTGGCTGGTCGCGGTGGCAGAGCGGTATTTCATCGACCCCTCCACCGGGGCGGTGCGCGAATTCACCGGGCCGGATTTCCGCCCGCTCGACACGGCCGCGGGGCTGCGGCGCGAACCGGGGCACCAGTATGAATGGGCCTGGCTGCTGGAGCGCCACGCGCTGCTGACCGGCCGCGCCGGGGCGGCAGGCCTGGTCCCGGCGATGCATGGCTTCGTCACCGCGCATGGCTGGCAGGGCAGGGGGCCGATGGAAGGCGCGCTGTTCGACGCCGTCGATGCGCAGGGGAGGGTGACGGAGGAGACGCATCTTCTGTGGCCGCTGACCGAGGCGGGGAAATTCTATGCCGCCCGGGCGCGCGAGACAGGCGACGCGGCCGCGGCGGAGCGGGCGCGGCAGATCGCGGAGGTGATCTTCGGGCGCTATTTCGACGGCGACGGCCGCCCGGCCTGGGTCAACCAGTTCGACGCGGGGGGGAACGTGTCCTGGCCCGCGGGGCTCAGCCGGCTTCTGTATCACGTGGCGCTTTTCGTGACCGAAGGCGCCTCGGCCGGGCTGTGGCCGCTTGCGGCCCCGGCCTCCCGGTCCTGACGACCGGATCCGACGCATACCAAAAGGGAGAGTAGACCATGAAACACCTGATTTGCAGCACCGCCGCGCTTGCGGCGATCCTGGGCGCCGCGCCGGTCCTGGCCGCGGATTACCAGCTGGCGCTGTCGACCTCGCAGCCGCAGACCGATCCGATGGTGATCGCGATGCAGCAGGCCGAGGAGAAGATCGAGGCGCGCAGCGAGGGCGCCATCGAGATCACCATCTATCCCAGCTCGCAGCTGGGCGAGGACAATGACGTGCTGGAGCAGATCCGCAACGGCGCGCCGATTGCCGTTCTGGTCGATGCCGGCCGCCTGGCGCCGTTCCAGAAGGAACTGGGCATCCTCGCCGCGCCCTATCTGGTGGATGACTATACCGGCTATGCCGCGATCACCGACACCCAGGTCTACAAGGACTGGGTCGAGGGGCTGGCCGAGGCCAGCGGTCTGCGCCTGCTGGATTACAACTGGTTCCAGGGCACCCGCCAGATGTTCACTCGCAAGCCGATCGAGAGCCCGGCCGACCTGGAAGGCGTGCGCGTGCGCACCATCGACGCGCCCGGCTGGGTCGCCACGATCGACGCGATGGGCGCCACCCCCGCGCCGATGCCCTGGTCCGAGGT
Organism: Mangrovicoccus algicola; assembly: GCF_014903745.1. GTDB lineage: Bacteria > Pseudomonadota > Alphaproteobacteria > Rhodobacterales > Rhodobacteraceae > Mangrovicoccus > Mangrovicoccus algicola. The sequence goes on along the minus strand of NZ_JACVXA010000003.1, from coordinate 41,736 downwards.
CTATTCCGCGCTGCAGCTCGACGCCATCGACGGGGCGGAGGCGCAGCTGACCGGGGCCTACGGGATCAAGCTGCACGAGGTGACGACCAATGTCGCCTTCACCAACCATATCCAGCTGTTCACCGGCCTGGTGACCTCCGACCAGTGGTTCCAGGCGCTGCCCGCGGATCTGCAGGCGATCGTGACCGAGGAACTTGCCGCGGCGGGCGATGCGGCGACGCAGATGACCGTCGACAAGCTGGCCGAGGTGCAGGCGGAAATGGAAGCCGCCGGGGTCACCTTCAACGAGGTCGACCTGGCCCCGTTCCGCGAGGCGGTCGCCCCGGTCTATGACGAGATCGGGCTGAGCGAGGCGCGCGCCGCGCTCGAGGCCGAACTCGACGACTGAGCGCGGCCCGGCCCGCCCGCGCCACCGCCGGGCGGGCCGTTTCCTTGCGCAACCCCGAAGCTTCAGGGAGGAGCCGATGAGGTTCTGGAAAATCTATGACGGGGTAGAGACGGTTCTGACCCTGGCCGCGCTGGCCGGGGTCGTGATCGCCGTCCTCGCCTCGGGGATCGGCCGCAGCATCGGCGCACCGCTGGCCGCTGCGCCGCAATATGCGCAGCTGTGCCTGATCTGGACCATCATGCTGGGGGCGGATATCGCCACGCGCTCGGGCGAACATATCCGCGTCTCGGCGCTCAGCGATGCGCTGTCGCCGCGCGGGCGCGCCGCGCTGTCGCTGCTTTGCGCGGCCATCATCCTGCCCTTCCTGATCTTCATGGCCTGGCATGGCTGGCACCTGGCGCTTGGCAACTGGCAGCGCGAACTGGGCGCCTCGGGCCTGTCCTACGGGCTGGTCACGCTGGCCCTGCCGGTGGGCGCGGCGCTGCTGGCCATCTCCTTCCTGCGCCGGCTGGCCGCCGCGGGTCCCTCCAAGCTCCTGGAGCCCGACATCGCGCGGGTGGAGGATGCCACGACTTCCGAGGAACTGCTGTGATTTCCGGTCTCATCCTGGTTTTGACCCTCGTCCTGATCGTCATCGGGATGCCCGTGGCCTTCGCCATCGGCATCGCGGGGACGTCCTTCTTCCTGATGCCCTCGACCTTCCTGCCGGATTCCACCGCCGCGCAGCGGATCGTCGCGGTCAGCCAGTCCTTCCCGCTTCTGGCGGTGCCGCTGTTCATCCTGCTGGGCAACCTGATGAACGGATCGGGGATCACCCACCGGCTGATCGGGCTGGCCACGGTGCTGGCGGGCTGGATGCGCGGCGGGCTGGCGCAATCCTCGCTGCTGCTCAGCGCGATGATGGGCGGCGTGTCGGGCTCGGCCGTGGCCGATGCGGCCATGCAGGCCCGCGTCCTGGGCGTGCCGATGGTGGAGAAGGGCTATCGCCCGGGCTTCGTCGGCGCGCTTCTGGCCATCGGCGGGCTGATCACCGCGACCATCCCGCCCAGCCTGGGGCTGATCCTCTACGGCTATCTGGGCGAGGTTTCCATCGGCAAGCTGTTCATCGCCGGGATCGTGCCGGGGGTCCTGCTGACCGTCGCGCTGATGATCGCCACGCGGATCGTGGCGGGGCGGCGGGACTACCGGCCGGAAACCGCGCGGGCGCCGAGCCTGTGCGAGGTCTGGGTGGAGCTGCGCGGCGCCTTCTGGGCGGTGCTGTTCCCGGTCTGGCTGCTGCTGGGGATCCGCTTCGGCATCTTCACCCCCTCCGAGGCGGGCGCCTTCGCGGTGGCCTACACGCTGGTGATCGGCATGCTGGTCTATCGCGAACTGACCCCGCAGAAGGTGCTGGAGGCCTGCCTGCGCAGCATCCGCGACATCGGCATGATCATGATCATCATCATCTTCTCGGGGGTGTTCGGCTATGTCATCACCTTCGAGCGCGTGCCGCAGGACATCGCCGAATTCGCCCTGACGGCGGTGACGGATCCGACGGTTCTGCTTCTGGCGGTGTCGGGGTTCCTGCTGGTGCTGGGCATGCTGGTGGAGGCGACGGTGCTGGTCATGCTGCTGACGCCGATCCTGGTTCCGGTGGTCACCGCCGCGGGGATCGACCCGGTGCATTTCGGGCTGATCATGATGACGCTGGTGACCTTCGGCGGCATGACCCCGCCGGTGGGCGTGTCGATGTTCACCGTCTGCGGGATCCTGGGCTGTTCCTACAAGGAATACACGCTGGAATCGCTGCCCTTCATCGCGGCGGTGCTGATCACGGTACTGGTCATGATCCTGTTTCCGCAGGTCGTGATGTATCTGCCCAACCAGCTGATGTAGCGGCCGCGCGCCCGGCCCCGCGGGGCCGGGCGCTCAGCCCGACACGCGCGCCAGGAACCGCCTGAGCCGCGCGTCCCGGGGGGCGTCGAAGATCCGGGCGGGCGGGCCCTGTTCCACGATCCGCCCGCCATCCATGAACACGACCCGGTCGGCGATCTCGCGGGCGAAGCGCATCTCGTGGGTGACGATCAGCATGGTCTGCCGCGTCTGCGCGACCGAGCGCATCAGGTCGAGGACCTCGCCGACCCATTCGGGATCCAGCGCCGAGGTCGGTTCGTCGAACAGCATCAGATCGGCGCCGATGGCCATGGCGCGGCCGATGCCGACGCGCTGCTGCTGCCCGCCCGAGAGGCTGGCGGGATAGCTGTCGGCCTTGTCCGCCAGCCCGGTTTCGGAAAGGATCTCGCGGGCGCGTGCCTCGGCCTCGGCGCGCGGGCGCTTCTGCACGGTGACCAGCGCCTCCATGATGTTCCCCAGCGCGCTGCGATTGGCGAACAGCCCGTAATTCTGGAAGACGAAGGCCGTCGCCCGCCGCAGCGCCAGGATATCGGCCCGTCCCGCCCGGGCGGCATCGACGGAGATGGCGCCGATCGAGATGCGCCCCGCATCCGGCCGGTCGAGGAAGTTCACGCAGCGCAGGAGCGTCGATTTCCCGGTGCCCGACGGGCCGATCACCACGACGCGTTCGCCCCGCCCGATCTGCAGGTCGATTCCGTCCAGCACGGTCGTCGCGCCGAAGCGCTTGGTCAGTCCCTCGATCCGGATCATCGCGCATAGGCCCTGTTCAGGAAGATCTCCAGCCGCTTCTGCGCCTGGCTCAGCCCCTCGACCATGATCCAGTAGAGGATCGCCACGACGAGGAAGGCCTCGAAATAGAGGAAGCTGCCGGCGGCCTCCTTCTGGGTGGCACCCATCATCTCGGTCACGCCCAGGGTGAAGGCCAGCGAGGTGCCCTTGATCATGTCGATGAAGTAATTGACCAGCGTGGGCGCGGCGATGCGGGCGGCCTGGGGCAGGATCACGCGGCGCATCATCTGCGCCTGGGTCATGCCGACGGATTGCGCCGCCTCCCACTGGCTGCGATCCACCCCGGTGATGGCGGCGCGGATCGTCTCGGCCATGTAGGCGGCGAAATGCAGGGTCAGCCCCATGACCGCGGCCGTCACCCCGTCGATGGCGGTGAGGAAGGACATCACCTGGGGCAGGCCGTAATAGAACAGGAACAGCTGCACCAGGAGCGGCGTGCCCCGGAAGAAGCTGATGAACAGCAGGACCAGCCCGTCCAGGACCGGAACGCGGATCACCCGTTCCACCGCCAGCGCCACCGCAAGGATCAGCGCCAGAACCATCGCTGCCGCCGCCATGGCCAGGGTCAGCGGCACATAGGACAGGATGACCGGGACCAGTCCCAGCATGTAGTCGAGGTCCAGTCCCCTCATTCCGTCATTCCGCGGTGGTGATGTCTGCGCCGAACCACTTCTGCGAAATCCCGGCCAGGGTCCCGTCCTCGCGCAGCGAGACAAGCGCGGCATCGACCCTGTCGCGCATCGCGCGCCCCGCCTCGTCGTCGCGGAAGGGCAGGGCATTGCGGATCTCCGAGAAGGGCTTGCCCGCCAGCGCCAGCGGCAGCGGGCTTTCGGCGATCAGCTGGGCCGAGGAGACGCGGTCCATCACGAAGGCATCGACCCGGCCGAGCGCGGTATCCTGCGCGATGTTCGATTCATAGGTGCGGATGTCGATCTCGTCGGCATAGGGCAGATCGTTCAGGAGCTGCTCGAAATTGGACCCCAGATTGACGGCGACCGTGCGGCCGCGCAGATCCTCCACGCCGGCGATGGCGTCATTGCCTTCGCGCACCACGACCTGGGCCCCGTCATGGACATAAGGCTGGCTGAAGGCGAAACGGGCCTCGCGCTCGGGGGTGATGGTGATCTGGTTCGCCACGGTGTCGATCCGCCCGGCCTCCAGCGCGCCGATCAGCCCGGAGAAGGACATGGTCTGGAACTCGATGTCCAGCCCGGCCTTTTCGCCGATCGCGTTCATCACATCCACCTCGAAGCCCTGGAGCTGGTCCTGTTTCACGAAGGTGAAGGGAAAATAGCCGCCGGACATGCCGACGGTCAGGGTCTCGGCGGCGGCGGCGGCCGGGCCCAGCCCGAGGGCGAGAATGGTCGCGAGGATGCGGTTCATGACGAAACTCCGTGACTGTACTGGCGGTAGAGATGGTTCCCGCGCAGGCCGGTTCAACCGTCGGCGGAAGGGATAGGACTATCGGACCGGCATCGGGCAGGAGCGCGGGACGGCATTTCGGCATCTGCGCGGCAGGAGGAAGGATCTCCCGCGGCCATGCGGGGACGTGCCGCCGGAGCCTCCCGTGGAGGCCCGGCATTGTTGCGCCTGTGTCGGGAGGTTTTCCCGCGGGAACTGAGGCGAAACGCATTCGGGGCAGATGTGAAATGAAAAACCGCAAACCATGGAAATAAAAGTCGCTTTTTCACCCGAATAAAACCGCGGTTTCTTCCGGTGAGCGGATTGCCTCCTGTGTTTGTTTTGCTAGCTAAATGCACGTTGACACCAATTTTGATTCTAGGATACGAACTTGTCTACAAGAACCCGGCGCGGGGAGGCGACGGGATGGAGGAGAAGCAATGCCCTGGAATCACAGTATTTTTGACCTGAACAACTGGAAGGTCACCCTGCCGGTCGATGCCGATTATTTCAAGAGCGACGGCGGAGACGGGAATTTCTTCGACGATACTGCCTATGAGGTGAAACCGCCGAATTTCGAAGGTTTCGAGGCGGAAGAGTTTTTCTACTACGATGCCAATCAGGACGCGATGATCTTTCGCGCGGATGTGAATGGCGCCAGAACCAGCGCGAATACCAATTATACCCGCTCCGAGCTGCGGGAAATGAATGACGATGGCAGCAATGCGGCCTGGTCGGTCAGCCAGGGGGGCACGCTTTCGGCGACGCTGAAGGTCACGGAGCTGGCAGAGGAGGATGACGGAGACCCGGCCCGCGTCATCGTCGGGCAGATCCACGGCGCCAATGACGAGCTGTGCCGCCTGTACTACAATGCCGACGGGGACCTGTACTATGCCAACGAACTGACCGGCAGCGACGGCGACGAACGGCTGTTCTATTTCGAGAACGCCGCCGGGCAGCGCCCGAATGTCGCCCTGGGCGAGACCTTTTCCTACATCATCGAAGTGGTCGACGGAAAGCTGATCGTCGCGATCTATGCCGACGGGCAGACCTATTCGGCAGTGCCCACCGACGGGGTGGACCCGACCGAGATCATCGATGACTGGAACGGGGACAGCTTCTATTTCAAGGCAGGCGTCTATCAGGGCGTCACGCATGTCTCCGGCCATGCGTCGGAAGGGTCCGGCGCGGCCGAGGCGGCCTTCTTCGGCATCGATATCAGCCATGACGAGGGCGGCGGCCGCGATGCCTGGCTGGGTGACAACCCGGGCGGCGGATCGGGCGGCGGCGGCACGGGCGGCGGGTCGGGAAACACCATCGATGGCACGTCCGGCGCCGATGACATCTCCGGCACCTCCGGCGCCGATCTGATCAATGCGGGCGCGGGGGCCGATACGGTCTCGGGCGGCGGCGGCAATGACACGATCAATGGCGGCGGCGGCTATGACAGCCTGAAGGGCGATGCCGGCAATGACGTGCTCAACGGCAATGCCGGGAATGACACGCTCAAGGGCGGTGCCGGAAACGACACGCTGACCGGCGGGTCGGGCAGCGACGAGCTGTGGGGCAATGACGGCGATGACGTGCTGGTCGCGGGCAGCGGTTCGGACTGGCTGAAGGGCGGCGCGGGGGCGGATACCTACGTGTTCACCGACCTGCACGGCACCGATGTCGTCGCCGATTTCAGCCGTCCCAACGGCGATGTCCTCGACCTGTCGGAGATCCTCGACGGGGCCTCGGGGCTTGGCGGCTCCAACGCGATCTCGGGCGGCTATGTGGAATTCGTCCAGGACGGGGCGGATACCCGGCTCTATGTCGATCTCGACGGCGATGCGGGCAGCGGCGCGCGGGTGCATCTGGCCACGCTGCTGGACGAGACCGCTGCCGATTTCGGACTGTCGGACCTGATCCTCTGACCACCCTGTCCGGCGCGCGGCCCTGCCGCGCCGGATGGCCCCGGGGCCCCGATGGGGCGGGCCCCGGGGCCGTTTCGCATGCGGGCGCCAGCCCGGGAATCTCCGGAATTCTACGCAATTCCGCGATACTTCACGGCCACAGTCACGCAGAAGCGCGCCTCCCGGCATTGGACCCGGCGGCCCGTCAGGCTAGAGTCCCCCGGTATCGTTGCTACCTGTCTTAGCCGGGAGATTTCCGCACATGATGGCAAGACGCCATTTCCTGATGAGCGGCGCCGCGCTCTTTTCCGCGCCGCTGGCATTTCCCTCTGCCGCCCCGGCCCAGACCGCGGGTCAATGGGCGCGCTGGGATGCGCAGGTCACTCCCGCCAATTACGACCCGGCGACCACCAATCCCTGGGGCTTTCATCCGCGCTTCCTGCCGACCCGGGTGGAGGCGAATGCGGGCCTGACGCCGGGCGACATCCATGTCGATGCCGTCGCGCGCTATCTGTATCATGTCCGCGATGACGGCACGGCCGACCGCTATGGCGTTGCGATCGCGCGCGGCCAGCTTTACGAGCCGGGCAGCTACACGATCAAGCGCAAGGCGAAATGGCCCGGCTGGACGCCCACGCCGGAGATGATCGAGCGCGACCCGGAGCTTTATGCCCAGCATGCCGACGGGATGCCCGGAGGGCCGACCAACCCGCTGGGGGCGCGGGCGCTGTATCTCTATACCGGCAACCGGGACACCTATCTGCGCATCCATGGCACGCCGCATCCGCGGTCGATCGGCGGCCGGGCCAGCTCGGGCTGCGTGCGCATGGTGATGGCGCATATCATCGGGCTTTACGATACCGTGGCCCTGGGCAGCCGTGCGGTCCTGCATCCGGCGGAGCCGACCGTCACGGCCCAGAGCTGAGGCTCAGGCGGCGGGGGCCTCGGCCTCCGTCGCGGCATCGGGGGCCGCGCGGCAGATCGGCCGCCCCTCGGCGGTCAGCAGCGGCAAGGGCGTGGTCTCCACCGGCCCGGCATGGTCGTACCAGTAGCAGTTGTCTTCCAGCACCCGCGCCGTATCGACATTCTGGCCCGGCGCAGCCATGGCGCGCACGGCCTCGGGCACGGGATCGGCCGTGGCGCCGCCCATGTTGAAGGCGGCAGGATCGCAGCCGGCAAGGCCGGTCAGCAGCAGAACGGGAAGCAGGCAATGGCGCATGGGGCGGGATTCCGTCAGTCGTGTCATGCCGCGACTCTCTCATGCCCGGCGTGCGAGGCAACCGCGAACTGCGCCGGGGCGGGGCGGAAGGGGCATTTCTGCACCAAATTCCGCCCCCGCGCCCGGCGGGCTAGCCCCGGCCGCCCCGGGCCGACAGCCGCAGCAGCGCGCCGAGGCCCAGGACGATCCCGCCGGTCAGCGCGAAGCCCAGGATCGCGCGGCCCTGGTGATCGGGCTGCGGGATCAGCGGCAGCAGCAGGATCGTGGCCCCGTAGATCATCGACAGCGTGCCCAGCTTGCGGCGCTGTTCCTGGTCGGTGACCGCGTCGGCTTCCTCGGGTTCGACGGGCGTGGCGATATCCTCGAAGAAGGCATCGATCTCCTGCTGGCGGCGCTCGCTCACGTCGTCATGGAACCGGCGCGTCCAGAAGAAGAACCCCGTGGTCACCACCAGGTGCAGCAGCATCGAGACGATGAAGACCAGGTCGGCGCTTTCGCGGCCGGTGAAGCTGACCCCGCCCAGCGTCGCCAGAAGATCCGGCGTCAGCAGGTATTTCGACGCCAGCGAGACGCCCAGCCCGACAAGCACGGTGGCCCAGGGCGCCCAGTCCGGCACCTTGCGCACGAAGATCGCCAGGAAAAGCGGGATCAGGATCGGCATCTGGATCAGGCTGCCCATCTGCAGCATGATGTCGAACAGGCTGAGTTCCTTCAGCGAGGCGATGAACAGCGCCACCAGCACGATCAGCACGCCGAAGAGCACCGTCGTCACCTTGCCGAAGATCACCAGTTCCGCGTCGCTGCAGGATCCGCGGCGGATCACCGGCTTGTAGAAGTTGATCGACATGATGCCCGCGCTGCGGTTCAGGCCCGAATCCATGGAGGACATGGTCGCCGAGAACAGCGCGGCCATCATGATCCCGACCATGCCCACCGGCATCGCGACATCGACGAAGGCCAGATAGGCGGCATCGGCGGCCTTGCTGCCCAGGGTCGGATAGGCCGCCTGCAGATCCACCCCCATCAGGGCCGTGGCCATGGGCGGCAGGAACCAGATGAAGGTGCCCGCGAACATCAGGATCGCCGCAAGCAGCGCCGCCTTGCGGGCATTGGCGCTGTCCTTGGCCACCAGATAGCGCGAGGCGTCGAACATGTTGTTGGTCGAGAAGATCTGCTTGGTGATCGACATCAGCGCCCAGATCACGAACAGCCCGGCATAGTTCAGGTCGTTGGTGAACAGCTCGGCGGGGAATTCGACGATCACCCGGGTCAGGCCGAATTCGAAGCCGACGAAGATTACCGCGGTGATCGAGACGGCCATGATGACCAGCATCTGCACGTAGTCGGAGGCCACCACCGCCCAGGCCCCGCCGGTCAGCGACACGAACATGACGACCAGCCCGGTGATGATGATCGTGGTCTCGATCGAGACGCCAAAGACGGCGGAGGCGAAGATCGCCAGCCCGTTCAGCCAGATCCCGGCCTGGATCACGCCCAGGGGCACCTGCGCCCAGGTGAAGACCTGTTCGTTCACCGCGCCGTACCGGCGGCGGATCGCGTCGACCGGGGTGATGCAGCGCGTCTGGCGGAAGATCTCGGCCACCAGCAGGAAGGACAGGAAATAGCCGATCGCGTTGCCGATGAAGATGACTGCGACCGCCAGGCCGTCCGTATAGGCCTTGCCCGCCGCGCCGGTGAAGGTCCAGGCGGAGAACTGGACCATGAAGGCCGAGGCCCCGGTCATCCACCACAGCAGCTTGCCGCCGCCGCGGAAATAGTTGCTGGGACTGTCGGACTTGCCGCGGAAGAGAAAGCCGATCGCGACAATGAAGATCAGGTAGAGGACGACCAGGCCAAGGTCGACCCTGCGTTCGAAGAGGGAGGTGGTAAGATCGTAATCCATCGGATGTCCTGCCTGCCCGGCATCGGCCGGGCGCAACGGGGCCGGGACCGGTCAGGGCGACCGGCGGCGGGATCAGCGCGGCGGCTGAGCGGAGCGGGCGGGGGAGGGTGCGCGGGGTCGCGACGGCCCGGGACGGGCTATTTCACGAAGTCTTCGCGATGCGGCGTGAAGAAATCCAGCAGCATGCCCTCTTCCAGGCAGGTTGCGCCATGCTCGATGCCGGGCTGCTTGTAGGTGGTGTCCCCGGCGCGGACGATCTTCTTTTCGCCGCCGATCTCGAATTCGAAGACGCCGGAGACGACATAGCTGATCTGCTCATGCGGGTGGCTGTGCAATGCGGCGACGGCACCGGTGTCGAAATGCACCTCGACGCACATCGCGTTGTCGTTGAAGGCGGCCATGCGGCGCCGGATGCCGCCGCCGAGATCCTCCAGCTCGTGATCCTTGCCGTAGAAGAAATTCCGGATGTCCACTTGTCGTCTCCCTGATCTCTGGCGGATGAGCCCGGCGCCGCGCGCTGGCGCGATGCCGGAAAGACTGTCGCCCGTTGCCTGCGGGGCAGGGCCGCAGGGCGCCATTCGGCCCCGGTTTCGCAGCTTTCCCCGGCGTGGCGCACCGCGCCCCGGCGATGAAGCGACCCGCCAGATTGCCCCCCTGACGGTGCGGTCCTTCTAGAATATGATTCTCTTGGCTACAAGTTTCTTTGCCGGAAAATATGATGAATCCAGCGCGGTTCGTGTCTCGTGCTTCCGGGTCTTCATTTAGAAGTTATTATTTACAGTTAGTTATAGCGCTTAGCTCATCTAGATTTGTCCGGGTGGAACCGTAACATTCCGAACATCATGGAGATAACCGCACATGCCATTAACTGGGATCCAAGTATGGATTTACCGGAAGAATTGCTTTACCGGTGCGCGGTACGACGCAAATAATTCTGGAGTCAGCTATGACCAAACCCGTCATCGGATTCATCGGCCTGGGCCTCATGGGCGGCAACATGGTCGAAAACCTTCAGAAGAAGGGCTATGAGCTGGTCGTCATGGACCTCAACAGCGATGCGGTCGCGGCAGTCACCGCACGCGGCAATGCCCGCGAGGCGGCCTGCGGCCGCGACCTGGCTGCGGCGGCCGATATCGTGATGCTGTGCCTGACGACCTCCGAGGTGGTCGAGAAGCTGGTCTATGCCGAGGACGGCATCCTGGCCGGGATCCGCGAGGGCGCGGTCCTCATCGATTTCGGCACGTCCATCCCCGCATCGACCCGCCGGATCGGCGCCGATCTGGCGGCGAAGGGCGCGGGCATGATCGATGCGCCGCTGGGGCGGACCCCGGCCCATGCAAAGGACGGGCTTCTGAACATCATGGCCGCCGGCGATCGCGCGGTCTTCGACAAGGTGCTGCCCGTGCTGCAGGACCAGGGCGAGAACGTCTTCCATCTCGGGGCGCTCGGCGCCGGGCACACGACCAAGCTGATCAACAACTTCATGGGCATGACCACGGTCTGCACCATGAGCCAGGCCTTCGCCGTGGCCGACAAGGCCGGGGTCGATCGCGCGCAGCTCTACGAGATCATGTCGACCGGCCCCTCGGCATCGCCCTTCATGAAGTTCTGCAAGAATTACGCCGTGGACGGGGTCAGCGACCTGGGCTTCTCGATCGCCAATGCCAACAAGGACCTGGCCTATTTCCTGGCGATGGCCGAGGACCTGGGGACCCGCGCGCAGATCGCCGAGGGCACGTCGGCCAATCTTCAGGCGGCCTTCGAGGCGGGGATGGGCGAGGGCAACGTGCCCGAAATCTACGACTATTTCCGGACGCTGCCGCGCTGATCCGCGACGCGGATCGCCCGGCATGAAAACGCCCGCCGGATCGCTCCGGCGGGCGTCGTCTTTTTGTCAGGCGGCGGCGGCGCGGGGGCCCGGCCGCAGAAGGATGGCCGCCACGATCAGGACGCCCACGCTGATCGCCGCCCAGTGGGTGGAGATCAGGAGAAGCCCCGCGATCGTCAGCAGCACCTTTTCCCACAGGACCAGGGGCCGGCGGAACCAGCCGATATAGGCGGCCGACAGTGCCAGAACGCCCAGCAGACCCGAGACCAGCGCCGTGGAGAATTCCACCCAGGTGAAGTTCACGAAAAGCAGGCTCGGCGCGTAGATGAACATGAACGGCACCAGCGCCTTGCCCATCGACAGCCGGAAGGCGGTCGTCCCCGTCGTCATCGGTTCGGACCGCGCGAGCCCCGCCGCGGCATAGGCGGCCAGCGCCACGGGCGGCGTCACGTCGGCCAGCACCCCGAAATAGAAGACGAAGAAATGCGTGGCGATCAGCGGCACGTCGAATTCCATCAGCGCGGGCGCGGCGATCGAGGCCAGGATGATGTAGGTCGGCGTGGTCGGGATGCCCGCGCCCATGATGATGCAGGCGATGGCCACGAAGATCAGCCCGAAAAACAGCGCCAGCCCGTTCTCCGACAGGAGCCCGGTGAAATCGAGCGCCGTGACCAGCGTCGCCAGGTCATGGGCCAGCTCGACCACCGCCGCCGAGAACTTGAAGCCCAGCCCGGTCAGCGTCGTCATCCCCAGCAGGAAGCCCACGCAGGCACAGGCCGCGCCGATGGCCAGCGCGAATTTCGCGCCATCCTCGAAGCCGCGCACCAGCCGCGGCGGCGTCAGCACCGTGGACGTGTCCATCGTGGTGTTGCCCAGGCTGCGCATCACCAGCGGCACGTAGCTGAAGACGATGGTCAGGATGATCCCCCAGAACGCGGCGAGGAAGGGCGTGTACTGCATCAGCAGCATCGCGACCATGACGCCGAGCGGCACGAAGAGGTGCCAGGACCGGGCCAGGACCGCCCCGAATTGCGGGATCTTGTCCTTCGACATGCCGGTCAGCCCCAGCTTCTTCGCCTCCAGATGCACCATCAGCAGGATGGCGATGTAATGGAAGCAGGCCGGCACGATGGCGATCAGGATCAGCTCGTTATAGGGGATGCCCAGCATCTCGGTCATGACGAAGGCGGAGGCGCCCATGATCGGCGGGGTGATCTGCCCGCCGCAGGAGGCAGAGGCCTCCACCGCGCCCGCGAAGCGCCCGGAGAAGCCCGATTTCTTCATCAGCGGGATGGTGAAGGCGCCGGTGGTGACGGTATTGGCGATGGGCGAGCCCGAGATCATCCCGAAGAAGCCCGATGAGACGACCGAGACCTTGGCCGAGCCGCCCGAGGCGCGCCCGGCGATGATCGTGGCCAGGTCGATGAACAGCTGCCCCAGCCCGCTCATCTGGGCGAGGATGCCGAACAGCACGAAATGGAACACGTAGGTCGCCACCACCCCGACCGCGACGCCGTAGATGCCCTCGGTGCCGACGAAGAGGTGGTTGATGATCCGGGTGATCGAATAGCCGCGATGCGCCAGGATCCCCGGCAGGTACGGACCGGCCAGCGCGTAGATCAGGCAGCCGACGCCGATCCAGGCCAGGGTCGCGCCCATCGTGCGCCGCGTCGCCTCCAGCGTCATGACGATGGCGATCAGCCCCATCATGTAGACCGGCTCCGGCGGGTTGCCGACATTGTCGATGAAGACATGCTGGAAGAAGACCGACAGATAGGCCGAGAACCCCGCGCCGAAGGCCGCGAAGACCCAGTCGCGCAGCGCGATCCGCCCCGGCGTGGCGCCCTTGCGGTTGATGGGCAGCGTCAGCACGATCAGCACGGCCATGACCGCGGTGAAGACGGTCTTGAGCGTGCTTGCGGGCAGCGCGGTGAAAAGCCCATAGAGAAGGTACAGGTAGAAGGCGGCGAAGATCAGCGACTCGATCCACATGCGCCGGTCGGGGGTGGCGCGCTTCCTCGGGAAGACGAGGAAGATCAGCCCCATGACGAAGCTCAGGTGGATGGTGCGGTGCATCACCTCGTTCAGCAGGCCGAAGCCCGCCGTATAGACATGGAACAGCGACAGCGCGACCGAGGCCACGGTCACCAGGATCGCGACCGGTCCGACGAGGTCGCGGAAATTCGATTCCGCGTCATATTCGCGGACCAGCGCCTCCACCTCGTCGGGGGTGAAGTCGCGGTCGCCATCGGCGGCCGTATGGCCGTGATTGTCCGTCTGGGGCGTCCCTCGGGTCAAAGCGGTGTCTCCTCGTCGCAGGGGGCAAGGGTGAGCGCCGAATGGCCCAGATCCGCCAAGGGCAGATCGGTCCCGGCAATGTGAAGGGTGTTCTCGTATTGCGCCTGGATGCGCAGCGGGATCGGTCCGGTCCGGCGGTGCATGTCGAGGATGAAATGCCCGTCCTCGTGGCGCCAGCCGGTGGCGTCGATGTCATTGGCGATGGAGGGCAGACCCGCGCCATGCGCCATGAAGGTCTCGCGCGTCTGCACGATCTCGCCCCTCTCGACGCGATAGGCATCGGTGACGGGGGTGCGCGACACGGAATGGATGAAGCTCAGCTCGAAGGTGCCCTCGGGCCCCAGCGGCAGCCGCGCGATCTCGCGCCCCGCGCCGCGGGTCTCGCTCAGGCACAGCCAGCCGTCCCCGGCCCGGGCCGCGCCGGGCAGGGCCGCACAAAGCAGCAGGAGGGCGGCCGTGGCCGCCCTCCCCGTGCCGCGGAGGATCCGCAGCATTGCCATTACTGGCTGATGCCCTTCTCGTCGTAGTATTTCTGGGCGCCGGGATGGACCGGGACCGAGACCGACTCGAGCGCCTTGTCGATCGAGATCTGCTTGCCCATCGGGTGGACATTGCCCAGCGTCTCGGTGTTCTCGTACAGCGCCTTGGTCACGGCATAGACGACATCCTCGGGAACCTCGGCATGGGTCGCCCAGATGGCGCGCACGGCCAGGGTTTCCACATCCGCGTCCACGCCCTTGTAGCTTTCCGCGGGGATCACGGAATTGGCGTAATAGGGCTGGGTTTCCTGCAGCTTGGCGATGGCCGGGCCGTTCAGCGGCACGATGCGGATGTCATGGCCGTTGGCCAGGTCGGTGACCGAGGAGGTCGGCAGGCCCGCGGTGATCAGCGACGCGTCCAGGTTGCCGTCCTTGATCTTGTCGACCGACTGCGAGAAGGAGGAGTAATCTTCCGACACGTCCTCGCGCACCATGCCATGGGCTTCCAGCAGGTCGCCCAGCAGCTGCCACTGGCCCGAACCCGGCGAGCCGGAGGAGATCGACTTGCCCTTGAGGTCCTCGAAGGTCTCGATGCCGCTATCGGCGCGCACCACCAGCTGGACGGTTTCGGGATAGAGCGCGCCGATCGCGCAGATATTCTCCACCGGCTCGCCCTCGAACTGGCCCTTGCCGTGATAGGCGGCGTCCAGGATGTCGGCGGCGACGAAGGCCGACTCGATCTCGCCGCGGCCCAGCAGCTGGGCATTGGCGACCGAGGCATTGCCGGTCTCGGCGGTGGCCGACAGCTTGGTGTCGGGCAGTTCCGCGGTGTTGGAGATCAGCTGCGCCAGCATGCCGCCCAGCGGGTAGTAGGTGCCGCCGGTGCCGCCGGTGGCGATGCCGAAGAAGGTGCGGCCCGCGGCAAGCGCCGGGGTCGCCAGCGCGGCGACGGCCAGCGCGGAGGTGCCGAGGAAATGGCGCCGGGAAAAGGTCATGGGAAGCCTCCATGGACTGTTGCGGTGTCCCCGTTCTCTGCGTGCCGCAAGGCGCGCCCGTCGCGGGGTTGGATGAGATGTTTCTTGACGGGAAGTTTTTGCATGTCAATAACAGTTTTCAGCTGCAAAAGGGAATGACATGGCGAACGATACCCCGCAACAGGTTGAAACGGCTCTGTTCAACGGGATTTCAGGGGACGGCCCGGTGCTGCTGAACGTCCCGCATGCCGGGGTGGACCTGCCGGAGGGCTTGCGCGCGGCGCTGACGCAAGAGGCGCTGGATCTGTGCGATACCGACTGGCACATGGACCGCATCGCCCGTGACATCCTGCCTGCGGGCGGCTCGCTTTTGGCGGCGCGGATGTCGCGCTATGCGGTCGATCTGAACCGGCCGCGGGATGATGCGCCGCTTTATGCGGGGGCGACGACGGGGCTGATCTCCACCATCGATTTCGACGGCAGGCCGCTTTACCGCGAGGGGATGGAGCCGGATGCCGAGGAACGCGCGGCGCGCATCGCCGATTACTGGGCGCCCTATCACGCCGCGCTGGCGGCCGAGATCGCGCGCATCCGCGACGCCCATGGCTATTGCCTGCTGCTGGACGTGCATTCGATCCGCAGCCACGTGCCGCGCCTGTTCGAGGGGCGTCTGCCCGATCTGAACCTGGGCACCAATTCCGGTGCCTCCTGTGCGCCGGCCCTGTCGGATGCCGCCTTCGCCGCGCTCGAGGCCTCGGGCTTCAGCGCCGTGCGCGACGGGCGGTTCAAGGGCGGGTTCATCACCCGCCATTACGGCGACCCGGCGGCGCATGTGCACGCGCTGCAGATCGAGATCGCGCAGGATTGCTACATGCTGGAAGAAAGCCCCTGGACCTATCTGCCCGAACGGGCCGACCGGCTGAAGACCGCGCTCGGCGCGCTCGTCGCCGCGATGACCGGCTTCGTGCCGGGCGCGGAGGCGGAGGCATGAGCGGCGACCGTCTGCAGGGCGCGCATTTCCGCCAGGTGCTGACCGCCGATGGCTGGCGGCGGAACGTCTCGGCCGAATTCGCCGCCGACGGCACCATCGCGGCGCTTGCCGAGGATGGCAACCCGCTGGGCCTGCCGGTCTATGAGCGCCCGGTCGTGCCGGGGATCACCGACCTGCACAGCCATGCGTTCCAATACGCGATGGCGGGGCTGACCGAGCTGCGCCGCAATCCGGTGGACAGTTTCTGGTCCTGGCGTGACATGATGTATTTCTTCGCGCTGACGCTCTCGCCCGAGGACATGCAGGCGATTGCCGCGCGGCTCTACCTGTCGCTGCTCAAGGGCGGCTATACCGGCATCGCCGAATTCCACTATGTCCATAATGACCTCGACGGCCGCCCCTATGCGCGCCGCGAGGAACTGTCGCTGGCGATCTTCGCCGCCGCCGAGGCGACCGGGCTGGAACTGACGCATCTGCCGGTTTTCTACGCGCATTCGGGCTTCGGCGGGCTGCCCCCCGGCGAGGGGCAGCGGCGCTTCATCCAGGATCTCGACGGCTATGCCGCGATGCTGGGGGCGCTGAAGGCGCCGGCCGAGGCCGCGGGCCACGTGTTGGGCATCGCGCCGCATTCGCTGCGCGCCGTCACCACGGTGGAAATGGCCGGGCTGATGGATCTGCGTGCGGCGATCCTGCCGGGCTGCCCGGTGCATATCCATGTCTCCGAGCAGGTGAAGGAGGTCGAGGACGCGCAGGCCTGGAACGGCCGCCGCCCGGTGGAACAGCTTTTCGACATCGCCCCCGTCGACCGCAGCTGGTGCCTGATCCATGCCACCCATCTGACCGATGCCGAGCTGGCGCAGATCGCGCGTTCCGGCGCGGTGGCGGGGCTGTGCCCGCTGACCGAGGCCAATCTGGGCGACGGCATCTTCCGTGCCGCCGAGTTCCTCGACCAGGGCGGCGTCTTCGGCATCGGTTCGGATTCCAACATCGCCACCGTCGCGGCGCAGGAATTGCAGATGCTGGAATACAGCCAGCGCCTGCGCGACCGGCAGCGCAACGTCCTGGCCGCCATGGACGCGCCTCATGTCGGCACCAACCTGTGGGGCCGCGCCGTCACCGGCGGCGCCCGTGCGGCGGGCCGCCCGGAGGCGGGGCTGGCAGTGGGCGGCATGGCCAGTTTCGTGGAACTGGCCAGCGACGAGCCCGCTGCCATGGCCCCGGTCGCGCCGGAGGCGGCGCTGGATTTTCACGTCTTCGCCGGGCGCGGGTTCCATGTCGGCGATGTGGTCGTGCGCGGCCGCCGGGTCGTGCAGGCCGGGTGCCACCCGCAGGAGGACCGCATCCGCGCGGATTACGCCGCCGCCATGGCGCGGATCTCGGCGCGGCTGGCGGCGCGCGGCGCAGGCTGAGGAGGGCAGGCCATGGCAAAGGAGCCCGATTACCGCTCGAACTCGCTGTTGCGGGGCCTGAGCATCCTTGAATGCTTCGAGCCGCGCCGCCCCGAGATGACGCTGACCGAGATCGCCGAGGCGATCTCGGTGACCAGTTCGGCCGCCTACCGGTTCATCGTGACGCTGGAACGCGAAGGCTACCTGATCCGCCAGGAGAACCGCTATCGCCTGGCGCCCAGGGTGATGGACCTGGGCTATCGCTACCTCGCCTCGCTGGATGTCTATGACCTGGCGCGGCCGCTGGCGGAGGCGCTGCGCAACGAGACGGGCTTCACCGTCCATGTCGCGGTGCTGCAGGAAACCGAGATCGTCTATGTCCATCGCGCGCTGTCGGACCGGGCGATGGTGTCGAACGTGCCGGTGGGGTCGCGCCTGCCGGCCTTCTCGACCACGATGGGGCGGGTATTGCTCAGCGATCTGCCCGAGGAGGAACTGGACCGCCGCTTCGCGGGCTATGCCTTCGACCGGATGAGCCCGGCCGCGCCCGCCTCGCTGGCCGAGCTGAAACCGCTGCTGAAGGCCGACCGCAGGCGCGGCCATGTCGCGCAGGGCTCTCACCTGGCGACCGGCACCTATTCCATCGCCGCGCCGCTGGTGTCGCGCCACGGCCATTACGTGGCGGCGATGAACCTCTCGGGCCACGAGATGCAGATGCAGCCCGACCCCGCGCTGACCGCCCGCGTGCTGGCAGTGGCGGCCGAGATCTCGAAACTGCTCTGAGGGCGGGTCTACATGACCGCGCCGATCTGCCAGGGAACGAATTCCACCGCGCCGAAGCCCTGCGCCTCGCTCTTGGTCTTCTCGCCCGAGGCCACGCGCAGCAAGAGCTCGTAGATCTGGCGCCCCTTGTCGGCAATTGGGGTCCCGTCGAGGATGTCGCCGCAATTGACGTCCATGTCGCCCTCCATCCGCCGCCACAGGTCGGCATTCGACGCGATCTTGACCGAGGGCACCGGCTGGTAGCCCGAAACCGAGCCGCGCCCGGTGGTGAAGGCGATGAGGGTGGCGCCCGAGGCGGTCTGGCCGGTCACCGAACAGGGGTCGTAGCCGGGGCTGTCCATGAAGACGAAGCCGGGGCGGTCGATGGGTTCGGCGAATTTGTAGACCCCCGCCAGCGGCGCGGTGCCGCCCTTGGCGACGGCGCCCAGCGATTTCTCCAGGATCGTGGTCAGCCCGCCGCGCTTGTTGCCGGGGCTGGGATTGTTGTCCATCTCGCCGAAATTGCGGGCGGTGTAATCCTCCCACCACTCGATCAGCCCGACCAGCCTGCGCCCCGTGGGCGCGTCCACCGCGCGCCGGGTCAGAAGGTGTTCGGCGCCGTAGATTTCCGAGGTCTCCGACAGGATCGATGTGCCGCCCTGGCGCACCAGCAGGTCCGAGGCATGGCCGAGCGCGGGATTGGCGGTGACGCCGGAATACCCGTCCGAGCCGCCGCATTGCATCCCCAGCACCAGCGCCGAGGCCGGGGCCGGGGCGCGCCGGGCGGTGTCGGCGGCGGCGGCCAGTTCGCGCAGAAGGCCCAGCCCGCGATCCACCGTGGCGCGGGTGCCGCCCTCGTGCTGGATCGTCATGTAGCGGAACCTCTCGCGGTCCTTCATCGCGGCGCGGTCCACCAGGTCGGGGATCTGCATCACCTCGCAGCCCAGCCCCACCATCAGGATCGCGCCGAAATTCGGGTTGCGCCCATAGCCCGCCAGGGTGCGGAACAGCGTGTCATAGCCTTCGCCCTTGCCGGACATGCCGCAGCCCGATCCATGGACGATGGGCACGATCCCGTCGACATTGGGATAGGCATCGAGCAGACCCCCGCGCGTGGCGGCCTCGGCGATGAAGCGCGCGACGGAGCCTGCGCAATTCACCGAGGTCAGGATGCCGATATAGTTGCGCGTCCCGACCCGGCCCGAGGGCCGGTGGAACCCCAGGAAGCTGTCGGCGCCCGCGGCCGGGGGCAGGGGCCGTGCATCCAGGGCGAAGCCGTAATCCTGCCGGTGCGCGCCCATGCCGAGATTATGGACATGGACATGCATGCCCGGGGCCACGGGCTGCGTCGCCGCGCCGATGATCTGCCCGTATTTGCGTACGGATTCGCCCGCGGCGATGGCGGCGGCGGCGATCTTGTGCCCCGCCGGGACGGGCTCCGCCGCGGTGATCCCGCCGGGCAGGACCGTGCCCGCGGGCACGGCGCGCAGCGCCACCAGGACATTGTCCTCGGGGTGCAGATGCAGCGCGCAGGGGGGATCCGTGAGGTCCTTCATGGCGTCACCAGCACCTTGACGATGGCGCCGCGCTCGGCGGCGAGGCCGGGGAAGCGGCCGGGCAGGTCGGCCAGCGGCAGCACCTCGGTGGCGATGGCGTCCGTGGGCACCTGTCCGTCGCGGATGGCCGCGATCACCCGGTCGAAATCGGCGCGCAGGGCGTTGCGGCTGCCGATGATGCGGGTCTCGCGCTTGTGGAACTCGGCATCGGCGAAGGTGATGTCGTCCTTGACCACGCTGACCAGCACGCTCGATCCGCCATGCGCGACCAGCGGAAAGCCCGCCATGATCGATGCCGCGCTGCCGGTGGCGTCGAAGACCGTGTCGAACCCCTCGGCCAGGTCCCCCGCCAGGATGTCGCGGCCCGCCTCCTGCAGGCGCTCGAAGCCGAAGAGCCGCCGCGCCGTGGCCAGCCTTTCGGCGGAGAGGTCGCTCAGATGCACCTCCGCCCCGGCGAGCCGCGCGAAGATCGCGGTGCCCAGCCCGATGGGTCCCGCGCCGGTGACCAGCACGCGGTCGCCCGGGACCAGCCCGGCGCGGGCCACGGCATGGGCGCCGATGGCGAGGAATTCGACCATCGCCGCCTGGATCGCGCTCAGCCCCTCGGCGGGATAGAGGTTCGCCTCCGGCACCGCGATGCGGGCGCACATGCCGCCGTCGCGATGCACGCCCAGCACCTCGATCGCGGCGCAGCAATTGGGTTTCCCGCGCAGGCAGGCCCGGCAGGTGCCGCAGGACAGGTAGGGGTTCACCACTACCAGCTGACCGGCATCCGGCCCGTCCGCCAGGTGGCCGGACAGCTCGTGCCCGATCACCCGCGGATAGTCGAGGAACGGGTGCTTCCCCTCGAAGATGTGGTAATCCGTGCCGCAGATGCCGATCGCCGCGATATCGACCAGCCGCCAGCCGGGCGGGGCGATCATCGGCCATGCGCGCGGCGCGACCTCGAACCGGCCGGGCGCGACGCAGATGCCGCAATCCATCAGGTCGCCGGGAAGATCCCTCATTGCGCCGCCTCCGCCATCAGGTTGCGCGCCGACCAGTCGGCGGGCAGCTCGCCCTTGACGATCAGGCTCAGCACGTCGTCCTTCGACACTTCGTGGATGGCATGGGCGCCGACCAGCCGGCCCTTGTTCATCACCACGACCCGGTCGCACAGCTCGAACACGTCATGCATGTCATGGCTGACGAGGAAGATGCCGATGCCCTCGTCGCGCAGCTGGCGGATCAGGTCGGCGACCATGGCGGTTTCCGACGGTCCCAGCGCCGCGGTGGGTTCGTCCATGATCAGGATTTTTGTGTCGAAATAGATCGCGCGGGCGATGGCGATCACCTGCCTCTGCCCGCCGGACAGCGACGAGACCGGATCGCGCAGGTTCTTGAAATTCGGGTTCAGCCGCGCCAGCACGGTCCTGGCCTCGGCCAGCATCCGCGCGTCGTCGAGATTGCCGAACCGGGTCTTGAGTTCGCGGCCCAGGAAAAGATTGGCGGCCGCGTCCAGGTGATCGGCCAGCGCCAGGGTCTGGTAGATCGTCTCGATCCCGGCCGCGCGGGCGTCATTGGGGCTGGAAAAGGACGCGGGGCTGCCGTTGACGCGGATCTCGCCGGCCGAGGGCGTCATCGCCCCGGACAGGATCCGCATCAGGCAGGACTTGCCCGCGCCGTTATGGCCCAGCACGCCGACCACCTCGCCCGGCCAGAGGTCCAGCGAGACGCGGTCGACCGCGCGGATGCCGCCGAAATGCTTCTCGATATCGATGAGTTCCACGAGGGGGCGGGTCATGCTGTGGCTGCCTTTCTGCCGGAAGGGGCGGGGGGCGGCGCCCCCCGCGGTCGCGCGGATCCGGCTCAGTAGAGGACGTTCTGCGCGGTGTCGGTGTCGATGTTGTCCTTGTCGACCAGCACCACGCCGGTATTGACGAAGGGCTCCACCGCGTCATCGCCGAGGATGCGGATGATCGTCTCGATCCCCTTCTCGCCCATGGCGAAGGATCCCTGCACCGCCGTCGCGTCCAGCACCCCGTCGCGGACGAATTGCTGAAGATCGGCATTGCCGTCGAAGCCGAGCGCGACCAGCTGCCCCGCCTTGCCCGCCTGAACGATGGCGCGGCCCATGCCGACCGCGGTGGGTTCATTGGCCCCGAAAATGCCCACCAGGTCGGGATTGGCGGCCAGGATGTCGGTGGTCTGGTTCAGCGCGTTGGCCATCTGGCTCTGCGAATAGAACGGCCCGACGATCTCGAGCTGGGAATTGGCCGCGAGGTAGTCGGAGAAGCACCCGACCCGCCCGATCTCCGAGCCCACGCCCGCCACATAGGACATGATCGCGACCTTGCCCTCCGTGCCGGCCTTCTCGATCATCCGCTTGGCGACTTCCTCGCCCGCGGCGCAGTTGTCGGTCGACAGGAAGGACTGGTAGGTGCCCTCGGCGCTGTCGGCCAGGGCGCTGTCGATGATGACGACGGGGATGGCGGCCTCGTAGGCGCGCTTGACCGCCGGGGCCAGCGCCTCGGGATCCGACGGCGCCAGGACGATGCCCGCGACGCCGCGATTGATCGCGTTCTCCACCAGGTTCACCTGGTCGGCCACCGCGCTTTCGGTGGCGGGGCCGTCGAAGGTGAAGCTGTGCTCGCCCTGGGCGGCGATGGCGGCCTCGGCGCCGCGATTGACGTTCTGCCAGAAATTCGAGCTGGTGGTCTTGACGATCACCGCGATTTCGCCCGCCTGCGCGAAGCCCGCGGCAAGGGCAAGTGTCGATGTCACAAGTGCAAGCTTGATCGGACGCATCTCATTCCTCCTCAGTAGAGACTGTTCCCTGTTCCGCCGCGCCCGGGCTTCTTGCGTCCCGGGGCGGGCCTTCCGCAGCCTCAGGGCCGGTTGCGGATATGGTCGATCCAGACCGCGGCGATCACGACGGCGCCGATGACGATCTGCTGGATGAAGGCCGACACCCCGGCCATGTTCAGGCCGTTGCGCAGGATGCCGATGATGAAGGCGCCGATCATCGTGCCGGGCACCGTGCCCACCCCGCCGGAGAGCGACGCGCCGCCGATCACCGCCGCCGCGATGGCGTCGAGTTCGTACATCACGCCCTCGCTGGGCTGGGCGGTCACCAGCCGCGACATCAGGACGATCCCCGCCAGCCCCGCCAGCGCGCCGGACATGGCATAGGCATAGAGCTTGGCGCGGTCGGTGCGCACGCCCGAGAGCCGCGCGGCCTCCTCGTTCGATCCGGTGGCATAGATGTGGCGGCCGATCTGGCGCCGGCGCAGCAGGTAGGCGGCGGCGATGGCCACGATCAGCAGCACGATGGCCGGGTAGGGGATGCCGGGAAAGATCACCTTGGGAAAGCCGTTGGGGCGCATTTCCACGATCCGGAACAGCGCGCCGTTGCCCAGCCGCCCGAAGGCCTCGCCCAGCTGCGAGATCGGCGCCGCCCCGGTCAGCTGCAGCGCCAGCCCCCGCGCCATCAGCATCATGCCCAGCGTGGCGACGAAGGGGGGGATGCGCATCCGCGTCACGATCAGCCCGTTGAGCGCGCCGCAGGCCGCGCCCACCGCCACGCCGAAGGCCATGCCGGGGCCGACCGGAACGCCGGCCTTGATCGCCATGCCCGAGGCCACGCCCGACAGCGCCAGCACGGAGCCGACGGACAGGTCGATGCCCCCGGTGATGATGACCATGGTCATGCCGATCCCAAGAAGCCCGATCACCGAGGTCTGCAGCAGGATCGTCAGCCCGTTATTGACCGAGAAGAAGGCCGGGCTGGCCAGGGCGAAGCCGAGGATCAGCAGGAACAGCGTCGCCAGCGCGGAAAGGCGGTGAAGCTTTGCCGCATCGGGCAGGAACTGAAAGGCGGCGGCGCGGCTGCGCCGCGCGCTCATGGCGGCGGGTCTGGATGCCAGGGTCATGCGCCTCCCTTTCGCACGATGTTTTTTATTATTTGATACATAAAAACGTGCTTTGATTCCCGTCAACGGTTTTTTATGATTTCGTACAAATACAGTCCGGCGCCCGGCGCGGGACAGCAGAAGGAGCAGATCATGGCGCGCAGCGACACGCGGTTCCGCGAGGCCTATAACCGGATCCTCGATTACTGCGGCGCGCTGCCGCCGGGATCCGTGATGCCCTCGGAGACGGGCCTGGCCGAGATTGCCGGGGTCAGCCGCACGATCATCCGCCGCTGCCTGGGCCGGATGGAAGAGACCGGGCTGCTGGCCTGGTCGGGGCGGGAGAAGCTGCTGCTGCGCGCGCCGCTGGCGGAGGACCGGATCGACCTCCTGCGCCCCGAGGGGGGGGCGGAGGATCTGGAACAGAGATTCCTCGACTGGGTGCTGCGTTTCGACGTGCCCGCGGGGACGGCGCTGTCGGTGGCCGAACTGTCGCGCCATTTCGATGTGCCGCAGCACGAGCTGAAGGAATTCCTCGCCGGGCTCAGCCGCTTCGGCCTGGTCTCGCGGCGGCCGCAGGGGGGGTGGATGCTGCTGGGCTTCACCCGCGATTTCGCCATCGAGCTGTCGGATTTCCGCTCGGTGCTGGAACTCGACGCGGTGGCGCGGCTGGCGGAGGCGCCGGTCGATCACCCGGTCTGGGCCGAGCTGGCTGAGCTGCGGGCGGCGCATCTGCGCCTGCGCGCCGCGATCGAGACCGATTTCCACGCCTTCTCGAAGCTGGACGAGCGGTTCCACCAGGCGCTGAACTCGGTCGTCACCAATCGGTTCACCGCCGAGTTCCAGAAGGTCATCTCGCTGATCTTCCACTATCATTTCATGTGGGACAAGACCGAGGAGAAAACCCGCAACGCCGCCGCGATCGAGGAGCACCTGGAGATCATCGATGCGCTGGAGGCGCGCGACGCCCCGGCCGCGCAGGCGGCGGCGGGGCGGCATCTGCGCACCTCCAAGACGACGCTGCTGTCTTCGCTGCGCCATCACGAACTGGCCTGAGGTTCAGGCCAGCGCCGCCTCCGCGCCCGCAGGCATGGCGGTGGCAAGGGCGTCGAGATTGCGCCTGAGGCTGGCGGGCTTGGCCGTGCCCAGCAACACCGCGGCCGTTGCCGGATGGCGCATCGCGAAATGCAGCGCGGCGGTGGCCAGCGGCAGGCCCTGCGCCCCGGCGCGCGCCTGCAGATCCGCGACGCGCTCCAGCACCTCCCCCGGGGCGGGACCGTAATCATAGGTGGCGCCGGGGACGGGGCCGGTGGCGAGGATGCCGGAATTGAACACGCCCCCCAGCACCAGGCTGGTGCCCGCCGCGCGGCAGGCCGGGACCAGCGCCGCCTCGGCCGAGCGGTCCAGAAGCGTCAGCCGCCCGGCCAGAAGGATCACGTCCAGCGGACCCGCCTCGCGCATCACCTGCAGGCAGACCTCGTTCTCGTTCACCCCCAGCCCGAAGGCATGGATCCGCCCCTGTTCCTTCATCCGCCGCAGCCGCGCATAGCCCGAGCCGAGGAAAGCCTCCATATGCGCCTCATTGGCGGCGCCATGGGTATAGGCGCCGATATCGTGGACATAGAGGATGTCGACGCCGCTGCGCCCCAGCCGTTCGCAGCTCTGCTCCAGGCTTTCCTCGATCCCGTCGCCGGAATAGTCGTAGCGCATGTCGTTCTGCGCGGGGCGGACATAGCCGTCAGCCTCGGCAATGGGGCTGCGCGCGGGCGACAGCAGCCGCCCCACCTTGGTGGAGATCACCGCGCCGGGCTTGTCGGCCAGGAACCGGCCCAGCCGCATTTCCGACAGGCCGCGCCCGTAATGCGGTGCCGTGTCGAAATAGCGGATGCCCGCCTCCCATGCGGCGTCCAGCACGGCCTGCGCCTCTGCCTCCGTCACCTCGCGATACAGGTTGCCGATGCTCGCACAGCCGAAGGCGATCTCGCTCACCTCCAGTCCGGTGCGTCCGATATGGCGGGTCTTCATCCTGGCCTCCCTGCGCCCCTCCGGCGGAATTGCGGTTGACGGCGCCTCTGACGTGTACGTTATTATTTAGTACAAAGTGCTGGCAAGGGGGGAGTTGGCGTGATCGACGCGCATCAGCATTACTGGCGGATCGGCCGGGGGGATTACGGCTGGATGGATGACGGCGTGGCGGCGATCCGGCGCGACCTGCTGCCTGCGGATCTGGCGCCTTTGGCCCGTGCGGCGGGGGTGACGGGCACGGTGGCGGTGCAGGCGGCGCCCACGCTGGCGGAGACCGAGTTCCTGTTGTCGCTGGCCGATGCGACGCCGCAGATCCGCGCGGTGGTGGGCTGGGTCGACCTGGAGGGCGACGTGCCCGCGCAGCTGGCGCGGATCGCGCATCCGCGGCTGCGGGGGATCCGCCCCATGCTGCAGGATATCGTGGCGACGGACTGGATCCTGCACCCGCAGGTCCTGGCGGGGCTGGAGGCGGTGGCGGCGGCGGGTCTGCGGCTGGATGCGCTGGTCACGCCGCGCCATCTGGGGGTGATCGGCGATCTGGCGGCGCGGCTGCCCGATCTGCCGCTGGTGATCGACCATTGTGCCAAGCCGGTGTTCCGGGACGGCGATCCCGGCGATGACTGGCGCGGCGGCATGGCGGCGCTGGCGCGGCATCCCAGGGTCTTCTGCAAGCTCTCGGGACTGGCGACGGAATGGGGGCCGGGCTGGCAGGCGGAGGATTTCCGCCCCGTCTTCGACCATGTCCTGGCGTGTTTCGGGGCCGGGCGGGTGATGTGGGGCAGCGACTGGCCGGTGCTGCATCTGGCCGGCGATTACGGCGGCTGGCACCGGGCGGCACAGGCCCTGGCGGCGGATCTGTCCCCGGCGGAACGGCAGGCGCTGTTTTCCGGAACGGCGGCGCGGTTCTATGGCATCGGGGAGGCGTGAGATGCAGCGGATGGGAATGATGATCGGCCTGGCGCCGGAGCATGTGGCCGAATACCGGCGTCTTCATGCCGATGCCTGGCCTGCCGTGCTGGAGCGGCTGCGCGCCTCGAACATCACCAATTACTCGATCTTCCTGCGCGAACCCGAGATGGTGATGTTCGGCTACTGGGAATATCGCGGCACGGATTTCGCCGCGGACAGCGCCGCCATCGCCGCCGATCCGGTGACGCGGGACTGGTGGGCGGTCTGCGGGCCGATGCAGCGCCCGCTGGACAGCCGGGCGGAGGGCGAATGGTGGGCGCCGATGGAGGAGGTGTTCCACCTTGACTGACCCCTGTCCCTGCCTCCGCGAAAGGAGCCCCTGCCGATGAGCCTGCTGCCCGACCACCTGCATTACGCCGATGACCGGTTCCGCCGTCTCGTGCACCGCACCGCGCCGCTGGAACGGATCGCCGGCGGATTCACCTGGGTCGAGGGGCCGGTCTGGTTCGGCGACCATGGCTGCCTGCTGTTCAGCGACATTCCCTCCGAACGGGTGATGCGCTGGAGCGAGGCGGACGGGGTCAGCCTGTTCCGCGGCGCCTCGGGCTTCGCCAATGGCCATACCCGCGACCGGCAGGGGCGGCTGGTCTCCTGCCGCCACGGGAGCCGCGACGTGGCCCGGACCGAACCCGACGGGCGCATCACCGTGCTGGCCGACAGCCACGGGGGGCGACGGCTGAATTCGCCCAATGACCTGGTGGTCGCCTCCGACGGCGCCGTGTGGTTCACCGATCCGACCTATGGCATCCTGTCGAGCTTCGAGGGCTACCGCGCGGAGCCCGAGCAGCCGGGCCGCCATGTCTACCGCATTGCCCCGGATGGTGCGGTTGAGGCGATGATCACCGATTTCACCCAGCCCAACGGCCTTGCCTTCTCGCCCGATGAAAGCCTTCTCTATGTCGCCGAGAGCGGGCGCAGCCATGATCCCTCCGTCGCGCCGGTGATCCGGCGGTTCCGCATGACGGCGGCGGGGCCGGTCGATGACGGCATCGCCTGCGAGGTCGATGCGGGCTTCCCCGACGGGTTCCGGGTGGATGCCGAGGGCAATCTGTGGACCTCCGCGCTGGACGGGGTGCAGTGCTTCGCCCCCGACGGGGACCTGCTGGGCAAGGTCCTGGTGCCCGAGAGGGTATCGAACCTGGCCTTCGGCGGGCCGCGGGGGCGGACGCTGTTCATCACCGCGACGACCGGCGTCTATCGCCTTTTCGTCGATGCGCAGGGGGCGGAGCCCTGGTGCCGCGGCGCCCGGCCCTGAGGCCGGGGCAGGGCGGGGCTCAGCCGCGCAGGGCCGGCAGGCCCACCCCCGTCGCCTGGAACCCGCCATCCGAGGCAATGGTCTGGCCGGTGACATAGCTGGCCGCCTCCGAGCAGAGGAAGGTGATGACCGAGGCGATTTCGTCCTCCGAGCCGTAGCGGTTCAGCGGGATCGCGTCGTGATAGGCGGCGATGATCTGCGGCGAATGCACCGCCATGGCCAGCTTGGTGCGCACCGGGCCGGGCGCCACGCAATTGGCGCGGATGCCGTATTCGCCCAGCTCGGCGGCCTGCTGCATGGTCAGGTGGATCACCGCCGCCTTGGAGGTGCCGTAGGCCACGCGCAGGGTCGAGGCGCGCAGCCCCGAGATCGAGGCGATGTTGACGATCGCGCCCCGCGTTTCGCGCAGATGCGGGATCGCCGCCTGCGAACACAGGAACACGCCGTCGAGGTTGGTCGCCATCACCTCGCGCCAGCGGGCGAAATCCGTGGCCTCGATCGGGCCGAAATCGGCGACGCCCGCATTGTTGACCAGCGCGTCGATCCGCCCGAAGGCGCCCGCCGCCTCGGCGGTCATCGCCGCCACCGCATCGGGATCCGACACGTCGCAGACCACCGGCAGCACGCCGTCGAGCCCTTCGGCCGCCTCCGCCAGGGCCGCCGCGTCGCGGTCGATCATCGCCACGCGGTGCCCCCGGGCCAGGAATTGCCGCGTGGTGGCCAGGCCGATGCCGCGCGCGGCGCCGGTGACGATGGCTGTTTTCTGGGTCATGCGCCCGTCCTCAGTCTGCGGCCCCGAGCAGGGCCAGGGAAAGCTGCGGCACCAGCCCGATCACCGCCAGCCCCGCGAGGCTGACCAGCAGGAAGGGCAGGGCCCCGCGGGCGATGCGCTCGATCGGCAGGCGGGTGACATTGGCCGCGACATAGAGGTTGATGCCCACCGGCGGGGTGATCAGCCCGATGGCCAGGTTGACCATGACCAGCACCCCGAACCAGACCGGGTTCCAGGCCAGTTCATGCACCACCGGCATGAAGATCGGCAGGCAGATGAACATCACCGTGACCGCGTCCATGAACATCCCGGCGATCAGCAGGATCGCCATGATGACCAGCAGGATCACCGCCTCGTTGCCCGACAGGCCCAGCAGCGCGCCGGAATAGCTGCCCACCAGGTCCTCGACCGTCACCACCCAGCCGAAGAGGCTGGCATAGGCGACCACCAGCATCACCGTCGCCGAGGAGGCCGCCGCATCGCCGAGCGACCGGTAGAGCCCCGCGATGGTCAGCGTGCGGTAGACCAGCCCGCCCACCAGCAGGGCATAGACCGTCGCCACCAGCGCCGCCTCGGTGGGGGTGAAGATGCCCGAATAGATGCCGCCCAGGATCACCACGGGGGTCATCAGCCCCCAGAAGCTTTCGCGGAAGGACAGCCATAGCCTGCGGCCATAGGGCCGGTCGGCATGGGGCATGGGGCTCAGCCGCTCCAGCGCCGCCCGCCCCGTCCCGCGCGGCTTGGCGAAGGGCAGCGTCACCAGCATGGTCAGCCCCATGAACAGCCCCGGCAGGATCGCGGCCAGGAACAGCTGGGAAATCGAGGTCTCGGCGATCACCCCGTAGATCACCAGCCCGATCGAGGGCGGGATGACGATGGACAGCGCCGCGCCGGTGCAGACCAGCCCGGCGGCATAGGCGCGCGGATAGCCGTCCTCCTCCATCCCCTTGATGATCATCGGCCCGATCGCCGCGACCGAGGCCGGGCCCGAGCCGCTGACCGCGCCCCAGAACAGGCAGACCACGGTGCCGACGACGCCCATCCCGCCCGGCGTGCCGCCGATCAGCACGCGGAAGAACCGGATCATCCGCTCGGCGATGCCCAGCGATCCCATCAGCGTGCCCGCCAGGATGAAGAACGGGATCGCCAGCAGGGAGAACTTGGTGATGCCGGTGGCGATCAGGTCGCCCGCCAGCTCCAGCCCGAAGCCCATCTGCCACATCGCGTAGATCGCCGAGAGCCCTAGCGAGAAGGCCACCGGCACGCGCAGCGCCAGGAGCAGGAAGAACAGGATCACCATCTCGGTGCCCGCGGGAAGTCCGGGGATCAGGTCATGCATCGGGGATCACCTCGTCGCCGGCGCGGCCCTGCCAGACCTCATGCGCGTGCTGCAGGTAGCGGATCAGCACCAGCGCAAAGCCGAAGGGCACCGCCGCCTGGTAGTACCAGGCCGGGATCTGCAGCCCGTAGGAGCGCATGCCGTTGCCCATCAGGTTGGTCATCGCCTGCCAGGAGAACCAGGCCGACATCGCCAGGAGCAGGGCGGAGGCCAGTACCGACAGGACCAGCACGGCGCGCTGTGCCGCAGGCGGCAGCAGGTCATGGACCAGCCCCACGGCCAGATGCTCGCCGCGCCGCGCCGCGATCGCCGCGCCGAAGACGGTCAGCAGCAGGAAGCCGTTGGTCAGCAGCTCCTCCGTGGCGGCCAGCGAGTAATGCGTGCCGTAGCGCACGACCACATTGGCAAAGCCGAGAAACGTCATGGCCAGGAAGAGCACCGCGCAGATGATCTTCTCGGCCTCGCGCAAGATGAAGGCCATGGCCCCTCCGGATGCTCGACAGGCAGGCGGGGGCCGCCCGGGGCGCCCCCGCCTGCGGGGGTTCAGTTCGCGCCGTCGATGGCGGTCTGGAAGGACTGGACCAGCTCGGGGCCGACCTTGGCCGCCCAGGCGTCGAAGGCGGGCTGGGTCGCCTCCTTGAAGGCGGCCAGTTCCTCGGCGGAGGGTTCATGCACCTCCATGCCCTTCTCGCGCAGGAACTCGATGCCCGAGGCGGTGGCCTCGCGGCTGATCTGGCGCTGCCACGCCATGGCCTCCTGGGCCGCCGCGCGCAGCTTCTGCTGCGTCTCGGCGTCGTAGCCGTCCCATTTCTTCTGGCTGATGCCCAGGAAGATCGGGTCGTACGAGTAATGCCAGGTCGTCATGTATTTCTGCATCTCGTAGACCTGCTGCGGGATGATCACCGCGCCGATCGGGTTTTCCTGCCCGTCGACCACGCCCTGCTGCAGCGCGGTGAGGGTCTCGGACCACTGCATCTGCTGCGGATTGGCGCCGAGCGCGTTCATCACGTCGATATACATCGGCCCCGCGACGCGCATGTTGAGGCCCTTCATGTCCTCGGGCGCCTGGATCGGGCGGAGATTGTTGGTGACCTCGCGGAACCCGTTCTCGCCCCAGGCCAGGACGATGATGCCCTTCTCGGCCAGGATGCCGGCCAGGGTCTCGCCCGGCGCGCCCTGGGTGGTGGCGTCGACCTGGTCGTAATCGGCATAGAGATAGGGCAGCGAGAAGGCGGCCATCTCGGGCACCAGCGGCGTGACGTTGATCGCCGAGGTCACCACCAGGTCCAGCGCGCCGCGCCCGACCATCTCGGCCTGGCGCATCTGGTCGCCGCCTGCCAGCTGGGCGTTGGGGAAAACCCGCACCTCGATCTCACCGCCCGTGGCCTCCGAGATCAGCTCGCCGAATTTCTCGGCGCCCTTCTGCCAGGTGGTGGTGTCGCCCGTGTTCTGCGACAGGCGCAGGGTTTCCGCCCCTGCCGTGCCGATCATCACCGCCCCTGCGAGCACGGTGGCCAGGGCGGTGCCGCCCAGTTTCGCGAAAGTCATTCTGTCCTCCCAGACTCCTCGGTCGCGGCCGCTCCGGCAATGGGGGCGGGGTCGCGGAAGCGGTTAGTTGCCACGGGACGGGGGAACTTGCAATATTGTGAAACGAACAAATTGGGGCGGAGCAATTTCCCGAAGATCCCCCCGCCCCCGGCGCTCAGCCGCGTTCGGGCAGCAGCGCGGTCAGCAGCCCCAGAAGCAGCAGCAGCGGCAAGAGCGCGAAAACCTGCTCCATCCCGATCCGGTCGGCCAGCGCCCCCAGCGCCGCCGCCCCCAGCGCGCCGATCCCGAAGGCGAAGCCGAAGACGAAGCCCGCGACCATGCCGACCCGGTGCGGCATCAGCTCCTGGGCATAGACCACGATCGCCGAGAAGGCCGAGGACAGCACCAGCCCCACCGCGATGCTCAGCGCCACCGCCCCCCAGAGCGAGGCGAAGGGCAGGGCGGCCGCGAAGGGCAGCGCGCCGAGAATCGAGCCCCAGATGACCCGCTTGCGCCCGATCCGGTCGCCCAGCGGCCCGCCGGCGAAGGTGCCGAAGGCCACCGCGGCCAGGAACACGAACAACAGCCCCTGCGCCGCGCCGATGCCCAGCCCGAAGCGTTCGATCAGGAAGAAGGCGTAATAGGCCTTGAAGGTCTCGACATAGACGAACTTGCTCAGCAGCAGCGCGCCGATCACCGCGAAGGACAGGATCAGCCGGGCGCGCGGCAGGGCGGGGGCGGCGGCCCCCGCGGTTCCGGCGGCGCGGATGGTGGCGTGATGCTGAACGACCCAACCCCCCACCCGCAGCAGGACCATGACCGAGGCGACGGCCAGCAACCCGAACCAGACGGTGCTGGCCTGTCCCAGCGGCAGCACGATCATCGCCGCCGCCAGCGGCCCCAGCGCGGTCCCGGCATTGCCGCCGACCTGGAAGCTGGACTGCGCCAGCCCGTAGCGCCCGCCCGAGGCCATGCGGCAGATCCGCGAGGCCTCGGGATGAAACAGCGCCGAGCCGATCCCCAGCACGGTGGCCGCCAGCAGAAGCAGCGCGAAGGACCCCGCGACGGCCAGCAGGACGACCCCCGCGGCGACCACCGCCATGGAGAGCGCCAGCATCCGCGGCTTGGGCCGCAGGTCGCCATAAAGCCCCAGGACGGGCTGGAGGACGCAGGCGGTGATCTGCTGCGCCAGGGTCAGCAGCCCCAGCTGGAAATAGCTCAGCCCGTATTGCGGCTTCAGCACCGGATAGAGCGCGGGAAGGAGGAACTGGATCAGGTCATTGACCAGGTGCGACCCGCTCACCGCCAGGATGACGGGAAACGAGACGGGAAGAAGGCGCGGCGGCTGGGCGATCATGGCGGGTCCCGGTCTGGGCGCCGGCTGCGGCCGGGAGTGGTGCGGCAGCGCTGCGGGCGCGGGGTGGAATCAGCGGTGGTGTCGCCGCGCAGACTGCCTTGTTCCGCGGGGGCTTTCGCGCCAGAACGACCGCTGCGAGACTGTAGGAAATCTATCGGGTGAGGAAACCATCGATGCGCCGGACCCTGCCGCCGCTGAACGCGCTGCGCAGCTTCGAGGCCGCCGGGCGGCGGCTGAGCTTCCGCGCCGCCTCCGAGGAGCTGGGCGTCACACAGGGCGCGGTCGCCCAGCAGGTGCGCCTGCTGGAGGATCACCTGGGGCTGGCACTGTTCCGGCGGCTGCCGCGCGGGCTGGCGCTCAGCGCCGAGGGTGCTGCCTATCATGCCGAGATCGTCCGGGCCTTCGACATCCTGCGCCGCGCCACCGGCGAGGTGGCGGGCCGCGCCGGGGTGGTGACGATCAGCGTCACGCCGACCTTCGCCGCGCGGCTGCTGATCCCGGCGCTGCCCTCGCTGGCCGCGGCGCTGCCGGGGATCGACCTGCGCACGCTGGCCACGGTGGCGGTGTCGGATCTCGACCGCGACCAGGTCGATATCGCCATCCGCGAGACGCGCCCGCCCTTTCCCGCCGCGCTGGAGGCGCGGTTCCTGTTCCGGCAGGACCTGGTGCTGGTGGCCAGCCCGCATCTCCTGGGGGACCGCGTTGCGCCGCTGGACCCCGCCGACATCGCTGCGCTGCCGCTGCTGCATGATGCCTATGACCACTGGACCCGCTGGTTCGGACGCCCGGGCAAGCGGCCCGGCGCGGTGTTCAACCAGGTGTCGCTGGCGCTGGACGCGGCGCTGGCCGGGCAGGGCGTGGCGATTGCCTCCCGCGCTTTCGTGCGGGCCGATATCGCGGCCGGGCGGCTGATCGATCTGGGCCCGGCCGGGTATGACACGGGCGCCGATTACTACCTTCTGCGCAGGCGCGGCGCCCCGCCCCGGCCGGCCGCGCAGGCGGTCTGGGACTGGTGCCATTCCGCCTTTGCCGCGCCGCCGGAGTGACGCATCCGGGCCGCGTCCCGGGACCGGCGCGACACGCCTCCGGCGGCGGCGGTCGATCAGCCCCGCAGGCTCACGCGGATCGTGCAGCCCCGGGCGGTCCCGGCGAGACAGGCATCGCCGCCATGGGCGCGGGCGATGTCGCGCACGATGGCCAGGCCAAGCCCGGCGCCGGGGCCGCTGCCCGGCGCGGCGCGGAAGAACCGGTCGAACACCCGCTCGCGCAGGGCGGGCGCGATGCCCGGGCCGCGATCGGCGACCTCCAGCACCGCCTCGCCGGAGCAGAAGCGCAGGGTCACGGCGATCCACCCGCCCGCGCCGCCATGGGCGACGGCATTCTCCAGAAGGTTGGTCAGCATCTCGCCCAGCATCACCGGATCGGCCGTGACGGGGCGGGGATCGCCGTCGATATCGAAGCTCACGTCGATCCCGCGGGAGAGGGCGCCGGCGGCGAAATCGCGCGTCGTCGCGGCCATCAGCGCGGCCAGGTCGACCGGTTCGGCCATCGAGCGCAATTCCCGCCCGCGCACGCGTTCCTGGGACAGAAGCTGGTTGACCAGCCGCCCGGCGGCGCGCGCGGCCTCGGCCAGGGCGGCGACGCGCTGGCGCAGCCGCGCCTCGTCGGGGGCGGTCAGGCAGGCCTCGGCCCGGGCCTGGATCGCGGCGACGGGAGTGCGGATCTGATGGGCGCTGTCGGAGATGAAGGCGTCGCGCAGCACGAAGGCGCGGTCGAGCCGGGCGAAGAGCCCGTTCATCGCGGCCACCAGCGTCGACAGCTCGGCCGGGACCGCGCGGCGGATCGGCTGGAGGTCCTGCGGGCTGCGGGCGAGGATCGCCTCCTCCAGCCGCCGCAGCGGGCGCAGACCCGAATGGATGCCGAACCACAGCAGGGCGGCCGCCGCGGCGAGGATCGCGGCGAACTGGATCGCGGTCTGGCCCAGCAGCTCCATGCTCAGCGCGCGGCGCTGGTTGACGGTGGTCCAGACCTCGACCGTCACCACCCCGTCCAGCGGCCGGTCATGCATCGCCTCGCTGATCGACAGCACCCGCACCGGCATGGCGCCCACGCGGCTGTCATAGACCTGCGGCTCGCCCGGCGCGGCGGCGGCCAGCGCGGCGGGGCGCGGCGGGGCGTCGGAATAGCCGGTGATCCAGGCGCCGTCCGGTCCGACGATGCGGTAATACAGCGTGTCGCCGAGCGCGCCGGTCAGGCTGGTCAGCAGCTGGGTCTTCAGCATGTCCCCTTCCGAGATCATCACATCGCGCGAGATCGTCAGCGCGACGGTCAGCAGGGTGTTGTCGTAGACCCGCTGCGACAGGCCGGCGAACTGGTGATAGCGGATCGCGGCGGATCCCAGCGTGATCAGGATCAGCGGCCCGATGATGGTCAGGAACAGCCGCCGCCGCAGGCTGCCCGAGACGGTGGCGCCGGGGGCGCTCATCGCGCAGCCGCATCCAGCATGTAGCCCAGCCCCCGCGCCGTGCGGATGACCACGCCCGAACCCTCCAGCTTGCGCCGCAGCCGCGACACCAGCAGGTCCAGCGCATTGGTTTCGACATCCGCGCCGGTGCCGTAGAGCGTGTCGGCGATCCGTTCGCGCGGCACGACGCGCCCGCGATGCGCCAGCAGGCATTCGAACAGCGCCAATTCGCGCCGGGGCAGGGCGAGGGACCCGTCCGGCCCGTCCAGCCGGCGGCTGGCGCGGTCGAAGCGCAGCATGCCCAGCTGCTCCACCGGGTCCGAGACCTGCCGCCCGCGCCGCCCCAGCGCCCGGATCCGGGCGATCAGCTCGGCCATCTCGAAGGGTTTCACCAGGTAGTCGTCGGCGCCGGCCTCCAGCCCTCCGACCCGGTCCGAGGTGCGGCCCATCGCGGTCAGCACCAGCACCGGCACCGGGTTGCCCGCCGCGCGCAGCCCGCGCAGGATCTCCAGCCCGTGGCGGCCGGGCAGGTTCAGGTCCAGCACCGCGACATCGGCGCCCTCGGCGGCGAGGAAGGCCGCGCCCTCCGCCCCGTCGGCCAGCCAGTCGACGCCGAATCCGTGATCCTCCAGCGAATCCCGGATCGCCCCGGCGAGCCCTTCATTATCCTCGATCAGCGTGACGCGCATTTTTCCTCTCCCGGACAGGTTCTGGACAGGTGGCTGCCCTATGGTGGCCCCGGGGAGACAGGCGGTGCTGGAGACACGCCCGATCCCTATGGCAGAACCGGCCATGACGGAAATGCAATTTCGCTCTGGGAGGAGAGAATCGCAATGACGACCGGAATTTCGCGTCGCGGGGCCCTCGGGCTCGCGGCCATGGCGCCCCTTGTCCTGATGGCGGGGCCGGGGGCGGCGGATGACTTCTCGGGGGGCAAGATCGACTGGCTCGTGCCCTTCTCGCCCGGCGGCGGCTCGGGCACGATCGCGCAGTTCGAGGCGCCGATCCTGACCAAGTACCTGCCCGGCAATCCGGTGATCTCGCTGACCTACGAACCGGGCGGCGGCTCGATCAAGGGGGCGAACCTCTTCGCGCTGCGCGCCAAGCCGACGGGGCGCGAATGGCTGATCACCTCGGCCTCGACGCAGTTCCCCTACCTGCTGCAGGATCCGCGGGTCAAATACGAGTATCAGGACTGGCGCATCGTCTCGGCGGCGCCCACCGGCGGGATCGTCTTCGTACGCCCCGAATCCGGCGTGACCGGGCCGGGGGACATCGCCAAGCTGGAGGGGAGCAAGCTGACCTATGGCAGCCAGGGGGCGACCTCGCTCGACCTCGTGCCGCTGCTGGGATTCCGCCTGCTGGGGCTCGACGTGCAGCATGTCTTCGGCTTCAAGGCCCGCGCCGATGCGCGGCTGGCCTTCGAGCGCGGCGAGATCACCATCGATTACCAGACGACCTCGGCCTATATCCAGAACGTCCAGCCGCTGGTCGATGCGGGCGAGGCGGTGCCGATCTTCACCTGGGGGATGATGGATGGCGAGGGCAACCTGGTGCGCGATCCCAACTATCCCGACCTTCCGCATTTCGGCGAGGTCTACGAGATGCTGCATGGCGAACCGCCGGCGGGCCCGGAATTCGACGCCTACATGGCCTTCTTCACCGCGGGCTTCCCGGCGCAGAAGATGATCTTCGTGCCCAGGGACACGCCCGACGAGGTGGTCGACACGCTGGTCGCCGGGTTCGAGGCGATGAAGGACGATCCCGATTACCAGGCCAACCGCGCCGACGTTCTGGGCAATTACGACCAGGTGAACGGCAGGGCGGCCGAGGCGCTGTTCCGCAAGGGCACGACCATCTCGGAGGAGCACCGCAAGGC
The DNA here is from genome assembly GCF_014903745.1 of Mangrovicoccus algicola. Lineage (GTDB taxonomy): Bacteria > Pseudomonadota > Alphaproteobacteria > Rhodobacterales > Rhodobacteraceae > Mangrovicoccus > Mangrovicoccus algicola. The sequence goes on along the minus strand of NZ_JACVXA010000003.1, from coordinate 4,495 downwards.
CGTCGTCTCGCTGCTGGCCGAGGAATACGGCGTCCGCCTGGGCGAATAGCGCCCGGGCACGACCGGGCAGGCGGCGCTCCCGATGCCGCCTGTCCGCCCATCCCCCCCTGAAAAACCTGTCGGAGAGTTCCCGTGGCAGAAACCCTGCTGGCTGCGCTGGCGGCCCTGTTCACCGTCCAGCACCTGTTCTTCATGCTCCTGGGCGTCTCGCTCGGGCTGGTCATCGGGGTGATCCCCGGGCTGGGCGGCATTGCCGGGCTGTCGCTTCTGATGCCGTTCCTCTACGGGATGGACCAGATCTCGGCGCTGGCCATGCTGGTCGGGCTGGTCGCGGTGATCCCGACATCCGACACCTTCGCCTCGGTGCTGATGGGGATCCCCGGATCGACCGCCAGCCAGGCCACCGTGCTTGACGGATTCCCGCTGGCGCGCAGGGGCGAGGCGGCGCGGGCGCTGTCGGCGGCCTTCGTCTCCTCGATGATGGGGGGCGTCTTCGGGGCGGTGGTGCTGACCGGCTTCGTCGTCATCGCCCGGCCGCTGGTGCTGATGTTCGGCGCGCCGGAGCTGTTCATGCTGGCGGTGTTCGGCCTGTCGATGGTCGCGGCCCTGGCGGGGCGCAGCCTGGCCAAGGGGCTGGCGGCGGCGGCGCTCGGCCTGCTGATCGGCGCGATGGGAGGGGCGCCCTCGACCGGCGAGTTCCGCATGACCTTCGGCACCGGCTATCTCTATGACGGGGTGCCGCTTGTCGTGGTGGCGCTCGGCCTCTTCGCGGTGCCCGAGATCGCCGATCTGCTGCGCGGCGGCGGCGCCATCTCGCAGAGCGCCACGCTGGGCAAGGGGTGGCGGCGCGGTGTCCTCGACTGGTGGGGCAACCTGTGGCTGTCGCTGCGCTGCGCGGGCATGGGCTGCATGATCGGGGCGGTCCCGGGGCTGGGCGGCGCGGTGGTCGACTGGATGGCCTATGGCCACGCGGTGCAGACGGTGAAGGCGCCCAAGAGCTTCGGCCAGGGCGACATCCGCGGGGTGATCGCGCCGGAAAGCGCCAATAACGCGATGCAGGGGGGCGCGATGCTGCCCACCGTGCTGTTCGGCATCCCCGGATCGGGGGCGATGGCGGTGTTCCTGGCCGGGCTGGTGCTGCTGGGCATCGATCCGGGGCCGGGCATGGTGACGCGCGATCTGGACATCACCTATTCGCTGATCTGGTCGCTGGCCATCGCCAATGTCATGGGGGCGGGGATCTGCCTCGGCCTGGCGGCGCCGATCGCGCGGCTGACGCGCATCCCCTTCCCGCTGCTGGCGCCCTTCATGATGGTGGTGATGTGCTTTGCCGCCTTCCAGGCGACGCGCGATATCGGCGACCTGCTGGCGCTGCTGGCCCTCGGCGTCGCGGGGATCCTGATGAAACGCTTCGGCTGGCCGCGCCCGGCGGTGCTGATCGGCTTCGTGCTGGCCTCCCAGACCGAGACCTATTTCTACCAGTCGCTGCAATTCCACGGCTGGGCCTTTCTCCTGGATCCCGGGGTGCTGGTGATCGGCGCGCTGGCGGCGGCCTCTGTCCGGGTCGGGCTGAGGAACCGCATCGACGAGCATGGCGCGGCCGATCCGCAGGAGGCCCCGGCTTCCGCCGGGGCGGGACGGCGCGGGCGGGGGCCGCAGATCCTCTTCGCGCTGGCCGTCGCGGGGTTCCTCGGGATCGGCCTCGCCGATGCGCTGGGGCAGAGCTTTCTCGGCGGGGTCTTCCCGGCCACGGTCACGCTGCTGGGACTGGCCATGACGGGGCTTCTGCTGTGGCAGCTGATCCGCGGCGGCGCGGGACATCCGGCGCATCTGGATGCCGAGGCGGGCGGCGCCGGGCCGCCGGTCTGGGGCGGGGTCGCCTGGATCGCCGCGCTGATCGCGGGCTCGGCGCTGGCGGGATTCTTCGCCGCGATGCTGGTCTTCCTGCCGCTCTTCCTGATGCGCCGCGCCGGGACCGGGCCCGTCCGGGCGCTGGCCATGACCGCGGTCGCGGCCTGTGCGGTGGCGGGGCTGGCGGCGGCGCTGGGGCTGAATTTCCCCATGGGATGGCTGCAGGCCCATGCCGACCTGCCCTGGCCCTTCCGCTAGAGCGGCTCAGGGATCGCCGCGCGGGGGCATCAGCCAGCGCGCGGCGACCGGCGCGCCGAGGATCACCGTCACCATCCGCACCATGTGATGGACGATGACGAAGCCCAGATCCGCCCCGGTGACGATGGCCAGCACCGTCATCTCGGACTGGCCGCCGGGGGCGAAGGCGAGGAAGGCATCGACCGGCGGCGCCAGGCCCGCGAGGCTGACCACTTCGGTGAACAGTGCCGAGAGGATCGCCAGGATGCCGACATAAAGCGCCCCGGAGGCGACATAGCGGCGGATCTCGGCCAGGGTGACGCCGACATAATGCACGCCGATGCCCAGCCCGATGAAGAACTGCGCCGCCAGGATCGCCTCGCGCGGGGGGCGGTGATGCAGCAGCCCGCATTGCGCCAGGATCACCGTGGCGATCAGGGGACCGAGGATCGAGGCGCCGAACAGTCCCGCCCGCGCCGCCAGCTTCCAGCCGCCGAGCGCCGCCGCCGCCATCAGCGCCAGCTCGCCCGCGGGCAGCGACACGAAGGGCTCGCCCACCGGATTGTCCAGCCCGCGCCCGTAGAGATGCACGATCAGCACGGGCGCCAGCGTGACGATGAACAGCACCCGCGTCGCCTGGATCAGCGACAGCGCGCGCACATCGGCGCCCGCTTCCTGTCCGAAGACCACCATGTCCTGGAAGCCGCCGGGCATCGCGGCGTACCAGGCGGTCGGCGCGTCATAGCCCAGGCGGCGGAAGAAGGGCATGCCGATCAGCCCGATCAGCGCCACGAAGACCGGCACCAGCGCGACGGAGACCGCCATCGAGGGCAGCATGCCCACCACTTCGGGCGTGATCGCCGCGCCCGCGGCGACACCGAGGATGGTGCGCGCCCCGGCCGAGACCGCCCCCGGCCCCTTCAGGTCCTGCCCCGCCAGCGCCGCCGCGAGGCAGGCGGCGAGCGGCCCGAAGAGAAAGGGCAGCGGCATGCCCGCCCAGCGGAACAGCAGCGCCCCCCCGAGGCCGAGGGCCAGGGTCTTCAGGCGCAGGGCATGCAGGGTTTTCATCGCGGCCTCCATGGGATATGCGATGTGTATCCAACAGTATCCAGAAGGATGCAAGAGAGGGGAAGCCACGGGACATGACACAGGACCCCACGGAGCCGGTGCCGCCCTCCCAGGGGCAGGCGGCCTATCAGCGGCTGATCGGCGATATCCGTTCGGGCGCGCTCGCCCCCGGGGCGCGGCTGCGCGAGGTGGAGCTTGCCCGGCGGCTGGGCCTGTCCCGCACGCCCGTGCGCGAGGCGCTGCGGCTTCTGGAATCCGAGGGGCTGGTCGCGCATCTGCCGCGCCAGGGGGCCACGGTCCGGCAGCTCGATTACGCGGAGGTGGCCGAGCTCTACGAGATGCGCTCGGTGCTGGAAGGGACGGCGGCGCGGCTGGCGGCGCGGATCGCCTCGGAGGTGGAGCTGGAAGAGCTGGAAGTGCTGCAGGCCGGCGTGGAAGCGGCGCTTGGCGGCGGCGATGACCGGGCCAGTTCCGAGGCCAACCGGCGCTTCCATGCGGCGCTGCATGACGCGGCGCGCAACCGCTTCCTGACCGGGGCGATCCGCGGGCTGGAGAGGACCATGCTCATCCTCGGGCCCACGACACTGGGCGATCCCGAAAGGCAGCAGGGCGCAGCGGCGGAGCATCGCGCGATCCTGGCCGCGCTGCAGGCCCGCGACGGCGCCGCGGCCGAGGCGGCGATGCAGGCCCATATCCGCAACGCCCATCGCGCGCGCCTGCGCGGCCCGCGCCCCGGCCTGCCGGGCTGACGCGCCTCCGGGGACGCGGGCAGACATCGACCCGCCCCGCCGTGCAGGCGGGGCGGGCCACCGGGCGGGGCCGGGCTCAGACCTGGTCGTCGCCGGTGTCGAGCTCTGCCAGCAGGTCCGTCGCCGCGGCGATGTCTCCTTCCGCGAAGACGCCGCCTTCACCGAAGATCCCGCCGCTCAGACCGGCCGACGGGCCCTCTCCCCCGGTCAGGCCGCCGATCAGGTCCTGCTTCGCGTCGGCGAGCCCGCCGAGGAGTCCGTCCCCGCCGAAGGCCCCGTCCGCCGGGTCATGCCCCTCGCCGAGCAGTCCCCCCAGGAGCCCGTCCTCGCCGGTCAGCCCGTCCAGCGGATCTTCGCCGCCCCCGCCGGTGCCGCCGCCCAACACCCCGGTGCCGGTCAGGTCGCCGACCAGCCCGTCTGCGCCGGTCACGGCGCCGAGCGCGCCGTCATTGCCGACCAGATCGCCCAGCACCCCGTCGGAGCCGCTGATCTCGCCCAAAGCCCCGCCATTGCCGGTCAGATCGCCCAGCACCCCGCCATCGGCGATCACCGGATCCAGCAGCCCGGCCTCCGGCGAGACCGGCCCGTCA
>NZ_JACVXA010000029.1 GCF_014903745.1 Mangrovicoccus algicola | reverse complement strand
CGGTCCGGCATCGGCAGGACGGCGATTGCCCCTGCGGCCGCGCGGACATTCAATGCCACGCTCCGCGGCGCGCGGCGCTTTTCCCGATAGGCCGTCTCCGAAGGCAATGCGGGCGATGCCGATGCCATGGCCCGTGCCCTCGATGCGCATGGCAAGGTCTGGCGGCAGGTCAAGCCGCTCGATATCGCGAAGGAGGAGTTCGCCGAAGACCTGGAAGACGCGGAGATCCGGGAGATCGAGACATTCCTCGCCCATGCCGCGGCAAGCGGAGGGGCGGACAGCCGCGTTGCCGCCCGCGACTACCTCATGTGGCGGATGGCGATCGAGTACGGGTTGCGCATCGGCGAGATCCTGGCGCTGCGTCTCGAGGACCTGCCGTGCCGGACGCAGGATTGGCTGAAGATCCTGCGCACCGATCGCCGCGGCGACCTTGTCGACCCCCGCGCGCCCAGGGCGCCGCAGGTCAAGACCCTCGGCCGCGATCTCGGATACTACTTCAGGAATTCGCGTTTCCCGGAACTTTTCAGCCGTTACCAGTTGAGCCACCGATGGGTCTGGGCCAGCCGGAAGAGCGGCGCCCGGTACCAGAAGACCCGTTTCGCACACCCCTATCTCGTCATCAACGCTACCGACGGCATGCCCCTGTCGATGCAGAGCGCACAGCGGCGGGCCGCCTTCATCCGCGCGGAAACCGGCGTGGATTTCCACTGGCACGCGGCGCGCCACTCGTTCTTCAACCGGGCCTATGTCCTGATGGACGCCATCAAGGATCCGCTCGAGCGCGAGGAAATGCGCGCGGGCCTCGTCTACTGGGGCGGCTGGTCCTCCGAGGACAGTCTCGACATCTACACCGCGACCGCCCGCCGGAACAAGGCGCGCGGCGCCGCCTTCGCCCTCGAGGGGACGGACGGCAAGCCAAGCTGGGGCGCAATCGATTGACCGACCGGATCATCGTCGACGACCTCCGGTTCAATCCGGAGACGGGGCTCTACCGGCGCGAGGACGGGGTGGAAGTCGCGCTCGCACATGACGCCGCACGCGACCTCTGGGTCTCGCCGGACGGGGCCGAATACGTGCAGAACCTCAACCGCATCGCGGATCCGGTTTACATGCGGATCGACGGCGGGCTCTGGCGGACGAGGTTCAACGGAACTGTCTTTTCTGTCGACTGGAACGCCTTCGACCTGCCTGCATGGGTCCTGCCGGAACTGAAGGCCGTGCTGATCCAGCGCCTTCGGGTCCGATGTCGACGGGAGTTGGCGAGGATGGGGACCATGCTCGCCGCGTTGCAGGACATGTCTCCAGCAGCCTTTGACGGGCACGCCTCGCTGGGCGACTTGACCGCCGCCGAACTGGCAGCCGTGATGCTGGGACTCCAACCGGTCAGCGCGGAATACGCCAGCTATTTCAGGTCGCTCTACGCCGATCTTGAGCTCATGGGCCATCCCGGATGCACCGAAGAAAAGCTGGAGCAGCTCCGGCAATACAGGCTGACCAGCAAGACCGCGTTGCCCGATGTGCGCGCGTGGGACCCCGGGTCCGGCGCGCTGACCACGTCTGAACTCGAGATCCTGCGCGGCAACCTCCTGCCGCCGCCGAAACCGGAAACCGACACGGAGCATTTCTGCAGGCTGATGCTGCGCACGCTGGCGGCCCTCGGACGGCGGCCCGCGCAGATGCTTGCGGTGATGGCCGATGGCATCTTCCGCCGCCCGCAGGATCCGGGACTGCCCGCGGTCGTCTATGTGCCCGGCGCGAAGGCGCAGCGCAACGGCGCGCCGCGGCCCTACGACCTTCCCGACGATCTCTACGACGACCTGATGCGCTTCGCGGAGCGCCCGGCCATCCGGGAGGCGCAGGCGCATCTCGGGCTGTTCTTCGTGACGCCGTTGACGCACCAGACGCGCGTGGCCGGACCAAAGGCTGCCGGGCCATGCACGGTGCTCCTCCAGGACTGGATTGCCCGGATAGGGATCCTCAGCCCGCGGACCGGAGAGCCGCTGCATGTGACGCCGACCCGCCTGCGCCACACCGTCGCCACCCAGCTGGCCCGCAAGGGGTGGTCGAAGGCGGACATCCGCGAATTCCTGGAACACAACTCGGACACTTCCGTGGACGCCTATATCGACGCGGTGGGCAACGACATGACGCCCGCGCTCGAGCGCGCCGACCGGGCCCTGGGCGGCGTGTTCTCCGACTTGGCCAGCAGCTTCCAGGGCAAGGTGGTGGCCCGGCCCGCGGGGAAGATCGACAAGCCCGTCATCGTGCCTGACCTGGTTAACCGCGCGATCATCGGGCAATGCGGGAAGACCGGGACCTGTCGCCATAGCCCTTTCGCGGCCTGCCTCGCCGGATGCGCGCATTTCCTCTTCTTCCGCGATGCCGATGTCGATGCCGCGGAGGATTTCCTGCGCGGCGAGCACGAGCGCTGGCGGCAGGCCGAAGGCAATGCTCAACGCACCCGCATCCAGGACGACTTCGCGCGCATCAATGCTGGTCTCCAGGCGGCCGGGATAGCTGCGGGGAGGGAGGATGATTGATCCGATCCTTCTCCGCGCGCTGAATGCGGTCAAGCCCGAGCTGCGGCCTGACGCCAGTGTCCTCGAACTTCTGCTGCCGGACGGTACCGGCTTTGCCGATGACGAATGGGAGCTGGGCTCCTGGAAAGGGACGGTTGCCCGGCCCCGCAAGGAGACGCTGAAGTTCGGCAAGATCGCCCACCCGGAGATGCGGGATGCCGCGAAGGTCATCATCCTGGCACGGAGACGGAAAAGAGGGATCGGCCCAAATCACGCCAGATATTACCTTGCCGCTGCCAGGGCTCTCGGCGACGTTCTGGGCGCGCGCCCTCTTTCGGGCCTGACCTCCGGCGATCTCCACCGTGCCGGGGCGAAGCTGCTGGTCAAGTCCCGCAACTACCTCACAATTCTCGCGGCGATGACCGGCGAGCTTCGGCGTCTCTACGGCATTGCCGTGGACTACAAGGCGCCGAAGACGGCGGCCGCCCGCCATGGCACCAGGGGCACCGACGAAGGCCGCTCGGCGAAACTCATCCCGGATGCGGTGCTGATGGACCTGCTCGCGCTTCTGCCGCGCGAGGATATCCCCGATGACGACCGGCTGCTGCTGTCGGCGATCCCGCTGAACCTTGCCTGCGGCTGGCGGGTCGGCGAGCTGGTCACGCTCCCCGCGGACTGCCTGTTCCGCGACGAAGGCCAAGGTAGCAACCTCAGGCAGTGAATGACCGGTCTGGAGGAAGGCATCGATACCAAGCGCGACCCCCGTGGCTTTTGGGTGACCGGTTCCTCCGCAGATCCGCCGCCCGGCATTGGCCGGACGAACGGCCGGAACGGCGGGCAGCAGCTCTCCGCGCGCTCCGGCGTCACGGCCAGCTTCCGCCCTGCCCTGCCTTCCCGGCCAGCGCTTCGCCCGGGGCCAAGCGTGGCCCGCGCGACCCCGCTGCCGGCCGACATACATGTCCGGCAGCCAATCTGCGCGCAAGACACTGAATCAACGTGGTGAATCCGGCTGGAGTTTACACATCGGGAGTTACGCGCTCCTTACAACATGCACGCGGTCCGAGCCGCCGCCGAGACAAGGGCTCCCTAGTAGCCATTGCGATAACGCGGAGATCCCCTGCCGGAGCTCTGCACTGATACAGTGATTTACACTTTTCTATTAGAAATAATTGCCGCAATTCATGGGCAACCGCGAATAACCTTTCGGTCGGTCCCAGGAATTTCCAAGCCCCGCCGGACATCCAGTCCGGCGGGGCTTTCCATTTCCGGGGGCCGCGCGCCCCTTTGGGCGGCAGGAGCGGTCGCGGCGCCTCAGGCCGCGCAGCTTTCCGCATCTGCCCCGCCATGGAACCGGACGGCATGGCCGGATATCAGCGGCTCCTGCAAGCCTGCCCCCTGGGAGCCGCACATCCCCGGCCGCCTCTATGCGGCCCGCCTGCATGCCCCGGGCTTCCAGGGCAACACCGCAAGGAAGGCGTTGGAAGCAGCAGCGTTCCTGCCGGTGTGAGCAGCCGCCAGCGCCCCGGACCTCCGCCTCCAGCTTGCCCGGGGGCAGCCGCCGCCCCCGACGCAGTGCCGGCCTTTTTCTCTTGGCTGAAGGCGCGGTCCGGCATCGGCAGGACGGCGATTGCCCCTGCGGCCGCGCGGACACCCATTGCCACGCTTCGCGGCGCGCGGCGCTTTTCCCGATGGGACGTCATCGAAGGCAATGCGGGCAACGCCGAGCCATCCGGATTGAGAAGGTCCGGCCTGCTCGGCATGGGCGCGAAATGTCTCGACCAAAAGAAGGGCTGCCAGATGTGCGCCCGCGATCGTGGAACCGATCGCGCCCCGTGCGATCTCTTGCGACATGAGCGACAGGACGGTCGAGATGGCTTCGGCCCCAGCGCTGCGGCGCTGAACAGGGATGAAGTCCGGCATGAGCGTGTCCCCGGATCCGGACTGGGAGTTACAGCAGTCTCAGGAACAAGGGATCGCACAGGAACAGACAGCCCCGCGCCACTTCACCGCCGAGTTCAAGGAGCAGGCCGACGCATCGATGAGCCGGAAGGGAAATTGCCTCGCGTTCAAGCTGGTCCGCGCCAGCGGATCGAACGGTCCGGGAACGGTTCGAAAGCGCAGAACGCGCCGATGGAGAGCTTCTTCGGATCGCTGAAGACCGAGCTCGTCCATCGAGCCAGGTTCCGGTCGCGCCGCAAGGCCAAGGCGTCCGTTTTCGCCTGAAATCGAGTCACTGGATCGATTTTTTCAGGGCTCAACTCGAGTAGATCGCCATCTTCCTTAATCGGCAGCGCCGCCATTCGAGCATCGGATATCGCACGCCCGGGCAGGCGAGGATCGACATGACCGCCGCGATGGCCTCATAGCAAACATTGGCCCGGTCCGGGATCCGGGGGCAAGCGCAATTCATGAACAACCGAGAATGACGGAGCCAAGCCGGGCACGGGATGCAGAAAGCCCCGCGATGCGGGGCTTTTCCTCGGGTCATACAGATAAGGCGGATACCGCAGATCAGATCGCGAAATCCTCGATATTCGCCCCTTCTTCCAAAGCCAGAACCAGCCATTTCGGCTTGCGCCCCCGCCCCGTCCAGGTGTTCTTCGGGTTTTCGGGATCCCGGTATTTCGGCAGCGCGCCGGTCGGAGAGGCGGAGGCCCGCTCCATCTGGACGATTTCCTCCAGCGTCACGCCGTGGCGCTGCGCGATCTCGCGCATTTCGGCCAGGGCGGCATCCTTCTGCTCTTTTTCGACCTCCGCCATGCGTTTGTCGATCTGAACTTTCAGATCTTCCAGTTCGTCGCGGGACAGCTTGGAAATATCAACCATTCTCATTTTCCTTTCGCTTCGGAAGGACTCCGGAATTCGTGCCGCCGCAGCCTGAGCGCGCCGATCTTTTTTCCGTGCTAGGGAAAACCCGAAAAAAACACAAGGTATAATACGAATTCCCTTCGCAAGGCCGACGGTAATTTCGACGTTGCGATAAATGCCGCCATTTTCATCCCATAGTTAATAGTTTCTTAATAACCGGATATATCATTGCTTCCGTTTTCCTGACTTCCGCTTCGGTCCCCCTCGCGCGACGCGGCAGGCCCTGCCGCTTCCGGGGGTGTCGCACGCGCCGCAAGATGCCCGCGGCAAGGGCGCGGGAACAAAACATACTGCCCGCAGTTGAATGGCAGTGACGCGGATGAGACCGCGATAGACGAGACCATGATTGGAGATCAAAAAATGAAAAAGCTGCTGCTTGCCACGACCGTTATCGTGACGATGTCCGGTACCGCCTTCGCACAAACCGCGTCGAGCATGGATCGCACCCAGCTTGAATCCGTCGCCGAACAGGCGTTCAGCGAGGCGCAGATCGATTATGATGTCGACCTTCTCACCGACGATCAGCTGACCCAGATCCGCGACTCCGTCGAAGAGCGCGAGGGCGAGGATCTGCGCCGTGAACTTTACGTGATCGTCGGCACCGAGAATGAACCGAATTATGATCCGGCCGTCGACAATGCCGTTGAAGGCACGGGCGAGCCCAGCCAGCTTCAGGCGACCGCCGCCCAGATGCTGCGCGATGCGGGCATCGCTTATCCCGTCGCGATGCTCGATTCCGCCCAGCTTGCCTCCATCAAGACGCTGGAAGAAACCGGCAGCGGACCGGATGTGAAGAATGACCTCTGGGCCATTATCGGCTTCGAAAACCAGCCGGACATGCCGGATCCGATCGGCGATTCCGTCGAGATGACCCAGGTCGAGCGCAGCCAGCTGGAAATGACGGCCTATGACATGCTGACCGAACACGGCGTGCCGTATGACGTCGACAAGATTTCCAATTCGCAGCTGGCCGAGATCAAGGCGCTGACCGATGAAGACGACGCCGACCAGGCGCGCGAGCTGAAATCCATCCTCGGCGTCGATAGCTGAGGCACCATGGCTCCGGGTTTCGCCCGCGTGACGAATTCAGGGCACGGGTTGTTTTGATGCCATGAGTCCTGACGGAGCCGTCTGCCTCCGGGATGGCGGAACACGGGTAAAACCCTTCGTGGCCGTGGCTGTTCAAGCCGCGGCCACTTTCTGTCCGATCCCGCGATCATCCCGGCGATTCACATTCACGAAACGCGGCCCCCGGCCCGTCCAGATGCGCCGCAGGTTTCCTTCCTTCCTGCATGAGCCGCACCGGGCGCGACCGGCGGCATCATTTTCGCCGAGCTTCTCCGATGCGCCTGCAACCGGTCTCAGCCGCTGCCGCCGCGGCATAGCTCCGCCAGCTCCTGCGCGCGCGCAGGCCAGATCCAGCGGCGATCGTATCCGGCAAGCGCCCGGCGCCGCGCGGCCTCGCCCTTGCGCCGCGCCGTCTGCGGGTCGTCCAGCAGCCGCGCGACCGCCACGGCCACCGCCTCCGCGTCGCCGGACGGCACGATTTCCGCCATGCTGTCATCGGGGATGACCTCGCGCACCGGCGGGCTGTCCGAAACGACCAGCGGACAGCCCGCGGCCATCGCCTCGATCATCGACCAGCTCAGCACGAAGGGAACCGTCAGGTAGACATGTGCCTGGGAGGCCTGCAGCAAGGCACGATAGCGGCCATGCGGCAGCAGCCCGGCGAAATGCACGCGCGACAGGTCCAGGTCCAGCTCCGCCAGCATCCGCGCCTTCCAGCTTTCGCCATCGGGCAGCTTCTCGCCATAGGCGACGCGGTCCTGCCCGGCAATCACCGCATGCAGGCGCGGCCGCGTCTTCTGCAGCACCGCCAGAGCCCGCATGAATTCCGGGAACCCGCGATGCGGCTCCATCCCGCGAGTGGCATAGGTCACGACTTCCGCGCCCTCGGGCACGCCCTCGATCCGGGCCGGGCCCGGGGCGAAGGTCTCGCAATCGACACCGTCATGGCGCACGGTCATGCGCGCGCGATGCGTCGCCGGGAACTGGTCGGCCTGGAACTGCGTCGGACACCAGATCCGGTCGGCCTGGTCGAAATCCAGCAGCATCGGAAGATTGCGCGCCATCGCATGGGCCCGGCTGTCCTCGGCCCCCTCTGCGGCAGCCGGCCGCCCCGTGTCGCGCGGCGGCCAGCGATAGTACCATTCCGCGTAGCTGACGAATTTCGTCTCCGGCCAGACCGCCTTGGCAAAGCTGCCGGACCCCCATCCGGAATGGGCGACGACGATATCGGGCGCCGGGATGCGGTCGCGCGCCCGCATGGCCGCATTGGCGAAGCCCTGGGCATTCAGCACCGCGGACTCCAGCCCCCGCAGATAACGGTGGGTCTGCGCCGAGGGGTCGCGATGCGCCCCCATCCGCAGCATGCGGCAGCCTTCCGGCGGGGTCGCGTCGCGCGCGGCGGTGAAGAATGTCACGTCCCAGCCGCAGCGCGCCAGATAGGCGCCGAAATGGCCGAACTGGGCGGGAAAGTTCTGATGCGAGAATATGATCTTCATGGCCCAGCTTTGCCACGGCGCATCGCCTGCGCCTAGCCGTGTCGGGCAGCGCCCGCGCCTAAAGCTCGGCTTTCTCCGAATCCAGCCGCAGCCGCGTCTCGAAAGCCTTCGAGATATGGTCCTTCAGCGCCAGATAGGCGCCATCCCCGTCATGGGTCTCGATGCAGGCCACGATCCGGTCATGTTCGGCCAGCGCGCGGTCGCCCCGCCCCTCCGCCGCCAGCGAGGTCGAGGCCAGAAGCGCCATGGAGCGATGCACCAGATCCAGCTGCTGCACGAGATAGCGGTTATGCGACGCCAGGTGGATCTGCTTGTGGAACCGCCGGTTGGCCCGCGCCAGGGCCTGCGGATCCTCCAGAAGGACGCGATCCTCCTCGACCATCGACCGCAGCAGGCTGACTTCCTCGGGCGTGGCGTGCTGGGCGGCCAGCCTCGCGGCCAGCCCCTCCAGCTCGGTGCGCACGACGTAAAGCTCGGCCATCTGGTTGTGATCCAGCGAGGCGACGATCAGGCTGCGCCCGTCGCGCGACAGCAGGGACTGCGTCTCCAGCCGCTGCAAGGCCTCGCGGATCGGCGTCCTGGAGACACCGAACCTTTCGGCAAGCTCGCTTTCCACCAGCCGGTCGCCGGGGCTGTAACTGCCCGCATCTATCGCCTCGAGGATCAGCGAATAGGCGTCCTTGTTCGTTTGCTGTGCACACATGGGCGGAGCCTGCAACGGTATGCAGCGGGATGCAAGCGGGGAAAGCGGCGCCCGCCAGGGGCAAATCCGGCATTCGCGGCAAAAACATCTGGGCCGCGCCGCCCGCATCTGGAATACAGAACCGCAGATGCGACGATGCAACCCGAGGCGCCGCCATGCAAGATCCTTCCGCCCCCCCATCCCCTGCCGCGCCGTCCCGCTGGCGCCGCATCTTCCATGCCATTCCGGTGATCGGCTGGGTGGCGCGCGACATCGAGGCCGACAGCGCCAACATCACCTGGGCGCTGGTGGCCTGGGTGGCGTTCTGGGGCTGCTGCATCCTGCTTTTCGGCCTGCCCGGGCTGATCCTGCCCGCGCTCTTCATGACGGCCGTCATGTTCGTCCTGCTCGTGCTGATTTCGCGCGGGTGACGAAACGACCTCTGGCCCCGGCGCGCCGTGCCGCTAGATAGCGGAACAACCGGAGGGCGCGGCATGGGCATGACCAGACAGGATCACGACATCATCATCGCCGGAGGCGGTCTGGCCGGGCTGACCGCGGCCGCCGCCTTCGGCGCGCGCGGATTGCGCGTGCTGTGCATCGACCCGGCCCCCCCCGTCACCGAGGGCGCCGCGGCCGGCGCCGACTGGCGCACCACCGCGATCCTGCAGCCCGGACAGCGGCTGCTGGAGGCCGCGGGGCTGTGGCACAGGCTCGCCCCCGAGGCCGCGGCGCTGAAGGTGATGCGGATCGTCGATGCCGGGGGCGCCGAGATCGCGCCGCGTCTGGCGCGCGATTTCGATTCCGCCGATCTGGGGGATGCACCCTTCGGCTGGAACCTGCCCAACTGGCTGATCCGGCGCGAACTGGCGGCGCGGCTGGCAGAGCTGCCCGGGGTCGAGTTCCGCCCCGGCACCGCCCTGGCCGACCTCGTGCCGCGCGAGGCCGAGGTGGTGGCACGGCTCGATGACGGGCGCATGGTCGCGGCGCGCATGGCCATCGGCGCCGACGGGCGCAACAGCCGGGTGCGCGAGGCGCTGGGGATCGGCACGCGCCGCATCCGCTATGACCAGAAGGCGCTGGCCTTCGCCGTGCGGCACGAGCGTCCCCATGACAATGTCTCCACAGAGATCCACCGATCCGGCGGGCCCTTCACGCTGGTGCCGCTGCCGGACGCGGACGGGCGCCCCCGCTCGGCCGTCGTCTGGATGGAACGCAATGCCGAGGCCGACCGCCTGGCCGCGCTGGACCCGGACGCCTTCGGCGCCGAGGCGACCGCGCGCAGCTGCGGGCTGTACGGGTCGCTGGAACTAGTGACGGAACGCAGCACCTGGCCGATGATGGCGATGCTGGCGGACCGCTTCGCCGGGCAGCGCACGGCGCTGATGGCCGAGGCCGCCCATGTCGTGCCCCCGATCGGCGCGCAGGGGCTGAACATGAGCCTTGCCGATCTGTCGATGCTGCTGGAGCTTTTCGGCGATGATCCCGCGCGGCTGGGCGATGCGGCCCTTCTGGGGCGCTATGCCCGCGCGCGGCGCAGCGAGGTCGCGGCCCGCGCCTTCGGCGTGGACCTCCTGAACCGCATGTCGATGATGGCGCCCCAGCCGCTGCGCGACCTGCGCAAGGCGGGACTGGGGCTGATCTACGGGATCTCGCCCGTGCGGCGGATCATGATGCGCGCGGGGCTGGGCGCCGGAGGGCGCTGAGGCGGCCGGCGGGCCCGCCGCGAGGGCGGCCCGGAAAGTCGGCGCAATCATATTCAATATGTGCAATACTTGTGGTGCCCAAGCCTGCAAGGAGATGCCCATGTCCCGGATCGCGACCATCCTCGTTCTCGTCCCGCTGCTGAGCGCCGCCGCGCCCGCCACCCGGGCCGGAACCCTGACCCTGACCTACCAGGGCGCCGCGTTCACCGGTCATCCCTTTTTTCCCGGGGCGGAGGTGTACGACCCTGCGCCGCTCTCCGGCGCGATCGTCTTAGACACCGCCATCACCGGCGGCTATACGGGCGGCACGATCAGCATCGACACCACATTCATGACCACTCCGGCCGAGATTTACGCCATGGGCATCCTGTCCTGGAGCTATTCCGTGCCGGTGCTGCCCACGGTCGAGACCCATGCCAGATTCACCTTCTCGGCGGCGGGGGCGCTGACCGACTGGTATGTCTCCGCGCTCGACGGCCCGCCCGACTATCTCAGCACCCCGGCCGGTGACGAGATCATCGTCGGCGACGCCTATTACACGGCAGACCCCGGCAGCTGGACGGTCAGCTACGTGCCGCTGCCCGGCGCGCTGTGGCTGGCCCTCGGCGGCCTGGCCGCGCTCGGCGCGCTCAGAGCGGGCCGGGCCGCCGTTCCTGGCTGAGCAGCACATTGGCCTCCACCTCGCCCACCGAGGGCAGCACCATGATCCGCCGCCGCAGCACCCGTTCGAAATCCGGCAGGTCGCGCGCCACCACGATCAGCCGGTAGTCGAACCGGCCCAGGACGTGATGCACGGCCTGCACCTCGGGGATGGCCGAGATGCCCCGCTCGAAGGCGTCCAGTCCCTCGCGACCGCGCGCCGCCAGCTTGATGCCCAGGAAGACCGTGACCCCGAATCCCAGCGCCTCGCGGTCCAGGTCGATCGCCCGCCCGGCGATCACCCCGGCCTCTTCCAGCCGCCGGATGCGCCGCCAGGCGGCGGGCTGGCTCAGCCCCAGCCGCCGCCCCAGCGCCCCGGCCCCCTCGGTCGCATCCTCGGCAAGCGCCCGCAGGATCCGCCGGTCGGTCTCGTCCAGCTCGGTCACAGCGGCAGGCTTTCGCGTTCGAACACCGTGGCGACCCGCACCAGCGCCTCGATATCCGCCATGTGCGGCAGCGCGAGGATGCGGTCGCGATAGAGCCGCTGGTAATCCGCCATGTCCCGCGCCCTGACCGACAGCCGCAGGTCCACCCGGCCCAGGAAGGTCTGGATCTCGGTCACTTCGGGGATCTTGCGCGCCTCGTCGAGGAAAAGGTCGAAGGCGCCGGGCACGGTCTTGTCGATGGCGATGCGCAACGACACCTCCACCCGGTACCCCAGCGCCTCCCAGTCGATCACCGCCCGCGGCCCGCGCAACAGCCCCGCCGCGCGCATCCGCTCCAGCCTGCGCCGCGCGGTGGCGGCGGAGACATTGGCGCGATCCGCCAGTTCGGCAATCGCCAGGTCGGGGGCGGCCTGAAGCTGGCGCAACAGCCGCCGGTCGGTGTCATCCGTCTGCATGATTTCCTCATATTTCACGATCAAGGCGAATGAAAGCGCCAAAGAAATATGTGCGCCTGCGTCGATTGCATCCCACATGCCGCCGCAATGACTATTCTGCCCCGACACGTGACAAGCGACAAACCGGAGGAATACCGATGCGCGTCTATTACGATCGCGACTGCGATGTGAACCTGATCAAGGACCTGAACGTGGCCATCCTGGGCTACGGCTCCCAGGGCCATGCCCACGCGCTGAACCTGCGCGACTCCGGTGCAAAGAATGTCGTCGTCGCCCTGCGCGAAGGCTCCCCCTCGGCGAAGAAGGCCGAAGCCGAAGGCCTGAAGGTCATGGGCATCGCCGAAGCCGCCGCATGGTGCGACGTGATCATGTTCACCATGCCCGACGAGCTGCAGGCCGAGACCTACAAGAAATACGTCCATGACAACCTGAAGGAAGGCGCCGCCATCGCCTTCGCCCACGGCCTGAACGTGCATTTCGGCCTGATCGAGCCGAAGCCGGGCGTGGATGTCATCATGATGGCGCCGAAGGGCCCGGGCCACACCGTGCGCGGCGAATACGTCAAGGGCGGCGGCGTGCCCTGCCTGGTGGCCGTGAACCAGAACGCCACCGGCCGCGCGCTGGAAATCGGCCTGTCCTACTGCTCCGCCATCGGCGGCGGCCGCTCGGGCATCATCGAGACCAACTTCCGCGAGGAATGCGAAACCGACCTCTTCGGCGAGCAGGCGGTCCTGTGCGGCGGCCTCGTCGAGCTGATCCGCTGCGGCTTCGAGACCCTGGTCGAGGCGGGCTATGCCCCCGAGATGGCCTATTTCGAGTGCCTCCACGAGGTGAAGCTGATCGTCGACCTGATCTATGAAGGCGGCATCGCCAACATGGATTACTCGATCTCCAACACCGCCGAATACGGCCAGTACGTCACCGGCCCGCGGATCCTGCCCTACGAGCAGACCAAGAAGGCGATGAAAGAGGTGCTGACCGACATCCAGCAGGGCAAGTTCGTCCGCGACTTCATGCTGGAAAACGCTGTCGGCCAGCCGACCATCAAGGCCTCGCGCCGTGCCAATGACGAGCACCTGATCGAGGAAACCGGCGCCAAGCTGCGCGGCATGATGCCGTGGATCTCGGCCGGCAAGATGGTCGACAAGTCGAAGAACTGATCTCCGGAACAGTCCTGAACCGGGGGCGGCCTTGCGGGGCCGCCCTTCCGCGTTTCAGCGGGCCGCGCGCAGCGCCTGCGCCATCACCCTGTCGAGCCCCTGCAGGAACCGCGCGCGCTCGGCCTTGCCGAAGCCCTTGCCGCTGCCCTGCCGGAACGGATCGGCCGCCCGCAGGTCCGCCATCAGGTCGCGCGTCGCCAGCCGCCCGCCGATATTGGCGGCCGACAGCACCTCGCCGTCATGCTGGATGACCTGCGCGCCGGCCTTGATGCAGCGATCCGCCAGCACCAGATCCGCGGTCACCACGACATCCCCCGCCCCGCAGCGATCGGCGATCCATTGATCGGCCACGTCCGGGCCTTCCGGCACGATCACCAGCTCCACCAGCGGATTCTGCGACGGGCGCAGCCCGCCATTGCAGACCAGCACCATCGGCACCTTCAGCCGCGTCGCCACGCGTTCGGCCTCGGCCTTCACCGGGCAGGCATCGGCATCGATGTAAAGCGTGGTCATGGGCATCCTCCGTCCGGCTTCGCCCCGCCCTACCCGACCGGGACCGGAAGGTCGACCGCCGGCGGCAGGAGGGGGGTCAGGGGGGAACCCTCGGTTCCCCCCCGCCTCGGCCGCTCATGCCGCCGCGTGCTGCCCCGGGTGCTTGCCCAGGATGATCATGCCCAGCAGGTCGTCATCCGTCACCTTGGCGACATCCACCGTGCCGACCAGCTGGCCGTTCTTCATCACGCTGGCCCGGTCGCACAGCTTCATCACGTCATGGATGTCGTGGCTGATCAGGAAGATGCCGATCCCCTGGCGCTTCAGCTCCTCGATCAGTTCGGACACCATCTGGGTCTCGTGCGGCCCCAGCGCGGCGGTGGGCTCGTCCATGATCAGGATGCGGGCATTGAAATAGACCGCCCGCGCGATCGCCACCGACTGCCGCTGCCCGCCCGACAGCGCGCTGACCGGGTCGCGGAACTTGCGGAAATTCGGGTTCAGCCGCGCCATGATCTTCGCGGTTTCCGCCTCCATCCGCGCATCGTCGACCAGCCCCGTCGCCGTCACCAGCTCGCGCCCCAGGAACAGGTTGGCCGAGGCGTTCAGGTTGTCGGCCAGCGCCAGGGTCTGGTAGATCGTCTCGATATTGTAGCGCCGCGCGTCGCGGGGGTTGTGGATATGCGCCGCCTCGCCATTCACGCGGATCTCGCCCTGGTCGGCGCGATAGGCGCCCGAGAGGATTTTGATCAGCGTCGACTTGCCCGCGCCATTGTGACCGAGCAGCCCGACCACCTCGCCGGGCCACAGATCGACGCTGACATGATCGACGGCATGGACGCCGCCGAAGCTGATGCAGATGTCCTTCATCTCCACCAGCGGGGTTCCCGTGCGGTCCACGCTCATCACCGTGCTCCCGTGCGCTTGCGATAGAGGATGTCGATCAGCACCGCCAGCACCAGGACGGCCCCCACGACGATGTTCTGGAAGGGCGCGTCGACCCCCACCATCGCCATGCCCGATTGCAGCGACTGCATGATCAGCGCGCCCAGGATCGCGCCGTGGATCGTGCCGATCCCGCCCGACAGGGCCGTCCCGCCGATCACCGCCGCCGCGATCACCCGCAATTCGTCGAGCGTGCCGATATCGTTGGAATGATTGGCCAGCCGCGCCGAGGCGACCATCCCCGCCAGCGCGCAGAGCGCCCCCATGATGGCGAAGATCTTGACCGTCAGCAGCCGCGTGTTGATCCCCGACAGTTCCGCCGCATCCGGGTTGCCCCCCGTCGCGAAGATATAGCGCCCCAGCCGCGTGCGCGTCGCCACCACCGTCATGACGATGGCGATGAAGATCAGCAAGAGCACCGAATAGGGGATGCCGTAGCCGGCCGTGTAGCCCTCGGGCATCACCGCGCCGCGCGCCTCGAAGATCCGCTCCAGCCGCGCCGAGGGGATCTGGTAGGCGTTCAGCACCGCCACGAAGCCCAGGATCGCCGCCGCGACCAGGCCCGCCAGCACGGCTTCGGCCCAGAGCGGCTTGACCGGCTGGCCATGGCCCGCCTTGGCGCGGCGCGCGGCGAAAAGCGCGATCAGCGCCGCCGCGACGGCCCCCAGGCCGACGATCCAGCTGGCCGCCGGGCCCAGCGTGCCGTTGATGCCGCCGAAGGCCACATAGGTCGGGTCGAGCGGCCCGATCGTCTGGCCGCTGGTCATGTACCAGGCGACGTTGCGCCAGACCAGCAGCCCGCCCAGCGTCACGATGAAGGCCGGGATGGTCAGATAGCCCACCAGCCAGCCGTTGAAGGCGCCGATCGCCGCCCCGGTCAGCAGCCCCGCGAGGATCGCCACCCAGGGCAGCAGCGGATGGCCGATCTCCAGGCCCAGCATGTCCGGCAGCCAGCGGGTCTGCATCATCGCCATCACCGCCGAGCAGGTCGCCAGCAGCGATCCAACCGACAGGTCGATATGGCGGGTGACGATGACGAAGACCATGCCGGTCGCCATGATCGCCACGCTGACCGTCTGGATCGTCAGGTTGAAGATGTTGCGCGCGGTCAGGAACCGGCCATCGGTCATCAGGTTGAAGACCAGGCACACGGCAATGAAGGCACCGATCATGCCCAGCAGCCGCGTGTCGATCTCGAGCGATTTCAGGAAACCCTGTTTCGGCGCCGCCTTGGCGCCCGTGGTCTCGGCCATGGCCGTCCCTCTCGTCGGAATTCGGAACAGGGCGGGTCCGCGACGCTGCCCCGGAAAGCGTGCGGGCGGGACCGGGACGGCCCCGCCCCCGTGGCTCAGTTGCAGGGGGCCGGACCGGCGCTGACGCCGCGGCAGAGGTCATCCTGCGAAATCCAGCCCGCATCGACCACGACCGACAGGTTGTCGGCCGTCACCGGGATCGGGGTGAGGAATTTCGCCGTCAGCTCGTTGCCCCCCGGCGAGGTCCAGGCCTCGGCGCCGTCGATCCCGGACATCTCGGTGCCCCCGGCCATCGACACGGCGATCTCGGCCGCGGCCTTGCCCAGGTCGCGCGCATCCTTCCAGACGCTGACCGTCTGGGTGCCCAGCGCGATGCGGTTCAGCGCGGCATGGTCGCCATCCTGCCCCGAGACCGGGATCCCGTCCATGCCCTGCGCCGTCAGCGCCGCCACCGCGCCGCCCGCGGTGCCGTCATTCGACGCCACGACCGCATCGACGTCATTGTCGCTGGCGGTCAGGATCTGCTCCATGTTGCGCTGCGCGTTGGCGGGCAGCCAGCCATCGGTATAGGCCTCGCCGACGATGGTGATTTTCCCTGCGTCGATCGCCTCCTGCAGCACCTCCTGCTGGCCGCCGCGCAGGAAGTCCGCGTTCGGATCGGTGGGCGAGCCCTTGATCATCACGTAATTGCCCTCGGGCGCCTGCTCCAGCACCGCGCGGGCCTGCATCCGCCCGACCTCGACATTGTCGAAGGTCAGGTAGAAGGCGCGCGGATCGTCGATCAGCCGGTCATAGCCCACGACCGGGATGCCCTCGTCGGCTGCCGCCTGCACCGCCGGGCCGATCGCCTGGCTGTCCTGGGCCAGGATGATCAGCGCATCGACGCCCTGGGCGATCAGGCTCTCGATATCCGAAAGCTGCTTGGACGACGACGACTGCGCATCCGCCGAGACATAGGCCGCGCCCGCCGCGTCCAGGGCTTCCCGGATCGCCGCCTCGTCGGTCTTCCAGCGCTCTTCCTGGAAATTGGACCAGCTGACGCCGACGGTCATGTCCTGGGCCAGCGCCGCGCCGCATACGGTCGTGGCAAGCACCGCAAGCGCGGTGATCCTGATGGTCTTCATGATGTCCTCCCTTTGCGGCGCGGGCCGGACTCCCCTCCGGCTGCGCCTTGCCCATGGCTAGCAGAAATAAATTCGCCACGCAAAATAAATTCTGGTGGCCGTCGCGGAATCCGGCCAGACTGCACGGAGGGAGGACGACCGATGATCCGCGACCAGCGCAGCCAGGGGCGCCATGCCATCCTGGGCGAAATCCGCCGTGCCGGATCCGTCGCCCGGGTCGATCTTGCCCGCCGCACCGGGCTGAGCCAGGCGACCGTCACGGCCATCACCGCGGAACTGATGGGCGCCGGGCTGATCGAGGAAGGCACCGCGCTGGCGGGAAGCGGCGATGCCCGCCGGGGCCGGCCCCGGGTGGGGCTGCAGATCAGAGGCGCCGCGCATCTGGTCGCGGGCGCCAAGATCGCCGATCGCAGCATCGTCGCCGCGGTGGCGGATTTCACCGGCCGCGTGCTGGGCGAGGCGACCGTGCCGCTGTCGGGCCGCGTGCAGGGCACGGAGGCGCTGGCCCGCGACATCGCCGCCGCCGCCGCCAAGGCCGCCGAGGCCGCCGGAACCGGGCTTGCCGGGCTGTCGGGGCTCGGCGCCGCGCTGGCGGGGATCGTCGATGCCGAGGCCGGGATCGCGCGCTGGTCGCCCGCGCTGGAGCGCCGCAACGCCCCCCTGCGCGCCGCGCTGGAGGCGGCGACCGGCCTGCCCTCCTTCATCGACAACGACGCCAACCTGGTGGCCATGGCCGAGCTTTATTTCGGCGAGGGCAAGGGGATCGCGGATTTCCTGGTGGTCACGGTGGAATCGGGCGTCGGGCTGGGCATCGTCCTGGGCGGGCGCATCTATCGCGGCATCCGCGGCTCGGGGGCGGAATTCGGCCATACCAAGGTGCAGATCGACGGCGCGCTGTGCCGCTGCGGCCAGCGCGGCTGCCTGGAGGCCTATGTCGCCGATTACGCGCTGCTGCGCGAGGCGGCGCTGCGCCCGGGGCCGCATCCCGGCGACCCGCAGGCGGGAATGGCCCAGCTGCTGGCGCAGGCACGTTCGGGCGATCCGATGGCCGCCAGCATCGTCGCCCGGGCCGAACGGATCTTCGCCATGGGGCTGGCCAACCTGGTCAACATCTTCGATCCACAGCTCATTATCCTCTCGGGCGAGCTGGCGCAGCATGACTACCTCTATGACGAGAAGGTCATCGCCATGGTCGCAGGCCAGACCGTGCAGGCCGGTGCCCCCCCGCCGGAGATCCGCGTGCATCGCTGGGACGACCTGATGTGGGCGCGCGGCGCGGCCGCCTACGCGATCGAGGGGCTGGCCGCGCGGGCGCTGGCGGGGCTGGGCGAAGATGCGGCCTGAGCTCCTCCTGTGCCTGCTCGCCCTGCTCGCCCTGCCCGCCGGGGCCGATCCCCTGTTCCGCCCGGTCCCGGTTCCTGTGCATGTTTATGACGGCGGCTGGGAACATTTCACCGGCGGCGGCGTGGCGGTCTTCGACTGCGACGGCGATCACCTGCCCGAGATCGCCGCGGCCGGCGGCTCCAACCCGGTCATGCTGCTGAGGAACCGCGGCGCGATGCGCTTCGAGGCGCAGACCCCGGCGGCGCTGGCCGTCACCGGGGCGACCGGGCTCTATCCGCTCGACATCGACGGCGACGGCCATCCCGACCTGGTCGTGCTGCGCGCGGGACCGGACCTGATCCTGAAGGGCGGGCCGGATTGCGGCTTTGCCCCCCATGACGGGCTGGGCTTCGACAGCGGCGACCGCTGGAGCACCGCCTTCTCCGCCACATGGGAACCCGGGCAGAGCCTGCCGACGCTGGCCTTCGGGTCCTATGTCGACCGTGCCGATCCCGACGGCCCCTTCGAGGCCTGCGATGTCAATCTCCTCTACCGCCCCGAGGGGGACCGCTATGGCCCGCCCCTGCCGCTGGCCCCGGGATTCTGCGCGCTTTCCATGCTGTTCTCCGACTGGGGCGGCGGCCGCGCCGACCTGCGGGTGTCCAATGACCGTCATTACTACGTCACCGGCGGGCAGGAGCAGATGTGGGCGATGGAGCCGGTGCCGCGGCTCTACGGGCCAGCGGATGGCTGGGCCCCGTTCCAGCTCTGGGGGATGGGCATCGCCTCGCGCGACATATCGGGGGATGGCCGCCCCGAGGTGATGATGACCTCGATGGGCGACCAGCGGCTGCAGGAACCGGTGCCGGGCGCCGACGGTCCCGCCTATGCGGATGTGCCCTATGCCCGCGGCACCAGCGCCCACCGGCCCCATGCCGGGGCGGACGGGCGGCCCTCCACCGGCTGGCATGTCGAATTCGGCGATGTCGACAATGACGGGCGCGACGACATCTTCATCGCCAAGGGCAATGTCGACCAGATGCCCGACATGGCGATGGAGGACCCCAATTCGCTGCTGCGGCAGGACCCGGACGGCACGTTCCGCGAGGTCTCGGTCGCGGCGGGCGTGGCCAGTGCGGCGCGCAGCCGCGGCGCCGCGCTGGCCGACCTGGATCTCGACGGGCGGCTGGACCTGGTCGTGTCGAACCGCCGTGCCCCCCTGGAGGTCCATCGCAATGCCACCGAAGGCGGAGGCTGGCTTGCCGTCACCCTGCGCCAGCCGGCCCCCAACCGCGACGCCATCGGCGCGAAGATCGAGCTGCGCCTGGACGGCCGGACCGTCACCCGCGAGGTCACGATCGGGGGCGGTCATGCCGGCGGGCAGCTGGGGCCGCAGCATTTCGGTCTGGGCGATGCCGCCTCGGCCGAGCTGCGCGTGCACTGGCCGGACGGGACCGTCTCGCCCTGGCAGGGCGTATCCGTCGGCCGGGCCGTCACGGTCGTCCATCCCGGCCCCGGCACCCCCCGCATTTCCGGGGGTGACATTCCCGCGCCGACGCCCTAGCCTCCGCAAATCGACAGGGGCGTCCCGCAGCGCGGGGCTGAGAAGCACCCTTTGAACCTGAACCGGATCATGCCGGCGGAGGGAGTCGCTTCGACGCTGACGGGGATCCCGCGGCGCGGGCCTCCCCGAACCCGGCAGGGAGGCGTCTATGACCGCTCTGGAGGAAACCCTGGCAACCGCCCCGGCCGAGGCGCTGTCTCGGATGCGCGCGGCCGTGCCGCTGGTGCAATGCATCACCAATTACGTCGCGATGACCTATGCCGCCAATGTCCTGCTGGCGGCCGGAGCCTCGCCCGCGATGGTCCATGCCGCCGAGGAATCCGGGGATTTCGCCGCGATCGCGGGCGCGCTGACCGTCAATATCGGCACGCTTTCCCCCGATTGGGTGGCCGGGATGGAAGCCGCCATCGCGGGCGCCCATGGCGCGGGCACGCCCTGGGTGCTGGACCCCGTGGCCTGTTTCGCCACCCGCTATCGCGGGCAGGTCACGCGCGACCTGGCCGCGCGGCGCCCGGCGATCATCCGCGGCAATGCCTCCGAGATCCTCTGGCTGGGCGGCACCTCCGGCAGCGGCAAGGGCGCGGATGCCGGGGACGAGGTCGCCGCCGCCACCGGGGCCGCGCGCCGCTTGGCGGCCGAAACCGGCGCCGTGGTCGCCGTCACCGGGGCGGAGGACTTCCTGACCGACGGCAGTCGCGGGCTGTGGATCGCCGGGGGCAGCCCGGTCATGCCGCGCGTGACCGCGACGGGCTGCGCCCTGACCGCGCTCGCCGGGGGCTATGCCGCGATTGCCGAACCCTTCGACGCGGCGCTTGCGGCGCTGATGCATTTCGCCGTCGCGGGCGAACGCGCGGCCGCGACGGCCGCCGGTCCGGGCAGCTTCGTCCCCGCCTTCCTGGACGCGCTGGCCGCCGTCGCGCCGGGGGACATGGGCCTTCAGCGGGTGCGCCCGGCATGAGGGAGATCGACCTTTCCGTCTACCTCGTGCTCGACCCCGGGCTTTGCGAAGCCATCGGCATGGCCGAGACCGCCGCCCGCGCCGTGACCGGCGGGGTGACGGCGGTGCAGCTGCGGGACAAGACCGCCGGACAGGCCGAATTCATCGCGGCGGGGCGCGCGATCAAGGCGGCGCTGGCCGGGACGGGCGTGCCGCTGATCGTCAATGACAACGTCGCCGCCGCCATCGAGATCGGGGCCGAGGGGCTGCATCTGGGCCAGGGCGACATGCCCGCCCACGAGGCCCGGATGCGCATCGGACCCGACATGATCCTGGGCATCTCGGTGGAGACGCCGGACCACGCCGCCGCCATCGATGCCCGGCTGGTGGATTACGTGGGCGCGGGCCCGGTCTTTGCCACCGCGACGAAACCGGGCCATGCCGCGCCCACCGGGCTGGACGGGCTGGCCGCGATCATCGCCGCCGCCCCGGTCCCGGCCGTGGCCATCGGCGGGGTGAAGCGCGACCATGCCGCCGGGGCCATCGCCGCCGGCGCGGCCGGGATCGCCGTCGTCTCGGCCATATGCGGCCGCCCCGACCCGGCCCGCGCCGCGCGCGTGCTGGCCCATGCCGTGAAGAAGGCGAAAGACACATGATCCGCAACGTCCTGTCCATCGCCGGATCCGATCCCTCGGGCGGCGCCGGCATCCAGGCCGACCTGAAGGCCATCTCGGCGCGCGGCTGCTACGGCATGGCGGCGCTGACCGCCCTGACCGCGCAGAACACGCAGGGCGTCACCGGCGTCCATGCCGTGCCGCCGGAATTCGTCGCCGCCCAGATCGCCGCCGTCTTCGCCGATATCCGCGTCGATGCGGTCAAGATCGGCATGATCGCCAGCGGCGAGATCGCCGAGGCGGTGGCCGCCGCGCTGGCGCCCCATGCCGGGATCCCGGTCGTGCTGGATCCGGTGATGGTGGCCAAGGGCGGCGCGCCGCTCCTGCCGGGCAGCGCGGTCGCGGCTTTGCGCGATCACCTGCTGCCCGTCGCCACCCATGTGACCCCGAACCTGCCCGAGGCGGCGGTGCTGCTGGAGGGGGCCGAGGCCGCGGACCGTGCCGGGATGGAGGCGCAGGGCCGCGCGCTGGCCGCGCTCGGTCCGGGCTGCGTCATCCTCAAGGGCGGGCATCTGCCGGGACCCGAAAGCCCCGACCTGATGGTCTCGGGCGGCACCCTGCACTGGGTCGAGGGGGCGCGCACCGACACGAAGAACACCCATGGCACCGGCTGCACCCTGTCGGCCGCGCTGGCCGCGGAACTGGCCGGGGGCGCGGAGGATGCCGCAGCCTTCGCCGCCGCCAAGACCTATGTCGCGGGCGCCATCGCCGCGGCCGACCGGCTGTCGGTCGGCCATGGCCACGGCCCCACCCACCATTTCCACGCGCTCTGGCGCCCCGAGGAGGAGACGAGATGAAACACCTGCTGACCGCCGCCGCGATTCTGGCCGCGGGCCCCGCCCTTGCCGCAGATCGCATGACGCTGATCCTCGACTGGTTCGTGAACCCCGATCACGGCCCGATCCTCGTCGCCCAGGAGCTGGGCTATTTCGACGAGGCCGGGCTGGAGGTCGAGATCATCGCCCCCGCCGATCCGTCGGATCCGCCCAAGATGGCCGCGGCGGGCAAGGCCGACCTGGCCGTCAGCTACCAGCCGCAGTTGCATCTGCAGGTGGCCGAGGGCATGCCGCTCAAACGCGTGGGCACGCTGATCGCCACGCCGCTGAACTGCCTGCTGGTGCTGCAGGACGGGCCCGTCGAGGAGATCGCCGACCTGGAGGGAAAGAAGATCGGGTTTTCCGTCGCGGGGGTCGAGGAGGCGGTTCTGGGCCGTATCCTCGGCACGGCCGGGCTGACGCTGGAGGATGTCGAGCTGGTCAACGTGAACTGGTCGCTCTCGCCCGCGCTGATGGCGGGCCAGGTCGATGCGGTGATCGGCGCCTATCGCAATTTCGAGCTGAACCAGATGGAGATCGAGGGCCGCCCCGGCCATTGCTTCTATGTCGAGGAGGAGGGGCTGCCCACCTATGACGAGCTGATCTACGTGGCCAATCCCGAAACGATGGATGCCGACATGATCCGCCGCTTCCTCGGCGCGACCGAAAAGGCGGCGCAGTATATCGTCAACCATCCCGACGAGGGCTGGGCGCTGTTCTCGGGCACGGCGCGCGAATTGCAGGACGAGCTGAACGAGAAGGCCTGGGCCGATACCTGGCCGCGGTTCTCCGTGACGCCCGCGGGGCTCGATGCCGGGCGCTATGCCCGGTTCGAGGCGTTTCTCCACGAGGCCGGGCTGATCGACGAGGTGCTGCCCGTCAGCGACCTGGCGGTCGACCTGGGGGCGGAATGAGCGCGCCCGATTACGGCCGGGCCTTCGCCGCCTGGCGCCGGGCCTGCGGCGCGGATTGGGACGCCTATGCCCGCCATCCCTTCGTCGAGGGGATGCGCGACGGCACCCTGCCGCGCGAGGCGTTCCACCATTACCTGGTGCAGGATTACGTGTTCCTCGTGCATTTCGCCCGCGCCTGGGCGCTGGCCGTGGTCAAGTCCGAGACCATGGAGGAGATGCGCACCGCCGCCGCCACGGTCGATGCGCTGGTCAACATGGAAATGTCGCTGCATGTCCAGACCTGCGCGGGCCTGGGCATTTCCGAGGACCGGCTTTTCGCCGCGCCGGAAAGCCCGGCGAACCTGGCCTATACCCGCTATGTCATGGATGCCGGGATCGCGGGGGACCTGTGCGACCTGCTGGCGGCGCTGGCGCCCTGCGTGCTGGGCTATGGCGAGATCGGCGCGCGGCTGGGCGCCGAGGCCGGGGACACCCCCTATGCCGACTGGATCGCCGCCTATGCGGGGGATGACTACCAGGCGGTCTGCCGCGATGTCGGCGCCATGATCGATGCCGCGCTGGCGCGGCGGCTTGGCACGCCCTTCACCGCCGCCCCGCGCTGGGACCGGGTGACGGAGCGGTTCCGCATGGCCACGCGGCTGGAGGCCGGGTTCTGGCAGATGGGTCTGGACCTGGCATGAGCGCGCCCGCGATCCGGGTGACGGGCACGGCCTTCCTCGGCGAGGCCCCGCTGTTTTCGGGGCTCGATTTCCGCGCGGTGGCAGGCGGCTGGACCTGCATCCTCGGCCCCTCGGGCGTGGGCAAGTCGACGCTGATCCGGCTGATCGCGGGGCTGGAGACCGGCGCGCGGTTCGACGGCACGGTCGCGGCCTCGGATGACGCGCCGCTGGAGGGGCGGGTGGCCTGGATGGCGCAGCAGGACGACCTTCTGCCCTGGCTTTCCGTGGCGCAGAATGCCGGGCTGGGGGCCCGGCTGCGCGGCACCGGGGCGGACGCGGCGGCGATCGCCGGGTTGCTCCGCCGGGCCGGGCTGTCGGACCATGCAGCGAAGCGGCCCGCGCAGCTTTCGGGCGGCCAGCGGCAGCGCGCGGCGCTGGCCCGCACGCTGATGGAGGACCGGCCCGTGGTGCTTCTGGACGAACCCTTCTCGGCGCTCGATGCGCGCACCCGCGCCGAGATGCAGGACCTGGCCTTCGCCATGCTGGAGGGCCGCAGCGTCGTGCTGGTCACCCATGATCCGGGCGAGGCCGCGCGGCTGGGGTCGCGCATCTGGCTGATGGGGCGCGACGGGCTGGCCGAGATGCCCCTGCCCGCCGCGCCGCCGATCCGCAGGGTGGACGATCCCGGCTGCCTCGAGGTGCAGGGCGCGCTGCTGGCGCGGATGCGGGGGACGCCATGAGAGGTGCGCTTCGTCCGCTTCTGCCTGCGCTGGCGCTGCTGGCGCTGTGGCAGGGGATCGTCTGGGCCGCCGCGATGCCCGCCTTCATCCTGCCCTCCCCCGCCCGGGTGGCGACGGCGCTGATCTCGAATGCCGGGCTGATCCTGCATCACGCGGGCGTCACCCTGGCGGAGGTGCTGGCGGGGCTGGCGCTCGGCGCGCTGGCAGGCGCGGCCACGGCGCTGGCCATGGCGGTCTCGCCCCTGGCGCGCAGCCTGATCCGCCCGGCGCTGGTGCTGACCCAGGCGCTGCCGGTCTTTGCGCTGGCCCCGATCCTGACGCTGTGGCTGGGCTACGGGCTGTGGTCCAAGGTGCTGATGGCGGTGCTGATCATCTATTTCCCGGTGGCCTCGGCCTTCTTCGACGGGCTGATGCGCACCCCGCCCGGCTGGACCGACCTGGCCCGCGTGATGGGCGCGCCCGGGCGTCGCATCCTGTGGCATGTCCGGGTGCCCGCGGCGGTGCCCGCGCTGGCCTCGGGGCTGCGGCTGGCGGCGGTCTATGCGCCGATCGGGGCGATCATCGGCGAATGGGTGGGGGCCAGCCAGGGGCTGGGCTACCTGATGCTGCTGGCCAATGGCCGCGCCAAGATCGACCTGATGTTCGCCGCGCTGATCGTTCTGGCGGTGATGACGCTGCTGCTGCACCGCGCCGTGGGCTGGGCCTGCGACCGGGCGGTGGCGCGGATGGGCTGATGCCCCGGTCGGGGCGGCCCGGGCGGCGGGGTCAGGCCACCTGCCGCCCGCCCGACCAGACGCCGCGGATCATCGGGATCCCGGCATCGGTCACGCGGAACCGCAGGACATCGCCGCGCAGCCCCTCGGCCAGCCGCCCGCGATCGGCAAGCCCCAGCGCCCGGGCCGGCGCCGCGGTCACCGTCGCCAGGCCGCGCGCCATGTCGTCCCAGGCCCGGCCCAGCATCACCGCCCCGTGCAGGAGCGCGGCAGGCACGTAATCCGAACTGAGGATGTCCAGCCGGTCCGCCGCCGCCAGGTCCATCGCCGCGACATTGCCCGAATGCGACCCGCCGCGGATCAGGTTGGGCGCGCCCATCATCACCGCGATGCCATGGTCGCCGCAGGCCTCGGCCGCCGCCATCGTGGTGGGGAACTCCGCCACCCGCACCCCCGCCGCCGCCGACTCGGCCACGTGCGCGGGCGTGGTGTCGTCATGGCTGGCCAGCACCGCGCCCAGATCGCCCGCCACGCGCAGCGCCCCCGCCAGGTTGGACGGCGCGATCTCGGCGCGCAGATCGGCGAGGAACCGGCAGTAGCGGTCGAATTCCGCGGCATCGAGCCCCATGTATTTCTTGGTCCAGACCTCGAATTTCGCCGGATCGGCGAATTGCCTCTGGCCCGGCGTGTGATCCATCAGGCTCATCAGCCGCACGCCGTCGGCGGGACCGAAGCGGCCCAGCTCCTCCAGCAGGGTCTGGGTCGGGATCTCGGCGCGCAGATGCAGGAAATGCGAGATCTTCAGCGCGCCCAGATCGTCCATCGCCCGGATCTCGTCGCACAGCCCGCGGGCATAGTCGCGATAGCCGGTATCGCGCCCGGGATAGCTGAGCGTGCCGACCCGCACCGCGTCGAAGACGGTGGTGATGCCGCAGCCCGCCAGTTCCGCGTCATGGGCCATGACCGCGGCATGATGCGGCCAGTCGACGCCGGGGCGCGGCGCGATATGGCGCTCCAGGTTGTCGGTATGCAGCTCGATCAGCCCCGGCGCCAGCAGGTCGCCCTCGCAATCCAGCGCCCCCGCCGTCCCGGCCGGTCCCTGTCCCAGCGCCGCGATGCGGCCGTGACGGATCACCAGGTGGCCCTCGACGATCTCGCCGCCCAGCACCAGCCTCGCATTGGACAGGATCAGTTCGCTCATGGCTTCGCTCCGCTCGTTCGGGAAGGGCCGCCCGCCCCGGCGTCTGGGTGCCAAGCCTGCGGGGGCTTGTCCAGCCCCGGGGTCACGGCGATCTGTCACGCCCCCGCCTCGCCCGGCGCGGCCCCGGCATCGGCCCGCTGATCCCGGCGGCGAAACGCGCTAGGAGGGACCGGCGCGGCGACTCACGCGGCGGCACCGCCTCACCGAACCGAAAGGGACAGACATGAACACGCTGAAATTCCTGCGCCTCGCGGGCAATGACCTGCCGCTTCCGGCCTATGCCACCGAAGGCGCGGCGGGGATGGACCTGCGCGCCTGCCTGCCGGACGGGCCGGTCACCATCGAGCCGGGCAAGATCGCGCTGGTGCCCACGGGCTTTGCCGTGGAATTGCCGCCGCGCACCGAGATGCAGATCCGCCCGCGCTCGGGCCTGGCGACGAAATCGGCGATCCTGGTGCCCAACAGCCCCGGCACCGTGGACGAGGATTACCGCGGCGAGGTGCGGGTGGCGCTGCTGAATTGCGGCAGCGCGCCCTTCACCGTCGCCCATGGCGAGCGGATCGCCCAGGCGGTGATCGCCGATGTCCGACGCCCCGATATCACCGAGGTCGATGCCGTTTCGGAAACGGTGCGCGGGGCGGGCGGATTCGGCTCCACCGGCACCGCCTGAAGGCGGAGCCCCGCGCGGCAGGCCGTCCCGCATCACGGGGCGGCAGCCCCCCGCGGTCCCGCCGGGAT
>NZ_JACVXA010000028.1 GCF_014903745.1 Mangrovicoccus algicola | reverse complement strand
GGCCAGGGCGCCGCTTTCCTCGATATAGATCTCGCGCAGGCGCTTCGCGACCGGGCCGGGTTTGCCGTCGCCCAGATCGGTGCCGTCGATGCTGACCACCGGCATGACGAAGGTGGTGGCGGAGGTGATGAAGGCCTCGGCGGCCTCCTTGGCCTCCTCGACGGTGAAGGGGCGTTCCTCCACCTGCATCTGGGCTTCACCCGCCAGCCGCAGCACCGCCGCGCGGGTGATGCCGTGCAGGATGTCGTTTGACAGCTGGCGGGTGACGATGCGCCCGTCCTTCGTGACGATATAGGCGTTGTTGGACGTCCCCTCGGTCACCACCCCGTCCTCGACCAGCCAGGCATCGTCGAACCCGGCCTTCTTCGCCGCGGTCTTGGCCATCGACGGATACAGGAGCTGCACCGTCTTGATGTCGCGCCGCCCCCAGCGCTGATCCTCGGCCAGCCCGACCGACATGCCGGTCGCCGCCTTCGGCGAGTCGACCAGGGTCATGTGCATGCCGAAGAGCACCACGGTGGGCGTCAGCCCCTCGGGCATCAGGAAGTCGCGATCGGCGACGCCGCGGGTGATCTGCAGATAGACCCCGCCTTCCACGATGGCGTTCTGCGCGACGATCTCGCGATGAACGGCCTCCAGTTCCGCCGCGGGCATGGGCATCTCCATGCCCAGCTCCGCCAGCGACCGTTCCAGCCGCCGCACATGGCCCGCGAAATCGATCAGGCGGCCGCCGAGCACCGAGGTGACCTCGTAGACGCCGTCGCCCATCAGGAAGGCGCGGTCGAAGATCGACACCTTCGCCTCTTCCGCGGGCAGGTAGTCTCCGTTGAGATAGACGATGCGGGTCATGGATGGGTCCTTTCGGTCAGCCCCAGAGCGCGGGCTCGGGCGGATGGATGCCGGCCTCGTCATAGACGATCGGCGTGTCGCGGTCTTCGGCCAGCAGCAGCGGCGCGTCAAGATCGGTGACGCGCGCGCCCTGGGCCAGCATCACGCCGGGCGCCATGGCCAGCGAGGAGCCCACCATGCAGCCGACCATGATGCCGTAGCCTTCCGCCATCGCCGCCGCTTTCAGCGCCAGCGCCTCGGTCAGCCCGCCGGTCTTGTCGAGCTTGATGTTGATGACGTCGTACTTGCCCTTCAGATGGCGGAGCGAGGCGCGGTCATGGGCGCTCTCGTCGGCGCAGACCGGCACCGGGCGGTCGAGCCCGATCAGCGCCTCGTCCGCGCCCGCGGGCAGCGGCTGTTCGACCAGCGTGACGCCGAGCCGGGCCAGATGCGGGGCGAGATCGGCATAGACTTCGGCCGACCAGCCCTCATTGGCATCGACGATGATCTCGGAGGCGGGCGCGCCGGCGCGCACGGCCTCCAGCCGGGGCATGTCGTCGGGCGTGCCGAGCTTGATCTTCAGGAGCGGCCGGAAGGCGTTCTTCGCCGCATTGGCCTGCATCGCCTCCGGCGTGTCGAGCCCCAGCGTGTAGGCGGTGATCACCGGCCCCGGCACGGGCAGCCCGGCCAGGTCCCAGGCCCGGCGCCCGGCGCGCTTCGCCTCCAGGTCCCAGAAGGCGCAATCGACGGCATTGCGCGCCGCGCCCGCGGGCAGCAGATCCTGCAGGCTCTCGCGGGTGACATCGGCAGGCAGGCCGCGGATCAGCGCGGCGACGCTCTCCTGGGTCTCGCCATAGCGGGGATAGGGCACGCATTCGCCGCGGCCCGCATGGGTGCCGTCGGACAGGGTGACGGCGATCACCTGCGCCTCGGTCTTCGCCCCCCGCGAGATGCGGAAGGCCTGGGCCAGGCGGAAGCTCTCGGCCGCCACCTCTATCTTGAGCGTCATCGCTTGTCCTTTCGTGCTGTCCTGCGCCGGGCCTGACCCGGCGCCTCCCGGGAGCCGGGTGGCCCCGGGTCAGGCCCGGGGCGGGACGGTGCCTAGATCCCGTCGAGCGCGTCGACCAGCCGGGCGGCGCCCTGGCGGAACGGATCGACCGCGGGCAGGCCCATGCGCGCCTCCAGCTCCGCCAGATAGGCATCGCCCTCCTCCGCGGTCATGCCGGAGGTGTTGACCGAGATGCCCACCACCTTGCAGGCCGGGTTCGCCACCTGCGCCAGCTGCAGCGCCGTATCGCGCAGCGCCTCGAGCGACGGCAGCTGATAGCCCGGCAGCCCGCGCATATGCGCCCGCGTCGGTTCGTGGCACAGCACCAGCGCATCGGGCTGCCCGCCATGGACCAGCGCCAGCGTCACCCCCGAATAGGAGACGTGGAACAGGCTGCCCTGCCCCTCGATCAGGTCCCAGTGATCGGCATCGTTGTCGGGCGTCAGCGCCTCGATCGAGCCGGCCATGAAATCCGCCACGACCGCATCCAGCGGCACGCCGCCGCCGGTGATCAGGATCCCGGTCTGGCCGGTGGCGCGGAAGCTGGCCTTCATCCCGCGCGCCGCCATCTCCTTCTCCATGGCCAGCGCGGTGTACATCTTGCCGACCGAACAGTCGGTGCCCACCGCCAGGCAGCGCTTGCCGCTCCGCTTCTCGCCATTGGCGATCGGATAGGGCCTGTCGGGCAGGCGCACGTCGAACAGGCTGCGCCCGGTGCGCGCCGCCGCCTCCACCAGCGCGGGCTGGTCGCGCAGCAGCGTGTGCAGCCCCGAGGCGATGTCGAAGCCCGTCTCCAGCGCCTCCACCAGCACCGACATCCAGCTTTCGGAGATCACCCCGCCGCGATTGGCGACGCCGATCACCAGCGTGCGCGCCCCGGCGGCATGGGCCTCGGCCAGGGTCATGTCGGGGATCCGCATGTCGGCCTTGCAGCCCGGCAGCCGCAGCTGGCCGAGCGCGAAATCCGGCCGCCAGTCGCGGATCCCCTGGGCCACCTTCGCGGCCAGCGGGTCGGGGGCATCGCCGAGGAACAGCAGATAGGGATGCGGGATCATCATTCACTCCGTCAATCGCAGTCACGGCGATCATGCGCCGCGAGGGCCAAGTTTCAATAGATAGCCTGCACCTAGCCCGCTCTGGCCCGATGAAACCGCCCAAGTGGACGTATTTTTGGCCTGCGCCGCCAGTCCGCCCCCGGTCCGCCTCCTTTCCGCCGCCGGGCCGGGCGCCCACGGGGCTCGGGAATTCCGCTTGCAAGCCTACGGGCAATGAAATAACCAATCAGCATCGATATCTGCAAGATTATGACCAGAGGCGTGAATGAGCTTCCGCATCCAGCCCGCGGCCCCGGCCCGTCCCAACCGCTGCCAGCTTTTCGGCCCCGGTTCGCGCCCGGCGATCTTCGCGAAGATGGCCGCATCGGCAGCGGATGTCATCAACCTGGATCTCGAGGATTCCGTCGCCCCCGGGGACAAGGAAACGGCGCGGCAGGCCGTGATCGAGGCGATCGGCGCCGTCGACTGGGGGCGCAAGACGCTGTCGGTGCGCATCAACGGACTGGACACGCCCTGGTGGCACCGCGACGTGATCGCCCTGGCGGAAGAGGCATCCGGCCGGCTGGACCAGATCATGATCCCGAAGGTGGGCTGTGCCGCGGATGTCTATGCGGTGGACGCGCTGGTCACCGCGGCCGAGCGCGCCGCCGGGCGCGACAGGCCGCTGCGTTTCGAGGTCATCATCGAATCCGCCGCCGGGATCAGCCATGTGGAGGAGATCGCCGCCGCCTCGCCCCGGCTGGAGGCGATGTCGCTGGGGGCCGCCGATTTCGCCGCCTCGATGGGAATGCAGACCACCGGCATCGGCGGCACGCAGGAAAGCTACTACATGCTCCGCGACGGCGCGAAATACTGGTCGGATCCCTGGCACTGGGCGCAGGCCGCCATCGTCGCCGCCTGCCGGACCCACGGGCTGCTGCCGATCGACGGTCCGTTCGGCGATTTCTCCGATGACGAGGGCTACCGCGCGCAGGCGCGCCGCGCGGCGACGCTGGGCATGGTCGGCAAATGGGCGATCCACCCCAAGCAGATCGCCCTCGCCAACGAGGTCTTCACCCCCTCCGCGGAGGCCGTGGCCGAAGCGCGCGAGATCCTCGCCGCCATGGAAAAGGCCAGGGCCGAGGGCCTCGGCGCAACCGTCTACAAGGGCCGCCTGGTCGATATCGCGTCGATCAAGCAGGCCGAAGTCATCGTGGCGCAGTCCGAGCTGATCGCAAGCAGCTGAGACCGGCGCCCGGGCCGCGCGGCGTTGGGAGGCAACGCGCGGCCCCCTTTTTCCGCCCCGTCCCTTGCGGCCGCGTTCCCCGCCCGCCAGCGCCCCCCGGACAAGCCGCCCCTGCCGCCCTGCCGAGTTGCGTTTCCCGCGTGGCGCCTCCATATAGCCCCCGGAACAGACGGAGCGACGGATGCACAGCTATCTCGATTTCGAAAAACCCCTGGCCGAGATCGAAGGCAAGGCGGAGGAACTGCGCGCGCTGGCCCGCGGCGAGGACGGGATCGAGGTGGAGCGCGAGGCGGAGGCCCTGGACCAGAAGGCCCGCGCGCTGCTGGCCTCGCTTTACAAGGACCTCTCGCCCTGGCGCAAATGCCAGGTCGCCCGCCATCCCGCCCGGCCGCATTGCAAGGACTACATCTCGGCGCTTTTCACCGAGTTCACCCCGCTGGCAGGCGACCGGGGATTTTCCGACGATGCCGCGGTGATGGGCGGGCTGGCGCGGTTCAACGACCGCCCCGTGGTCGTTCTGGGCCATGAGAAGGGCCATGACACGGCCAGCCGCCTGGACCGCAATTTCGGCATGGCCCGCCCCGAGGGCTATCGCAAGGCCGTGCGCCTGATGGACATGGCCGACCGGTTCGGCCTGCCGGTCGTGACGCTGGTGGACACGCCCGGCGCCTATCCCGGCAAGGGCGCCGAGGAACGCGGCCAGTCCGAGGCGATCGCCCGGGCGACGGAGAAATGCCTGTCGATCGGCGTGCCGCTTGTCTCGGTCGTGATCGGCGAAGGCGGATCGGGCGGGGCCGTGGGCATCGCCGCGGGCAACCGCGTGGCGATGCTGGAACATTCGGTCTATTCGGTGATCTCGCCGGAAGGCTGCGCCTCGATCCTGTGGAAGGATGCCGGCAAGATGCGCGAGGCGGCCGAGGCGCTGCGCCTGACCGCGCAGGACCTGCTGACGCTCGGCGTGGTCGACCGGGTGATCCCCGAACCGATGGGCGGCGCGCAGCGCGACCCGGCCGCGGCCATGGCCAATGTCGGCACCGCGATCCAGGCGATGCTGGACGAGCTGTCGGGACAGGACCGCAAGGCCCTGGTCGCCGGGCGGCGCAAGAAATTCCTGGAGATGGGCCGCAATGCCCTGCCGGAGCCCAGCTCCTTCATCCCCGCCCATTTCACCCAGGGGCGCGACCGGGGCTGAGCCCCGGCCGGATCCGGGGGATCACGACCCGGCGGCGGGTTCCTGCCCGAACAGCGCGAGGATCCCGCCTGCCAGACGCGACTGGATGGCGTCGCCCGCCCGGGTGACATGCTCCAGCACCGGCGCGGCCGCCGGAAGATGGCGCGCCATCACCGGCGCCCCAAGATAAACTCCCAGCAACAGCAGTGCCGCCGCCACGGGCAGCAGGAAGCCGATGCGGAAGCCGCGGCGCATCTGCGCCGCCTCGACGGGGCTCAGCGCCTGCGATCCGGTCGCGACCGGAAGCCCGCCGCGGGGCTGGCGCAGCACCGGCAGATGCGCCCCCGGCGCGCCGCCCGCCGCCGGGCCGGACGCGGAAGACGGGAAAGGCGCGGGCCGCCGGGCGGCGGGGGCCGGGTCGGCGCGGTCATGCAGCAGGCTGCCGAGATCGGGCACCTCATCGGGATCCGCCGCATGATCCGACAGCGGCGGCATCGGCCGGAACCCGCGCTGGGGCGGCAGAAGCGGCGCCTCGCTCTCGGGATCGCCCGCCTGCCCCGGCAATTCGCCATCCATGCGCCAGCGCGCCTCCGCCGCCGCGCCGCGCTCGGCCTGCTGCAACCGCGCCAGCCGGTCGCGCACCTCGCCTGGGCTGCGCCGCGCGCGCG
>NZ_JACVXA010000027.1 GCF_014903745.1 Mangrovicoccus algicola | reverse complement strand
CGCAGCCCTCCGGCAAAGCCGAAACCCGGCACCACGGAATAGGCGCCGGGCTTTCCTAGCCGTTGCAACGGGGGCGTCTCCTGCCGGAGGCGCCCCCGTTTCACGAGACGCTCAGAGCCCCAGCCCGGCCTTCACGCAGGCACGGCCCGCCGCATTTCCGGGTGCCTCGAAGGCGCGCCACATGTTGCGGCCGGACCAGATCTCCAGCTTGGTGCCGTCCTCCATCACCGCCTCGCCGCGCAGCGTGCCGGGGCTCGAGGTGCGGAACTGGAAATCCGCCTTCTGCCCGTTGGAGCAGCTCAGCTGCACCCGCGCGACCGCGCGGTTCATCGTCGGCAGGAAATCCCCCGCGCAGGTGATCCCCGACGGGCCCTCGGCATAGAGGCGGCCGCCCTCGCTCTGGTAGCTGCGCCCGACCAGGGCGGGACCGGTTTCGCCGAAACAGGCGACGACAGGGGCGCATTCGGCGGCCCGGGCGGGATCGGCATCGCACATGGCGGCGGCGCGGCGCTGGACCTCGGCGGTCAGCGCATCGCTGCTTTCGGCGGCGGGCGCGGCGGCGGGGCCATCGGCGCCGTCGCCGGTGGCGGCAGGCTGGTCGCAGGCGGCAAGAAGGCCGAGCGCGGCAAGAAGAAGGGCAGGGCGAAGGGACATGCGAATGCTCCGGTCTGTCGGTCCGCCCCGAGACTAGCCCCGCCCGGGCGGACGGGCAACGCGTCCGATCTGCCGCATTGCCCGTTTTCCGGGCAGGGCGGCGGGGCTGCATCCTGCCGCAAGGCTGCCCCCTTGCGGAACAGCGGGGCTTTCGTGTCAGGTAGGCGCGACCAAGACCCCAGCCGAGGGAGCCCCCCATGCCCGCCAAGATCACCCGCGCCGCCTATGCCGACATGTACGGCCCCACCACCGGCGACCGGGTGCGGCTGGCCGATACCGAGCTGGTCATCGAGGTGGAGCGCGACCTGACCACCTATGGCGAGGAGGTCAAGTTCGGCGGCGGCAAGGTGATCCGCGACGGCATGGGCCAGTCCCAGGCCACCCGCGCCAGCGGCACCGCCGACACGGTCATCACCAATGCGCTGATCCTCGACCATACCGGCATCTACAAGGCCGATATCGGGCTGCGCGACGGGCGCATCGCGGCGATCGGCAAGGCGGGCAATCCCGACACCCAGCCGAATGTCGACATCGTCGTCGGTCCCGGCACCGAGGTGATCGCGGGCGAGGGGCGCATCGTCACGGCGGGCGGCTTCGACAGCCATATCCATTTCATCTGCCCCCAGCAGATCGACGACGCGCTGCATTCGGGGCTGACCACGATGCTGGGCGGCGGCACCGGCCCGGCCCATGGCACGCTGGCCACCACCTGCACGCCGGGATCGTGGCATATCGCGCGGATGCTGCAGGCCTTCGACGCGTTTCCGATGAACCTGGCGCTGTCGGCCAAGGGCAATGCCTCGCAGCCCGAACCGCTGGTGGAGATGATCCGCGCGGGCGCCTGCGCGATGAAGCTTCACGAGGACTGGGGCACCACGCCGGGCGCGATCGACACCTGCCTGTCGGTGGCCGACGACATGGACGTGCAGGTGATGATCCATACCGACACGCTCAACGAATCTGGCTTCGTGGAAAACACCGTGGCGGCGATCAAGGGCCGCACGATCCATGCCTTCCATACCGAGGGCGCGGGCGGCGGCCATGCGCCCGACATCCTCAAGGTCGTGGGCGAGGCGAATGTCATCCCCTCCTCGACCAACCCGACGCGGCCCTACACGGTCAACACGCTCGAGGAACACCTCGACATGCTGATGGTCTGCCATCACCTGGACAAGTCGATCCCCGAGGACGTGGCCTTCGCCGAAAGCCGCATCCGCAAGGAAACCATCGCCGCCGAAGACATCCTGCATGACCTGGGCGCCATGTCGATCATCGCCTCCGACAGCCAGGCCATGGGCCGGGTGGGCGAGGTGATCATCCGCACCTGGCAGACCGCCCACAAGATGAAGGTCCAGCGCGGGCGTCTGGCCGAGGAAACCGGCGAGAACGACAATGTGCGGGTGAAACGCTTCGTGTCGAAATACACGATCAACCCCGCCATCGCCCACGGGATCAGCCACGAGATCGGCTCGATCGAGGTCGGCAAGCGCGCCGATCTGGTGATCTGGTCGCCCGCTTTCTTCGGGGTCAAGCCCGAGATGGTGCTGCTGGGCGGCACGATCGCGGTGGCGCAGATGGGCGATCCGAACGCCTCGATCCCGACGCCGCAGCCGGTCTATACCCGCCCGATGTGGGGCGCCTTCGGCGGGTCGGTCGCGCGCTCGGCCGTCACCTTCGTCAGCCAGGCCGCCCAGGCCGACGGCATCGGCCGGGCGCTCGGCCTGGCCAAGGACACGGTGGCGGTGAAGGGCACCCGCAATATCGGCAAGGCCGACATGGTCATGAACGCCGCGACGCCGCATATCGAGGTCCATCCCGAGACCTACGAGGTCCGCGCCGATGGCGAATTGCTGATCTGCGAACCGGCGAAGGTCCTGCCGATGGCGCAGCGCTATTTCATGTTCTGAGCGCCGGGGTTTCTTCTTTGCCCGAAATGAAGGCAAGCCGCTGAAATAAAGGTCGGATGACGGTCTGCCGGAGAAATTCCGCGCCTGAGTGACGCAAGGGAAATGCGGGCGTGATAGGCTTGTCTCCGGGGAGAGACCCGCGCCGCCGTCCTGCGGCGCGGACCGCGACAGGAGAATGCCGCGCCATGACGGCCCAGATCCTCGTGCTCTACCCGCCCGGTCTCGACCGCGATTTCGACCATGCGCTGGCGGAACTCGGCTTCGGGATGAACCCCGCAGCGCTCCTGCGCCATCACCGCCGCGCGGCGCTGCGTCTCAACACGCTGGATGATGTGGCGCTGCGGGTGCTGGGCATCACGCGGGCCGATATCCCGGCCTATGTGATGCGCCACCGGTTTCCCGCCTTTGCCGCGCGCGTCGCCTTCCGGGCCGCCAATAGTTGAGCCTTGAACTCCCCTGCGCCCGGGCGCAGTCTCCGCCCATGAGCGAGACCCGAGACATCCTGCCCCTGGCGCAGGGCGTGACCGCCGCACAGCCCGGCGACGACACGATTTCCATGACCTATGGCGACCGCCTGCTGCGCCGCCGCCGCCTGGTATCGGATGGCGGCACCGCCTTCCTGGCCGACCTGCCGGAAACCCGCGGCTTGGACGAAGGCGATGCCTTCGCCCTGCAGGACGGCACCCGCATCGCCGTGCGCGCCGCCTCCGAGACGCTGGCCGAGATCACCGGCGACCTGCCGCGCCTGGCCTGGCATATCGGCAACCGCCACACCCCCTGCGAGATCCGCCCCGAAAGCCTGCGCATCCTCGACGATCACGTGCTGGTCGCGATGCTGGCCCAGCTGGGCGCAACCGTCACGGAGATCAGCGCGCCTTTCCGCCCCGAGGGCGGCGCCTATGGCCATGGCCGCACGATGGGCCATTCCCACGGCCCGGAGGACGGCCACGACCACGGGCCCTCCCACGCGCATCCGCACGATCATTCCCACGCGCATCCGCACGATCACTCCCACGCGCATTCGCACGATCATGGCCAGCCCCGTCACGGATGATCCGCAGGACCTGCTGACGCTGGTCCAGTGGCTCTCGCCCTCCTTTCCGCTGGGCAGCTTCGCCTTCTCCCACGGGCTGGAACACGCGATCTCCAGCGGCGTGATCCGCGACGGCGCGGCGCTGGCGGACTGGCTGGGCGATCTCGTCTCCCATGGCAGCGGGCGCTGCGACGCGGTGCTGCTGGCGCGCGTGCTGGCGGGCGGCGATCCCGCCGCGGCCGATGCCCTGGCCCGGGCCCTGGCGGCGGCGCCGGAACGGTCGCGGGAATCGCTGGTCCAGGGGCGTGCCTTCCTGGCCACGACCAATGCGATCCTGGGCACGGACTGGCCCGAAATGGTGCTGCCCGTGGCGGTGGGGCTGCAGGCCCGGCGCCTGTCGCTTGCGCCCGAAACGGTGATCGGGCTGTATCTGCAGGGCTTTGCCGCCAATCTGGTCCTGGGGGCCGTGCGGCTGATCCCGCTGGGCCAGACCGAAGGCCAGAAGGTCATCGCCCGCCTGGCCCCCGCGATCGCCGCCCTGGCGGCGGAGCTGGCGCGGGATCCGGGGGACGGGGCGCTTTGGTCCGCGACGCCGCTGGCCGATCTGGCGGCCATGGCACATGAACATCAGGAGGTGCGGCTGTTCCGCAGCTGACACCGGCAAGGAGACGACGATGGCAAGCATCAACGGCCCGCTGCGCGTGGGCATCGGCGGCCCGGTGGGCGCAGGCAAGACCACCCTGACCGAACAGCTGGCCCGCGCCCTGGCGCCGCGGCTGTCCATGGCGGTGATCACCAACGACATCTATACCCGAGAGGATGCCGAGGCGCTGATGCGCGCCCAGGTCCTGCCCGCCGAGCGCATCCGCGGCGTCGAGACGGGGGGCTGCCCGCATACCGCGATCCGCGAGGATGCCTCGATCAACCTGGCGGCGGTGGCCGACCTGCGCGGGCAATTTCCCGACCTGGACCTGGTGCTGATCGAATCGGGCGGCGACAATCTTGCGGCGACCTTCTCGCCGGAACTGGCGGATCTGACGCTGTATGTCATCGACACGGCCGCCGGGCAGGACATCCCGCGCAAGAAGGGGCCCGGGGTCACCCGCTCGGACCTGCTGATCATCAACAAGACCGACCTTGCGCCGCATGTCGGCGTCTCCACCGAGCTGCTGGAGGAGGACGCCGCGCGCGGCCGCGCCGGGCGTCCCTTCGTGATGGCGCAGCTGCGCCATGGGACGGGCGTGGAGGAGATCGTCGAT
Organism: Mangrovicoccus algicola; assembly: GCF_014903745.1. GTDB lineage: Bacteria > Pseudomonadota > Alphaproteobacteria > Rhodobacterales > Rhodobacteraceae > Mangrovicoccus > Mangrovicoccus algicola. The sequence continues at coordinate 57,571 of NZ_JACVXA010000027.1, read as the reverse complement.
TTCATCCTGCGCGAGGGCGGTCTTGCCCTGCAACCGCAAGAGACCGTGGCGGCGCCCGGCTGAGCCTGCGGGCGCGGGGCGGGGAGGATGCGCGAAAGCATCGTCCTGACGGCGGGTCTTCCTCCGGTGCCTCGATCCCGTCGCCTCGAAGGTTGCTGGTTGCAAGTTGCAATCACCGAGCGCCCCGGCACCGGTTGCAGGTTGCAACCCGCAACCTTCGCCCGCGCCCTTCATGGCCCGCATGCGGCGACGCAGACCAAAGGCGGGGCTTTTCCCGCCGGCGCCGCTGGGCTAGCAGGATCCCGATGCTTCGCGTGACCGACCTGACCTGCGCCCGCGGCGGCGTGCCCGTGATCCAGGGCGTCTCCTTCGCCCTGGACGCGGGCGAGGCCCTGGTGCTGCGCGGCCCCAACGGCATCGGCAAGACGACCCTGCTGCGCGTGCTCGCCGGCCTGGCGCCGCCCCTGGCGGGATGGGTCGAGGGCATGGAGGCGACCGCCTATGCCGGGCATGCCGACGGGATCAAGGCGCAGCTGAGCGTGGCGGAAAACCTGCAGTTCTGGGCGGCGGTCTTCGGCAGGCGCGATATCGGCCCCGCGCTCGGGGCCTTTGCCCTGGACCCGCTGCGCGACCGTCCGGCGGGGCTCCTCTCGGCGGGGCAGAAGCGCAGGCTGGGCCTTGCGCGGCTGCTGGTCAGCGGGCGGCCGGTCTGGGCGCTGGACGAACCCACCGTGTCGCTGGATGCCGAGGGCACGGCCCTGTTCGCCGCCGCCATCGCGGCGCATCTGGGCGGTGGCGGCGCCGCGGTGATCGCCACCCATATCGATCTGGGCCTGGCGGGCACGCGTCGGCTGGACCTGGCCGGATACCGCGCCCGCCCCGATGCCCGCGTCTCGGATTTCGACGAGGCCTTCCTGTGATCGCCCTTCTGCGGCGGGATCTGAGGCTGGCCGTGCGGGCGGGGGGCGGCTTCGGCCTGGCGCTGGCCTTCTTCCTGATCGTCACCATCCTCGTGCCCTTCGCGCTGGGACCCGGAACCGGGCGGCTGGCGCAGGTGGCGCCCGGCATCCTGTGGATCGGCGCGCTCCTGGCCTGCCTTCTGTCGCTGGACCGGATGCTGGCGCTGGATCACGAGGACGGCACGCTGGAGCTGCTGGCCACGGCGCCGCTACCTCTGGAGGGGGTGATCCTGGCCAAGGCGGGCGCGCATTGGCTGACCACGGGGCTGCCGCTGACCCTGGCGGCGGCGCCGCTGGGCGTGCTTCTGAACCTCGCGCCCGGCGGCTACCTGTGGCTTTGCGTCTCGCTTCTCGCGGGGACGCCCGCGCTGTCGATGATCGGGGCCTTCGGCGCGGCGCTGACCGTGGGGATGAAACGCGGCGGGCTGCTCCTGTCGCTCCTGGTGCTGCCGCTTTACGTGCCGACGCTGATCTTCGGGGCCGAGGTGGCGCGGCGCGGCGCGGAGGGGCTGGCGACCGGCACGCCCCTGATGCTGCTCTGCGCGCTGAGCCTCGGGGTGCTGGCGGCAATGCCCTTCGCCGGAGCGGCGGTGCTGCGGATCAACCTCAGGTGAAGGGCAGAGATATTGTGCGGATGCGGGCAGGGAGGTAACAGGTTCGGGATGGGATCCTTGTGGGAATATGCGAATCCGGCAGCCTTCGCGCGGATGGTGTCGAAGGTGCTGCCGCTGCTGTCCTGTGCCGCCCTTGCCTGCCTGGCGGCGGGGCTGGTCTGGGGATTCTTCTTCACCCCCGACGACTACCGCCAGGGCGCGACGGTCAAGATCATCTACCTGCATGTCCCCGCCGCGATGGTGGCGATCAATGCCTGGCTGATGATGCTGGCCGCCTCGCTGGTCTGGCTGATCCGCCGCCATCATGTCAGCGCCCTGGCCGCGCGGGCGGCGGCGCCGGTCGGGCTGGTCATGACGCTGATCGGGCTGGCCACCGGCGCGATCTGGGGCCAGCCGATGTGGGGCAGCTGGTGGGAATGGGATCCGCGCCTGACCGCCTTCCTGATCCTGTGCCTCTTCTACCTGGGCTATATCGCCCTGTGGCAGGCGGTTGAGGATCCCGATACCGCCGCCGACCTGACCTCGGTTCTGTGCCTCGTGGGATCGGTCTTTGCCATCCTCAGCCGCTACGCGGTGAATTTCTGGAACCAGGGGCTGCACCAGGGCGCCTCGGTGATGCGCGTGGGCGCCGTCACCGGCAGCGATACCGAGGAAAAGGTCTCCAACATCTTCTTCGCGCCGCTGGCGGTGTCGATGGCGGGGTTCGTGCTGCTATTCTTGGCGCTGGTGCTGCTTCGGACACGCACGGAAATCTACCGTCGGCGCCTGCGCGCGATCGAGGCGCGGGAAAGGATGGCATGATGCCGGATCTGGGAAAATACGCGGGCGCGGTCCTGTCCGCCTATGGCGTATCGCTGCTGCTGCTGGCCGCGCTGGTGGGGGTCAGCCTGCTATCGGCGCGCCGCGCGGGCCGGGCGCTGAGGGATGCGGAGGCACGGCGTCGCGATGGCTAGGGTTCCGCCGCTCGTCCTGCTGCCGCCGCTGGTCTTTGCCGGGCTGGCCGCCGCCTTCTACCTGGGGATGCAGCGCGAGGATCCCGATGCGCTGCCCTCCGCGCTCGAGGGGCGCGCCGCCCCCGCCACGGCGCTGGAGCCGCTGGGCAGCCTGCCCGAATTCGACCCCGCGACGCTGTCCGACGGGCAGGTGAAGCTGGTCAATTTCTGGGCCTCCTGGTGTGCGCCCTGCCGGGTGGAACATCCCAATCTCGAGGCGCTGGCCGAAGAGGGGATCCCGATCTACGGCATCAACTACAAGGACCAGCCCCGGCAGGCCCTGGCCTTCCTGGCAGAACTGGGCAACCCCTATGCCGCGCTGGCGCAGGATGCGGCGGGACGGGCCGGGATCGACTGGGGGCTCTACGGCGTGCCGGAGACCTTCGTGATCGACGGGACGGGCAGGGTGATCCTGCGTTTCCCCGGGCCGCTGACCGGGCGCGTGATCGAGGAAACGATCCGCCCGGCCCTGGCAAGGGCGCGGGGCTGATCCCAGCCCGCGCGCCTTGCGGCCCCGGCTGACGGTTGCAACCTGCAACCATCGCAGCGACGGATCATCGGCGCCTCGCCGTTCGGATGATCGTCGGCAAAGGTCGGTTTTTCAGATCCCGCAGGTCGCGAAGCTTTCGGGCAGGACATGACGGTTCTGCCGCATCTCATGTTCGGTTTGCTTTGACACGTGATCCAGGACGCGCTTCTTTTTCGGCGCGCGCAGGCGCAGGCGTTCGGGCCCATCCCCGCCGCCGATCGTCACCGCACCTGTCCTGCCGAACATCTGCCGGGCCACCGCATCCCCCGACAGGGGCTCTCCGGCCGGCATGCGCTGTTCCATCTTGGCCAGCTGCCCTTCGGCGATCGTGTCGTCCCATTTCCACGAATCCCAGGCCCCGGGCTGTGCATCCGTGTCGCGACGCCGTTGCTGACGCGTCAGGAACCGCCCAGCATCGATGAATTTCATGTGGACGAGGTACAGCTCGGGGTCGAAGACGAAGGGCTCCGTCACCGCATGGGGTGACATGGTCGCGGCATGCCCCAGAAGATGTGGCTTGGCATAAAGAGGGTTCAGCACGACATTGCGCCGCTGCTTGAAAATCGGAGCGCCAAGATCCAGAGATGACTCGTTGGCGCGGTCATGAAACAGGTCCAGACCGATACCGGCCACGATCCTGCCATCTGCAGCACGCGCGCGGATATAGGCCTCCAGATCGGCATGGATTGCCGGATCCGCAACGAAGATCTCGTCGGTGTCGTTGAACAGCACCACGTCGTAATAGCCGAAAAGCCCGGCAATGATTCCGTTGATCGCGATAAAGCGCTGCCGGTCGAAATGCACCGCCTGCCGGGCCTGCGACGTGTCTTCGCGCAGGGGCAGGCGGAAGACATTGACGCAGCCCCGGCCCAGTTCGGGCGGCAGCATCTCCCGCGGCGGCCGGGCCGATCCGTTGTCTAGAATGAACAGGTTCTCCGCGCCGAATTGGCGCGCGTAATACCGGAACCAGATCGGCAGGAAGAAATCCTCATCCTTCATCATGGTCACGCAGGCGATCTTGGTCATGGGCTTTCCGGGGTCTTTCGTATTGTGCATCCGCCGAACGGGCCGACTGTGCCCGGCATGCCGCCTCCCGGCAAGCGTCCATCGTGCCGCCCCCGGAACCGTCAGGGGGGGCTTTGCATTAACCGGGCATGAAACGCCAATCGAAGGAGCTTTCCATGACCCGTTTCGCCATTCCCGCCCTCGCCGCCGCGACTGCCATTGCCGCCGCGCCGCTCTGGGCCCAGGATACCGCGATCGACCCGGGCAACCTGATCCTCGCCGACGACCTGGACGGGGCAGAGATCTATTCGGATTTCGAAAGCGGCAACTGGGCGGAGGAACCCAGCGTCAGCACGATCGGCGACGACTGGAAACCGATCGGCCATATCGAGGATGTGGTGCTCGACATGAATGGCGACATGTACGGGATCGTGGCCGATATCGGCGGCTTCCTCGGGATCGGCGACCGCCATGTCCTGTTCGAAATGAACAATGTCATGATCCTGCCGAAGGCGGAGGGCAGCGACGACTACCAGCTGGCGGTGCGCGCGACGCAGGAAGAGCTGGAAGCGATGCCCGAGGTGGAAAAGGGCTGGCTCGACTAAACCGGTCGGCAGCCGCTGGACGCAACGCAAAGGGGGCCTTTCGGCCCCCTTCTTCGTATCCCGGCATCCGGCAGCCGCCGGTTGCAATCTGCAATCAACGCAGGATGGAACGGCCCGCATATTCGGCGGTGGCGCCCAGCATCTCTTCGATGCGGATCAGCTGGTTGTATTTTGCAAGCCGGTCGGAGCGGGCCAGGGACCCGGTTTTGATCTGTCCGCAATTGGTCGCCACGGCGAGATCGGCAATCGTGGCATCCTCGGTCTCGCCGGAGCGATGCGACATCACGTTCGTGTAGCGCGCGCGATGCGCCATGTCGACGGCCTTGAGGGTCTCGGTCAGGCTGCCGATCTGGTTCACCTTCACCAGCATGGAATTCGCCACGCCCTGCGCGATGCCGTCCGCAAGGCGCAGCGGGTTGGTCACGAACAGGTCGTCGCCGACCAGCTGCACCTTGTCGCCGATCTCGTCGGTCAGCAGTTTCCAGCCTTCCCAGTCATCCTCGGCCATGCCATCCTCGATCGAGATGATCGGATAGGCGTCGCACAGCGCCTTGAGATAGGCGACATTCTCGGCCGGGCTCAGCGACTTGCCTTCGCCCTTCATCTCGTATTTGCCGTCGCGGAAATACTCGGTCGAGGCACAGTCCAGCGCAAGGAAGATGTCCTCGCCCGGCTTGTACCCGGCCTTCTCGATCGATTTCAGGATGAAATCCAGCGCGTCGTTGGTGGAGGCCAGTTCCGGGGCAAAACCGCCCTCGTCGCCCAGGCCGGTGGACATGCCCGCCGCCGACAGTTCCTTTTTCAGGGTGTGGAAGACCTCGGATCCCATGCGAACGGCCTCGCGGATATTCTCCGCGGCGACCGGCATGATCATGAATTCCTGGATGTCGATCGGGTTGTCGGCATGTTCGCCGCCATTGATGATGTTCATCATCGGCACCGGCAGGACCCGCGCGGAGGTGCCGCCGACATAGCGATACAGCGGTTGCATGGTGAAATCGGCGGCCGCCTTGGCACAGGCCAGGCTGATCCCGAGGATCGCGTTGGCCCCCAGCCGTCCCTTGTTCGACGTGCCGTCCATCTCGATCATGGCGGCGTCGATGGCGGCCTGTTCGGTCACGTCCATCCCGACCAGACCCTCGGCCAGTTCGCCATTGACCGCGGCCACGGCCTTCAGCACGCCCTTGCCCATATAGCGCGCCTTGTCGCCGTCGCGCATTTCCACCGCCTCATGCGCGCCGGTGGAGGCCCCCGAGGGGACGGCCGCGCGGCCGGTGGTTCCGTCCTCGAGGATCACGTCGACCTCGACGGTCGGATTGCCGCGGCTGTCGAGAATCTCGCGGCCGATGATGTCGATGATCGTGCTCATGGTGTTGCTCCCTCTCGGAAAAACCTGTCCGCGCCCCTGTTAGCCTGCCTTCAGCGCGGAGGAAAGTGGGCGACTGCGCGCATGCCGTTCGCGATGCAGCGTATAGAGTCCCGAACCCAGGATCAGGGCGGCCCCGACCATCATCGGCAGGTCGGGCCTTTCCCCGAAGACGACGAAGCCCAGGGTGATTGCAAACAGCAACCGCGTGTAGCGGAAAGGGGTCACGACGGCGACTTCGCCGATGCGCATCGCCTGGGTGATGGCGAAATATCCGCAGATCCCGCAGCAGGCCGCCATGAGCAGAAGCCAGAGGTTGCGCGATGCAACCGGTGCGGCCCCCTCGAGGAAGGGCGTCAGTATGCCGCCCGCCACGGCCATGGCGCAGAACCCGTAGAAGGCGATCAGCAGGGACGGGATCTCGCGCGGGACCGCCCGCGTTGCCAGGTCCCGCGCGCTCATGCTGGCCGTCGCCGCCAGCGCCAGGAGGGAGACCGGGTCAAAACTGTCCAGCCCGGGGCGGATGATGACCAGCACCCCGGCAAATCCGGTGGCCAGCGCGGCCCAGCGGCGCCAGCCGAACACCGCCCCGAACAGCAGCACCGCCCCGAATCCGACCATCAGCGGCGCGGCCTGCATGATTGCCGAGGCGGTGGACAAGGGCATGCTGACGATGGCCGCGACCATGAAGACGGTTCCCGCGATCTCGGCGATGGTGCGCAGCAGCAGCGGCCGGTTCAGGAAGGCGGGCGAGACGACGCGGATGCCGCGCCGGCGGCACAGAAGCCAGAAGAACACCGCGCCGCAAAGGCCGACGAAGATCAGCACCAGCCCCGCGGGCATGGAGGCCGCCAGCGTCTTGACCAGCGCATCCTCCAGCGCGAAACTTGCCATGGCCAGGATCATGAAGCCGATCCCGCGAAGGTTTTCCAAGGGTCAGGCCCCCGGTTTCTTGGCGGGGACGCCGTAGAGTTCCAGGCGGTGACCCTTGAGGCGGTAGCCCAGCTTGGCCGCGATGCGTTCCTGCAGCGCCTCGATCTCGGGATCGACGAATTCGATCACCTCGCCGGTATTGAGGTCGATCAGGTGGTCGTGATGGTCGCGGTCGGCGGGTTCGTACCGGGCGCGCCCGTCGCCGAATTCCCGCTTCTCCAGGATCCCCGCCTCCTCGAAGAGCTTGACCGTGCGATACACCGTGGCGATGGAGATATTCGCGTCCACGGCCTGGGCGCGGGCATAGAGTTCCTCGACATCCGGATGGTCCTGCGTGTCCTGCAGCACCATGGCGATGACCCGCCGCTGTTCCGTCATCCGCAGGCCCTTGGCCTCGCAGAGCGCGATGATCCCGTCCGCCATGTATCCGTCCTCCGGCTCTGCGCCGCTTTCCGTGCGTGGCGGCAGATAGGGCGAGACGCGACCGTTTTGCAACCGTCGCGGCGGCGCCTTGATGCAGGCCGCGCTTGGCGGTTGCCGGTTGCAACCTGCAACCGGCGGCGCATGCACTCAGCGCGCGGTCACGCCCATCCGGGCATGGATCGCCTCGCGCGTGGCGGGATCGAGCTGCAGCGCAGCGGCAAGCGTGTCGAGATAGCGGATCTCCGCCTTGCTGTCGACGGTGATGGCCATCAGCGATACCGCATAGACTTGGGCGCGGCTCTGCTCGTTCGCATCCCGTGCCAGCGCCATCGGATCCAGCGGAGCGGCCAGTTCCGCGCGGACGAAGGCGATCTCCTCGGGGCTGGCGTCACCCAGATGGCCCAGGATCTTCTCCTGTTCGGCCGCGTCGATCTCGCCATCGGCCTTGGCCGCCTGGATCATCGCCCGGATCATCAGGCGGGCATTCTCCTCGGCCATCTGCCCCGCCGCGGTTCCCTCGGTCATCGAGAAGAAGAGATCCGCCGTCGTGCCGCCCGTGGCCGCCGCCATGCCCGACATCGCGTTCATCATGCCGCCCAGACCGGCCAGTTCGGCCGGATCGCGCCGCGCGCCCAGCCCGAAGCGGGACATCATGTCCTCGACCGCCTTGCCGCCGCCGGGCAGGCCCATCTTCTCCGCCATGGAGGCCATCTGCGCGGCCATGTCCGTGCCGGATTTCTCCATCGCGCCGCGCAGCCCCTGCATGCCGCCGGAATTGCCGAAGCGCGACAGCCCGCGGGCGGCGGCAAAGCCGATGCCCAGGCTGACCAGGGTTTTCATGAAGCTCATGATCTCTCTCCCATCCGCCCCGATTGCAGAATGAAACCGGGGTCCGTTGCTACGGTTGCACTTCGCAACCGGCGTTTCAAAGGAGAATTTGGCCCGGGCCCGCCCTTGACTTGCACCGGGAAAAGACTTCTGCACGGCGCGAGGAACAAAGGGCAGGGCGATGCGCAAGGACAGGATGGATTTGGCAGGAGCGGCCGGGCTGGTCCTGTTCGCGGCGGTCTTCGCGCTGAACCAGGTGGTGATCAAGATCACCAATGGCGGGTTCCAGCCGATCTTCGGCGCCGGGCTGCGCGGGCTGGGGGCGGCGATCTGCCTGCTGGTCTGGATCCGCTGGCGGCGCATCCCGATCCGCCTGCCGCGCGAGGCGCGCAAGGGCGCGGTGCTGATCGGGTTGTGTTTCACAACCGAGTTCCTGTGCCTGTTCCTGTCGCTGGACCTCACCAGCGTGTCGCGCTCGGTCGTGATCTTCTATTCAATGCCGGTCTGGCTCACCCTCGCGGGGCATTTCCTGATCCCCGGCGAGCGGATCACGCCGATGCGCGCCGCCGGGCTGGCCTGCGCACTGGCCGGGGTGGGGATCGCGCTGGCCGATCGCGGCGGCGGGCAGGCCAGCCTGGCGGGGGACCTGCTGGCGCTTGGCGCGGCGCTGGGATGGACCGGGATCGCGCTCTGCGCCCGGGTGACCCCGCTGCGCGACGTCCGTCCGGAGGTGCAGCTTCTGTGCCAGCTGGCGATCTCCACCGTACTGCTTCTGGCCCTGTCCCCGCTCTTCGGCCCGTTCCTGCGCGACCTGCAGGCGATCCACCTGTGGGGGCTGGGATTCCAGGCAGTCGTCGTGGCTTCGGGAGGCTTCCTGTTCTGGCTCTGGGTGCTATCGATCTACCCGGCCGGGCCGGTGGCCAGCTTCAGTTTCCTGACGCCGGTCTTCGGGGTCGTCCTGGGCTGGCTGATCCTCGGAGAACCGCTGGGGCCGGGCATCTTCCTGGCACTGCTCCTGGTGGCGGCGGGGCTGCTTTTGATCAACCGCCCCGTCCGCGGCGTGCGCACCGCCTAGGTGCCGCAGAAGGTCCGCAGGACCTCCTGACCCGGCTGCGGTGGCAGATCGAAACCGGCGGGCGGGGCCGCGTAGGGATCGGTCACCGCCGCCAGGAGCGCCGAGAACGGGTCGAGATCCCCGGCGACCGCCGCGGCGATGGCCTCCTCGACCAGGTGGTTGCGGGGAATGACCGCAGGGTTGCACCTTGCCATCATGGCGGTATCGGCACCGCCCTGGCGGTCGAGCCGCGCCCGGTATTGCGCCAGCCAGTCCCCCAGCGGCGCGGGATTCGCGAAGGCGCCCGCCGGATCCCCCCCGGCCAGCGCGCGGAAGGTGTTGGTGAAATCGGCGCGGCCGGTTTCCATCGCCGAGAGCAGGCCCAGGACAAGCCCCCAATCCTCCTCCTCGGCGGTCACGAGCCCCAGCTTGCCGCGGAATTTCGCGAGAAACGCCGCCTCGTAGAGATCGGGAAACCGATGCACCGCCTCCGTCGCCAGGGCCACCGCCCGGTCGCTGTCGGCATGGATCAACGGCAGCAGGCAGGTGGCGAATTGCGCGAGGTTCCACGCGGCGATCCCGGGCTGTGCGGCATAGGCATAGCGGCCGTGATGGTCGATGGAGGAAAAGACCTTGCCCGCCTTGTAGATGTCCATGAAGGCGCAGGGCCCGTAATCGATCGTCTCGCCCCCGACATGGCAATTGTCGGTATTCATCACGCCATGGATGAACCCCAGCGCCATCCAGTCGGCGACCAGCCGGGCCTGCGCGGCGACCACCTCGCCCAGAAGCTCCAGCGCGCCGTCGGCCCCGGGATAATGGCGCGCGCGGACATGATCGGCCAGCAGCGCGACCGCCTCGGCATCGCCGCGGGCGGCGAAATACTGGAACGTCCCGACCCGGATATGCGAGGAGGCCACGCGGGTCAGCACGGCGCCGGGCAAGGGACCCTGTTCGCGCAGCACCGTCTCGCCGGTGCTGACGGCGGCCAGGGCGCGGGTTGTCGGCACGCCCATCGCATGCATCGCCTCGGAGACCAGGTATTCGCGGATCACCGGGCCCAGCCAGGCCCGGCCGTCGCCCATGCGCGAGAAGGGCGTGCGCCCGGCCCCTTTCAGCTGGATGTCCCGGCGCTGGTGGTTGCAATCCACAACCTCCCCCAGAAGGATTGCGCGCCCGTCGCCCAGCTGCGGATTCCAGCCGCCGAACTGGTGCCCGGCATAGGCCTGGGCCAGGGGATCTGCGCCGTCGCGCACCCGGTTGCCCGCCAGCACCTCCAGCCCTTCGGGAGAGGCCAGGGCGGCCGGGTCGATGCCCAGCTGGAGAGCCAGCGCATCATTCACCCGGATCAGCCCGGGCGCGCGCACCGGTTCGGCCGGCTGGCGCGCGTAGAACCGGTCGGGCAGGCGGCCATAGCTGTTGTCGAAGGGGATATGCAGGGTCATGGCGGGCTCCGTTTCCTGCCCCCGATATGGGCAGGACCGGGCCCGGGGTCCAGACCGGGGGCGACGATCCGCCCCCGGGCCGCGTTCAGTAGTCGCGTTCGAAGGAGAATCCCAGCCGCGTGTCGCCTTCGCTGTCGAACCCGCCCCGCGCCGTCAGGCTGGGGGTGATCTCGTAGTTCAGCCGCACCCGGCTGGTGCCGCCGGCGCCCACGGTGACGTCGGTATAGACATCCTCGGAGAGGTACTTGCCGGCCGTGACCTCGGTATTGCCATCGTCATCGGCGCCGACATTGAGCTGATCGACCCCGACGCCGTCGCGCAGCTTGCCGAAGACGCCGCCGCCACCGCCGGTCAGCGTGTTGATCGCCGACAGGAGCTGCGCGACCTCCAGCGGCGACAGCTCGCTGATCGGACGGCCGAAGAACAGATGCGACAGCACCTCGTCCTCGGGCAGTTCCGGGCTGGAGGAGAATTCCAGTTCCGGGTCGTTGACGGGTCCCTCGATCAGGATCTGCGCATCGATGGGCGCGTCCTGCGAGGTGGCGACCATGTAGACATCGGGCACCAGATCGCCGCCCAGGGTGATCTCGGCCGTGTCCAGATTGAGCACCTGGGTCAGGATGTCCATGCGGCCGCGGACGACCTCGAACCGGCCCGAGGGGATGATCCGCTGGGTGGTGCCGCCGATATTCAGCGAGCCGCCGAATTCGGTATCCAGTCCGCGGCCGCGCACGAAAATCCGCGCGGGCGCCGAGATGGTGACATCCAACGGATAGGCCACGGGCGCGCCGGTGGTGCCGTCGCCCGCATCGGTCTGGATCAGCCCGGCGCGGTCGCGGGTGGCCCGGCTGTCCGAAGGTTCGCCCACATGCGTCATGTCGGGGATGGGGCCGCCGCCGCCCATGGCGGAGGGGATCTCGATCTCGGCGCGGTCGATATCGATCTGGCCGTTGATGGAGGCGCCCCCCGCCAGCGGACCTTCCAGGTCGATGCGCCCGCCCAGGTCAATGGTGTAGAGGCTGGGATCGACGAGCTTCAGCTGGTTCAGCGCCACCGCGATATCGCCGTTGAAGGGCGCGGCCAGATCGACCGGACCCGACACGGTGATGGTGCCGCCGGTTTCCAGCGCGGCGCGGAAATCCAGGTTGGCCCGGGACTGGGCGAAGCCCAGATCAAGCGCCATCTGGTTCAGCACGATGCGCGAGGTCGGATCGACGAACCGCGCCCCGGCAAAGCCCACCGTTCCCGAAAGCGCATCCAGCCCCGGGGCCCCGGCGAGACGCAGGTCGATGGAGGCCGCCCCGGTCAGGGACCGCGGCGCGATGAAGGCATTGGCCAGCGTCAGCGGGATCCGCCCGGTGATGCCCAGATCCGACGTGCCGTCCGGCCCCCAGGCGCGCCCGTCGATATCGGCGGACAGCCCGCCGGGGCCCGTCGCGGTGATGTCGGTGAAGAAATCCGTGCCATTGCCCGAAACCTTGCCCGAGACCGAGGCCGGGCCGGGGATCTGCGGCACGAAGACGCCGATATTCGAGATCCCGGCATCGATGTCGATATCCAGGTTGGTCGGCGCCACGTCGCCCGAGACCTGCGCGCGCAGCCCCGCCGGGCCGTTGGCGCCCAGGTCGACGGTCCAGGCGCTGCCGGCGCCGCGGGCATTGCCCTCGACCGTCAGCGGACCGGAGAGCTGCGGCACGAAGAGGCCCAGATCGGCCAGCCGTGCGGTCAGGTCCAGGTCGCCGCCCTCAGGGGCATAGGTGCCGCCGCCCTGCACCTGCAGGTCGGGATTGTCGATCTCCAGCCGCTCGATCGTGATCGTGCCGTCGCGGCGGCGCGCGGCTGCGTCGATGCGGGTCGTGCCGTCGAGAAGCTGATCGACCTGCGGGTTGCCGATGGCGATATCCTGGCCGTTGCCGGTCAGCGCGCCGTCGAAATCGCCGGTCGCGCTGTCGAACCCGCCGGAGACATCCGCCGTCAGCGTGCCCGCCAGCGGCATCCCCGCCAGACCCGCCAGCCGCGACAGGTCGCCGGTATCCAGCGCCAGCTCCGCCGTCGCCGAGAGCGCCGCGTTTAGCCCGCGCAGCGCGGCCTCGCCGGTGGCCGTCAGATCGCCCGCGGACAGGTGCAGGTCGGGAATGTCCAGCGTCCCGGAGTCCTGCGCATAGACCAGGTTGGTGTCCAGGCTGACCGGCGATCCCAGCTTGTCGGTGATCGCCGCGCCCCCGGCATCCAGCGTTACCGCGAAATTCGGCGCCGTGCCCGTGGCCGAGGCCGTGACCTCCACCGGGCCGTCCAGATGCGGCACGAAGGGGTTGATCTGCCCCAGCCAGGCGCGCAGGTCCAGGTCCGCCGCCTCGGGCGAAAGCTGGCCCGCGCCGGTCAGCGCAAGGGCCGGGTTGTGGATGTCCAGCCGCTCGATATCCAGCGAAGTGCCCGCGCCGGTCGCGGCGATGTCGATCACCGTCTCGCCGGCCAGCAGCGGATCGATCTGCGCATTGCCGATGGCGATATCGCGGCCGGTCCCGGCCAGCGTGCCGCCGAAGGACGTGTCGATGCTGTCGAAGCTGCCCTCGAGATCGGCGGCCAGCTGACCGGCCAGCGGCATCCCCGTCAGCCCGGAGAAGCGCGACAGGTCGCCGGTATCGAGGCTGAGCTCGGCATCCGCGGCCAGCGCGTCATCCTTCAGACCGCTCAGCCAGACCGTCCCGTCCGCCGCCAGATCGCCCGCGCGCAGCGCGAGATTGCGGATATCGACCGTGCCGGCCGCGCCGACATAGGCGATGTCGGAGCTCAGCGAGACCGGATCGCCCAGCTGCGCGGTGATCGCCTCGCCGCCCAGGTCCAGCTCCAGCCGGTAATCGGGGGCGGCGCCGCTGACACCGGCGCTCAGTTCCAGCGGACCGGAAAGCTGCGGCGCGACAAGGTTGGCCTCGGCCAGCCGCGCGGTCAGGTCCAGATCGGCGGTGGAGGAGCTGAGCTCGCCGGTGCCCTGCGCCGTGATCTGCGCGGTCTCCAGCATCAGCTCCTCCAGCCGGATCCCCGAAGCCGAGCGCCCGGCCTTCAGCGCCACGCGCGAGGCGCCGGCGATCAGCGGGTCGAGCTGCGGGTTGCCGATGGCCAGGTCCTGCGCGTCGCCCGAGAGATCGACGTCGAAGGCGCCGGTCAGCGCCGCAAAGCGCGCCTTCACCGCGCCGTCGAACCGGCCCTCCAGCGGCTGCGCCACGATCGGCGCGAACCGCGCCAGATCGCCGGTGCTCAGCTGTGCATCGGTGGTGATCTCGATATCGCCATTCTGCACGCCCGCGACGTCAAGGATGCCTTGCAGCGACAGATCCCCGGAGGACAGCCCGAGATTGCGGATTGCAACCGCCCCGGTGGCGGCATCGAAATTCAGGTCCGCATCGAAGGCGACCGGCTGGATCGTGCTGTCCAGCGCCGGATCGCCCACCGAGATCCCGTCGAGCCGCGCCGCGACGTGGCTGGCGAGATTGGCGAGCCCGGCCGGGGTGTCGGCCGTGGCGATGCTGCGTTCCAGCGTCCCGTCGAGATCCAGGTCGGACTGGGCGATGAAGATCTCGCCCTGGCGCAGCTGCGACAGGGCGATCTTCGCGGCGAAGGTGTCGCCCTGGGAGGCGTCGTAATCCACGGACAGATCGGCCGAGAGCAGCCGGGTCTCCGCGCCGGGGACGGGCAGGGTGACCAGCTGGTCGTCGCCGGTCCCGATGCCGCCGCGGATGCTGACCAGCCGGGGCAGGCCGCCGGGATCGAGCGCGACATTGCCCGTCAGGTTCAGCGCCCGCGAGGACAGGTTGAACTGCGGGATCTGCGTGCCTGCCTCCGGGTTCAGTTCGACCCGCGCCTCCAGCCCGACATCGGTGCCGAAGAAGTCGCGGTATTCGGGAACGAAGAGCGGGGTGATGTCGCCGCCCAGATCGGCATCGATCACCGTCACGACCGGCCCGGCCGTGCCGTCGCTCTGGCCCACCTCGACCTGGCCCGCCAGGCGTTCCTGCCCGTCGGTGGCCAGCTGGATATCGGCGGTGAAATCCGACAGCGGCGCATCGCCCTTGACCGACAGGTCGACCGAGGGGGCGCCGGGAAACTTGGCCAGCGTGGCGATCAGGCCTCCCTGATCCTCCTCCACGTCGAGATTGACGGTCAGCTGCCGCGTCTCGTTGACATAGCCGGTATCGACCAGGATGAGCCCGCGGATCGCGTCGGTGCGTTCGATGCGCAGGTCCAGGTTGCCTTCGCCGCCGATCAGCCGGGCCGCGCCCTCGATCGACATCTGTGCATCCTGGCCCACCAGCGCCGCGCCCAGGTCCAGTTCGGCCAGGCTCAGCTGGCCCAGCTCGATGGAGACGGGCAGCTCGGGCAGGGCGAAGGGGGCCGCGGGTTCCGCCTCCGCCTCGATCGAGGGCGTCTCGGGCGGGGGCGTGACGGGCGCGCGCTGCAGGTCGACCGAGCCGATCGCCAGGCTGTCGATTTCCACCCGCTTGCGCAGCAGCGCCAGCCGCCGCCAGTTCATCGTGACATCGTTGATCGCCAGCCAGGTGCCCTGGTCATCGGCCACCTCGATCGTGGCGATCTTCACCTCCGAGCTCAGCGCGCCTTCCAGCCCGATGATGCGCACCTCGCGCCCGTCGCCGCCAAGCGCGTTCTGGATGATGCCTTCGAGGAAGCCGGGATCCTGGGTGTCCTCCTCCTGCTGCGCCAGCATCGGCGCGGCGGGCAGGGCGATGGCCAGGGCCAGCAGGACGGGGGTGATATGCTTGTTGCTCATCAGGGTCATCAGAAGGCCTGTCCCACGCCGATATAGAGATCGACCCGCGAGAATTCCTCCTCAGGGCCCAGATAGGGCGTGGCGATATCGACCCGGATCGGGCCGATCGGGGTGGCGTAGCGCACGCCCAGGCCCACGCCGGAATGATAGTTGCTGTCCTCGTCGACCCAGGCATCCGCCCCGACCATGCCGTAATCATAGAAGGCCACGACGCCGAGACTGTCGGTGACGCGGGTCCGGATCTCTCCCGAGAGGCCCAGGAAGCTGCGCCCGCCGACCGTGTCGCCGTCATAGGTGCTGCCGCCGAGTCCCTCGTATTCCTGGCCGCGCACCGTGTCGCCGCCGCCCGAGAAGAACAGGAATTCCGGCGGCGTGCCTTCCAGCGACGCCCCGGTGACGGCGCCCAGCTGAAGGCGCCCCGCCAGGGTCAGCGGTGCCTCGGCGCCGAAACTGTAATAGGCGCGGTTGTCGAGATCGAGCTGGACCAGGCTCTCGGAGCCGTTCACCCCGTACATGGGCGTCGCCTTGTAGTTCAGATAGGCGCCGTAGAGGGGATCGCCCTCGTCGTCGCGCAGGTCCCATTCCAGCCGGGAGGGAAAGGCCAGGTGGTTGAATTCGCGCGTCCCGAAGGCATCCTCCACGTAGGAATAGCGATAGCCGCCGGCGATCTCGCCCAAGAGGTCGTCGCTGAAATAGCGCGTCAGCCCGATGCCCAGCGTGGCGATCTTCTCCTTGTAGTCGGGTTCGTCATCCAGCTTGATATTGGCATAGGCGAAGGCCACGTTGTCCGGCCCCAGGAAGGCGGGACGGCTCAGGCGCACGCCGAAATCATAGTCGATCCCGCTGCCTGCGGTGCCAACGCCCACCGTTTCGCCGCCGATATTCTGAATCTCCGCATCGAAGCGCAGCTGCTCGGCGCCGCCGAAGAGGTTGCGGTGCAGCCAGAATCCCGAAAGCAGCATGCCGTCCAGCGTCGAGTATTCCGCCGCGACGCCGAAACGATGCAGCGGCAGGTCGATCACCGTCAGCGTGTAATCCAGCGTGCCGTCGGGATTGGGGGTCTCGGCCTCCAGAAGGCTCACCGTGCGGAAGGCCCCGGTGCGGCGCAGGCGGTTGGCGGCGTCATTCAGTTCCTGCGGCGAGAAGATCTCTCCCTCGGGCAGGCCCAGGATCTCGCGCAGGCGCTTCTGCTTGACCTTGGACTGGCCCTCGATCGTCACCGTGCCGAAGCGCAGCTGCGGCCCGGGGCGCAGTTCGATATCGACATCCAGCGCCGCCTCGGGGTGATCGGCGACGATTTCCTCGTCGCCCAGCTCGGCCTTGGCATGCCCGGCCTCGCGCCATTCGCTGACCGCGGCATTCGCGGCCGAACCGATCAGCCCGCTGCGCGCGGGTTCGCCGGGCGCGAAACCGTCCACCAGCGGATCGCCCGCCGCCGCGGCCTCGGGTTCGCGCGGGGCGACCTCGGTGCGTCCGAATCGGAACTGCTCGCCCGGCGTGACGGTGATGGTGATGGCGCCGATCTCGCCCGGGACGGAAAGCGGGCTGATCTCGCTGGCCTCGCGGCCGTCGACGGCGACATTGACCACCGGTCCGTAATAGCCTTCGCCATACATCACGCTGACCATCTGGCGGTAATCCGACAGCGCGGCGGCAAAGATGTCCTGGCTGTCCGCGATCTCCTCGTCCAGGGCCCGTTTCGAGGCCGAGGCAAGCTCCATCTGCGATCGCAACTCCTCGGCGACATCCTCGGGCACGCCCTTGACGACGATATCGACCGAGGACAGCGCCAGTGCGGGCCCCGCAAGACAGGCCAGCACGGCGCCTGCCGCATATCCGAGTTTCGGGACAGATTGCACGAGCAGCCTCCAATTCTCTGCCGGTTTGCCCGGCTTCGTGGTTAACGTCGCCTGTTTACTTGCCTGCCTCAAGGTGTTTTCGCTTGTCCGGCCAGACTGGAAGGCGGCCGTTGCGGGGTGGAGACAGCGGGCGGCCCGCCAGATGAGGGGCGCAAAGAGGAAGGAGCCAAGAATGGCGAAGGTAGCATTTCTCGGACTTGGGGTGATGGGATACCCGATGGCCGGTCACCTGGTGAAGGCCGGGCACGAGGTTGCAGTCTACAACCGCACCGCGGCCAAGGCCGAGGCCTGGGTTGCGGCCCATGGCGGGCGCGCGGGCGCCACCCCGAAGGAGGCCGCGGCGGGCTGCGATTTCGTGATGACCTGCGTGGGCAATGACGATGATCTGCGCTCGGTGGTCCATGGACCGCAAGGCGCGCTTGCCGGAATGGCGCCGGGCGCGGTCCTGATCGATCACACCACCGCATCGGCCATCGTGGCGCGCGAGATCGCGGCCGAGGCCGCGTCGGCCGGGATCGGTTTCGTCGACGCGCCGGTCTCGGGCGGCCAGGCCGGGGCCGAGAATGGCCAGCTTGCCATCATGTGCGGCGGCGCCGAGGCGGATTTCGCCAAGGCCGATCCGGTGATGCAGGCCTATGCCAAGGCGACCGAGCATTTCGGCGAGGCCGGCGCGGGACAGCTGACCAAGATGGTCAACCAGGTCTGCATCGCGGGCATCGTCCAGGGCGTATCCGAAGGGTTGCATCTTGCAATCGAGGCGGGGCTGGACGCCAAGAAGGTCGCCGCGCTTGTCGCCCAGGGCGCGGGCGGCTCCTGGCAGCTGACGAACCGGGCCGAGACGATGGTCGACGGCAAGTTCGACTACGGTTTCGCGGTGGACTGGATGCGCAAGGATCTGGGCATCGCGCTGGAACAGGCCAAGGCGATGGAGATGAGCCTGCCGGTCGCGGCGCTGGTCGATCAGTTCTATGGCGACGTGCAATCCCTGGGCGGCGGGCGCTGGGACACGTCAGCCCTGATCCAGCGGCTGCGTCTGCTGAAGAACGGCAGCCTGTGAGCGCCTGAACGGCGCCCCGGAGGGCCCTTCGGGGCCCTCATGCCTCTTCCCTAGAACCGTGATTATGTCACGTCATGATAGCAAAGCTATCCATGACTTACATAATCAATCCAATGATTTCCGGTAATTAAGGGGTGAAGTTAACTTGAAACCACTCCGTATCGGCCATCATCCAAGGGCATAGCCTGCGCCGCGCACGGTCCGGACCGGATCCTCGCCGCCATGCTGGCACAGCGCCTTGCGCAGCCGACCGATATGGACATCGACCGTGCGCGTGTCGACATAGATGTCGCGGCCCCAGACCCGGTCCAGAAGCTGTTCGCGGCTCCAGACCCGGCCGGGTTTCTCCATGAAAGTCGACAGCAGCCGGAACTCCGTCGGTCCGAGCTTGAGAGGCTTCTCGGCGCGGAACACCTTGTAGCTTTCCGCATCGAGAATGATGTCCTCGAATTCCAGCGTCTCGCCGACCGTGGCGGGACGCGTGCGGCGCAGCTGGGAGCGCACCCGCGCCATCAGCTCCGCCACGGAATACGGTTTCGTCACGTAGTCATCCGCGCCCGTTTCCAGCCCGCGCACCCGGTCGCCTTCATCGGCCCTGGCCGAGATCATGATGATCGGCAGGTTGCGCGTCTCGGCCCGGCTCTTGATCTGGCGGCAGACCTCGATCCCCGAAACGGAGGGCAGCATCCAGTCGAGAACGACCAGATCGGGGCTGTCCTCGGCCAGAAGCATCAGCGCCTCTTCGCCGTCCGCGGCCTCGATGACGCGGAAGCCGCTGGATTCGAGGTTGTAGGACAGAAGATCGCGCTGTGCCGGTTCGTCATCGACGACAAGGACGGTGGGCTGGGACGGAGACATGCGGTTATTCCTCGGCGACCTTCTGGAAGGACGTGCGGTCGGCCTTGGGGCGTTCATCCGCCGGCAGGCTTCCGGTGACCAGGTAGACGACCTGCTCGGCGATGCCGGTGACGTGGTCGCCCATGCGTTCGATGTTCTTGGCGATGAAGTGCAGATGCATGCAGCCGGTGATGTTGCGCGGGTCTTCCATCATGTAGGTCAGGAACTGGCGGAACAGCGCGTTGTACATCTGGTCGACCTCGGCATCGCGCAGGATCACGTCCTCGGCCAGCTTGGGGTCGCGCTTGATATAGGCATCCAGCGCGTCCTGCAGCATCAGCTCCACCGCCTGGGCCATCCGGCGGATCGCGGGCGAGGTGTCGTGGATCTGGCTCATCTGGGTCAGCACGGTGGCGCGCTTGGCGATGTTCTTGGAATAATCGCCGATCCGTTCCAGGTTGCCCGAGACTTTCATCACCGACACGATGGTGCGCAGATCGACCGCGGTGGGCTGGCGCATCGCGATGACGCGGATCGCCTCTTCGTTGACGCTGGTTTCCAGGTCGTCGATGGCCTTGTCATTGGCGCGCACGGCATCGGCCAGCGTCTCGTCGCGCTCGTCCAGCGCCCGGGCCGCATCGGTGATCGCCGCCTCGACGAGGCCGCCCATTTTCATGATCGTCGCCTGGATCGATTCCAGGTCGCGGTCGAAGGCGGTTTGGATATGAGTTTCCGGCATTTCTTTTGCCTCATCCCTGAATGGGACAGGGATCGCCCTGCCCCGTTGAATGCGAAGACGGTCCGGCCTCAGCCGATCCGGCCGGTGATGTAGCTTTCGGTGCGGCTGTCCACGGGGTTGGTGAAGATCTGCCCCGTTTCCCCGAACTCGACCAGATTGCCGAGATGGAAGAAGGCGGTCTTCTGGCTGACCCGCGCGGCCTGCTGCATCGAATGGGTGACGATGACGACCGAATACTGTTCGCGCAGCTCGTCGATCAGCTCCTCCACCTGCGCGGTGGCGATCGGGTCGAGCGCCGAACAGGGTTCGTCCATCAGCAGCACCTCGGGTTCTGTGGCCACGGCGCGGGCGATGCACAGGCGCTGCTGCTGGCCGCCCGAAAGCCCGGTGCCCGGCGCGTCCAGCCTGTCCTTGACCTCGTCCCAGATCGCGCCCCGTCGCAGCGACTTCTCGACGATCTCGTCGAGCTCCGCCTTGTTGCGGGCCAGGCCGTGGATGCGCGGCCCGTAGGCCACGTTGTCGTAGATCGACTTGGGGAACGGGTTGGGTTTCTGGAACACCATGCCGACCTTGGCGCGCAGCTGCACCGGGTCGACCTTCTTGTCGTAGATGTTCTCGCCATCGAGCAGGATCTGGCCCTCGACGCGGCAGATGTCGATCGTGTCGTTCATCCGGTTCAGGCAGCGCAGGAAGGTCGATTTCCCGCAGCCCGACGGCCCGATGAAGGCGGTCACGGTCTTGTCCTGGATCTCGACGGAGACATCCTTGATGGCATGCGAGCTGCCGTAGAAGACCTGGACATTGTCCGCCTTGATCTTGATGTCCTTCTGGTCGAGGTGGCGCTCGGTGATGCGCATGTCGTCCATGTGGGTCACTCCAGTTACTTACCAGCGGCGCTCGAAGCGGCGGCGGAGGATGATTGCGACGAGGTTCATGATCACCAGGAACACGAGCAGCACGATGATGGCGCCCGAGGCGCGTTCGACAAAGGCCGGATCCGCGCGGTTGGTGAAATTGTAGACCTGGACCGGAAGGCCCACGGCCGGATCGAGGATGCCCTCGGGATAGTCGCGCACGAAGGCGACCATGCCGATCAGCAGCAGGGGCGCGGTTTCCCCCAGCGCCTGCGCCAGCCCGATGATCGTGCCGGTCAGGATGCCGGGCATGGCCAGCGGCAGGACATGGTGGAACACGGCCTGCATCTTCGAGGCGCCGACGCCGAGCGCGGCATCGCGGATCGAGGGCGGGATGGATTTCAGCGCCGCGCGCGTGGCGATGATGATGGTGGGCAGCGTCATCAGCGTCAGCACCAGCCCGCCCACCAGCGGCGAGGAGATCGGCAGATGCATGAAGTTGATGAAGACCGCCAGCCCGAGGATCCCGAAGACGATGGAGGGCACCGCCGCGAGGTTCGAGATGTTCACCTCGATGATGTCGGTCAGCCAGTTCTTGCGGGCGAATTCCTCCAGGTAGATCGAGGCGCCGACGCCGATCGGCACGGCGATGACCAGAACGATCAGCATCATGTAGGCCGACCCGATCAGCGCGACGCCGATGCCCGCCGCCTCGGGGCGGTTCTCGGAAGCGTCCGGCCCGAAGACGAAGTCCCAGTTGAACCGTTTCTCCATCTGGCCGAGATCCAGAAGCTCGTCTGCAGCGTTCAGCTGGGCGACATCGACGCGGCTGTCCAGCGCCGCGCTTTCGCGCGTGACCTTGCCCTTGAGGTACTGGTCGATCCGCGCATTGGCGAGGAAATCGAATTCGATCGTCTCGCCGATCTCCTCGGGATTGGCCAGCACGTAGTCGCGCAGCGTCGTGGGCGCGGCCGAAGACACCATCGCGGCCAGCAGCTGCGGCGTGATCTCGGGCGCGGGCCCGGCGGCCAGTTCCTCGGCCTGGGCCTGCAGCGATCCCTGGATCAGCGGCGCATAGCCGAAGGTCAGGACCTTGGACAGCTCGGCGCGCACCGCGTCGGGATCCTCCATCAGGCGGGCGTCATTGGGGTCGACGATGGCGGGATCGAGATAGATCTCGACCTTCAGATAGGTCTGCTGGAAGGCGCTCAGGCCGCTGCCCAGGATCGAGGCCAGAAGGCAGACCAGGGCGATGACGCCGATGCCGACGGCGCCCAGCCCGTAGAGGCGGAACCGTTTCTCGGCGGCATTGCGGCGGCGGGTGCGGTCGCTTTCGGCATAGAGCGAGCTCTTGCCGGGCAGGCCCGCGGCGGAGGCGGAGATATCGGACATCAGTCGTACTGCTCCCGGTACTTGCGCACGATATAGAGCGCCAGGATGTTGAGGCACAGCGTCAGCACGAAAAGCGTGATGCCGAGCGCGAAGGCAACCAGCGTCTCGGGCGCGGCGAAATCGGTATCGCCGGTCAGCTGCGAGACGATCTTGACGGTGATGGTGGTCATCGCCTCGAACGGGTTCAGGCTGAGCTGGGCCGCGGCCCCTGCCCCCAGCACCACGATCATGGTCTCGCCGATGGCCCGCGACGCGGCCAGAAGCACGGCGCCGACGATGCCGGGCAAGGCCGCGGGCACGATGACCTGCTTGATGGTCTCGGAGCGCGTGGCGCCCAGCCCGTAGGAGCCGTCGCGCAGGCTTTGCGGCACCGCGTTGATGATGTCATCCGACAGCGAGGAGACGAAGGGGATCAGCATGATGCCCATGACCAGGCCGGCGGTCATCACGGACCGCGAACTGTCGCCGATGCCCAGCGGCCCGGCGAAATAGTCGCGCAGGAGCGGCCCGACGGTGATCAGCGCGAAGAGGCCGTAGACGATGGTCGGGATGCCTGCCAGCACCTCGATCGCGGGCTTGGCCACGCCGCGCATGGCGGGGCTTGCATATTCCGACAGGTAGATCGCGGCGAACAGCCCGATCGGCACCGAGACGCAGAGCGCGATGAAGGACACGTAGAGCGTGCCCCACAGAAGCGGCAGCATCCCCAGTTCGGAATTGCCGGAAAACCGCGGCGTCCATTCGGTGCCGAAGAAGAAATGCGTCCAGGAATACTGGGAAAAGAAATTGGCGGTCTCGAACAGCATGGACAGCACGATGCCCAGCGTCGTCAGGATCGCGACCGAGGAACAGAATATCAGGATGCCGCGGACCTTGGCCTCCACGCTGTTGCGCGCGCGGAATTCAGGCGCGATCGATCCCAGCGCCACGACCACGGCCGCCGCAGCCGCGGCCAGCGCCACGACCCCGCCGATCCAGGACAGGCTGCCTGCCAGGCCCGAGCCGAACAGCGCCCAGAGGGCGAGGATGACGATTCCGCTGAGAAACCCCGCCAGGGCGACGTTCCAGCCGTAGAAGGACACGAGCGAATGCAGCGCGCGGGTCTCGCCGCCGACCGCGGCAACCGCCTTGCGGCGCCCCAACACATAGCCTGCGGCCGAGAGGACCAGCAGGAGAATAACGAAATACGAAAGAGCCATATCCCTACCGTCTGGACTGTCATGGACTCGAAAAAGGGGGCGGCCGCATGCATGCGCGCGGCCGCCCCCCGGGAAGGTGCGAGGATTAGGAGCCCGAGCCCATGGTCACTTCATCGGCGACGGCCTTCTGGGTGTCGGCCAGTTCCGGATCGGCGACGAGGCCGTAATTGGCCAGCGGGCCGCCCGGGCCTGCAACGGCGTCGGAGACGAAGAACTCGGCATATTCCTTCAGGCCCGGGATGGTGCCGATATGCTGTTTCTTGACGTAGAAGAACAGCGGGCGGCTGACCGGGTATTCGCCGGAGGCGATCGACTCGGTGGAGGGCATCACGCCGCCCATGGTCGAGACCTTGATGATGTTGGTGTTGTTCTCGTAGAAGGCCAGGCCGAACACGCCGAAGGCACCTTCTTCGCCCTGGATCGAGGTCAGGGTCTCGGTGTAGTCGCCGTCGATGTCGATGGAGGCGCCGTCGGTGCGGATGCTCATGCAGGCTTCCTCGGCCGCATCCTCGTCACCGCCATTGATCTCCAGGATGGCTTCCATGGCGCCGGACTCTTCGCAGCCTGCCAGGATCACCTTCTCCTCGAAGACTTCGCGCGTGCCGTGCTTGGTGCCGGGGATGAAGGCCTTGATGGCGACATCCTCGAAATCCTCGTTGACTTCGTTCCACGAGGTGTTCGGGTTGGCGACCATTTCGCCGTCGACGGGCAGCTCGGCGGCCAGGGCGTTGAACCAGTCGGACGGGGTGAATTCGAATTCCGCGTCGTTGACTTCGTTGGCGAAGACGATGCCGTCATAGCCGATGCGGACTTCCATGACGTCGGTCACGCCGTTCTCGGCGCAGGTCTGGAGTTCGCTCTCGCGGATGGCGCGCGACGCGTTGGCGACGTCGATGGTGTTTTCGCCCACGCCTTCGCAGAACTGCTTGAGACCGGCCGAGGAACCGCCGGACTGCACGACCGGGGTCGGGAAGCCCATGTTCTCGCCGAAGGCTTCGGCAACAATGGAGGCATAGGGCAGGACGGTCGACGACCCGGCCACCTGCACGGTGTCGCGAGCGGCGGCGGCGGTGGCGGAAACGGCAGCAATCGCCAGGACGGAGGCGCTCAGCTTCACGGTTTTCATGTGGATGCTCCAGCTAGAATATCTTGCGCGCCCCCACTGGGAAGCGCGAGACCGGCCATAATGGGCTGCGATATCCCTTTTGTGACAGTTTCGTAACAGTTTTATGACACAGCCCGTTAACCGCGGGTCAGGGCCGAAATTACCTGCCACGGCCCTCATCCTGTCGGCAGAAGCACCGAAAAGCAGCTGCCCTTGCCGATCTCGCTGTGGATCTTCAGCCGTCCCTTGTGACGATTGACGATGTGCTTGACGATCGCCAGGCCCAGCCCTGTGCCGCCCACCGCCCGCGACCGGTGGCTGTCGACGCGGTAGAACCTCTCGGTCAGACGGTGGCTGTGCATCTCGTCGAAGCCCTGGCCGAAATCGCGGATATCCACCTGCAGCGCGGGCAGGCCCAGGATCGGGTCGCGCGCCACCTCGCTCAGCGACAGGATCACCCGGCCGCCGTCATGGCCGTATTTGATCGCGTTCTCGGTGAGGTTGACGAAGACCTGCATCAGCTGGTCGGGATCGCCCAGCAGCCAGCGTTCCTCCGCCGCCGTCTCAATCAGGAGCTCCACCCCCGCCGCCTCTGCCGCCGGGCCCAGCGTGCGGATCACCGATTTCAGGATCGCGTGCAATTCCACCCGTTCGGTGGGCCGGATGCGTTCCTCGCCCTCGACCTGGCTCAGCGACAGCAGGTCCCCGACCAGCCGGATCATCCGCCCGGCCTCCTTCGACATGGTCGCCAGGAACCGGTCGGCGGCCGCCTGGTCACCGCGCGCCGGGCCCTGCAGGGTTTCGATGAATCCCTGGATCGCGGTCAGGGGCGTGCGCAGTTCATGGCTGACATTGGCGACGAAATCGCGGCGCATCTGCCCGGCCGTCTCCAGCGAGGTGACATCCTGGAAACTGACCAGGACGCCGCCCTCGCCGGTCGGCGTGCAGATCGCGCGATAGATGGTTTCATGCGCGTGGTCGCGGCGGATATAGCGCGCCTCGCTCACCCTGCCCTGCGCCGCGCAGTCGCTGATCGCCTGAAGCAGCGGCGGCTGGCGGATGACGGTCACGACATGGCGGCCGACCTGGTCCTTGCCCAGCAGCCCGGTGGCCAGCGGGTTCAGCGCCAGCACGCGCTCGCGCGCATCGGTGACGACGATGGGCATCGGCACGGCCGACAGGATGGCATAGGTGGTCATGGGGCTATCCGCGCTGGGAAGATTGCGCGGTCCTCCTAGCCGAGCCGCGCGCCCCGGGCCAGTGCGCGAAGCCGCGCGGCCGGGCCGGATGGCGTCACATCGCGCGCAGCCCGTCGCGATAGCGCCGCATCCGCGCGGCATAGGCCCGGGCCGAGGCCAGGAGCCCGTCGATCTGCTCCGCCTCCAGCGCGCGCACCACCTTGCCCGGCATGCCCATGACCAGCGACCCGTCGGGGATCTCGCGCCCCTCGGGGATCAGCGCGCCCGCCCCGATCAGGCAGTTCCGGCCGATCCGCGCGCCGTTGAGCACCGTGGCCCCCATGCCGATCAGGCTCTGCGCACCGATGGTGCAGCCATGCAGCATCGCCTTGTGGCCGATGGTGCAATCGGGCCCGATCTCCAGCGGGAATCCCATATCCGTATGCAGCACGCAGTTTTCCTGCACGTTGCTGCCCGCCCCCACGGTGATGGTCTCGTTGTCGCCGCGCAGCGTCGCGCCGAACCAGACCGACGCGCCTTCGCCCAGGACGACCCGGCCGATCAGGTTGGCATCGGGGGCCACCCAGACATCGCCGCCGGCGGGCAGCTGCGGCGCGTGGCCATCCAGGGCGTAAAGCGTCATTGTCCCGCCTCGAATTCGTCGTTCAGCGCGCGCACGCGGTTGATCAGGTCGGGCTGGCGCGACCGGCGCAGCCGCTCGGCGGTGACGATGGCGCGCAGCTCCGCCTCCGCCCGGTCGATATCGTTGTTGATCAGGACATAGTCGTATTCGGCCCAGTGGCTGATCTCGTCGCGCGAACGCGCCATGCGCTTGGCAATCGTCTCGGCGCTGTCCTGGGCGCGCGATTCCAGCCGCCGGTGCAGTTCCGCGATCGAGGGCGGCAGCACGAAGATCGACACGACATCCTCGGCGCGCGCCGAGTTGCGCACCTGCTGCCCGCCCTGCCAGTCGATGTCGAACAGCACGTCACGCCCTTCGTTCATCGCGGCAAAGACCGGCGCGGCCGGCGAGCCGTAGAGATTGCCGAAGACCTCGGCATGTTCCAGCATCTCGCCCGCATCGACCATGCGCAGGAAGTCATCGCGCGTGCGGAAATGGTAATCGGTGCCGTCCACCTCGCCCGGACGCGGGGCGCGCGTGGTCGCCGAGACCGAGAAGCCGATGCGGCTGTCCCAGGCACGCAGCCGCCTGGCCAGGGTCGATTTCCCCGCGCCCGAGGGCGAGGACAGGATAATCAGGAGGCCGCGGCGGTCGGGGCTGGGCATGGGTCCGGTCTACTCCACGTTGTCGATATGTCCGCGCAATTGGTCTATGGCCGTCTGGAGGTCAAGCCCGAGCCGCGTCAGTTCCAGGAAATGCGCCTTCTCGCGCAGCCGCCCCGTCTCCCGCGCCAGTTCCTCCGCCAGCAGCGCAAGGCGCGCCCCCGCGGGCTGCGGGTCCTGCA
This sequence comes from Mangrovicoccus algicola, assembly GCF_014903745.1. Classification (GTDB taxonomy): domain Bacteria; phylum Pseudomonadota; class Alphaproteobacteria; order Rhodobacterales; family Rhodobacteraceae; genus Mangrovicoccus; species Mangrovicoccus algicola. Next base: position 30,349 of record NZ_JACVXA010000027.1, on the reverse strand, counting down.
GGATCGCGCGGATCGCGGCGGCATGGGCCTCCAGCCGGTCGAGTTCGCCCGCCACATCGGCGCGCGCGGCAAGCGCGGCAAGCTCCTGCTCCAACCGCCCGGGATCCAGTCCCGGCGCCTGGGACAGCACGCGCCGCACCGCCACGGCGAACTGGTCGGCCAGGTAGAGCCCGCGCCGCCGGTCCAGCGCCCGCGCCTCCCGCGCCAGAGTCTCCACCTGGTCGAGCTGGATGCAGATCTTGCGTTCCAGCCCCCGCCCCTCGGCCCGGCGCTGGCCGCCGAAGACCGCCAGGGCCGCACGCAGCCCGCCCAGCAGTTTCTGGCGATCCGCCTCGGCGGGCGGGCGCGGCCGCGGCGCGGGACCGCCCAGCGAGCCGTTGAGGATATCCGCCACCCCCGTGCGCGCCAGCTGCACCCCGGATTTCATCGCCGCCATCTCCAGCGCGGCAATGGCGGCGAAAAGCTGCGCCAGCTCCTGCGGCCCGGGCAGGACCGCGCGCGCCGCCGCGGGCGGGTGCAGCACCGCCTCCACCTGGCCGCGCCGCATCGCGGCACGGATCATGTCGCGCGCGGGCGGATCCAGCCCCTCGCAGCCCGGCGGCAGGGCGATCTCCACCGCCAGCCGGTCGCGGCAGCCGCCGCGCAGCATCCACAGCCAGGTCCCCCCCGCGGCGGCAACCTCCTGAGTCGCATGGGCTGTCATCGCGGCGAGGCTCATGGGTTAACCAATCCTTAGCTTTGACGGGGCAATTGTCTCAAATTCATGCCATATTCCCGTCAATACGGCGGGGCCTGCCGCAGCCGCGCAAAAGCCTTTGGGCGACACATCAGATTCATGGTAGATATAGAGGACCGGGTGGGACATGGCGAATGACTGGACGCAGGATACCGGGATCGTATCCCTGAAATCCTACAAAACTACGATGCAGCACAGCGCAATTTCGCAACTCGAAGCCTATTGGAACGGCCTGCGCGCCGGCCGGGTCGTCCCGAGCCGTTCCGACGTGGATCCGCGCGGCATCGACCGCGCGCTGGAATATGCCTTCATCCTGGAACGCATCGCCCCCGGGATGGCCCGGTTCCGCCTGGCGGGGATGCATCTGAACGACCTGATGGGGATGGAGGTACGGGGCATGCCGCTGACCTCCTTCTTCGTACCCGATGCGCGCCGGCAGGTATCCGACGCGCTGGAACACGTATTCGAGGAGCCGTCCATCGCACGGTTCGCCCTTCTTGCCGAACGGGGCATCGGCAAGCCGCAGAACGAAGCCCAGCTTCTGATCCTGCCCCTGAAATCCGACCTCGGCGATGTCAGCCGCGCGCTTGGCTGCCTGGTCTGCGACGGCGAGATCGGCCGCACGCCGCGCCGCTTCGCCATCACCGAAATGGCCGTGGAGCCGCTGATCGCCGGGATCGAACCCGCCCAGGCCCCGCTGCCCGGCAGCCGCCGTCCCGCCGCCCCCGGCCCCGCTTCTTCCGGCCCCGGCCCGCGCAAGCCCGCAACGCCGCCGCTGATCCCGGGCCTCGCCGAAACCGGCACTCCCTTCGAAGGCAAGAATGACGCGCCCCGCCCGGGCAGGCCCACCCGGGTGCCGTGGCTGCGCGTCGTCACCCCCGAGGACTGATCCCCCCGCCGCATCGGGCCCGCCGCCCGGCCCCCGGCTCCGCCATGAAAAACGCCGCCCCGGGGGGCGGCGTCTGCAATTTCGGCACTGGCGCCCGGTTCAGGAGGCGGCCGCGGCGCGCTGGCGCTCCTGGTGCAGGACATTGAGTTCCTCCGCGACGAGGAAGGCCAGTTCCAGCGACTGGCTGGCATTCAGCCGCGGATCGCAGGCGGTGTGGTAGCGGCTGGACAGGTCGTCATCGGTGACGGCGCGGACGCCCCCGGTGCATTCGGTCACGTCCTTGCCGGTCATCTCGAAATGCACGCCGCCGGGGATGGTGCCCATGGAGCGGTGCACGCGGAAGAAATCCTGCACCTCCTGCAGCACCGCCTCGAAGGGCCGGGTCTTGTAGCCAGAGGACGACTTGATCGTGTTGCCGTGCATCGGGTCGCAGGACCACACGACATTGGCGCCCTCGGCCTTCACCGTCTCGATCAGCCGCGGCAGGTGGTCGTCGGTCTTGCCCGCGCCGAAGCGCGCGATCAGCGTCAGCCGCCCCGGATCGTTCAGCGGGTTCAGCCGCGCCATCAGCACCTTGAGATCCTCCGCCGTGGTGGAGGGGCCGCATTTCAGGCCGATCGGGTTGATGACGCCTTCGCAGAACTTCACATGCGCGCCGTCCGGCTGCCGCGTGCGGTCGCCGATCCAGATCATGTGGCCCGAGCCCGCCACCGGTTTGCCCGAGGTGGAATCGATCCGGCACAGCGCCTCTTCGTATTCCAGCAGAAGCGCCTCGTGGCTGGTGAAGAAATCGACCGTGCCGACCGCCTGCGTCGCCTCGCGCGTCACGCCGGCGGCATCCATGAAGGCCAGCGCCTGCGAGATCTGCTCGGCCATGGCGCGGTATTTCTCGGCCTTCTCGCCCTCGGTGAAGCCCAGCGTCCAGGTATGGACCTGGTGCATGTCCGCATAGCCGCCCTGGGAGAAGGCGCGCAGCAGGTTCAGCGAGGCCGCGGCCTGGGTATAGGCCTGCAGCATCCGCTGCGGATCGGGGATCCGCGCCTCGGGCGTGAAGGCGATGTCATTGACGATGTCGCCGCGATAGCTGGGCAGTTCGACCCCGCCCACGGTCTCCATCGGCGCCGAGCGCGGCTTGGCGAACTGCCCCGCCACGCGGCCGACCTTGATCACCGGCACCTTGGCGCCGAAGGTCAGCACCATCGCCATCTGCAGCATCACCTTGAACGTGTCGCGGATCGAATCCGCGCCGAATTCCTGGAAGCTCTCGGCGCAGTCGCCGCCCTGCAGCAGGAAGGCCTCGCCCTTCGCCGCCTGGCCCAGCCGCGCGCGCAGCGTGCGGGCCTCCCCGGCAAAGACCAGGGGCGGATACTTGGCCAGGCGGGCCTCCACGGCCTCCAGCGCGGCCGCGTCGGGATAGTCCGGCATCTGCACCCGCGGCAATGCTCTCCAGTCCGACTTTGTCCAACCCTTGGTCATGGTTTTCTCCCTTCTCCATCCCCCGCGCGGGTCACGCGGGGTCCGCATGCTGTGCGGGCTGGCGCCCCGGCTGTCAACCCGTAGCTGTCCCCGCCGCCGGCGGGGGTGTCTTGCGCGGCCGGGGCAAACCTGCTTGGCTGTGCCGTCCCGTCCCGACAAGGGCCCGATCCATGGCAGACTGCCCCGACCAGATCCCCCCCGGCCCTGTTCCCCGGCACGTCCTCTTCGTCCTGCTGCCCGGCTTCACGCTGATCAGCCAGGCGGGGGCGCTGGACTGCCTGCGCCTGGCCAATCGCGCGGCGGGGCGCACGCTCTATACCTGGCGCATCGTCGCGCAGGACGGGGCCGACACCGCCTGCTCGGCCGGGCCGGTCATCCGCCCCGACGGCGCGCTCCCGCAAACCCGGCCCGGCGACATCGCGGTGCTCTGCGGCGGTCTGGGCATCCGCGACCGCGCCGATCCCGCGCTGCTGGACTGGCTGGTCCGTGCCGCGGCGCGCGGCACGGTGATGGCGGGGATCTGCACCGGGAGCTACCTGCTGGCGCGCGCGGGGCTGCTGGAGGGACGGCGGGCGACGATCCACTGGGAGAACGCCGAAAGCCTGGCACGGGACTTTCCCGCGATCCTGCTGACCCGCGCGGTCTTCGTCGAGGATGGCAACCGGCTGACCTGCGCGGGAGGCACGGCGGTGATCGACATGATGCTGAGCCTGATCGCGCGCGATCACGGGCCGGGCATCGCCGCCGATGTCGCCGACCAGCTGCTGCATTCGGCGATCCGCAGCGGCCAGGACATGCAGCGCCTGTCGCTGCCCTCGCGCATGGGCGTGCGCCATGACGGGCTGGCGCGGGTGATCGGCCGGATGGAGGCCAGCGTCGCCGCCCCGCCCAGCCCCGCGCTTCTGGCGGCCGAGGCGGGGCTGTCGGTGCGCCAGCTGGAACGGCTGTTCCGCCGCTATCTGGGCCGCTCGCCCAAGCGCTATTTCCTGGAACTGCGCCTGCAGAAGGCGCGCCAGCTGCTGCTTCAGACCGAGATGGGCGTCCCCGGCGTGGCGGCGGCCACCGGCTTTGCCAGCGCCACGCATTTCTCGCGCTGCTACCGGGCGCAATACGGCACCACGCCCTATCGCGACCGCGGTGCCGAAGCCCCGGCCGCCCCGCCTGCACCGAAGGGCTGAGCCGACGGGCCCTTTCGCCGCATCGGCGGCCGTTGCGGCAGGCAGCACGGGGACTTCCCTTTGTCCGGACCCGCGGCTAGCCTCCGCTGCAAACATGCTGAAAACAGGGAGTCAGTCATGAAATCGCTTCTCAGCGCCAGCGCGCTTCTCGCGCTCGTGGCCGGGTCGGCGCAGGCCGAGGTCAAGCTCGGCGTGCTTCTGGGCTTCACCGGCCCGCTGGAATCCGTCGCCCCGCCCATCGCCGCCGGGGCCGAGCTGGCCGCCGCCGAGATCTCGGAGACCGGCAGCTTCCTCGGCGGCGAGACCGTCGCGCCGGTGCGCGGCGATTCGACCTGCATCGACGCCTCCGCCGCCACGGCCGCGGGCGAACGCATGGTCACCGCCGAGGGCGTGACCGGCATCGTCGGCGCGATGTGCTCGGGCGCCACCGGCGCGGTGCTGGCCAATGTCGCCATCCCCAACGGCATCGTCATGATCTCGCCCTCGGCCACCTCGCCGGGGCTGTCGACGGTCGAGGATAACGGCCTGTTCTTCCGCACCGCGCCTTCGGATGCGCGCCAGTCGGTGGTGATGGCCGAGATCCTGGGCGAAAAGGATATCGACGAGGTCGCCGTGACCTATACCAACAACGATTACGGCAAGGGGCTGGCGGACAGTTTCCAGGCCGCGTTCGAGGAGGCCGGGGGCACGGTCACCATCTCGGCGCCCCATGACGACGGCAAGGGCGACTATTCGGCCGAAGTCGGCGCGCTGGCCTCGGCGGGCGGCCAGGTGCTGGTCGTGGCGGGCTATGTCGACCAGGGCGGCTCGGGCATCATCCAGAGCGCGCTGGACACCGGCGCCTTCGACACATTCGTGCTGCCCGACGGCATGGTGGCCTCGGCCCTGACCGAGAAGTTCGGATCCGATATCGACGGCTCCTTCGGGCAGCTCGCCGGCTCGGATTCCGAGGGCGGCGCCGCATTCGAGGCGCTGGCGGAGGCGGCCGGTTTCGACGGTACGGCGGTCTATGCCAAGGAAGGCTATGACGCCGCCGCGCTGATCCTGCTGGCGATGCAGGCCGCAGGCTCCTCCGAGGCCTCCGCCTACAAGGACAAGATCACCGAGGTGGCCAATGCCCCCGGCGAGAAGATCTTCCCCGGCGATCTGGCGAAGGGGCTGGAGATCCTCGCCTCCGGCGGCGACATCGACTATGTCGGCGCCTCCGATGTCGAGCTGATCGGCCCCGGCGAGGCGGCCGGGCGCTTCCGCGAGGTCTCGATCGAGAACGGCGAGATCACCACCACCGGCTATCGCTGACGCGGCGTTGCGGGGTCCGGCGGCTTGCCCGGGCCCCGCTTTGCTGCTAGCCGCCCTCGATCACGCTTCCGCGAACGGGCCTGTTCATGATTACTGTCGACAACCTGGTCATGCGCTTCGGCGGCTTCACCGCCGTCAACGGGGCCTCCCTGACCATCCGCGAAGGATCGATCACCGGGTTGATCGGGCCGAACGGTGCAGGAAAAACTACGCTTTTCAATTGCATAGCAGGCGTTCTTAAACCGACCTCCGGGACCGTGACCATGTCCGGCGAGGCGATCACCGGCCTGGCGCCGCACCAGCTCTTCCACAAGGGGCTGCTGCGCACCTTCCAGATCGCCCATGAATTTTCGTCGCTCAGCGTGCGCGAGAACCTGATGATGGTGCCCGCGGACCAGTCGGGCGAGACGCTGTGGAATACCTGGACGCGACGGCGGCGCATCGCGGCGGAAGAACGCGCCAACATGAAGAAGGCCGACGAAGTTCTTGAATTTCTGACCATCGACCATTTGGCCGACGAAAAGGCCGGGGCGCTGTCCGGGGGACAGAAGAAACTCCTGGAACTGGGCCGCACCATGATGGTCGATGCCAGGATCGTCTTTCTCGACGAGGTCGGCGCCGGGGTGAACCGGACGCTTCTGAACACGATCGGCGACGCGATCCTGCGGCTGAACCGCGAACGGGGCTATACGTTCTGCATGATCGAGCATGACATGGATTTCATCGCGCGGCTCTGCGACCCGGTCATCTGCATGGCCGAGGGCGGCGTCCTCGCCGAGGGCAGCATCGCCGAGATCAAGGCGGATCCGCAGGTGATCGAGGCCTATCTCGGCACCGGGCTGAAGAACAAGGTGACGGCGCAATGAGCGGGCCATTCCTCGAGGCCACGGGCCTGCGCGGCGGCTATGGCGCGGCCGATATCCTGCATGGCTGCAACCTGTCGGTCGAAAAGGGCAGGATCGCGGTGATCGTCGGTCCGAACGGCGCGGGGAAATCCACCGCAATGAAGGCGGTCTTCGGCATGCTGCCGCTGCGCGAGGGCCGCGTGATGCTGGGTGGGCGCGACATCACCGGGCTGACGCCGCAGGCGCGGGTGGCGGCCGGGATGGGCTTCGTGCCGCAGGTGCGCAACATCTTCCCCACCATGACGGTGGAGGAGAACCTCGAAATGGGCGGCTTCCTGCGCCGCGACGACATCCGCCCCACGATCGAGCAGGTCTATGACCTATTCCCGATCCTCGGCGACAAGCGGCACCAGGCGGCGGGCGAATTGTCGGGCGGCCAGCGCCAGCAGGTCGCCGTCGGACGCGCGCTGATGACGCGGCCGCAGCTTCTGATGCTGGACGAACCCACTGCCGGGGTCAGCCCGATCGTCATGGACGAGCTGTTCGACAGGATCATCGAGGTCGCGCGGACCGGCATCTCGATCCTCATGGTCGAACAGAATGCCCGCCAGGCGCTGGAGATCGCCGATACCGGCTATGTGCTGGTCCAGGGGGCGAACCGGTTCACCGATACCGGGGCCGCGCTGCTGGCCGATCCGCATGTGCGCGCAAGCTTCTTGGGGGGCTGACTGCGGTTGCAGATGAAAACCATCTTTCACCAGATTGTCGAACCGACGTTTTTTCCGAAAGGATCAGCCGCGTGGATCTACTGAACGCGCTCGTCGCGCTGACCAATTTCGTCATCGTCCCCGCGACGGCCTATGGCGCGCAGCTGGCGCTCGGCGCGCTCGGCGTGACCCTGACCGTGGCGGTTCTGCGCTTCACCAATGTCGCCCATGGCGACACGATGGCCTTCGGCACGATGGTCACGATCCTGGCGACCTGGGGTCTGCAATCGCTGGGCATCTCGGCAGGCCCCCTGCCGACCGCGTTGATCGCCCTGCCCGTCGGCATCGCCGTGACCGCATGGTTGCTTCTTGCAACCGACAGGATGGTCTACCGCTTCTACCGCAGGAACCGCGCCTCCTCCGCGATCCTGCTGATAGTCTCCATCGGCGTGATGTTCGTGATGAACGGCATCGTCCGCCTGGTCATCGGCGTCGATGAACAGCGGTTCGACGATGGCGCGCGCTTCCTCGTCTCCGCCCGCGATTTCAAGGAAATGACCGGGCTGGACGAAGGCCTGGCCATCCGCAGTTCGCAGGCCATCACCCTGGTCACGGCGCTGACGGTGATGGTCGCGCTGTTCTGGTTCCTCAACCGCACCCGCAGCGGCAAGTCGATGCGCGCCTTCGCCGACAACCGCGACCTGGCCCTGCTGTCGGGGATCGATCCCGACCGGGTCGTGCGCATCACCTGGGTGCTGGTCGCGGCGCTGGCCACCATTGCCGGCACGCTTTACGGTCTGGACAAGTCCTTCAAGCCCTTCACCTATTTCCAGCTGCTGCTGCCGATCTTCGCGGCTGCCATCGTCGGCGGGCTGGGGAGTCCGGTCGGCGCGATCGTCGGCGGGTTCATCATCGCCTTTTCCGAGGTCGGCCTGACCTATGCCTGGAAAAAGGTCCTGGGCTACACCCTGCCCGCCGGACTGGCGCCGGACGGGCTGGTGCAGCTTCTGGGCACGGAATACAAGAACGCGGTCAGCTTCCTCATCCTCGTGCTGGTGCTGCTGATCAAGCCCACCGGCCTTTTCAGGGGGACCTCGACATGACGGCCCGCACCATCGCCATGTTCCTTCTGGTGCTCCTGCTGATCCTGCTGACCGGGTTTCTGCAAAGCTGGAACACCGCCCTCTACATCCTGAACATGGGTCTCGTCTCGGCGATCATGGCCCTGGGCCTGAATGCCCAATGGGGGTTTGCCGGGCTGTTCAATGTCGGCGTGATGGGATTTGTCGCGCTTGGCGGGCTGGCCGCCGTGCTTGTCTCCGAACCGCCCGTGCCCGAAGCCTGGGCGGCGGGAGGGCCGCGGCTGCTGCTTGCGCTCGGGACCGGGCTTGCGACGATTGCACTGGTGGTTGCGGTCCACAAGCGCATCGGAAAACGCTGGTTGCGGATTGCAACCACGGTGATCCTGGCCTGCCTGGGATTCGCGCTCTACCGCATGCTTTTCGATCCCGCCCGCGATGCGATCGAGGCCGTCGACCCCGCAACGACCGGTTTCCTCGGCGGGCTTGGCCTGCCCGTGCTGATCGCCTGGCCGGTCGGCGGGCTGTTTGCCGCCGGGGCCGCCTGGATCATCGGCAAGACCGCGCTGGGGCTGCGCAGCGACTATCTCGCGATCGCGACGCTGGGCATTTCCGAGATCATCATCAGCATCCTGCGCAACGAGGACTGGCTGGCGCGGGGCGTCAAGAATGTCGTCGGCATCCCGCGGCCGGTGCCCTACGAGATCGACCTGCAGCAGGATCCCGGTTTCGCCGGCACCGCCGCGGGGCTCGGGCTGGACCCGGTCACGGCCTCGACGCTCTATGTCAAACTGCTCTATGCCGGGCTCTTCGCCATCGTCCTGGTCGCGCTGGTCGTGCTCAGCCAGCTGGCGCTGAACGCGCCCTGGGGCCGGATGATGCGGGCGATCCGCGACAATGAGACAGCCGCCGCGGCGATGGGCAAGGATGTCACGCGCCGTCACCTGCAGGTCTTCATCCTCGGATCGGCCGTCTGCGGCCTGGCCGGGGCGATGATGACCACGCTGGACGGACAGCTGACGCCCGGCACGTATCAGCCGCTGCGCTTCACCTTCCTCGTCTGGGTCATGGTCATCGTCGGCGGGTCGGGCAACACGCTGGGCGGGGTGCTGGGCGGCTTCCTGGTGTTCTTCCTGTGGGTCCAGGTGGAACCGCTGGGCCAGGCGCTGATGCAGGTGCTGACCCTGCCGCTGCCCGATGGCGCGCTGAAGGGTCATCTGCTGGAAAGCGCGGCGCAGATGCGGCTGCTGACCATGGGGGTCGTGATGCTGTTGGTGCTGCGCTTTGCCCCGCGGGGGCTGCTGCCTGAACGCTAGAGCGGACGGAACGGCGGTTGCGAAATGCAACCGCCGGATCACATCCGGCGGAAGACATAGCGCAGCTCCTGCCGGGATGTCTCTCCGGCAGGCAGGATGCCATGGGCGGCGCCCGCGAGGTTCGGCGCATCCGGCCAGAGCTGCGCCTCCAGGGCGACGCCGCTGCAGCGACCATATCGGCGCCCCTCAAGCCCGCGCTCCAGATCGAGATGTGCCCCGTCATAAAGCTGCAGCCCCGGCTCGGTCGTCTCGACGGTCAGGCTGACCGATCCCGCTCCGCCGCAAAGGATGGCCACCGGGCGCAAGGCGTCCCGGGCGCGGCCGGTACAGAAATTGTGGTCATAGCCCCGGTCTCCGATCGGGCGGGGCGCGCGGAAATCGAAACCGGTCCCGGCGACGGGCGCGATCTCGCCCGTGGGGATCAGATCCTCGTCCACCGGCAGGTAATGCGCGGCCATGATCTGAAGGACATGGCTGCGGATGGAGGCCGCGCCATCCAGGTTGAAATAGCTGTGCTGGGCGAAATTGCAGGGCGTCGCATGGTTGCATTGCGCAACCACCGAAAGGGCCAGGACACCGTTCCCCGGCAGGAAAAACCGCGCCTCCACGCTCATGTCTCCGGGAAATCCCATATGCCCGTCAGGCAGATGCAGGGAAAACGTCACGTGGTCCCCGCCCAGATCGGCGATGCGCCACAGCATCTGGCCGCTGCCCCCGGTGCCGCCATGCAGCAGGTGGCGCCCGCGGAAATTCCGATCCGCCTGGAAGGACGTGCCCGCGATGGCGAAGCGCCCGCCGCGGATGCGGTTGGCAAAGCGTCCGACAATCGCGCCGGAATAAAGCAGCGCGTCGAGATAGGGGCCGAATTCCTCCGCCCCGAGCACCAGGGGGTGACCGACGCCCTCCATCCTGAGGTCCTGCAGCGTCGCCCCCCAGGTGAGGAAGGCGGCCCGCAACCCGCCCCCCTCGATCACCACCCGCTCTACCGGCCGGCCGTCCGGGGCCCGGCCGAATTCCGAGACGGTCACGCGATCACCCGGTGCTCTGCCTGGCCCGCGACACCGGCATCGGCGATGACATAGGTCAGGCCCTGGGCGGCATCCGGTTCCGCGATGGATTGCAGCGCCGAGGTGCAGAACAGCGTCCGCCGGTCGGGGCCGCCGAAGGCCGGGCAGGAGGAATGCAGCCCCGGCACGGCGATGGCGCGGTCGAACACGCCCTCGGGCGTATAGCGCGCCACCCGGCCCGAGCCCCATTGGCCGGTCCAGAAATGGTTCTGGGAATCGATGACGGCGCCATCGGCCTTGTGCCCCGTCCCGGCAAGATCAAGGAAGACCTCCGGCGGTCCGGCAGGCCAGCCTTCCGCGTCCAATTCGACCCGCATGACCTTCAGCGTCGGCGTGTCGGTGAAATAGGCCGTGCGCCCGTCCGTGCCGAAACAGATCGCGTTGGAGGTGGTGATGTCGCCGTAGAGCTTTTCCAGCACCCCCTTGTGATAGCGCCAGATCGCCCCTTTCGGACCGCCCCCCGCCTTGGCCATGGTGCCGATCCAGAATCCGCCCATCGGATCGGCGCGCCCGTCATTGGACCGGTTCCCGGGCAGATCCGCCTCCAGCGGGCAGACGGGCTCATGCTCCCCGGTTGCAATGTCGAAGCGACGCAGCGCCGTTTCGGTTGCAATCAGCAACCGGTGCTCGTCGATCCAGCCCGCCGCCGAGAGATGTTCGTCGAACCGCCATTCCAGCGGCCTGTCCCCCTGGCGCGACAGGATGCGGTTGCCGATGATGTCGAACCAGAACAGCTGGTTCCTCAGCGGGTGCCACAGCGGTCCCTCGCCGAGCAAACAGGGCCGGGCATCGTAGATCTCCATCTCCATCGTCTTCTCTCCTGCGCAGCGCGATCAGATCGCCTGAAGATCGCCCGGCAGAAGCGCCGCGGGCAGGTTCTGGTAGCAGACCGGCCGCAGGAAGCGGCGGATCGCCATGGTGCCGACCGAGGTGGCGCCGAAATTGGTCGAGGCCGGGAAGGGCCCGCCATGGACCATCGCATCGGCGACCTCGACGCCGGTGGGGAAGGCATTGGCCAGCACCCTGCCCGCCTTGCTTTCCAGCACCGGCATCAGCGGCCGGGCTGCCTCGATATCGGCATCCTCCATCAGCAGCGTCGCGGTCAGCTGGCCATGCAGGCCCTGCGCCACCTTCAGCATCTCCGCCGGCGCCGCCGTGCGGATCACGATGGCGGCCGGTCCGAAGACCTCGCGCGCCAGATCGGGCCGGGCGAGCCAGTCGGCCGCCGATGCCTGGAACACGGCCGGAGCCCCCTCGCGCGGGCCGCAGGCCTGGGCGGCGGTCAGCCGGTCGAGCCCGGCGCCCGAGAGCGTCTCCACGCCTTGCGCATAGGCCGCGGCCGTGCCGCCGGTCAGCATCGGCTGCGCGACGGTTTCATTCAGCAACCCGGCGGCCGCCGCCAGGAAGGCATCGCCTTCGGGCCCTTCGGGCAGCACCACGATGCCGGGATTGGTGCAGAACTGCCCGACCCCCATGGTCAGCGACTGTGCCCAGCCCTCGCCCATCGCGGCGCCGCGCGCGGCCAGGGCGGCGGGCATCACGAAGACCGGGTTCAGAGAGCCCAGTTCGCCGAAGAACGGGATCGGCTCGGGCCGCGCCATGGCCAGGTCGAACAGCGCCTTGCCGCCGCCGAAGGAGCCGGTGAAGCCCACCGCCCGGATCGCCGGATGCTGCACCAGCGCGCCCCCGGCCTCGTTGGTATTGGACTGCACCATGGAGAAGACGCCCGCGGGCATGCCGGTCGCCCTGATGGCGGCATCGATGGCCCCGGCGACCAGTTCGCAGGTGCCGGGATGACCGGGATGGCCCTTGTAGACGACCGGGCAGCCGGCCGCCAGCGCGGCGGCGGTATCGCCCCCGGCCGTGGAGAAGGCCAGCGGGAAATTCGAGGCGCCGAAGACGCCCACGGGCCCGACCGGGCGCTGCATCAGCCGCAGGTCCGGCCGCGGCAGGGGCGCGCGGTCGGGCAGCGCCGGATCATGGCGGATGTCGAGATAGGCGCCGTCGCGGAGATGGCCCGCGAAAAGGCGCAGCTGTCCGCAGGTGCGGCCGCGCTCGCCCTCCAGCCGGGCGGCAGGCAGGCCGGTTTCGGCCCCCCCAATCGCGGTCAGCTGGGGACCGCGCGCCTCGATCTCCTCCGCGATGCGCTCCAGCAAGGCGGCCCGGTCCTCGCGCGAGGTCCAGCCATAGGTGGCGAAGGCCTCGGCGGCGGCGGTGGCGGCGGCATCGATTTCGGCCGCGCCGCCCGCGCAATAGTCCTGCCCCTCGCCGGTGACGGGATCGGAGCGGAAGGTGCCGTCCGAGGCGGTCCAGTTGCCGGCGATCAGGTGACGGCCGGTCAGGGTCGGGATGTCGGACATGGGGGTCTCCCTTCGGTCAATCGTGAAACGGTTCGGTCAGGTTGCGGCGCCCCGTCAGGAAGGCATCCGCCACATGCAGAAGCGGCGCGACATCCACGTCGCTCTGCCCGGCCGCGATCAGCCCGGCGAAACGGCGGTAGAGGCCGGGATACTCGCCCGAACCTGCAACCTCCTGCGCGGTGCCGTCAATCGCCAGCCGCGCCCCCCCGTCGGAAAGCCGCAGGCTGCCGACATCGGTCTCGGCCAGGATGTCCCAGGTCTGGGGGCCGGTCTGGCGCCAGTCGAATTCGGCCTCCACCACCAGCCCGTCCGCCCCGGCAAAGCGCAGGTCGGCGGCGATGGGCTGGGCGCGGTTTTCCGGGAATGTCAGCTCCGCCGCGGTCACATGCACCGGCGCGGGCAGGATTTCCGTCAGGATGGACAGCGCGTTGATCCCCGGATCGAAGACGCCCAGCCCCCCCGGTTCCCAGATCCAGTCCTGGCCGGGATGCCAGTGGCGCACGTCCTCCTTCCAGTCGATGCGGACGCGGCGGATCGCCTTCCCGGCCAGAAAGGATTTCGCCGTTGCCACCCCCGCCGCCTGGCGCGAATGCCAGGTGGCGAACAGCGTCACGCCCTGCGACGCGGCCAGGTCGCGCAGGCGCAGCACCTCCGTGACGGTGGCGCCGGGAGGCTTTTCCAGCATCACGTGACGCCCGGCGCGCAGGGCGGCGGCGGCGGCCTCGAAGCGCACCTGCGGCGGCATGCACAGCGACACGGCCGCGATATCGGGCCGCGCGGCCAGCAGGGCCTCCATCGTCGCGTGGTTCTCCACCCCCTCGATCCCGCCGGAGCGGCTGACCGTGGCGGCAAGGCCCAGCCCCGGATCGGCGGCGATGGCGGGAATGTGCTGGTCGCGGGCGATCTTGCCGATCCCGGCCAGCGCGATGTCGAGAATCGCGGTCTCAGTGGCTGTCACGGGGCACCTCCCTGCCGCGGCATCCTTTCAGGAAATCGAGATCGGCGCCGGTATCGGCCCCCTCGACATGGGTGCGGAACAGCCAGTCATAGCCGCCCGAGGGCTGGTCGGGCAGAGGCTGCCACGCGGCCAGGCGCGCGGCAAGCTCGGCCTCGGGGATATCCAGATGCAGACGCCGTGCCGCCACGTCGATCTCGATCATGTCCCCCGAACGCACCACGGCCAGCGGCCCGCCCACCGCCGCCTCGGGCGAGGTATGCAGGATCACCGTGCCATAGGCGGTGCCGGACATGCGCGCATCGGAAATGCGGACCATGTCGGTGATGCCCTTCTTCAGCACCTTCGGCGGCAGGCCCATATTGCCCACCTCGGACATGCCGGGATAGCCGCGGGGGCCGCAATTCTTCAGCACCATGACGCAGGTCTCGTCGATATCCAGCGCATCGTCATTGATGCGGGCCTTGTAGTCGTCGATATCCTCGAAGACCACCGCACGGCCGCGATGCTGCATCAGCTGCGGACTGGCGGCCGAGGGTTTCAGAACCGCCCCCTTCGGCGCGAGATTTCCCTTCAGCACCGCGATGCCGCCCGAGGCGGTCAGCGCCTTCTCCACCGGCAGGATCACGTCCTCGTTCCAGTTGACGGCGTCGCGGACCTCGTCCCAGATCGTGTCGCCCGAGACGGTCAGCGCCTCCTTGTGGAGCATCCCCGCCTCGCCCAGCCGTTTCAGCACCACGGGCAGGCCGCCCGCATAGAAGAACTCTTCCATCAGGTACTTGCCCGAGGGCATGAGGTTGACCACGGTCGGCACGTCGCGGCCCAGCCGGTCCCAGTCGTCCAGGCTCAGATCGACGCCGCAGCGCCCGGCCATGGCCAGCAGGTGGATGACGGCATTGGTCGAGCCGCCGATCGCGCCGTTGCAGCGGATGGCGTTCTCGAAGGCCTGTTTCGTCATGATGTCGGAGGGTTTCAGGTCGTCCTTGACCATCTGCACGATGCGCCGGCCGGTCATCTGCGCCATGACGCGGCGGCGCGCATCCACCGCCGGGATGGCGGCATTGCCCGACAGCGCCATGCCGAGCGCCTCGGCCATGGAGGCCATGGTGGAGGCCGTGCCCATCGTGTTGCAGGTGCCCGAGGACCGGCTCATCGCCTGTTCGGCCTCCAGGAAATCCTGCTGGCTCATCTTGCCGGCCTTGATATCCTCGGACATCTGCCACAGCGCGGTGCCCGATCCGACGCGCTCGCCGCGGAACCAGCCGTTCAGCATCGGCCCGCCGGTGACGACGATGCTTGGCAGGTCGGTCGAGGCCGCGCCCATCAGGAGGCTCGGCGTGGTCTTGTCGCAGCCCACCAGCAGCACCGCGCCGTCGATCGGCTGGGCGCGCATCACCTCCTCCACCGCCATGGCGGCAAGGTTGCGATACATCATCGCCGTCGGCCGGAAGGTGTTTTCCGAGGCGGAGAAGACCGGGACCTCCACGGGAAATCCGCCCGCCTCCCAGACGCCGGCCTTCACCTTCTCGGCCAGTTCGCGCAGATGGCCGTTGCAGGGGGTCAGGTCCGACCAGGTGTTGAGGATGCCGATCACCGGGCGGCCGTCGAACAGGTCATGGGGATAGCCCTGGTTCTTCAGCCAGCCGCGGTGATAGATGTTGTCGCGTGATGTGCCGCCATACCATTCCTGGCTGCGCAGGCGGCGGGGCCAGGTGGCTTTCTCGAATGTCATCTCTGCCTCACAAGGTCCTGACTTCTGCGCGCCCCTCGCGGGGCGCGGCCTGTTTCAGCGGGTTTCTCAGCGGCAGCCCGAAGGGCGCGGCCTCGATTTCGAACAGATCGCCATCCTCCGTTGCCACCCCCGCGCCGAAGCTGAGCGTGGCGGTTCCGAACATGTGGACATGCACGTCCCCGGGCTGGCGGAAGAGGCCGTATTTGAAATGGTGGTGTTCCAGGTTCGCCAGGCTGTGGGACATGTTCGCCTCGCCCGAGAGGAACGGTTTCTCGAACACGATCTCGCCGCCGCGGCGGATGCGCGACAGGCCCTCCACGCTGGCGGGCAGCGCGCCGATCAGCAGTTCCGGCCCGATCGCCGCGGGGCGCAGCTTCGAATGGGCCAGCCACAGGTAATTGGCCCGCTCCGTCACGTGGTCGGAGAATTCATTGGCCAGGGCAAAGCCGATCCGGTGCGGCGTGCCGTCGGGACCGATGACATAGACCCCCGCGATCTCGGGTTCCTCGCCGCCATCCCCGGCGAAACCGGGCGAGACCAGCGCGGCCCCGGGGGCCACCAGCGCGGCGCCGTTTCCCTTGTAGAACCATTCGGGCTGCACCCCCGGCGCGCCATCGGCGGGCTTGCCGCCATCCAGGCCCATGCGGAACATGCGCATGCTGTCGGTCTCAGCCTCGGCCGCGGCATGCATCGCATCCCGGGTGGCCGCCGACCCCAGATGGGTCAGCCCGGTGCCGCTGAGATGCAGATGCGCCGGATCGGGATGGGTGACGGGCGGCAGCAGCCGCCTGTCCTCGTAAAGCTGCGCCAGATCGACCGCCCGGCCCAGCCCGATGGCCGCGACGCGGTCCCTGAGACTGTCGCCGCGGGCGATGCAGTCCAGCGCCAGCTGGTGCAGGCTCGCCCCGGTGGCCAGTTCGAAGGCCTCCGTGCCGTCGCGCACGACGACCTGGGCGCGGCCGCTCTTGTCATATTGCGACAGCAGCATCGCCTAGCCCCGCTTCTTGTTCATCACGTCGAAGATGACGGCGGCCAGCAGAACCAGCCCCTTGATGCATTGCTGCCAGTCGATGCCGATACCGAGGATCGACATGCCGTTATTCATCACGCCCATGATGAAGGCGCCAACCACCGCGCCGATCACGGTGCCCACCCCGCCGGACATCGAGGCCCCGCCGATGAATACCGCCGCGATCACGTCCAGCTCGAATCCGAGCCCGGCCTTGGGCGTGGCGGTGTTCAGCCGCGCGGCGAAGACGATGCCTGCCAGCCCCGCCAGCAGTCCCATATTGGCGAAGGTCAGGAAGGTCAGGCGCGGCGCGTTGATCCCCGAGAGCATCGCCGCCTTCTCGTTGCCGCCGACGGCATAGATGCGCCGCCCGATCGTCGTCTTCGAGGTCAGGAAGGAATAGACCGCGATCAACAGCGCCATGACGATGAAGACATTGGGCAGCCCGCGGAAATCGGCCATCAGGAAGGACATCCAGACCAGCGCCGCGAAAATCAGCCCGTTCTTGGCGGCAAACAGCGCGAAGGGCTCGTCCTCCACCCCCGCCGCCTCGTGCTGGCGCCGGGCCCGCACCGCCAGCGCCAGCAGCCCCGCGGCCACGGCCACCCCGATCAGGAGCGACAGCAGGTTGAACCCGTCCAGGCCGAAGGGATCGGCGATGAAGCCGCTGGCGATCAGCCGGAAGGCCGGCGGGAACGGCCCGACCGACTGCCCCGCCAGCAGGGCCAGCGTCAGCCCCTTGAAGACCAGCATCCCCGCCAGCGTCACGATGAAGGAGGGAATGCGGAAATAGGCGACCCAGAACCCCTGGGCCATGCCGATCACCGCGCCGACGCCGAGGCAGAGGATCCCGGCAATCGGCCAGGGAATGCCCCAGTTGACGATCATCACCGCCGCGACCGCGCCGACGAAGCCCATGACCGAGCCCACCGACAGGTCGATATGCCCCGCGACGATCACCAGAAGCATGCCGATCGCCATGATGACGATATAGCTGTTCTGCAGGATCAGGTTGGTCAGGTTGACCGGTTTTAGAAGGATGCCGCCGGTGGCGATCTGGAAGAAGGCCATGATCACCACCAGGGCGATCAGGATGCCGTATTCGCGCACATGCTTGCGCAGGAAATCCAGGGCCCCCGCGCCGCCCGCGGCCTTGCCCGGTCCGGTGCCGGAAGTCGTATCGGTCATCTGCGCTCCCCCGCCGATTTGATGATGGTGGCCATGATCCGTTCCTGGCTGGCCTCGCTGGTGGGCATCTCGCCGACGAAGCGGCCCTCGTTCATGACATAAAGCCGGTCGGTGATGCCCAGAAGTTCGGGCAGTTCCGAGGAAATGACGATCACCGCCTTGCCTGCCGCCGCCAGGTCGCGGATCACGCAGTAGATTTCATATTTCGCCCCCACGTCGATGCCGCGGGTGGGTTCGTCCAGGATCAGCACGTCGGGATCGGCGAACAGCCATTTCGACAGCACGACCTTCTGCTGGTTGCCGCCCGAGAGGTTCACCGTCTCCTGCTCGATCGAGGAAGACTTGATGTTCAGCCTTCCGCGATACATCTCGGCGACCTCGGCTTCGCGGTTGCTGTCCACAACCATGCCGTCGGCGATCTTCTCCAGCCGGGCCAGCGGCACGTTCCGGCGGATCGTGTCATCGAGGACCAGGCCATAGCCCTTGCGGTCCTCCGTGGCATAGGCAAGCCCGATATCAATGGCTTGCCGGACGGTTTTCATCTGAACCCGCCTGCCGCCGATCTCCACATTGCCGCTGATATCCTGGCCATAGCTGCGGCCGAACAGGCTCATCGCCAGTTCCGTGCGCCCGGCCCCCATCAACCCGGCAATGCCCAGCACCTCGCCCCTGCGGACATGGAAGCTGACATTGTCGACCACCCTGCGCGCGGCATGGACCGGGTGGTGCACGGTCCAGTTCTCGACCTTCATCGCGATCTCGGGGGTCGCGTGGTCGATCTTGGGCGGATAGCGGTCATCCAGCGCGCGGCCGACCATGTCGCGGATGATGCGGTCCTCGCTGACCCCGTCGCGGCAGTCGATCCGCGCCACCGCCGCCCCGTCGCGCAGCACGGTGATCGTGTCGGCCACTTTCGAGACCTCGCCCAGCTTGTGGCTGATCAGGATCGAGGTGATGCCGCGCGCCTTGAATTCCAGCAGCAGCTCCAGCAGCTTCTCGCTGTCCTGCTCGTTCAGCGACGATGTCGGCTCGTCCAGGATCAAAAGGCGCACATCCTTGGACAGCGCCTTGGCGATCTCCACCAGCTGCTGCTTGCCCAGGCCCAGCTGATCGACCGGCGTCTCGGGCGCCTCGCGCCCCAGCCCCACCCGCGCCAGCAGGCCCCGCGCCTGCGCGTTGGTGTCGTGCCAGTCGATGATGCCCTTCGCGGCCCGCTCGTTGCCGAGAAAGATGTTCTCGGCGATCGACAGGAGCGGGATCAGCGCCAGTTCCTGGTGGATGATGATGATCCCCGCCGCCTCGCTGTCGCGGATCGAGCCGAATTGCTGGACCTGCCCGTCATAGACGATGTCGCCGGTATAGGATCCGTGCGGATAGACGCCCGACAGCACCTTCATCAATGTCGATTTGCCTGCCCCGTTCTCGCCGCACAGCGCGTGGATCTCGCCCTCGGCCACTGCGATATCCACCCGGTCCAGGGCCTTGACGCCCGGGAATTCCTTGGTGATCCCGCGCATCTCCAGAATGTTCGTCATGACTGCCCCCCATCCGCGGACCGGTCCCCGCCGCCCCGGGCGGGAACCGGCGGGCGGATCACTTCACCTGATCTTCGGTGTAGTAACCCGAGCCGAGGATCACCTCTTCCCAGTTGGCTTCGGTCACGGCGACCGGAGACAGCAGGTAGGACGGCACGGTCTTGACGCCGTTGTCATAGGTCTCGGTATCGTTGATCTCGGGTTCGGTGCCTTCCAGCAGCGCATCGACCATGCCCACCGTCACCCGCGCCAGTTCGCGCGTGTCCTTGAAGATGGTGGAATACTGGTCGCCGCGCAGGATCGCCTTGATCGACGGGATCTCGGCATCCTGGCCGGTGACGATCGGCATGGGCATGTCGTCGCCCGAGCCGTAGCCCACGCCCGACAGCGAGGAGATGATGCCGATGGACAGCCCGTCATAGGGCGACAGCACGCCATGGACCCGCTCGTCGGTATAGCTGGCCGACAGAAGGTTATCCATCCGCGCCTGGGCCAGCGAGCCGTCCCAGCGCAGCGTGCCGACCGTGTCCATGCCGCTCTGGCCCGAGGGGATGGCGATGTCGCCCGCATCGATCAGCGGCTGGATCACCGACATGGCGCCGTCATAGAAGAAATAGGCGTTGTTGTCGTCGGGCGAGCCGCCGAAGAGTTCCACATTCCATGGCTTGGTGTCGGGGAAGCGTTCCTTCAGCCCCTCGACCAGGGTCGTGGCCTGCTGCACGCCGACCTGGAAATTGTCGAAGGTCGCGTAATAGTCGACATCGCCGGAATCGCGGATCAGCCGGTCATAGGCGACGACCTGGATATCCGAGGCGGCGGCATTGGCCAAAGCGTTCGACAGCGTGGTGCCGTCGATCGCCGCGATCACCAGCACGTCGACGCCCTTGGTGATCATGTTCTCGATCTGCGCCAGCTGGTTGGGGATGTCGTCCTCGGCATATTGCAGGTCGGTCGTATAGCCCGCCGCCTCGAACTGCTCGACCATGCTCTGCCCGTCCGAGATCCAGCGGGCGGAGGATTTCGTCGGCATGGCAATGCCCACATAGCCCTTGTCATCGGCGGCAGCGGTGCCCGCGACAAGCGCGGCAAGCGCGCTGGTGGCCAGCGCACGGGTAATCGTTTTCATGTCTCTCTCCCTGTGTTCCGCGCGCTCCTTCGTTCCTCCCCCGGATCGCGCGGACGTCCCTTTGTCCCGCCGGACGGCCTGCGGCCGGTCCGGCCCCTCTGTCTAGGGTTGCATTGCCATCGCATTCAAATCAGGAATGGGGATGGCAACATACCATGACGGGTATATCGTGATGAGCGACGGAGACCGCGCGGGCGGGCGCGACGACCTGGTGCGGCGCGGGCTGCGCTTTTCCCAGCTGCGGCTGCTGGCGGCCTTGAAGGAGACCGGGCAGATCTCGGCCGCGGCGGCGCAGCTGGCCATCACCCAGCCCGCCGCCTCCCGCCTGCTGGCCGAACTGGAGCGGCTGGCGGGCGCCCGGCTCTACGAACGCCATGCCCGCGGCATCACCCTGACCGAGGCCGGCGAAAGGCTGGCGGGGCGCGCGCGGCAGGTGCTGGGACAGCTGGACGATGCCCGCGCCGAATTGCAGGATCTGGGCGCGGGCGCGGCGGGCGAGGTGCGCATCGGCGCCGTGACGGGCCCGGCGCTGGAACTGGTGCTGCCCGCGATCCGCGAATTGCGCGTCACCTATCCCGGCATCCGCATCTCGGTGCTGGTGGACACGTCGGACCGGCTGGCCGAGGCGCTGGCGGCGCGGAGCCTGGATTTCTACCTCGGCCGCCTGCATGAGGCGATCGACGCGCGGCGCGTGGAGATGCGTCCGATCGGCCCCGAACCGGTGGCGCTGATCGTGCGGCGCGGCCACCCGCTGTCCCGGCAGCCCGCGCCCCGCCTGGAGGACTGCCTGGATTATGACTGGGTGATGCAGCCCCCCGGCGGCCTGCAGCGGCGCACGGTGGAAACCTGGCTTCTGCAACGCGGCCTGCCGCTGCCGGGGCGCATTCTGGGCACGGCCTCCCTGCTGCTGACGCTGGCGCTGATCGCCGAAACCAATGCCATCGCCCCCGTGGCCCGCGCCGTGGCCCTGTTTCACGGCGGCACGGGGGGCACGGGCGGCAATTACGAGATCCTGCCCGTGGCCGAAGATCTGGCCGTGGCGCCCTATTCGCTGATCCGGCTGCGCGACCAGCCGCTCTCGGCGGCGGCCGAGCGCGTGATCGGGCTGATCGGACGCAAGATCGACGCGCTGCCGCCCGTGGTTGCAGAGTGAAACCCCTGCCCCCGCAGCCGCGGGATGCCCGGTTTCCGCCCGGCCCCGCAACAGGTTGCCGCATTTGACCCTGCGCAAGGACAATCGACGAAATCCGCGCTTCTTGTCCCGGCAAAGACGTGCAAGGCTTCGGCCGTGGAGGTGGGCATGACAATCGGAACCGTCGTTTTCGACGCCTACGGGACGTTGTTCGATGTCGCCGAGGGCGCGCGCCGCCTTGCGGCGGACCCCGGCTCCGGGCACCTGGCCGCCGTCTCTGCCGCGCTGGCGGAAAGCTGGCGGCGCAAGCAGCTGGATTACGCCTGGCTGCGCAGCCTGGGCGGACAGAAGGCCGATTTCTGGCAGATCACCGGCGATGCGCTGGACTGGGCGCTGGAACGGCACGGTTTCGATCCGGCCGACGGCTCGGGGCTGCGCGACCGGCTGCTGTCGCTCTATCGCGACCTGCCGCCCTTCGCCGATGTCCCGGCCACCCTGGCGGCCCTCAAATCTTCCGGGCTCCAGCTGGCCGTGCTGTCCAACGGCACCCGCGAGATGCTGGATCAGACGCTTGCCGCCGCCGGGCTGCGGAACCGGTTCGACGCGCTGCTGGCCGCGCCCGAAAGCGGCGCGTTCAAACCCGATCCGCGCGCCTATGACCTGGTCGGCGCGCAGTTCGGGCGGCCCCGCTCCGAGGTGCTGTTCGTCTCGGCCAATGGCTGGGACGTGGCGGCGGCGGCCAGCTACGGGTTCCGCACGGTCTGGATCAACCGCGCGGGCCTGCCGCGCGACCGCCTGCCCGGGCGCCCGGACATGACCGAACCCGACCTGCGCCGCATCCCCGACCTGGCAAGGACCATGCGCCACAACCTGCGCGACAGCCCCTCGCGCTTCGGGCGGACGGAGTATTTCACCAATCGCGACGGGCTCCGCCTGGCCTATCGCGCGGATGGCCCGGCGGAGGCGCCGGTGCTGCTGTGCCTGGCCGGGCTGACGCGCAACCTGTCGGATTTCGACCCGGTGGCGCGCGATTTCTCGGACCGGGTGCGGGTGCTGCGGCTGGACACGCGCGGACGCGGCCAATCCGACTGGGACCCCGATTACCTCAATTACAACCTGATCCGCGAAAGCCATGACGCGATCGACCTGCTGGATCACCTGGGGATCGCGCGGGCGGCGATCCTGGGCACCTCGCGCGGCGGGCTGATCGCCATGGCGCTGGCCGGCGGACACCGGAACCGCGTCACCGGCGTGTGCCTCAACGATATCGGCCCCGAGATCCAGCCCGAGGGGCTGGCCGCGATCGGCCGCTACCTGGGACGCCGCCCCGGCGTGGACAGCTACGAGGCGGCGGCCGAGACCTTCGCGCGCTGCAATGCCGCCGCCTTCCCGGGGGTCGGGACCGCCTGCTGGCAGGACCATGCGCGGCGGATCTTCTGCGACAGTCCCGACGGGCTGGACCTGCGCTATGATCCGCTGCTGCGCCGGTCGATCCTGGAACAGTCGGCGACCGATGCGATCCAGGATCTGTGGCTGCTTTTCGGCGGGCTGCGGGGCTTGCCGCTGGCGCTGATCCGTGGTCAGAACTCGGACATCCTATCGGCCGCGACCGCCGGGGAAATGCGGCGCCGCCGCCCGGACATGATCTATGGCGAGGTCCCCGGCCGCGGCCATGTCCCCTTCCTCGACGAACCGCAAGCACAGGCCGTGATCTCCGCCTTTCTCGAAGGACTGCCATGACCCCCGACCTGATCGCCGCCGCCCGTGACCGCCTGAAGGGTCATGCCCGCGTCACCCCGATGCTGTCCTCGCCCTTTCTCGACGAGATCGCGGGGCGGCGGGTGCTGGTGAAGGCCGAATGCCTGCAGCATACCGGGTCCTTCAAGTATCGCGGGGCGCGCGCGGCAATCAGCGCGCTGGACCCGGCGACGCGCGCCCGCGGGATCTGCGCGGCCTCCTCGGGCAACCATGCCCAGGGCGTGGCGCTGGCCGCGCGCGAGATGGGGGTCCGCGCGGTGATGCTGATGCCCGCCGACGCCCCGCGCATCAAGCTGGAGAACACCCGCGCGCTGGGCGCCGAGGTCGTGACCTATGACCGCGCCACCCAGGATCGCGATGCGCTGATGCTGGCGCTGGAGGCCGAGCGCGGCATGACGCTGGTGCGCCCCTTCGACGATGCGCAGGTCATCGCGGGCCAGGGCACCTGCGGGCTGGAGATCGCCGAACAGGCCCGGGACGCGGGCGTGGAGACGGCGGATGTGCTGGTCTGCTGCAGCGGCGGCGGCCTGACCGCGGGGATTGCCGTGGCGCTGGCCCGGGAGGCGCCGGGCCTGCGCGTGCGCCCGGTGGAGCCCGAGGGGTTCGACGATACCGCCCGGTCGCTGCGCTCGGGCCGGCGCGAGACCAATCCGCGCCAGTCCGGCAGCCTGTGCGACGCGATCCTGGCCCCCGCGCCGGGCGAACTGACCCTGCCGGTGATGCTGCGCCATTGCGGTCCGGGCCTGACCGTGACGGATGACGAGGCGCTGCGCGCCATGGCCCTGGCCCTGCTGCGGCTGAAGATCGTGGTCGAACCCGGCGGCGCCGCCGCGCTGGCCGCTGCCTTGTTTTGCCGCGAAAGCATTCAGGGCGAGGCGGTTATCGTCACCGCCAGCGGCGGCAACTGCGATCCCGCCCTGCTCTCGCGGGCCATGACACTGCCGCAGGATTAAGCCCTCACGAGAAAATGTCCCTTATTTCCGTGATTTGGCGCAATCCATGCTTTCCATGTAAATTATTCGCTTATATGTGGGCCTACGTGATCTGTTGTCACGCGTGACAGAGGCTGACGAGTGTAATGACCGAAACAGTAACCCAGCTTGACTACCCGGCCAGTGCCGATTCCCATCTGGACCTGCCCCCCGGCGCGGTCCTTCAGGCGGATATGGCCGATCAGGCGGAAGCGGCAAGTTCCTACCTGAAGGCGCTGTCCCATCCCGGACGGCTGATGATCATGTGCTACCTGATCGAGGGCGAGAAGACCGTGACCGATCTGGAACTGCTGCTGGGGGCACGCCAGTCCTCCGTCAGCCAGCACCTTGCCCGGCTGCGCGCCGACAAGCTGGTGCGCACCCGCCGCGACGGCAAGGCGATCCACTATTCGCTGGCCGATGAGCGCGCCAAGCGGGTGATCGCGATGATGCACGACCTGTTCTGCCGGACCGCACCGAAATCGGCATGACCACCATCACCGTCTGCACGACCTGCCGCACCGCCGAGGGCCGCGCGGACCGGACGCTCCCCCCGCAGGGGGAAGCGTTCCTGGCGCAGCTGGCCGCCGCGGCCATGCCGGGCGTGACGGTTCGCGGCACGGCCTGCCTGATGGGCTGCGATCAGGGCTGCACCCTGGCGATCTCGGATCACGGCAAGCTGTCCTATGTTCTGGGCCGCTTCGGCGGCGATGCGCAGGATGCCGGGGCGGTGGCCGACTTCGCCCGCTTCCACGCGGAAAGCGGTACCGGCCAGGTGCCCTTCCGCCAGTGGCCGCAGGGGGTGAAGGGGCATTTCATCGCCCGCATCCCGCCGCTGGACTGAGCCTCAGCCCTCCCAGGAAATGAAATCCCCCGACGGGATGCGCCGGGCGCCCTCCAGCGGGCCGTGCCACGCATAGAGCCAGGCCGCCACCCTGCCCTGCGGCCCCGTCACCTCGCGGCATTCGCGCCGGAACGGCGAGGCTGCCGGAACCGCGGGATCGTAGCCCTCATAGGCATCCAGCGCCTTCAGCAGGCTGCTCCCCGCGGGAAGGGCCAGGAGATCGCCCCGCACCTGGTCCCCCGCAGCGCGCGCCGCGACAAGCCCCGGATACCAGGACAGCAGGTAAAGCCGTCCCGCCACGGTGGCCGGGCCCAGCACCTGCGCCTCGCGCAGCAGGTGCCGCGCGGCGGCTGCATGGGCCACGGCCGGGCGCAGCGTGCCGTAGACGAAGACCAGGTCGATGCCGGTCAGCCCCGGCATTCCGCCAGGCTGCAGCGCTGCCGCCCATCCGCATCGAAATTCTCCGGCGCCAGCCAGGCGGCGAAGCCTGCCCGGAGGCGCGGCCAGTCCCGGTCGGTCGCCGCGAACCAGGCGGTATCGCGATTGCGGCCCTTGTAGACCGTGGCCTGCCGGAACGTGCCCTCATAGCTGAACCCCAGCCGTTCCGCCGCGCGCCGCGACGGCCCGTTCAGCGCATCGCATTTCCATTCATAGCGGCGATAGCCCAGCGTATCGAAAGCATGGCCCATCATCAGCGCCATCGCCTCCGTGGCCATGGCCGTGCCCTGCAGCGCCCCGGAGAACATGATGAACCCGACCTCGATGCTGCCCGCCTCGGGGGTGATGCGCAGGAAGGAGGCAAAGCCCAGCACCGCCCCGCCATCCTGCGCGGCGATGGCGAAGAACAGCGGATCGCGGCTGTCGCAGGCGCCCGTGATCCAGGCCTCGAACCCGGCCGCATCGGGAAACGGCCCCTGCGGCATGTAGGTCCACAGCGCGGCATTCTGCGTCCCGCCGACACGCGCGAACAGCCCCGAGGCATGATCCGGGCGCAAAGGCTCCAGCCGCACCAGCCGCCCCTCCAGAACCACGGGCTCCGGGCGCGGCCGCGGCAATGCCAGGGCGACCTCCTCGCCGATCGGCTGGCCGTAATCGTTCATCCTGCTCATTGCGCGCGCTCCCCGGCGTTTTGCGATCAATGGACCGCCATCGCCGCGCAGGCCAGTGCCAGCACGGGCGAAGGATGAGACCAGTTCAGATCCACTTGGCCAGGGGCGGCAGGCTCATCAGCACGGCATTGGCATCATGGCCGGTTTCCAGCCCGAATTTCGTGCCCCGGTCATAGACGAGGTTGTATTCGGCATAGAGCCCGCGATGCACCAGCTGGGCCTGCCTTTCCGCCTCGCCCCAGGCCATGTCGCGCCGCCTCTCGACCAGCGGCAGGAAGGCCGGCAGGAACGCCTCGCCCACCGCGCGGGTGAAGGCGAAATCCGCGTCCCAGTCGCCGGTATGCAGGTCGTCGTAGAAGATCCCGCCGACGCCGCGGGCGCGGTTGCGGTGGGGAATGAAGAAATACTCGTCCGCCCAGGCCTTGAAGCGGGGATAGTACCCGGCGTCATGGGCATCGCAGGCGGCGCGCAGCCTGTCATGGAAATGGGCGGTATCCTCGTCATAGTCGAGGCAGGGATTCAGGTCGGCGCCGCCGCCGAACCAATGCGCGGCCGGGGTCCAGAACATGCGGGTGTTCATGTGCACGGCCGGGCAATGCGGGTTCTGCATATGCGCCACCAGCGAGATGCCCGAGGCCCAGAAGCGCGGATCGCCCGACAGGTCCAGATCCTTGCGCGCCGCCATGGAACGCTGCGCCTTCTCGCCCAGCACGCCATGGACGGTGGAGACATTGACGCCGACCTTCTCGAAGACGCGGCCGCCGCGCATCACCGACATCAGCCCGCCGCCGGCATCCGATCCGTCCGGCGAGGCGCGGCGGGTTTGCGTCACCTCGAACCGTCCGGCGGGCTGATCCGCGAAGGGACCGGTGGACTGGCTGTCCTCCAGCGCCTCGAACGCGGCGGTGATGCGGTCGCGCAGGCTCCGGAACCAGTCGGAGGCGGCGGCCTTCTCGCGGGCGAAATCATCGGTCATTCGGGAACGCTCCTCGTCTCGTGCGCCCGATCTAGACCACTCCGCCCGCCCCTTCAAACGGCTTCGCGCCTCAGATCCGCCCCTCGGAGGCCTTCTGCATCTCCTCGGAGAACTGGCGGCGCAGGCGGCGGCGGACCTCGGCGGCGCGGTGACGGGCCTGTTCCTCCTCGGTCAGCACCTGCAGCGGCGGCACCTCGGCGGGCTTGCCGTCGTCATCGACGGCGACCATGGTGAAATAGCACGAATTGGTGTGGCGCGAGACGCCCGAGCGGATATCCTGCGCCTCGACCCGGATGCCGATCTCCATCGAGGTGCGCCCGACATGGTTGACGCTGGCCTTGAAGCTGACGAGCTCGCCGACATTCACCGGCTGCTTGAAGGTCACCTGATCCACCGACAGCGTCACCGCATAGCGTTTCGAGAAGCGCGAGGCGCAGGAAAAGGCCACGCGGTCGAGGAGGTTCAGAAGCGCGCCCCCATGCACCTTGCCGCTGAAATTGGCCATGTCGGGGGTCATCAGGACGGTCATCTCAAGCTTGCGGGGATCCATCTGGCTCACTCGTCGAATTGCTGGTCCGGCCCAGTCTAGAGCCTGGCCCGGCGGGCACAACCTGCGGTGCCGCGATGCCTCTGCCCCCGTGGCCGCCATGCCCCGAAATCTTCGCGGCGCCCGCATTTGTGCCTTGCAACCGCCGCGCAGGTTTCCTAGAAGCCCCCGTACCAAGCGCGGTCCGTTCGTCTATCGGTTAGGACGCCAGGTTTTCAACCTGGAAAGAGGGGTTCGATTCCCCTACGGACTGCCACTTTCCCCCGCCGACATCATGATGCCGACGCGCCTGCACCCCTCGGGTCGCAAGCCGTGCCCGCGCGCCGCCCCGATGCGAAGAGGCCCCGCCTCGCGGCAGGGCCTCCGGTGTCATTTCATCAGCGCAGACCAGGCCGGGTCCGATCCCGACCCTTCGGTGGGCACGCGCTGCAGGTTGCGCCCGGTGATGTCCACCGAATAGATCTGTGCCGCGCCGCCCGAACCGGGGGTCTCGCGGGTGAACATCAGCACCCGGCCATTGGGCGCCCAGGTCGGTGCCTCGTCGAGGAAGGCGGCCGTCAGCAGGCGTTCCTCCGACCCGTCGGGACGCATCACGCCGATATGGAACCGGCCCTGGTTCTGCTTGGTGAAAGCGATGTAATCGCCCTTGGGCGACCAGACCGGGGTGCCGTAGCGCCCGGCGCCGAAGCTGATCCGCTTGGGCTCGCCGCCGCCTGCGGGCATGACGTAAAGCTGCGGCGCGCCGGAGCGGTCGCTTTCGAACACGATCTGCCGCCCGTCCGGCGAGAAGCTGGGCGCCGTCTCGATCGAGGCGGCATCGCTCAGCCGCGTGCGCGACCCCGACCCCAGGTCCAGACGGTAGAGATCGGTATTGCCGCCCTGCTCGAAGGAGAACAGGATCGCCCGCCCGTCAGGGGCATAGCGCGGCGAGAAGGTCATCGATCCCGGCTGGTCATCCACCGCGGTGACGCTCAGCGAGTTCAGGTTCATCTCGTAGATATGCGGAAAGCCCGAGGAATAGCTGGTATAGAGCACCCGCGTGTTGTCGGGCGAGATCCGCGGGGCGATCACCAGGTCGCGCCCGTCGGTGAGGTATTTCACATTGGCGCCGTCCTGGTCCATGATCGCCAGCCGCTTGACGCGCGCATCCTTCGGCCCGGTCTCGGCGACATAGACGACGCGGCTGTCGAAATACGGCCCCTCGCCGGTGATCCGGCTGTAGATTGCATCCGCCACTTTATGCGCGATGCGCCGCCAGCCATCGGGACGGCCGCTGAATTGCAGCCCCTCGCCCAGCTGCTGTTCCGAGAAGATGTCGAACAGCCGGAACTTCACCGTGATCTGGTCGCCGGTATGCTCCAGCTGGCCGGTGACCAGCGCCTGGGCATTGATCGTCTTCCAGTCGGCATAGGCGACGGGGCTGTCGAAATTCGTGACCGGCGAGATGAAGGCCTCGCGGCCGATGGCGCGGAACAGGCCCGTGCCTTCCAGGTCGTTGCGGATCACCCCCAGCATGTCCTGGACCATGGCCTGGCCCTGCATCGAGGAGGTGACGAATTCCGACAGCGCGATCGGCACGGGCTCGATCACGCCATCGGTGATCTCGATGCGCAGCGGGCCGCGCGCCTCCTGTGCCAGGGCGGGTGTCAGGGCGGGGGCCGCGAGGATCAGCGCGGCAAGGCAGGCGGTGGTGAGGCGTCTCATCGGAGGCGCATCCTTTCGGGGTTGAAGACCAGTTCGATCTGCCGCCACTGGTCGTATTTGTCCACAGGCAAGGGATAGCCCGTCCGCTGGCATTGCAGAATTGCCCGCCGCGCGACCTCGTAGGCCTGCGACGCGGCATCGGCACCGCCCCCGGCATAATCGGTCATCCGCAGCGAACCGGCAACCGGCTTGCCGTCCGGGCTCATGTCCATCGCCACCGTCACCGTCACCCGCGCGGCCTCGGTCGAGAGCGCGTTGAAGTTCCAGCATTGCGACACCGCGATCATGAAGGCATCCGTCTCCGCCCCGGTCATCGGCGCGCTGGATCTCGCGGGCGCGACCGGTTCCGGCGTGGTCTGCGCCTCGTTCAGCGCATCGGCGATGGCATCTGCGATCGGATCGCTGGGGGCGGGTTCGGGTTCGGGCGCGGGCGCCGGCTCCGGCTCGGGCGCCGGTTCAGGTTCGGGCGCCGGTTCAGGTTCGGGCGCCGGTTCAGGTTCGGGCGCCGGGGGCTCCGGCACGGGCTCGGCCTCGGGCACGGGCGCAGGCGGCGGCGCGCGGCGTTCGGGACGCGGCGCCGGTCGCGGCGAGGTCGGCGCCACCGGGGTCTCCACCTCCTCGGTCTCCACCGCCTCCGTCACCACCTGGGGCGAGGCCTCCTCGGGCGCCTGGGCGGGTTCCTCGGGCTCGGGCCGGGGCGGCGCGGACGACGGCAGCGCCGCCACCGGCGGCACCGGCGCGGGGCCCTCGGGCAAGGGCGACTCCGGCGAAGGCGTGGGCGCCACGCGCTTGACCGGCGGCGGCGGGGTTG
>NZ_JACVXA010000026.1 GCF_014903745.1 Mangrovicoccus algicola | reverse complement strand
CCGGGTCGTCTCGGGCGCGGCGGCGCGGGGCAGGACCGGGCCGGAACGGGCGGCATCCCACAGGCAAAGGAGCCCGATCGCCAGCGCCGCCGCCCCCGCGCCCCGCCGGGCGGCACCGCCCAGACGCGCCCCCGCCCGGCCCCAGAGGCAGAGCCCGGCAAAGACCAGTGCCGCCGCCCCGGTCAGCATGCAGGCCGCCAGGACGGCCAGCGCCGCCGCCCCCGCGCGTCCCGCGCTGGCCGACAGAAGCGAGAACCCGGCCGGAACCAGATGCAGGTCGCCCAGCGGGTCGAAGCGGCGGGCAAAGGCGGAAAAGCTGGCGAAATCGGCCAGTTTCAGCGCGGAGAGGAGACCGAGCGCCAGCGCCGCCGCCAGCGCGGGCCAGCGGATATGACGCCCCAGCGCCAGCGCGGCCAAGAGCAGCACGGGCAGTTCCGGCGGCAGCCGCGCCAGCCGGCCCGGGTCCAGCATGACGGGATGGAAGGGTTGCACCAGCAGCGCCCAGGCGGGCAGGGCGGCGAGGATCAGCGCCGCGGCGGGAGAGCGGGCCGGGCTCACCGGCGGGCCGCCAGCCACAGGATGTCGCGGGCGAAGGACCAGCCCAGCAGCCCCAGCGCGGCCGCCGCGGCCGCCTGCGACCACGGCGGCGCGACCGGCGGCGCGAGCAGCAGCGCCAGCGTGGCGATCTGGATCACGCAGACGGTCTTGCGCGCGCGGCTCTCGGGCAGGGGCGCCCCGAGCGGCGGCCAGGCAAGCGCGGCGGCGACGAAGAGATAGCGCATGCCGCCCAGGAGCAGCACCCAGGCCCCCAGCCCGCCGCTGCGCCAGGCCACCCCCGCCAGCAGCAGCGCGAAGGCGGCATCCGCCTCCATGTCGAACCGGGCCCCCCAGGCCCCGGCCAGCCCGGTCCTGCGCGCGAGGCAGCCGTCCACCCCGTCCAGCGCCAGGGTGAAGAGCGCCAGGGCGAGGAATCCCCAGCCGGTGCCGCCTTCCAGCAGGTCCGGCCGGACCAGCGGGGCGAGGAACAGCGACATCAGCGCCAGCCGCGCCAGCGTCACCGCGTTGGCCGGACCCAGCCGCGGGGCGGGCCGGTGGCGGCGCAGGCAGGCGACCGGCACCGCGGCGGCCAGGGCGAATCCCGCCGCCGGCAGGATCAGCGCCTCGCCCGTGAGGATCTGCGCGGCGGGCAGGAGGCACAGCGCGTAGACCGCCGCCAGCCCCGCCATGGCGCGGGGGGGCGACAGGCGGGATCCGTTCGGGCCGGGATCTGGATCGGCGATCTGCATGCGTGATGACATCGCGCGCCGCCCCGGCCTGTCAAGCGCGGCGGCGCCCCGCGCCCCCGCAGGCGCGGAAAGGTTTCAACTTTTGCGGGAAATGCGATAGTTTCGACGGGTCCCCAGGCAGGAGAGGCCCGGATGCGTCCTATTCCGACCCGCGATCCCGCGCGCCATGTCCCGCTGCTGCGGCTGCTGCACTGGCTGAGCGCGGTCCTGGTGCTTGCCACGATCCCCGCGGGGCTGGTCATGGTGCAGGAGGGGCTGCCGCGCCCGCTGCAGGACGCGCTGTTCCTCTTTCACAAGAATGTCGGCCCGGTGATCCTGATCCTGGTCGTCGCGCGCCTGACCGTGCGCGCCACCTGCCCGGTGCCGCCGCTGCCCGCAACGCTGTCGCGCCCGCAGGTCCTGGCCGCGGAGGCGGTGCACGGGCTTCTGTACCTGTGTCTCGTCGTGATGGCGGTGTCGGGGATCGTGCGGGTGCAGGCGGGCGGCTTCCCGATGGAGCTGTGGGATCCGCTGATCGGCGGGCTGGTGCCGCGCGACGAGGCGCTGGCGGCGCAGGCCAAGGCGGTTCATGCTTGGATGCGCATCCCGCTGATCGCGCTGATCCTTGCACATGCGGGCGCCGCCGCGCTGCACGGACTGGTGCTGCGCGACGGCGTGTTCCGGCGGATCTGGCCGCCCTTCTGAGGCGGCCGGACCTTCAGAAATCCCAGTCTTCGTCCTCGGTGGCGACGGCCGTGCCGATCACGTAGCTCGACCCCGAGCCCGAGAAGAAGTCGTGATTCTCGCTGTCGGGGCTCAGCGCCGCCAGGATCGCCGGGCTGACCTCGCAGGCCTCCGGCGGAAACAGCGGTTCATAGCCCAGATTCATCAGCGCCTTGTTGGCGTTGTAATGCAGGAAGGCCTTGACCTCCTCGGCCAGCCCGATCCCGTCATACAGTTCCTCGGCATATTGCGCCTCGATTCCGTAAAGCTCGAACATCAGCGAGAAGGCGAATTCCTTCAGCTCCTCGCGCCGCGCCTCGGTCTCGCGTTCCAGCCCGCGCTGGAATTTCAGGCCGATGTAATAGCCGTGGATCGCCTCGTCGCGGATGATCAGGCGGATCAGGTCGGCCGTGTTGGTCAGCTTGGCGCGGCTGGACCAGTGCATCGGCAGGTAGAAGCCGGAATAGAACAGGAAGGATTCCAGGAAGACGCTTGCGATCTTGCGTTTCAGCGGGTCCGCGCCGGGGGCGTAGGTTTCCAGGATCGCGCGGGCCTTGGCCTGCAGATGCGGGTTTTCCTCGGACCAGCGGAAGGCCTCGTCCACCTCGGCGGTGGAGCACAGCGTCGAGAAGATCGACGAATAGCTGCGCGCATGCACCGCCTCCATGAAGGCGATGTTGCACAGCACCGCCTCCTCGTGGGGGGTGGCGGCATCGGCCATCATCGAGGGCGCGCCGACGCCGGCCTGGATCGTGTCCAGAAGCGTCAGCCCGGTGAAGACCCGGATGGTCAGCCGCTGCTCGGCCTCGGTCAGGGTCGCCCAGCTTTGCACGTCATTGGACAGCGGCACCTTCTCGGGGACCCAGAAATTCGCCGTCAGGCGGTTCCAGACCTCCAGGTCCTTCGGATCCTGGATCCGGTTCCAGTTGATCGCGCGGGGCGTGCGGGGGGTGGCAAGGTCTTTCATGGCGGCTCTCACAGCGTGCAGGACACGCAGCCCGCGACCTCGGTGCCCTCGAGGGCGGCCTGGCGCAGGCGGATGTAATAGATGGTCTTGATGCCCTTCTTCCATGCGTAGATCTGGGCACGGTTGATGTCGCGGGTCGTGGCCTCGGCCGGGAAGAACAGCGTCAGGCTGAGCCCCTGGTCGACATGCTCGGTCGCGGCCGCATAGGTGTCGATGATCGCCTCGGGCCCGATCTGGTAGGCGTCGCGGTAGTAATCGAGATTGTCGTTGTCCATGAACGGCGCGGGATAGTAGACGCGGCCGATCTTGCCTTCCTTGCGGATCTCGATCTTGGACACGATCGGGTGGATCGAGGAGGTGGCATTGTTGATGTAGCTGATGGAACCGGTCGGCGGCACCGCCTGCAGATAGGCATTCCACAGCCCGTCCTTCATCACCGCATCGCGCAGCGCCGTCCAGTCCTCGCGGGTGGGCAGGGCGATGCCGAATTTCTCGAACAGCGCGGCGACGGTCCCGGTCTCGGGCAGCCAGTCGCGGGTGACGTATTTCTCGAAGAAGGACCCGTCGGCATAGGCCGAGTCGGCGAACCCGCCGAAGCTGCGCCCGTGCTCGCGCGCCAGCGCGTTGGAGGCGCGGATCGCGTGATAGGCCACGGCGGCGAAATAGACCGAGGTGAATTCCACGCCCTCGGGGCTGCCGTAATGGATCCGCTCGCGCGCGAGGAACCCGTGCAGGTTCATCTGGCCCAGGCCGATCGCGTGGCTTTCCTCGTTGCCGCGGCGGATCGACGGGACGGACTCGATCGAGGACATCTCGGACACGGCGGTCAGCGCGCGGATCGCGGTTTCCACGG
Source organism: Mangrovicoccus algicola (assembly GCF_014903745.1). Lineage (GTDB taxonomy): Bacteria > Pseudomonadota > Alphaproteobacteria > Rhodobacterales > Rhodobacteraceae > Mangrovicoccus > Mangrovicoccus algicola. The sequence goes on along the minus strand of NZ_JACVXA010000026.1, from coordinate 21,542 downwards.
TCAGGCCCAGATCGCCGCCATCCATGGTGCGCGCGATGTTCAGCGAGCCCAGGTTGCAGGAGATGTCCTTGCCCAGATGGGCATAGCTGAGATCCTCGTTGAACTCGCTGGCCTCGTTGACCTGCAGGATCTCGGAACACAGGTTCGACATGGCGATGCGCCCGGCGATCGGGTTGGCGCGGTTCACCGTGTCCTCGAACATGATGTAGGGATAGCCGGATTCGAACTGGATCTCGGCCAGCATCTGGAAGAACGCGCGGGCGTTGATCTTCTTCTTGCGGATGCGCTTGTCGGCGACCATCTCGGCGTATTTCTCGGTGACCGAGATCTCCGAGAAGGGCAGGCCGTAGATGCGTTCCACGTCATGCGGCGAGAACAGGTACATCTCGGCATTGCGCTTGGCCAGCTCGAAGGTGATGTCGGGGATCACCACGCCGAGGCTCAGCGTCTTGATGCGGATCTTCTCGTCGGCATTCTCGCGCTTGGTGTCGAGAAAGCGCAGGATGTCGGGATGATGCGCGTTCAGATAAACCGCGCCCGCGCCCTGCCGCGCGCCCAGCTGGTTGGCATAGGAGAAGCTGTCTTCGAGAAGCTTCATGATCGGGATGACGCCCGAGGACTGGTTCTCGATCCCCTTGATGGGGGCGCCATGCTCGCGGATGTTGGTCAGCATCAGCGCGACGCCGCCGCCGCGCTTCGACAGCTGCAGCGCCGAGTTGATGCCGCGGCCGATGGATTCCATCGTGTCTTCCAGCCGCAGCAGGAAGCACGAGACCAGCTCGCCGCGGGATTTCTTGCCGGCATTCAGGAAGGTCGGGGTCGCGGGCTGGAACCGCCCGGCCAGCATCTCCTCCATGAAGGACATGGCCAGCGCCTCGTCGCCGCGCGCCAGCGCCAGCGCGACCATGACGACGCGATCCTCGTAGCGTTCGAGATAGCGTTTCCCGTCGCGGGTCTTCAGCGTGTAGCTGGTGTAATACTTGAACGCGCCGAGGAAGGTCGGGAACCGGAATTTCCGCGCATAGGCCGCATCCCAGATATGGCGGTGGAAGTTCCGCGAATACTGGTCCAGCACCTCGGGTTCGTAATAGCCCTGCTCGACCAGGTAGCGCAGCTTCTCGTCCAGCGAGTGGAAGAAGACCGTGTTCTGGTTCACATGGGTCAGGAAATACTGGCGCGCCGCCATGCGGTCGGCATCGAAGCGGATGCGGCCTTCCTCGTCATAGAGGTTCAGCATCGCGTTCAGCGCGTGATAGTCGAGCCCGGCGCTCAGGCCGTCATGGGTCGGGGTGTCGAGCATGTCTGGTCCCGGATCTGGTCCAGCCCGGCGGTAACGCGGGCGATGTCGGTGGAGGTTCCCGCCAGCTCGAAGCTGTAGAGCAGCGGGACGTTGCATTTATCGGCAATGACGCGGCCCGACAACGCGTAAGTCGGGCCGAAGTTGCGATTTCCCGCCGCGATCACGCCGCAGAGCCCGGCGCGCCGTTCGGGATCGTTCAGCCAGCGGATCACCTGCTTGGGGACCGCGCCGCGACCCTCGCCATCGGCATAGGTCGGGCAGATCAGCACATAGCGGCCGGGCATCGGCGGCATCGGATCGGCCGGGGAGACCGGGATCCGCACCGCCGCCCGTCCCAGCCTCTCGACGAAGCGGCGGGTATTGCCGCTGGCCGAGGAGTAGTAGACGAGCCCGGCCACGGGATCAGGAGGCCAGCTGGCCGATGCGGTCCGGACGGAAGCCCGACCAGTGGTCCTCTCCGGCGATCACGACCGGCGCCTGGCGGTAGCCCAGCCCGGTGACGCGCTCCAGCGCGGCGGCATCCTCGGTCAGGTCGACGACCGCATAGGCGATGCCCTTGGCGTCGAGCGCGCGGGTGGTGGCGGTGCATTGCACGCAGGCGGGCTTGGAATAGACGGTGACGGTCATCTGCATCCTCTGTCCGGTCCGGTGGCGCATGGGGGACGGCCGCGTCTGCCGTTCCGATGCCCGCCCGAACCCTTCGTTCGCGGTCATTTCGTTTTGCCTCGGGCGAGGGCCTGGGCCGCGGCGGGGACCCGGACGGGCCTTGCCGGGGCGGAACCCCCGGGGTCGGCATCGATCGGGCTTGCCGCTTGCAGGTGCCGGGGCAGCGCCGGATTCCCACCGGTTTCCCTCCTGGCCCGAGTCGATGATCGGACCCCTGAAGCATCTATATGTAGATCATGCCGGTTTTGGCAGGTCAAGATTTAGCGTGAAGCCCCGCCCGATTTTTCGCAAAGGCGGCCATGTCCCGCAGCAGGGAGCGGCAGATAGCCGGAAATGGAAATCAGGGAAAGATTGAACCGTAATCCGTTTCGCAGAGACTGACCCTCAATACAAGCTTGCCGCGGAGGGCGCGGTGGCCGGATGGGGAGGCGAAAATGGCCGGAATGCTGACACGGATCATGGTTCTCGGGCTGATGCTGGCCGCGACGCCGCCTGCCGGGGCCCAGACCGGGCGCATCGTCGCACTGGTCGTCTCCGCCGGCGGGGACGGCGCGCGGGCCGACGCGGTGCAGGCGGCGCTGCAGCAGCTGGGCGCCGAGACCCTGCGCGCCGACCGTCCCGGCAATGCCCAGCTGCGTTCGGTGCTCAAGCGCTTTGCCCGCGAGGCCACCGATTCGCGCGCCGGCCTGATCTATGTCGATGCCCCCGTCGTGAGGTTCGAGGACCGCGCCTTCATCCTGCCCGAGGGGGCCGGGCTGTCGCATCCCACCGACCTGTTCACCCAGGCGATACCGCTGCGCGCCTTCGCCCGCAGCGCGGCGCAGGCGGCGGAGGGCGGGGCGGTGCTTGCCACGCGCGCGGAGCCGCGCACGGCGCTGCCAGCCGGGGTCGATGCGGCCGCCGCCCCCCCGGAACCGGCCCCTGGTTCGGCGCCGGTCGCCCTTCTGGAGCCCGCGGCCTTCGCGGCGCTGGAGGCGATCCTGTCGGAGCGCAGCGGCCGCGAGGAGGTGGAGCTGGGCGAGATCCTGGATGCGGTCGCCGCGCTTGCGGGGGCGGAGGTGGCGGGCCGTCCGGCGGCGCCGGTCTTCCTGCGCGCCCCGGCGCGGGCGGCGCCCGCCCCGGTGCCGGTCGCTGCCGGTCTGGCCGCCGCGCCGGAGGTGCCGGAGACGCTGGAGGAGCTGGCGCTGCTGGAACAGTCGCTGTCGCGCTCGGCCAAGCGGGCGATCCAGCGCCAGCTGCGCGGCCTGGATCACTACCGCGGGCTGGTCGACGGCATCTTCGGTCCGCAGACCCGCGCCGCCATCACCGCCTTCCAGCAGACCCGCAACGACCCCGCCACCGGGCTGCTGACCCGCCGACAGCTTCTGGATCTCAGGGGCTGAACGTCTTTTCCCGCGCCGCGTGCGCCAAACCGGAGAGCGACCCATGGGATTGCGACTCAAGTACAACCTGGTCCTCGTCCTGGCCTGCCTGCTGGGCATCGCGGCGGCGACGGTGCTGTCCTATGTCTTCGTGCAGCGCAGCGCCGTGGAGGATGTGAAGCAGAATATCCGCCTGCTGCGCGGCAATGCGCTGGCGGTGCGCTCCTATACGCTCAACCACGTGGAGCCGCTCTTGGAGGATGACAGCGACATCCTGTTCCTGCCCGAGACCGTGACCGCCTTTGCCGCGCGCACCGTCTTCGACACGTTCCGCGGAAGCTTCCCGGAATACAGCTACAAGGAATCGGCGCTGGACCCGACCAATCCCGCCGATCGTCCCGATGCGCGCGAACGCGCCATGATCGAGCAGTTCCGCGCCGATCCGGAGCTGGACCAGATCGCCTCGGTCCTCGATACCGGCGCGGGCCGCGAGCTGACCATGGCCTTTCCCATCACCATCACCCAGGAGGGTTGCCTGCGCTGCCATTCCACGCCCGAGGCGGCGCCGCCGGCGATGATCGACCTCTACGGGCCGGCAAACGGCTTCGGCTGGCAGCTGGGCGAGACGGTGGGCGCGCAGTTCATCTCGGCGCCGATGACCCTGGTGGAGGCCCGGGCGCGGGACGCGCGGCTGATGCTGATCGGCGGGCTGGCGCTGGTCTTCCTGCTGGTCTTCGTGATGACCAACCTCCTGCTGGGGCGGATGGTGCTGACCCCGGTGCGGCGCATGTCCGCCCTGGCCGAGAAGGTCAGCCTCGGCGACTTCTCGGTGCCCGAATACCGCAAGCCCGGCCGCGACGAGATCAGTTCGCTCTCGGCCTCCTTCAACCGGATGCGGCGCAGCCTGGAACGGGCGATGAGCATGATCGATGGCTGACGAGACCCGCATCGATCCCGCCCCCGCGCGGCGCCGCATCGGCAAGTACCGGGTGGAGGGGCTTCTGGGCGAAGGCGCGATGGGCGTCGTCTATGCCGGGCGCGATCCCGACATCGACCGCCCCGTGGCGATCAAGTCGATCCATCGCCACCTGGTCTCGGGGCGGGCGGCCGAGCGCGAGGACTGGCTGGCGCGCTTCACCCGCGAGGCCCGCGCCGCCGGGCGCTGCCTGCATCCCAACCTGGTGACGGTCTTCGATTTCCTGGTCGAGGACGGGCTGCCCTACCTGGTGATGGAGCGGTTGCGTCCGGCAACGCTTCTGGACCGGATGGCGGCGGGTCCGGTCGGGCTGGCCGAGATCCATGCGATCCTCGGCCAGGTGCTGGCAGGGCTGGGCGCGATCCATGCCGCCGGGGTGATCCATCGCGACCTGAAGCCCGCCAATGTGATGCTGGCCGCCGACGGCACCGTGAAGCTGACGGATTTCGGCATCGCGCGGCTGGCGGCGACCGAAGCCACCGGGGCGGGTCTGATCGGCACCCCGGCCTATATGGCGCCCGAACAGATGACCGGCGGGCCGGTCGATGCGCGCGCCGACATCTATGCCGCGGGCGTGCTGCTTTACGAACTGATCTGCGGCCGCAAGCCCTTTGCCGGGGCGGGGGTGATGGAGCTGATCCAGGCGGTGCAGGCCGGCGGCCCGCCGCCGCCCGCGCAGATCGTCGCGGACCTGCCGCCGGGGCTGGATGCGCTGGTGCTGCGCGCGCTGGCCCGCGACCCGCAGGCGCGCTTTGCCGATGCAGGCGACATGCGGGCGGCGCTGGCCGCGCTGCTGCCGGCCGCCGATGCCTCCGGCCTGACAGCGATCGCGCCGAGGGCGGGGGCGGTCTCCGGGGGGCTCAGCGCGACCATGCTGGAACGGATCAGTCCGCGGACGCTGGGGCGTCTGGAGCGGCAGCTGACCAGCAGCATCGGCCCGATCGGCGGGGTGCTGGCCCGGCGCGCGGCTGCCCGGGCCGCCAGTGCCGAAGAGATGGTGGATGACCTGCTGCGCGAGATCCCCGACCCGGCCGAGCAGGCTGCCGCCCGCCGCGCGATCGAGGCCGCGCTGGAGGATGATCGGCAGGCAGGCGCGCGCGGCACCGTCGCGCAGGATCGCGCGGACCGGCTGGCCGCGCTGCTGACGCCGCTTCTGGGGCCGATCGCCCCGGTTCTGGTGCGCCGCGCCGTGGCGTCCGGCCGCGATGAGGAGAGCTTGCTGCAGCAGCTGGCCGGGCATGTCGCCGATCCCGAGGAGCGGGCCCGGTTCCTGCGCCAGGCGCGCGCCGGCGGAGGCTAGGCCCGCATCGCGCCCTTCGCGAACGATATGTTATCATTTCCAGCATGAATGATAATTTGAAACACATGGGAAGTGGCCGCATATCCTGGGGCAGCAAGGAGAATGCCATGACCTCGACCCTCACGCCGTCCCCCACCCCCACGCCGTCCCCCGCCCCCACGCCGTCCCCCACCCCCAGGACCTTTTCCCATATCGGGCTTTCGGTGCCCGATCTCGACCGTGCCGTCGCCTTCTATCGCGACGTGATGGGGTTCTACGTCATCATGGAACCGACCGAGATCGCCGAAGATGACAGCGATATCGGCGTGATGTGCAACGATGTCTTCGGTCCCGGCTGGGGCCGGTTCCGCATCGCGCACCTGTCGACCGCCGACCGCATCGGGTTCGAGCTGTTCGAATTCCCCGGAAATCACGCCCCGCAGGACAATCTGCCCCATCGGCAGACGGGACTGTTCCATTTCGCCATCCAGGATCCCGACCTCGAGGGGCTGCTGGAGCGGATCGTTGCCGCCGGAGGCAGGCAGCGCATGCCGGTGCGCGAGTACTTTCCCGGCCAGAAACCCTATCGCATGGTCTATGTGGAGGATCCCTTCGGCATCGTCTTCGAACTGTATTCCCACAGCTACGAGCTGACCTATTCGGCAGGGGCCTACGCCTAGTCCCCCGGCGGCCGCGCCGCTGCGTCCCGTCGCGCGGCGCGGCGCATCCTGTCCGGGACTCCATTGCCGGGATCGGTCCCGGGGCGGCCCCCCCCCCTCTCTATTGAAATGTTATACCATCACGGTATAGGGGTGCAGAGCCGAGCCGGCGCCCCGAGGCGGGGTGCCTGCCGCTCAACCTGCGGATGGAGACAGAGATGACACGACATACCCTTGCCCTGGGATCGCTGGCGCTTGCGGCGCTGGCCGGTGCCCCGGCCATGGCCGACGAGGACCGCGAAACCTGGCGGATCTTCGTGGCCGACCAGGCCAGTGCGGCGGTGACGGCCTTCGACCTGGAGGACCCCGGCACGCAGTGGCGCTTCGATCTGGGAGGGCCGTCGAAACTTTATGTCTCCCCCTCGGGGCAGGGGATCGTGGCGGTGCAGTCCGACGATGACCGCGTCGATTTCCTCTCCACCGGCATCGTGCTGGAAGGCCATGGCGACCACGCCGATATCGAGGTCTCGGACCCGGCCCGGATCGATGCCGTGCTGGAGGGCCCGCGCCCGTTCCACGTCGTCACCCATGGCGGGCTGACGGCGATCAATTTCGACCGCGGCGGCGAGGTCGCGATGCTGGAGGAGGCGGCGCTTCTGGAGGGACGGCTGGACGCGGCCGCGCGCTTCGCGCAGAACCGCGCGCATCACGGCTTTGCCGCGCCGATGGGGGATTACGTGCTCAGCTCGGTCGCCTCCGAGGCGCCGGTCGAGGGCGATGGCGCGCCGCCGCGCGTCGGGCTGCAGGCCTATGATGCCGAAGGCCGGCCGGCCGGGGAGATGCAAGCCTGCACCGATCTGCATGGCGAGGCCTTCTCGGGCGCCTATCTCGTGGCGGGCTGCAAGGAAGGCATCGCCACGGCGCATCTGGCGGACGGCCAGCCGGTGCTGGACCTGCTGCCCTATCCCGCGGAGCTGCCCGAAGGCCATACCGGAACGCTGCTGGGCTCGGCCGCGATGCAGGTCTTCCTGGGCAATTACGGCGCCGATGGCGTGGTCGTGATCGACCCCGTCGCCGCGCCGCATTTCCGCCATGTCGCGCTGCCCTTCCGGCGGGTTGATTTCGTGCTGGACGATATCAGCCCGCAATACGGCTATATCCTGACCGAGGACGGCACGCTGCACCGGCTGAACCTGCTCTCGGGCGAGATCGAGGCCTCGGCGCGCGTGACGGGTCCCTATTCGATGGACGGGCACTGGCGGGATCCGCGTCCGCGCCTGGCCATGGCGGGGGAGGCGCTGGTGCTGACCGATCCGGCCGAATCCGCGGTGCGGGTGATCGACACGGACAGCCTGGCCGAGACCGCCGCCATCGCGGTGGAGGGGCTGCCCTACAACATCGTGGCGACGGGCGGGGCGGGGCTGACCCACTGAGCCTGCGCGACATGGTCCGGGCGGGATCCCCCGCCCGGAGCCGGCGGCCGCTCAGAAGCTGCCGCGGATGCCCAGGCCCACCATGCGCGGCGCGGTCATGTTGGCGGAGACATAGCTGCCATCGGTGCCGCGGGTCGTCTGCAGATCCACGGGTTCGCGTTCGTCGAACAGGTTCGACACATAGCCGTAGATCTCGAGATTGTCGCTCAGCGCGAAGGCGGCGTTGATGTCGGTGATCGTGTAGCCATCGACCTTCAGATCGTCGGAATTGGCCAGATCCGCGTAATAGCCGTCGACATAGCGCACCTGTCCGCCCAGCCGGATCCGGTCCGTCACGTCCCATTTCGCCGACAGGCTGAGCGTGTAGTCCGGGGCGTCGGCCAGGGTGTTGCCCTCGTAGTCGGGATTGCTGCGGACCTTCTGCAGCTCCGTCCAGGTGAAGCCCGCCCCGGCCGCCAGCCACAGGTCGTGCCGCGCCTGGTAATCCACCGCAAGTTCCATCCCGTAGGCCCGGCTCTGCTCGGCGTTGATGGTATAGCTCTGGTACAGGCCGGGCGAGATCTCGACCGGGATGTTCAGCTGGTAATCCTCGTATTCGGTATAGAACAGGTTGGCATTGACGAACATCCGGTCCTGCAGCAGCGCCGCCCGGGTGAACAGTTCGTAATTCCAGCTCTGTTCCTCGTCGAACTGCGTCCACTCGCCGGTGGTGAAGTTCAGCGACACGCCGCCGGGATTGTAGCCGCGGCTGACCAGCCCGCCCAGCACGATCTCGGGGGTGAGCTCGTAGGCGAGGGAGAGCTTGGGCAGGATCGCCGTGAAGGTATTGTCGTAATCGACCGATTCCGGCGCATAGACGGCATCGCCCTCGCGGCGCACGCGGTCCTGCTGGAAGCGCAGCGCCCCCGTGACCGACCAGCGTTCGGCAAAGCGCCAGGTCGTCTCGCCGAAAAGGCCGAGATTGGTCTTGGTGTCGTCGAAGGTCGAGACGCCGCGCAGGTACAGCGTCTCGTCGGTCTCGGTGCGCGCCGCATAGACGCCCGCGACGCCGCTGAGCGTGTCGGCCGTCTCGCCGAACGTCACCCGGCCCTCGTAGGAATAGTTGGTCCCGGTGATGTCGGCATCCCCGGCATCCTCCAGTCCGGTGATCCGGTGCGCCTCGGTCTCCGAGTACTGGAGCTGGTTGAACAGCACGATGCCGTTGCCGAGGTCGTAATCGACATCGAGGATGCCGGTATCGGTGGTCTGGTCCCAGGAGGGCAGGGAGGCGCCGATGGAGTCCAGGTCGTCATAGGGGGGCGAGGCGGCCTCGAAGGTGGGACGGTTCGACTCCGAGCGCGCATAGGTCAGCTTGGCCTCCAGCCCCGGGATCCCCGCGGGCTGCCACAGCAGCTTCGCGCGGCCGGTGAAGCTCTCGAAATCCTGGTCCGCGTCGTCATCGGCGAAGTCGGGATTGACGTAGTCGATGAACGTGTCGCGGGCGGAATAGTCCAGCGCGATGCGCGCGGCGAAACTGTCGCTCAGCGGTCCGGAGACCGCCACGGAGGCGCGCCGCCCGGCATAGCTGCCGCCTTCCGCGCGGAAGGCGAGTTCGGGGGTGAAGGTCGGGTCCTTGGTGTTGACGATGATCGCCCCGGCGATCGCGTTGGCGCCCTGCGACGTGGTCTGGGGGCCGCGGAACACCTCGATGCTCTCGACGTCCCAGATGGAGGACGCGCCGAAGAGGAATTCGTTATAGCCCTGGTAATGCCCGTCCACGTTGATCGTGGCGCGCGGCACCGTCCCCGAGAAGAAGGCGACCGCGCCGGAATTGGGCCCCTGGCTGTCCACGCCGCGGATGACCGGAGCCGCGACGGTGCCGGGATAGGTGACGTTGGGAATGCCGTTGACGACCTCCGCCACGGAGCCCGCCTCGGGGTCCGTCTGCGCCAGCGCATCCCCCGAAAGGACGCTGACCGAACTCGCCGTTTCGCGCAGGTCGCGGTCGCGGGTCTCGCCGGTGATGATGATCGGATCCAGCATCACGGCCCCGCCCTCCTGCGCAAGGGCCGGACCGGGGCCGAAGGCGGTGGAGAGGGTGAGGATGCTGGCGCTGCACATGAGCGCGGGGAGGGAGGGTCTGGGCATTGTCTTCCGCCTGCGGGTGTATGAGAAACGCTGGCTGAGACGACCGTTGCTTGCGCTTGTTTCGAGCGGTTCCACAATTCATAACGCGTTCCACATGTCAATACGTCGGCGGATGATTGCCGGGCCACGTGGCGGGACGGGCAACAGGGAGAGGCAGATGAGCGAAGACCAGGAGGAGCAGGCCGCGCGCCGGCCCGGCACGATCCAGTCGGTATCCATCGCCGCGCGGGTCCTGCGCGTGATGGCCGAGGCCCCCGGGGCAATGGCGCTGAGCGAGCTGGCGCGTCTGGCGGGGATCGGACGCTCCACGGCCCATCGCTACCTGCAATCGCTGGTGCTGGAGGGCCTGGCGCGGCAGGATCCGGCAAGCGGCTTCTACGATCTGGGGCCCGCGGCGCTGCGCATCGGGGTCGGGGCGCTGAGGCGGATCGACCCGATCGAAATGGCGGCGGACAGCATGAGGGCGCTGAGCCAGAGCCATGCGATGAGCGGCGGCGTGGCGATCTGGACCGAGCGGGGGCCGACGATGGTGCGCTGGTATCGCAGCGCCTATTTCTCGATCAACCCGCTGGCGCTGGGGGATGTGCTTCCGGTGGACAACACCGCCTGCGGCCTGGTCTTCCAGGCGCATCTGCCGGCGGCGATGGTCGGGCGGGTCCGCGCCGGGCAGCCGGGGCATTTCCGCGGCACGCCCCCCGATCCTGCCCGGCTGGACGCGGTCCGCGCCGCGGGCTGGGCCGAGATGACCAGTCACCTGCTGTCGAATGTCACGGGCCAGGCCGCGCCGGTCTTCGATGCCCAGGGCGAGATCGTCTGCGTCATGACGACGGTGACCGATCTGGGCCAGCTTCAGGATCCCGCGGACCGCCAGCTGCTGCTGGCCCGGGCCCGCGCGGTGAACGAGGCGGCCGGGTCTCTGCCGCCGGGGCAGGCCGCGACGTGATGCCCGGCCCCTGCCGTCCCTCGGCGGAAGCGCGGGACGCAAGCCGGCCTTGCGCCGCCGCGGCGGCACCCCCCGGCCCGGGATCCGCCGCCCGGAAGTGACGGCGCCCGGCGCCCCGCGCGCCGGATCCGCGCCCTGCAATGGCAGGGCTGCGGCAGGTCGGGATGGTCCGGCCCCGCCCCGCCTCTCAGCGGAGCCGCGCCCTGCCGCGCGGGCGCGCCCGGGGCACGATCATCGGCGTGCCGGTCTCGGGATCGGGCATGACCCGCGCCTGCAGCCCGAAGGCGCGATCCACCAGCGCGCTGTCGACGATCTCGGACGGGGGGCCTTCGGCAAGGATGGCGCCGTCGCGCATGGCGACGAGATGGGTGGCATAGCGGCAGGCCTGGTTGAGATCGTGCAGCACCGCCAGCACGGTCCGCCCGGCCTCGTTGAGATCGGCCAGAAGGCCCAGCACCTCGATCTGGTGGGCGATGTCCAGATAGGTCGTCGGCTCGTCCAGGAGCAGGATCGGCGTGTCCTGCGCCAGCGCCATGGCGATCCAGGCGCGCTGTCTCTGGCCGCCGGAGAGTTCGCCGACCGGGCGCTCGGCCAGATCCCGCAATCCCGTCGCCTCCAGCGCCGCCGCGACCGCCTGCGCGTCCGCGGGCGACCACTGGCGCAGGAAGGACTGGTGCGGGTAGCGGCCGCGCGCGACCAGATCCGCCACGGTGATGCCGTCGGGGGCGACGGGGCTCTGCGGCAGGAGGCCGAGCCGCCGCGCGACATCGCGGGCGGGCAGCGTGCCGATGGCCTTGCCGTCCAGCACCACCTGGCCCTCCGCAGGGGGCAGCAGCCGCGCCAGCGCGCGCAGCAGGGTCGACTTGCCGCAGGCATTGGGCCCCACGATGACGGTGAAGGACCCTTCGGGGATCTCCAGGCTGAGATCCCGGGAAATGATGCGCCGGTCATAGCGCAGCGTGACGGATCGGGCACTCAGCCGGTGGGTCATCGAAGGGTCTCCGCGTGGTCTCCGCGCCCTCGTATTGCATCGCGGAACGTGTTCTGCAATATGGCGCCCAGCCAGCCCGGCCCGCAGGTCCGCCCGCGTCGCGACCGGCCGCCAGTCACCCATCCGCAGCCAGGATCCGTCCGCAACCTTTCCGGGGGCATGTCATGAAATTCCCGTCTCTCGCCCTGATCGCGGGGCTGCTGCCGCTGGTGCTGGCCGGGCCGCTGCGCGCCGCGGACTGGCCGCGCCAGATCCCCCATGCCGCCGGGACGCTGACGCTGGAGGACGCCCCGGAGATCATCGTCTCGACCACGCCCAGTGTCACCGGCATCCTGCTGGCCATCGGCGCCCCCGTCGCCGCCAGCGCCGCGACCACGCCCGGTCCCCTGACCGATGACCGGGGCTTCTTCTCGCAATGGGCCGCCGCGGCGGATGCGCAGGGCGTCGAGGTGCTCTATCCGAATCTCGGCTTCGATATGGAGGCGATCATCGGGTGGTGGCCGGACCTCGTCGTCGCCTCCACCACGGGGGCGGACAGCATCCTGCCGCATCTGCCCGCGCTGCAGGCCCAGGGCGTGCCGACCATCGCGGTGGATTACGCGGAGCGCAGCTGGCAGGACCTGGCCCGCGATCTGGGCCGCGCCACGGGCCATGAGGCGGGCGCCGAGGAGGCGATCCGCGATTTCGACCGGCAGGTGGCCGGGATCGCCGCGGGGATCGCGCCGCATGAGGGCCGGGCCAGCATCGTCGGTTACAAGATCGCCGACACCTACTCGATCGGCAAGCCCGCCAGCGCGCAGGCGCAGCTGCTGGCGGCGCTGGGGTTCGAGATCGCGGGGCTGCCCGAGCGGCTGCGCGCGCAGGTGACGCGGTCGTCGAATTTCGATTTCATATCGCGCGAGAATCTCGGCGGCGCGATCACCGGCGAGACGGTCTTCCTGCTCAACGGCACCGCCGACACGGTCCGGGCCTTCCTCGCCGATCCGGTCCTGGCGAACCTGCCGGCCGTGCAGAAGCGCCAGGTCTACGGGCTGGGGCAGAGTTCGTTCCGGATCGACTATTACTCGGGGCTGCAGACAGCGGCGGCCGTCGCGGCGCAATTCGCGGCCCGATGAGCGATGCCCTTGCCCCCCGCCGGCGGCGCCGCCTGGGCTGGATGGCCTGCGCGCTGGCGGTGCTGGCGGTGCTGGTCCTGGCCAGCCTGGCGCTGGGATCGCGGGCGATTCCGCCGGGCCAGACGCTGGCGGCGCTGCGCGCCTTCGACCCCGGCAACGACCTGCACCTGATCATCCGCGAATTGCGGCTGCCGCGCACCTGCCTGGCGGTGCTGGCGGGCGCGGCGCTGGGGCTGGCCGGGGCGATGGTGCAGGCCGTCACCCGCAATCCGATGGCCGAGCCGGGGCTTCTGGGCATCAATGGCGGCGCCGCGGTGGCGGTGGTGCTGGGCATTGCCGTGCTGGGCCTGACCGAGATGCGCCAATATGTCTGGCTGGGCTTTGCCGGGGCAGGGCTGGCCGGGGCGGCGGTGTTCCTGTGCGGCGGGGCCCATCGCGCGGGCACGGATCCGGTGCGGCTGCTGCTGGCGGGGGCGGGGCTCTCGGTGGTGCTGGGATCGGTGACGACGCTGGTGATCCTGAATGCGCAGGCGGCGGCCTTCGACACGTTCCGCAACTGGGCGGCAGGCTCGGTCGAGGGGCGCGGCATGGCGGTGGCGGGGATCCTGGCGCTGGCCCTGCTGGCGGGGGGCGGCCTTGCGCTCGCCCTCGCGGGCAGCCTGAACGGGCTGGCCCTGGGGCAGGATCTGGGGCAGGCGCTGGGGGTGCGGCCGGGACGGGTCTGGGGGCTGGCCTGCCTGTCGGTGATGCTGCTGGCGGGCGGCGCCACGGCGGCGGCGGGGCCGATCGCCTTCGTCGGGCTGGTCGCGCCGCATCTGGCCCGGGCGGTCTGCGGGCCGGACCACCGCTGGATCCTGCCCTTCGCGGCGATCTTCGCGGCGATCCTGCTGCTGCTGTCGGATATCGTCGGCCGCCTTGTCGCCATGCCGTCGGAGGTTGCGGCGGGCATCGTCGCCACGCTTCTGGGCGGGCCGGTCTTCGTGCATGTCGCGCGCCGGTTCCGGCTGGCCCGGCTATGAGCGGCGCCGGCATCCGCGTCCTGCGGCTGGGGCCGGTCTCGCTGCTGCTGCGGCCGCGCGTCGTGGCGGTCTCGGCCGTGCTGCTGGTGATGGCGGCGGCGCTGGGACTGGTGCTGCTTGCCACCGGCACGCTGCGCTTCGACCTCTCCGAGGTGATGGCAGGGCTGATGGGCGGGTCCGGCGATCCGCGGCTGGACCGGGTGATCCGCGGCATCCGCCTGCCGCGGGTGCTGACGGCGGCGCTGGTCGGGGCGGCGCTGGGTCTGTCGGGCGCGGTGTTCCAGTCGATCACCCGCAATCCGCTGGGCTCGCCGGACGTGATCGGCTTCACCACCGGCGCGGCGACCGGGGCGATCGTGCAGATCATCCTCTTCGATGCGGGCGCCGCAGGCACCGCCGCCGCCGCCGCGGGGCTGGGCATGCTGACCGCGCTCTGCGTCTTCCTTCTGGCGCGGCGCGGCCAGAGTTCGGGCGGCGACCGGCTGGTGCTGGTGGGGATCGGCGTGGGGGCGGTGCTGTCGGGGCTGAACACGCTGCTTCTGGTGATGGGCGATCTGGACCAGGCCATGGCGGCGCAGGTCTGGCTGGCCGGATCGCTGGCGGCGCGCAGCTGGGCGCATGTCGGCCCCGCCGCGCTGGGGCTGGTGCTCTTGGCGCCGGTCGCGCTGATCCATGCGCGCCGCCTGGACATGATGGAGATGGGGGACGACATGGCCCGCCAGGTCGGGGTGGAGGTCGAGCGCGTGCGCCTGGTCATGGTGGTGGCGGCGGTCGGCCTGACTTCCGTCGCCACGGCCGCGGCGGGGCCGGTGACCTTCGTGGCGCTGGCCGCCCCGCACCTGTCGCGGCGGCTGACGGGGGCGCCGGGGCCGGTCCTGCTGCCTGCGGCGCTGATGGGGGCGGTTCTGGTGCTGGCGGCCGATCTGGGATCGCTGCAGTTGCGGGGCACCGTCTCGGTGCCGATCGGGGTGATGACCGGTCTGCTGGGCGGGCTCTACCTGCTGTGGCTGGTGGCGGGGCGGCGGCGCTAGGCGCGGCGCTGGCGCAGGTGGCCCAGGAAGGTGTCGCCGCCATAGTCGCGGCGGAACAGCCCCCGCTCGGACAGCTGCGGGATCAGCTCCTGCAGCGTGCGCCGCATCGAGTCCCTGCCGCCGCCGGGCACGTTGATGAACCCGTCGATGGCCCCGTCGCGATGCCATTCGGCGATCTGCTCGGCGGCGTCATCCACCGTGCCGATGATCCGCCAATGGCCCGAGCCCGCGGATTCGGGCCGCCGCAACAGCTCTGCCAGGGTCGGTTCGTCGCGCAGGATCATCCGGCGCAGCAGCCCCGAATGCGTGCGGCTGCGCAGCCTGGCGGGCAGCTCGGGCAGGTCGGCGGCGCGGATGGGACGGTCCTCGGGCCAGTCCGTCAGGTCCAGCCCGATCATCTGCCGCACCATCTCCAGCCGCCGGGTCCGGTCGATGCCTGCATGGGTCTCCATGAACAGCTCCTCCGCCTCGGCGCGGCTGTCGGCGAGATAGCAGTTCAGCCCGGGCATCACGACGATGTCGTCGGCCGCGCGGCCATGGGCGGCGGCGCGGCGGCGCAGGTCGCGGCGCAGCGACAGCGCGGCCTCCTTGTCGGGGGTGGAGGCGAAGATCGCATCGGCCACCTGCGCCGCGAAGCTGCGCCCCGTCTCCGAGGCCCCGGCCTGGACCAGCGGGATGCGGTCGGTCGGGGGCATGCGCACATTGAGCGGCCCCGCGACGCGGAAATACCGCCCGGCGTGATCGATCGGTTCGGCCGGGGGGGCATCGTCGGCGGAGGCTGCGGGATTGCTGGCCCAGAGCCTGCGGACGATCTCGGTCGCCTCGGCCGCGCGGGCGTATTTCTCCTCGGGGCCGGGCATGTCGTCGAGACCGAAATTCCGCTGGCCGTCCAGCGCGGTGACGATGTTCCACCCGGCGCGGCCGCCGCTGAGCCAATGCAGGCTCTGCAGCTGGCGCGCGAGGATGTAGGGCGGCACGAAGGTCGTGGAGACGGTGGTCAGCAGCCCGACCTGCCGGGTATGCTGCGACAGGGCCGCGAGCCGCAGGGTCGGGTCCAGGCCGCCCGGTCCGATGCCCGCGCCGCCGCGCAGCCCGCGCGGATCGGCGAAGAGCGTGTCGGGCAGGAACATGAAATCCAGCCGCGCCGCCTCGGACATGCGGCACAGCTCGATATCCGCCGCGATCGGATCGCGGTCCTGCGGCCCGGCGGCGCGATCCCGCCCGGTCAGCCAGGTCGCGGCAAGCGACATTCCGATATGCAGGATATTCCCGGTCGCGGGCATGGGTCCTCCCCCTTCTCTTCGCATATGCGGGTTTCGGGCTGAGGGACGGCCCCTGCTGGCGCCCTGTCTCTAGCGCCGGGCGCGGCGGAAGGAAAGATGCAGAACGCGTTCCGCCCTGCGGAACGGAACGCGCGCCGCTCAGTCCGCCTGCCGGGCGCTGCGCCGGGTCATCCAGGCGCGGCGCAGGAAGGCCAGCACGAAAAGCGCCGACAGGATCAGGATGATCGTCGGGGCCGGGGCGCTGTCGAGCCAGAAACTGGCATAGACCCCCGCCAGCATCGCCCCCGTGCAGACGGCCACCGCCACGGCCAGCATGCTGCGGAAGCTGCGCACCGTCAGGAAGGCGATGGCCCCCGGCGCGATCAGCAGCCCCACCGCGAGAATCAGCCCCGTGGCGGAGAGCGTCGCGACGATGGTCAGCGACAGGATCGACAGCAGCCCGTAATGCAGCACCCGCACCGGCAGCCCGGACACCCGGGCCTGGGCCGGATCGAAGGCATGCAGCATCAGGTCCTTCCATTTCAGCAGCAGCGCCGCCGAGACCAGCACGGAGATGATGCCCGCCGTCCACAGGTCGTCGCGCCCGACCCCCAGCATGTTGCCGAAGAGGATGTGATCGAGATGCACATTGGTCTTCAGCCCGACATACATCACGATCCCCAGCCCGAACATGCCCGAGAAGACGACGCCCATCATGGTGTCCTGCTTGACCCGGCTGTTCTGCGACAGGAAGCCGGTGGCGACCGCGGTCAGCATTCCGGCGGCGAAGGCCCCCAGGATCAGCGGCAGCCCCGCCACATAGGCCAGCACGATGCCGGGCAGCACCGCGTGGCTGACCGCGTCGCCCATCAGGGCCCAGCCCTTCAGCACGAGAAAGCATGACAGCAGCGCGGTGGGCACCGAGACGATCGCCGCGATCCAGAAGGCGGTCTGCATGAAGGGAAAGGTGAAGGGCATCAGCAGCGTCTCGCTCATGCCGCCTCCTCCGGCGCGGCCAGGGCCCGCGCCGCCCTGCGCCTTGCGGCCAGCATCCCGTGCTTGGGCGCAAGGAAGAACGCGGCCAGGAAGACCGCCGTCTGCAGGATCACGATGATGCCCCCCGTCGCCCCGTCGAGGAAATAGCTGGCATAGGCGCCCAGGAAGCTGGTCGTCGCGCCGATCGCGATCGAGGTCAGGATCAGCCGCGGGAAGCGGTCGCACAGCAGATAGGCGGTGGCGCCGGGCGTCACCACCATGGCGACCACGAGGAAGGCGCCCACCGTCTGCATCGCCGCCACGACCGAGGCCGAGAGCAGCATGAAGAACACGCCTTTCAGCAGGCCGGGGCGCAGCCCGATCGTGCGGGCATGGCTCTCGTCGAAGAAGACGACCATCAGATCCTTCCATTTCGCGCTCAGCACCGCCAGCGAGACCAGCCCGATGATGGCCAGCTGCAGCGTGTCGCCGGGGGTGATCGCCAGGATGTTGCCCATGGTGATCGTCTGGATCGACACCGCCATCGGATTGACCGAGGCCATGAACAGACCCGCGCCGAAGAAGGAGGTGAAGATGATGCCGATGATGACATCCACCTTCAGCCCGGAACGGTCCGACAGGAACAGCATCGCCGCCGCCGCCAGCCCGCCCGAGATGAACGCGCCGAGCGCGAAGGGCAGGCCCAGCAGGTAGGCCCCGGCGACGCCCGGCACGACCGAATGGCTCAGCGCGTCGCCGATCAGCGACCACCCCTTCAGCATCAGATAGGCCGACAGGAAGGCGCAGACCCCGCCCACCAGCGCCGAGACCCACATGGCATTGGTCATGTAGCCATAGGCGAAGGGTTCCAGCAGGGTGCTCATGGCCCGGGCTCCCGCAGGTGGGTCTTGCCGCCATAGCGCACCAGCGGGCGTTCATCGTCGGTCAGGATGGAAACATGCCGCGCGTCGTCATCGTCATGCAGATCCGCGCCGCCCAGCGTCACGTGGCGCAGCACGCCGCCGAAGGCCTGTTCCAGGTTGGCGCGGGTGAAGGTCGTCTCGGTCGGCCCATGCGCCAGCACCGTGCCCTTGACCAGCACCACGCGGTCGCAGAATTCCGGCACCGAGCCCAGGTTGTGGGTGGAGACCAGCATCACCCGGCCCTCGGCCTTCAATTCGCGCAGCAGCGCGATGATCTGCTCCTCGGTCTTCACGTCGACGCCGGTGAAGGGTTCGTCCAGCAGGATCACCTTCCCGTCCTGCGCCAGCGACCGGGCCAGGAAGACGCGTTTCTTCTGGCCGCCCGAAAGCTCGCCGATCTGGCGGTGGCGGAACTCCTGCATGTTGACCCGCGCCAGCGCCGCGCCCACCGCGGCGTGATCGGCCGCCGAGGGGCGGCGCAGGAACCCCATATGGCCGTAGCGGCCCATCATCACCACGTCCTCGACCAGGACGGGGAAGGACCAGTCGACCTCCTCCGATTGCGGCACATAGGCGACGAGGTTGCGCTTCAGCGCCTCCTTCACGGTCAGTCCCAGCAGGCGGATATCGCCGCGGGCGACCGGCACGAAGCCCATGATCGCCTTGAACAGCGTCGATTTGCCCGCGCCGTTCACGCCGACCAGCGCCGTCACCGTGCCCCGGGGGATCGCGAAGCCGGCCTCGCGCAGCGCGGTATGGCCGTTGCGATAGGTGACGGTCACGCCCTCGGCGGAGATGCCGCCGCCGGGATCGGCCGGGGCGGCCGGGTCTGTCTGTCTCATCTGGCTCTCATCCATGCTGGATCGTCCCCTAAGTCTATGTCCCGCCCGCCTCAGGGCAATGGCGCCCCGGGCCGGAGCTATTCGGCGGGGGCGCCCAGCCCGTCGGCCACGGTCTGCGCGGTGACCCGCAGCAGGTCCAGATAGGTCGGCACCGGCCCGCCCTCGGGCGAGAGGCTGTCGACATAGAGCACGCCGCCATAGCGCGCGCCGGTCTCGCGGGCGACCTGTTCGGCCGGGGAGGTGTTGACCGTGCTTTCGCAGAAGACGACGGGGATGTCGTTTTCGCGCACCCCGTCGATCACCGCGCGCACCTGCTGGGGCGTGCCCATCTGGTCGGCATTCATCGGCCAGAGATAGAGTTCCTTCATGCCGAAATCCCGCGCCAGGTAGCTGAAGGCACCCTCGCAGGTCACCAGCCAGCGCTGCGCCTCGGGGATCTGCGCGATCTGGGCGCGCAGCGGCTCGATCGTGGCGCGCAGCGCGTCCTTGTAGGCGGCGGCATTCGCCTCGTAGGTCGCGGCATTCTCGGGGTCGTGTTCGGCGAAGGCGGCGGCGATGTTGTCGATATAGACCGCGGCGGTTTCCAGCCCCATCCAGGCATGGGGGTTGGGCTTGCCCTCATAGGCGCCCGCGGCGATCGGGATGGGCGCGATCCCGTCGGTCAGCGTGACCGAGGG
The DNA here is from genome assembly GCF_014903745.1 of Mangrovicoccus algicola. GTDB lineage: Bacteria > Pseudomonadota > Alphaproteobacteria > Rhodobacterales > Rhodobacteraceae > Mangrovicoccus > Mangrovicoccus algicola. The sequence goes on along the minus strand of NZ_JACVXA010000026.1, from coordinate 1,963 downwards.
GATGTCGCCCAGCTGGTCGATGAACTGCGCGAACCACAGTTCCAGGTTCAGCCCGTTCCACAGGACCAGGTCGGCATCGCGGGCACCGACGAGGTCGCGCGGCGTCGGTTCATAGCCGTGGATCTCGGCGCCGGGCTTGGTGATCGAGACCACGTTGGCGGCATCGCCGGCCACGTTGCGGGCCATGTCGGCCAGCACGGTGAAGGTGGTGACGACCTTCATGCGCGCGTCATCGGCCCAGGCAGGCGCCGCGGCCAGCGACAACGCCGCGAGCAGCCCCGGAAGGCGGAACGTGTTCGTCCTCATGCGGTTTCCTTTCGGCATCGCTTTGCGGAGCAGAAGCTCCGGAATGATAGTGAGAACCATTCTCAACAGTAAGGCCCGAGTCGCGGGGCAGATGCAACCCCCTGCCCGGATCCGCGACGTTCAGCGCGGCGCCGGGCCGCCGGGGCGGGGGCGGGGGAGCAGCAACTCGGCGCGCGGCCGGCGGAAACTCGGGCGGCCGGCCTTCCAGCCCGCCAGCACCGGGGCGGCTTCGCGGATCGCGGCGACGGCATCCGGCGCGTCCAGAAGAACCAGGTCGGCGGGGGCCCCCGCCGCGATCTCGGCGCGCGCGCCCATCGCCTCCGCCGCTCCGCAGGTCACCATGCGCCAGATCGCGCGACATTCCTGCGCGCCCGCCGCCTGCACGACATTGGCATAGAGATTGGCCATCCTGACCAGCGAGGCATCACCGAAGGGCGTGAAGGGGTTCAGCACGTTGTTGGTGGCCAGCGAGGCGGCCACGCCTTCCAGCCGGTGGGCGGCCGTCACCCCGCGCGGCACCAGCCGGTCGGCCTCGCGCCCGGTCAGGAACAGGTCCGTGGCCGGCAGCACGGTCAGCGCGATCCCCGCCGCGGCCAGAGACTCCGCCACCTCGGCGCGCCGCGCGGGGGACATGGCGGAGATCTGCGTGACATGGCCGATGGAAACCCGGCCCTGCAAGCCGCGCGCGCGGACCTCGCGCAGCACATGGGGCAGGTTCGAGGCCGCGGGGTTCAGGTCGAAATCCAGGTGGAAATCGGCCCGCATCCCGTGCCGTTCGGCGAGATCGAGGATCAGCCGCACATGGGCCGCGGGGTCCGGATCGGTATAGGGACAGCCGCCGACCATGTCCGCGCCCTGGCGGCAGGCCTCCTCCAGCAGCTCGTAGGTCGCCATCTCCTGGGTCAGCCCCTCCTGCGCGAAGGCGCAGATCTGCAGGTCGATCATCGCGGCGTAATCCGCGCGCAGCCGCAGCAGCGCGGCGAGGCTGCGCAGCCCGGCACGGGGATCGACCTCGACGAAGCTGCGCATCCGCTGCGTGCCATGGGCGATGGCGCGTTCCAGGACCTGTGCGCCGCGGGCATAGACGTCTTCCTCGGTGAAGCCGGGCTTGGCGGCGGCGGTCAGGGCCACGGCCTCGGCGAGGGTGCCCTCGCAGACGGGGCAGCGGTCCAGGATGCAGGCCTTGTCCAGATGCACATGCGCGTCGCACAGTCCGGGGGAGAGGAACCGCCCCTCCAGGTCGGTGGCCGGGGCGTCGGACTCGATCCGGGGGGCGATGGCAGCGATGCGCCCGTCCTTCAGTCCCAGATCCTGCAGCCCCTCGATGCCGTCGAGCGCGGCGCGGCGGAGGATCAGGTCGAACATGCGGAGGCTCCTTTGCGGGCCGGGCGGGGGCGCCCCGGGCCTCCGTCCATCGGTATTGCCCCAGCGGGAGGCAGGGGTGCCGGGCCGCGGCTTCCCCGCGGGGTCCGGCGCGGGGCAAGGGCCTGCCGGGCGGATGCACGGTCCCGGCACTGGGCGGGGCTGGTCATGGGACCTCCTTCGGCTGGCCCGGGCAGGAGGCGCGGGCCGCGGCGATGATAGGCCCCGCGTGCCGCTTGTACAGCCGCCCGCGGCGCGACGGTTTGGCATCTGTCCGGCGCGGTCGGGCGCGGGG
>NZ_JACVXA010000025.1 GCF_014903745.1 Mangrovicoccus algicola | reverse complement strand
GCCCGAGGCGCCCGGGGCTTTCCCCGGGGCTGCCCGCCCGGCATGCTGGACGCTTTTCCGCGGGGAAATGGTGATGTACGATACTCAAAAACGAGGGACATGATGGATCAAGGCGAAGGTGCCGCCCGCGGGCGGGGGCCGGATCCCGGCGCGGGACGGCCGACGGTGCGCGATGTGGCGCGCGAGGCGGGGGTCAGCCTGGCGACGGTGGACCGGGTGCTGAACGACCGCCCCGGCGTGCGCGAGGCGACGGCGCGGCGGGTGGGCGCGGCAATGGAACGGCTGGGCTATCAGCGCGACATGGCGGCGGCGAACCTGTCCAAGCGGCGCAGCTACCGGCTGGTCTTCCTGCTGGCGGCGGGCACCAACAGTTTCATGCACATGCTGCGCGAGGCGGTGGAGAAGACGGCCAGCTTCAGCTCGATGGACCGCATCGCCCTGCAAAGCCGGCTGGTGCCGCCCTTCGACGGTCCGGCCCTTGCCGCGGCGCTGGATGCGATCGACCCGCGGGATACCGACGGGGTGGCCGTGGTGGCCACGGACGAACCCGAGGTGCGCGATGCCATGGGGCGCCTGGCGGCGCGGGGCATCCGCGTGCTGACGCTGGTCTCGGATGCACCGAACTCTGCCCGCGAACGCTTTGTCGGCATTGACAATGTCGTGGCCGGCCGCACGGCCGCGGGCCTTCTGGGGCGGTTCTGCCCGGCGCCGGGCCGGATCGCCGTCATCATGGGCTCGGCGCTGCTGCGCGACCACGTGGAGCGGCGGCTGGGATTCGAGACGGTGATCGCGCGCGAATACCCGCATCTTGCCTGCCTGCCCCCGATCGAGGGGCGCGACGATGCCGATACGGTGGCGCGGGAACTCTCCGCGCAATTCGCGGCGGAGCCCGGCATCGTCGGCATCTACAGCCTGGGAGCGGGCAATCGCGGGATCGTCCGCGCGCTGGAAGGCCGCCCCGGCGGGCGGCGCCTGCCGGTCGTCGTGCATGAGCTGACCCCCCATGCCCGCGGGGCGCTGATGGCGGGGGTGTTCGACGCCGTGATCAATCAGGATGCCGGACACGAGATCCGCAGCGCCGTGCGCATCCTGTGCGCCCTGATCGATGGCCGCCCCACCTTCGAGCCGCAGGAACGCATCAGCGTCGACATCTTCATGCGCGATAATCTGCCGTAGCGGCATGCAGTGGTAAAAATGGCGGTTGCCCCGGATCGGAAATGATGTACGTTACTCAAAAATAAACAAGGCCCGGCAAGCGGGCGTCACATGGGAGGAGAGAATGAAGACCTTTGCAGGGGTGGCGGCGCTGTGCGCCTTTGCCGCCGTGGGGGCCCATGCCGAGACTTCGGTCAAGGTGCTGCGCCCGGAATCCAACAGTCCCGATCTGCAGCAGTTCTGGCAGGACGTGATCGCCGAATACGAGGCGGCCCATCCCGATGTCGATGTGGAGATCGAGTATTTCGCCTCCGAAGCGTACAAGACCAAGCTGCCGACCATGCTGCAATCGGATGCGCGGCCGGACCTGATCTACAGCTGGGCGGGACTGACGCTTGTCGACCAGGTGGAGGCCGGCTTGGTCCAGGACATTTCCGATGCGCTGGAACAGGACTATCTGGACAGCTTCTCGCCGGGGGCGCTGGCGGCCTTCAGTGACGGCGACGCGATCTATGGCCTGCCGATGACGGCGCGGCTGGTCGTGTTCTTCGCCAATGAGGAACTGACCGGGAAGGCCGGGATCGACCTGGCCGCCATCACCACCTGGCAGGACTTCCTCGACGCGGTCGCCACGCTGAAGGAGGCCGGGATCACGCCGCTGGTCGCGGGGGGCAAGGACAAGTGGCCGCTGCACTTCTACTACAGCTACATGCTGCTGCGCGAGGGCGGTGCCGAGGCGATCCGCGCGGCAATGGAGGGCGATGACGCGGGGTTCGAATCCGCGCCCTTCCTGGCCGCGGGCGAGAAGATGGCGCAGCTGGCGGCGCTCGATCCGTTCCAGCCGGGGGTGCTGTCCACCTCGGCCGAACAGGGCAACACCATGTTCGGCGAGGGCAAGGGCGCCTTCCTGCTGATGGGCGACTGGGCCTATACCCAGACCATCGGCGTGGATCAGGGCGACTTGCTGGAGGGCCAGCTGAAGATCCTGCCCTTCCCGGCGATCGAGGGCGGCGCGGGCGATCCCGGCGCGACCCTGGGCGGGATCAACGGCTATGCGGTGACCGCCGGCGCCCCGCCCGAGGCGGTCGATTTCCTGAAATTCTTGGTCAATGCCGAGCATCAGCGCCTCGGGGCGCAGAAGGGCCTCTTCGTGCCGGTGATGCAGGGCACGGGCGAGGCGATCCAGGTCCCCTTCACCCAGGAGATCAATGCGATGATCGAGGCCTCGCCCGAGCACCAGATCTTCCTCGACCAGTTCCTGGGCGCGTCGGTCGGCGGCACGATCAACGACATCTCGGCCGAACTGGTCTCCGGCGATGTCACGCCCGAGGATGCCGCCGCGCGCATCCAGGAGGCGTGGGACTTCCGCTAGGGCGCTCCTCCGTCCCCGCGGAACCGGGCTGCGCCGTTCTCCCGGCGGCGCAGCCGGACAACTGACATTCCCAAGAAGAGGCAATCGCAGCATGGCTGCCGTCGAGATGAATGCGGGGTCGCCCTCCGCAACCGAGAAGCTGCGCCGCAGGCTGACCAGCGGACGCATGACCGCGGCGCTGGTGCTGCTGCCCCCCGCCCTGATCCTCTTCACGCTGTTCGTGATCTACCCGCTGGCCGGGTCGGGGGTCTATGCCTTCTATGACTGGAACGGCTATGGCGCGCCCACGGATTTCGCCGGGTTCGAGAATTTCGAGCGCATGGCGGGGCATTCGGTGTTCCAGCAATCGGTGATGAACTCGCTGAAGGTGATCGCCGTGTCGCTGGTGGTGCAGCTGCCCCTGGCGCTCTTGCTGGCGCTGCTGATCTATCGCCGCACGCCCGAGAACACGGTGTTCCGGCTGGTCTTCTTCCTGCCCTACATCCTTGCCGAGATCGCCGCCGGGCTGATCTGGAGCTTCATCATGGATGGCAATTACGGCGTAGTGGCCGACCTGACCCGGGCGCTGGGGATCGACCCCTATTTCATCACCTCCGACCGCAGCTGGGCTTTCACCGCCGTCATGGTCGTGATCGTGTGGAAATATTTCGGCTTCCACATGATGATCTACATCGCCGCGCTGCAGGGCGTGCCCAAGGACATGATCGAGGCCGCGCGCATCGAGGGGGCCAGCCGCCTGGAGGTGGTGCACCATGTCCAGGTGCCGATGATCAGGCCCGCGATCATCGTCTCGGTCTTCTTCTCGGTGATCGGCGCGCTGCAGGTCTTCGACGTGGTGATCCCGCTGACCAATGGCGGTCCGTCGAACTCGTCGCACACCATCGTCACCTATCTCTACACCTTCGGCCTGGCGCGGCTGAAGATCGGCTACGGCTCTGCCGTCGGGGTGACGCTGTTCATCGCCGCCGTCGCGGTCGCGGTCTTCTATCAGCGCCTGTTCATGAGGAAACCGGCATGACCCGCGCCAACCTGATTCGCCAGATCCTCCGCATCGGCTTGCTCTGCATCATCGCCAGCTTCGTGCTGGGGCCGCTGCTGGCCACCGTTCTGGGCGGGTTCAAGTCGAACGAGGAAATCCAGACCAGCGCGCTGAGCCTTCCGGCGGTCTGGCGCACCGATATCTATGCCGGCATTCTCGCCGATCCGGGATTCTGGCGCTATCTGGGCAATTCGCTGATCATCTCGGTCGCCACCGTGGTGCTGACGCTGCTGATCGGCGCGGCGGCGGCCTATGTCTTCGCGCAGATCCGGTTCTTCGGGTCGCGGATGCTGTTTTCCTACCTGTCGCTGGGGCTGATGTTTCCCTTCGCCACCGCGATCCTGCCCCTGTTCGTGCAGGTGCGCGACCTGGGTCTTCTGGATACCTACTGGGCGGTGATCCTGCCGCAGACCGCCTTCGGCCTGTCGCTGGCGATCCTCTTGTTCCGCACCTTCTTCGCCGAATTGCCCAAGGAGCTGTTCGAGGCCGCCTATGTCGAGGGCTGCGGCTATATCCGGTTCTTCTGGCGGTTCACCCTGCCGCTTTCCACGCCGATCCTGGCCACGGTGGGGGTCTTCGTCTTCGTGCAAAGCTGGAACAACTTCCTGCTGCCGCTCGTCGTGCTGAACTCGCGCGAGGCCTTCACCTGGCCCCTGGGCATGATGCAGTATCGCGGCGAATACGCGGTGGAATGGAACCGCACCCTCGCCTTCGTCACCCTCACCATCCTGCCGGCCGTCGTCTTCTTCGTCGCCGCGCAGAAATACATCGTCGCCGGTCTGACCGGGGGCGCCGTCAAGGGCTGATCCATGACCGACACCATCCGCAATCCGATCCTGAAGGGGTTCAACCCCGATCCTTCCATCCTCCGGGTGGGCGAGGATTATTACATCGCCACATCGACCTTCGAATGGTTCCCGGGCGTGCAGATACACCATTCGCGCGACCTGAAGAACTGGCGGCTGCTGGGCCGTCCGCTGACCCGCGCCAGCCAGCTGGACATGCGCGGGGCCGAGGAATCCGGCGGCGTCTGGGCGCCCTGCCTGACCCATGCCGACGGGAAATTCTGGCTGATCTATTCCGACCTGAAACGCCGCACCGGCGCCTTCAAGGACAGCCGCAACTACCTTGTGACGGCGGAGGACATCGAAGGCCCCTGGTCGGACCCGGTCTACCTGAATTCCTCGGGCTTCGATCCGTCGCTCTTCCATGACGAGGACGGGCGGAAATACCTGCTGAACATGGTCTGGAACCACCGCAACCAGGAAAAGGGCGGCAAGTTCGGCGGCATCCTGATCCAGGAATATTCGGTGGAGGAGCAGCGGCTGGTCGGCCCGGTCACCAATATCTATCGCGGCACCGACCTGCGCCTGACCGAGGGGCCGCATCTCTATCGCCGCGACGGCTGGTACTGGCTGCTGACCGCCGAGGGCGGCACCGAATACGATCACGCCGTCACCATGGCGCGGTCGCGCAACCTTCTGGGCCCCTACGAGACAGACCCGGCGAAACACATGCTGACCTCAAAGGACGCGCCCGACGCCGCGCTCCAGCGCGCGGGCCATGCCGATATCGTCGAGACCCAGATGGGCGAGCATTACATGGTGCACCTGTGTTCGCGGCCGCTGCCGGGGACGCGGCGGTCGGTCTGCGGGCGGGAAACCGCGATCCAGAAGATCATCTGGGAGCCCGGCGAATTCCCGCGCCTCGCCCATGGCGGCAATGTGCCCGCCCCGGAGGTCGCCGCGCCGGATCTGCCTGCGCATCCCTGGCCCGATCCCCAGCGCGATTTCGCCTTCGCCCCCGGCCCTTTGCCCGCGCCGCTGCAATGGCTGCGCACGCCTGAGACCGGGCGCATCTGGTCGCTGGATGCGCGTCCGGGATGGCTGCGGCTCTTCGGCCGCGAGTCCCCCGGCAACCGGTTCGAGCATTCGGTCGTCATGCACCGCCAGACAGACTGGGCCTATGACGCCGAGACGGAGCTGGAGTTTTCGCCCGCGGGCTATCTGCAGATGGCCGGGCTGATCTGCTACTACAACGCCTATCTCTTCCACTATCTCGCGGTCACCGCGACCGAGGAGGGCGCGCGCGAGCTGATCGTCATGTCCGTGAAGGGCGACTACCCGACCGGCGCGCTGGACTACCCGCTTTCCGCGCCGATCCCGCTGCCCGCGACCGGAACCATCCGGCTGGGCGTCTCGGTCGATCGCGAGGCCCTGCGCTTCCGCTATGCGCTGCCCGGGGAGGACTGGCAGGCGCTGCCCGTCACGCTGGATGCGTCGCTCCTGGCGGATGAGGCGGCGGGAAATGCCTGCGGCAGCCATACCGGCGCCTTCGTGGGCATGGCCGCGCATGACATCGCCGGGACCGCGACGCCGGCCGATTTTTCCCGTTTCACCTATGCGCCCCGCCCGGCGTGACGAGGAGACCCCCATGGCAGAGGTCAGACTGGACGACATCACCAAGAGTTTCGGCAACCTGACGGTGATCCCCGAACTCAATCTCACGGTTCCCGACGGCTCCTTCACGGTGCTGGTCGGGCCCTCGGGCTGCGGGAAATCCACGCTCCTGCGGATGATCGCGGGGCTGGAGACGCCGAGCCGCGGCCGCGTCCTGATCGGCGGCCGCAACGTCACGGAGGAAGAACCCTCGCGGCGCGAGATCTCGATGGTGTTCCAGTCCTATGCGCTGTTTCCCCATATGACGGTGGCGCAGAATATCGATTTCGGCCTGCGCCTGCAGAAGATGCCAAAGCTCGAGCGCGAGGAGCGCGTGGCCCGCGCCGCCAGGATCCTGGCGCTGGAAAGCTATCTGGACCGCAAGCCTTCGCAGCTTTCCGGCGGCCAGCGCCAGCGCGTCGCCATCGGCCGGTCGATCGTGCGCAATCCCAAGGTCTTCCTGCTGGACGAGCCGCTCTCCAATCTCGATGCGGCGCTGCGCGGCCAGATGCGGGTGGAACTGGCGCAGCTGCACCGGTCGCTGGGCGCGACGATGATCTACGTCACCCATGACCAGGTGGAGGCGATGACCCTGGCCGACCAGATCGTGGTGATGAAGGACGGACGGATCGAGCAGGTCGGCGCTCCGATGGACCTGTATGACCGTCCCGCCACCGAATTCGTCGCCGCCTTCATCGGCTCGCCCAAGATGAACCTGCTGCCGGGACGCAGCATAGGGCGTCAGGACGTCAAGACCGCCGGCATCCGCCCCGAGCATATCCGCGTCGACGGGGCCGAGGGCACCTGGGCGGCGCGTGCCGAGGTGGTGGAGACGCTGGGCGCCGACACCATCGCCTATATGAGCGCCGAGGGCATCGACAGCATAACCGTGCGCCTGCCCGGGCATATGCGGCTGAAGGCCGGGGACCGGCTGTTCCTGACGCCCGAACCCGCCAACCTGCATCTCTATGACGAGAAGGGACACCGCATGGAGGCCCGCGCATGACCCCCCTTGGCATCGGCATCATCGGCTGCGGCGTGATCAGCGACATCTACATGAAGAACTGCGCGCTCTTCCCCCAGATCCGCCTTGCCGCCCTGGCCGACCTGAACATGGAGGCCGCCGCCGCCAGGGGCGCCCGATACGGCGTCCCGGCGGTCACGGTGGAGGATCTGATGCGGCGCGAGGATGTCGACATCGTGCTGAACCTCACCATCCCGAAGGCGCATGTCGAGGTCGGGCTGAGGGCGCTGGAGGCGGGCAAGCATGTCTATGCCGAGAAGCCGCTGGCCGGGACCGTCGCCGACGGGCGGCGGCTGGTGGAGGCGGCCGAGGCGCGGGGGCTGCGGCTGGGCTCGGCCCCCGATACCTTCCTCGGCGGATCGCACCAGACGGCGCGCGCGCTTCTGGATGCGGGGCGCATCGGCCGCGCCACCGCCGGGACCGCCACGATGATGGTGGCCGGGCATGAACGCTGGCACCCCAATCCGGATTTCTACTATGCGGGCGAGGGCGCCGGGCCGCTAATGGACATGGGGCCCTATTACGTCACCGCCATGGTCAACCTGCTGGGGCCGGTGGCGCGGGTCACCGGCATGGCGGCGAAGGGGCGCGACAGCCGCGTCATCGCCACCGGCCCGCGCGCGGGCACCGAGATCCCGGTGGAGGTCCCGACCCATGTGACCGGCGTGATGGAATTCGTCTCCGGCGCGCTGGTGCAGATCGTCACCAGCTTCGACGTCAAGGCGCATCGCCACGGCCCGCTGGAGCTGTACGGCACCGGGGGCGCGATGCTGATCCCCGATCCCAACCGCTTCGACGGCGAGGTGATGCTCCATGACGGGGACTGGCAGGCCCAGCCGATGCGCCACGCCCATGGCGACGGCAATTACCGCGGCCTGGGGCTGGCGGACATGGCTGCCGCCATCGCCGCTGGCCGCGATCACCGCGCCTCCGGCCGGCTGGCGCTGCATGTGCTGGAGGTGATGGAGGCGCTGCTGCGCTCGGCCGGATCGGGACGGGCGGAGACCCTGACAACCACCTGCGAGAGGCCCGCATCGCTGCCCGAGGGCGAGGCGACCGGCAGGTTCGAGGAAACGGAGATGGCGCAATGACCCGCAAGGCCCTGATTTTCCATGGCGGCTGGGACGGACACGAACCCGGCCCCTGTTCCGGGATCGTCGAGGCGCTGCTGGCCGCCGAGGGCATGGAGGTGACCCGGGTCGAGGGCACCGCCATCCTGGCCACGGCGGATCTGCGCGCGTTCGACCTGATCGTGCCGGTCATGACCATGGCCGAGGTCGAGAAGGCGGAGGTCGCGGCGCTGGGGGCTGCCGTCGAGGCGGGCTGCGGGCTGGGCGGGTTCCATGGCGGCATGTGCGACACGTTCCGCAGGAACACCGAGTACCAGTTCATGACCGGCGGCCAGTTCGTCGCCCATCCCGGCAATGTCATCGACTACCGGGTGGAGATGGTGGCGGCGGGCGATCCGCTGCTGCAGGGCATCGGCGATTTCGACTACCGCTCCGAACAGTATTACATGCATGTCGATCCGCGCATCGAGGTGCTGGCCACCACGACCTTCTCGGGCGAACACGCCCCCTGGGTCGCGGGCACGCGCATGCCTGTGGTGTGGAAGCACCGCCATGGCCGGGGGCGGGTCTTCTACTCGGCGCTCGGCCACAAGGCCGCGGAATTCGACCATCCGCAAATGAAGGAAATCCTCCGCCGCGGCCTGCTCTGGGCTGCGCGCGATGACAATTGAGGGAGGTCCCCCGATGGACGGCACCAGAGTTTCCCGGTTCTTCGACGGCATTCCGAAGATCGCCTATGAGGGCGCCGGGGCCGAGAGCGACTTCGCCTATCGCCATTACGATCCCGACGAGGTGGTGATGGGCAGGCGGATGGAGGACCATCTGCGCCTGGCGGTCGCCTATTGGCACAGCCTGGCCTGGACCGGGGCCGATCCGTTCGGAGCGCCGACGCTCGACCGGCCCTGGGCGGGCGACACGATGGAGGCGGCGCGCGCCAAGGCGGAGACGGCCTTCGAGCTGTTCGGCATTCTCGGCACGCCCTATTTCTGTTTCCACGACGCGGATGTGCGCCCCGAGACCGGGAGCCTGCGCGGCAATATCGCCGGGCTCGACGAGATCGGCGACCTCTTCGCGGCGAAGATGGAAGAGACGGGGGTGAAGCTCCTGTGGGGCACTGCCAACCTGTTCACCGATCCGCGCTTCATGGCGGGCGCCGCGACCAATCCCGACCCGGAGGTCTTCGCCTGGTCGGCCGCCACGATCCGCGCCTGCATGGATGTAACCCACCGGCTGGGCGGCGAGAATTACGTGATGTGGGGCGGGCGCGAGGGCTATGAGACGCTATTGAACACCGACCTGAAACGCGAGGCCGACCAGGCGGCGCGGATGCTGGGCATGGTCATCGACTACAAGCACAAGATCGGCTTCGAGGGCACGCTCCTGATCGAGCCGAAGCCGCAGGAGCCGACCAAGCACCAGTATGATTTCGACGTGGCGACGGTCTATGGCTTCCTGAAACGCTACGGGTTCGAGAAGGAGGTCAAGCTGAACATCGAGCAGGGCCATGCCATCCTGGCAGGCCACAGCTTCGAGCACGAGCTGGCGCTGGCGGGGTCGCT
>NZ_JACVXA010000024.1 GCF_014903745.1 Mangrovicoccus algicola | reverse complement strand
GAACCGCAACGACTACCAGTCGGGCTGGGACACGGACCAGTTCCCCAACAACGTGCCCGAGGTGGCGCTGGCCTATTACGAGGTGCTGAAGGCCGGCGGTCTGGGCACGGGCGGCACCAATTTCGACGCGCGGCTGCGGCGGCAATCCACCGATGCGGCGGATCTGGTGCTGGGCCATGTGGGCGCCATCGATGTCTGCGCGCGGGGGCTGAAGCTGGCCGCCGCCATGCTGGAGGATGGCCGGCTGGAGGCCGCGCGGGCCGAGCGCTACGCCGGATGGGACGCGCCCGGGACCGCGGCGCTGCTGGATGGCGGGCTCGACGCGATCGGCGACCGGGCGCTGGCGGCCGATCTGCGGCCGGTGCCGCGCTCGGGCCGGCAGGAGCGGCTGGAGAACCTTGTGAACCGCTTTATCGGCTGAGCCGGAGGCGGGCGGCGGCGGCAAGGCGGCCGCCTTCCGGGGAAGGGAGGATGACATGAAGACACTCAAGGGGCCGGGCCTGTTCCTGGCGCAATTCGCGGGGGACGAGGCACCGTTCAATTCCTGGGACGCGATCACGCGATGGGCGGCGGATTGCGGCTATGCGGGCGTGCAGGTGCCCAGCTGGGATGCGCGGCTGATCGACCTGGCGCAGGCGGCGGCATCGAAGGATTACTGCGACGAATTCAAGGGCGTCGCGGCCGGGAACGGCGTCGAGGTGACCGAGCTTGCCACCCATCTGCAGGGGCAGCTTGTCGCCGTGCATCCCGCCTATGACGAGATGTTCGACGGGTTCACCGTGCCGGAGATGCGCGGCAACCCGGCGGCGCGGCAGCAATGGGCGGTGGAGCAGGTGAAACTGTGCCTGAGCGCCTCGCGCAACATGGGGCTGACGGCGATGCCCAGCTTCTCGGGCGCGCTGGCCTGGCCCTATGTCTATCCCTGGCCGCAGCGCCCGGCGGGCCTGGTCGAGCAGGCCTTCGACGAACTGGCCCGCCGCTGGCGGCCGATCCTCGACCATGCCGAGGAGATGGGGGTGGATGTCTGCTATGAAATCCATCCCGGCGAGGATCTGCATGACGGCGACAGCTACGAGATGTTCCTTGACCGCGTGGATGGCCATGCGCGGGCGATGATGCTCTACGATCCCAGCCATTACGTGCTGCAATGTCTAGATTACCTGGACAATCTGGACATCTACATGGAGCGCATCGGCGCTTTCCACGTGAAGGATGCCGAGCTGAACCCGACCGGGCGCAAGGGGGTCTATGGCGGCTTCCAGTCCTGGAAGGACCGCGCGGGCCGGTTCCGCAGCCCCGGCGACGGCCAGGTCGATTTCGGCGCGGTATTCTCCAAGCTGTCGGCCGGGGGCTTCGACGGCTGGGCCGTGGTCGAATGGGAATGCGCGCTGAAACATCCCGAGGACGGCGCCCGCGAGGGGGCGCAGTTCGTGCGCGATCACATCATCCGCGTGACCGAACGCGCCTTCGACGATTTCGCGGATGGCGGCAGCGACGCGGCCGCCAACCGCCGCATCCTGGGGCTGGACAGATGACGAGATTCAAGGGACGCACGGGGCCGATCCGGCTGGGCATGGTCGGCGGCGGGCAGGGGGCCTTCATCGGCGCCGTCCATCGCATCGCGGCGCGGCTGGACGGCGAATTCGATCTGGTGGCCGGCGCGCTCTCCTCGACGCCGGAAAAGGCGCGGGCCTCGGGGCAGGCGCTGGGGCTGGACCCCGACCGCATCTACGACGATTTCGCTGCCATGGCCGCGGCGGAGGCGGCGCGGCCGGACGGGATCGAGGCGGTCGCCATCGTCACGCCGAACCACATGCACGCGCCTGCCGCCAAGGCTTTCCTGGCGGCGGGGATCCACGTGATCTGCGACAAGCCCCTGACCTCCACGCCCGAAGAGGCGGATGCCCTCGCGGCGGCCGCGGCGCAGTCCGACATGCTGTTCGTGCTGACCCATAACTACACCGGCTATCCGATGATCCGGCAGGCGCAGGCGATGGTGGCGGCGGGCGATCTGGGACGGATCCGCGTGGTGCAGGTGGAATATCCGCAGGACTGGCTGGCCGAGGAGGCGGGCCCCGGGAACAAGCAGGCCGACTGGCGCACCGATCCGGCGCGTTCGGGCGCGGGCGGGGCGACGGGCGATATCGGCACCCATGCGGTGCATCTGGCGGGCTTCGTCACCGGGCTGAGGATCGAGCGGCTGGCCGCCGATCTGGATGCCTTCGTGCCGGGGCGGCGGGTCGACGACAATGGCCATGTGCTCTTGCGCTATGAAGGCGGGGCCAAGGGGATGCTGTGGTGCAGCCAGGTCGCCGTGGGCAACGAGAATGCGCTGCGCCTCAGGGTCTATGGCGAGCGCGGCGGGATCGAATGGGCGCAGGAAGAGCCGAACAAGCTCTGGTACACCCCCTTCGGCGAGCCGACCCGCATCCTGACCCGCAACGGCGCCGGCGCCACGGCGGCCTCGCAGCGGCTGTCGCGCATCCCGGCCGGGCATCCCGAGGGATACCTGGAGGGGTTCGCCAATATCTATGCCGAGGCCGCGGCGGCGATCCGGGCCCATCGCGACGGCGGCACCCCGGACCCGGCGGTCTCCTATCCGGGAATTGCCGACGGGCTGATGGGGGTGCGCTTCGTGGCGGCCTGCGTGCGATCGGCGGCGCAGGATGCGGCCTGGGTCACGCTCTAGCCCGGGCGGCGCGCGGGAGATGCCCGCGCGCCTGCCCATCCACCTTCAGGCCACCGTCTCGGCCGTCAGCCCATGCGCCTCGCGCAGGAAGGCGGCGGCGCGTTCGCCGATCACCGCGCAGGGCGCCATCGTGTTGCCGGTGGTGATCTCGGGCATGATCGAGCCGTCGGCGACGCGCAGCCCCTCGATGCCGTAGACCTTCAGTCGGCCATCGACGACCGACATCTCGTCCCGCCCCATCTTGCAGGTGCAGGTCTCGTGGAAATACGTCCCCGCCGCGTTGCGCAGGAAATCGGCCATCTCCGCCTTCGGCAGCGGTCCCGGCATGATCTCGCGTTTCCGGTAGGGCGCGCAGAATTCCGAATTGCCGATCTCGCGGCACATCTCGATGCAGGTCAGCATCGCGTCGATATCAGTCTGGGCGGAGAGGAAATTCGCCTCGATCACCGGCGCGTCGCGCCAGTCGGCCGAGGCCAGGCGCACCTCGCCGCGGCTGTCGGGCCGGGCAAGACCCGGCGCCAGCGTCCAGGCGCTGTCGGGCGCGGCGGGCAGCCCGTATTGAGGCCCCGTCACCTCGGAGCCGAAGGGGCATTCCTCCAGCACGGGCATCAGGTCGGGCGTCGGCAGGTCCGGGCGGCTCTTGGCGTAGAAGACGAATTCGGCGGCATTGTTGCGCGGCGCCTCGGGCGTGACGTATTCCCAGACACAGCCCGCCATCAGGATATGGTCCTGGAAGTTCCGGCCGACCCCCGGCAGGTGCTGCGCGACCGCGATCCCCTGCGCGGCCAGCTGCGCGGCATCGCCGATCCCCGAGAGCATCAGCAGCTTGGGCGAATTGATCGCCCCGGCGGACAGGATCACCTCGGTGCCCGCACGGACCGTGTATTGCCGCCCGCGCCGCACGAAGCTGACCCCGGTGGCGCGCCCGCCCTCGATCTCGATCCGCGTGGTTTCGGCGCAGAGCAGGACGTGCAGGTTGGGCCGCGTCATGAAGGGATGCAGGTAGGTGGCCGACATCGACACCCGCCGGTTGCCGTCCTGCACCAGCACATTGGGCAGGCCGCAGCCGCCATCGCCCTCCATCGCGGCGCCGTTGATATCCTCGACGAAGGGAATGCCGATTGCCTCGGCGCCCTTGATGAGGCCTGCGACCAGCGGGACGGGATCATCCGGCTGCTGGATGTTCAGCAGTCCGCCCTTGCCGCGGCGCTGCGGGTCGGGCGCGCCCTGCCAGTCCTCGATCCTGCGGTAGATGGCCAGCGTGTTCTCGTAATTCCAGGCCGCCTCGCCCGAGGCGGCGGCCCAGTTGTCGAAGTCGTTGCGATGCCCGCGTGCCCAGATGGACCCGTTGATCGAGGATCCGCCGCCCAGGACCTTGCCCATCGGCAGCACCGGCCTGCGGCCGTTCACGGTCGGGGAGGGCGCGGCCCGGTAGCCCCAGTCGCGCGAGGTGCCGATATTCCACATCCACTGGGTGCTGTCGATCACCTGCGGCACCCGGTCCGATCCCCCCGCCTCCAAGAGCAGCACGTGCGCCGCCGGGTCCTCGGCCAGGCGCCGGGCGATGACGCTGCCCGAGGTGCCGCCGCCGATCACGATGAAATCATACTGCGCGCGGATCGTCTCGGCGGCGGTTTCGCGGTCCGGCGCAAGGTCGAGCGGGCTGTGGCGGGTCATGCGGCATCCTTCTGCGTGACGGGGTCGGGCCGACCTTCCGGCGGCAGGACGGGGGCGGCAACCGCCATGGTCATCCGTATACTGCTATTTTTCGCCTGCCCGGTTCTCGGGCGGTTTTTCCGGGCTCCTGCGGGTCCTTTGACCTGCCGCCCGACCTGTCGGGGGCCTGTGCGCGGGCTGCCGGGGCGGCGCGCGGCGCGCTTGACACTGCCGCGGGGGCGGGCCGAATGTGGGCCGACCAGCGGCAGGGAGGGCCCATGGAACCGTTCAAGAACCCGTTCAAGACCGCGCTTGCGGAATTCCGCCTGCAGCGCGGGCTGTGGTGCACGCTGAGCGACCCGCTGGCGGTCGAGATGATGGCCGGGCTCGGCTTCGACTGGATGATGTTCGACACCGAACATTCGGCGGTCGATGCGGTCTCGGTGCTGCCGCTCCTGCAGGCGGCGGCGCGCTGGCCGGTGCATCCGGTGGTGCGCCCGACCCATCTGAACGCGCCCGAGATCAAGAAGCTGCTGGATCTGGGCGCGCAGACGCTGCTGATCCCGATGGTCGAGGACGCGCAGATGGCGGCCCATGCGGTGGCTTGCGCGACCTATCCGCCCCGCGGCATCCGCGGCGTGTCGGGGGTGACGCGGGCGACGGGGTTCGGCGCGGTGCCGGGATATCACGCGCGCGCCGGGGAAGAGATCTGCCTGCTGGTGCAGGTGGAATCGAAATCCGCCCTGTCGCAGATCGAGGCGATCGCCGCCGTGCCGGGCATCGACGGGATCTTCGTGGGGCCTGCCGACCTGGCCGCCTCGCTGGGCCATCCCGGCAATCCCGGCCATCCCGAGGTGGTGGCGGCGGTGATCGACGCGATCCGCCGCATCCGCGCCGCGGGCCTGCCGCCCGGGCTTCTGACCACCTCGCCGGAGCTGCACGCCGCCGCATGCGACGCCGGGGTGGTCTTCCTCGCGGGCGACCTCGACATCACGGCACTGCGCAAGGGCCTGCTTTCGGGGCTGGGCCTCGGCGGCGGGGCCGCCCGGTCCGCACTGCCTTCCGGAGATCCCGCCCGATGACGCGGCCCGATATCATCCTCTACACCGCCAACACGATGAACGGCTGGAAGCCGCTGATCTTCCTGCACGAAGCGCAGATCGACTATGACCTGGTGCCGGTCGATTTCGGCAGGAAGGAGCAGAAGGCGCCGGATTACCTGCGCCTGAACCCGAACGGGCGCATTCCGACCATCGTGGATCGCGGCGCGGATGATTTCGCCGTGTTCGAGAGCGGCGCCATCCTGTGGTACCTGGCCGAGAAATATGACCGCTTCCTCAGCCACGACCCGAAGGAGCGGTCCGAGACGCTGCAATGGCTGATGTTCCAGATGGGCGGGATCGGCCCGATGATGGGCCAGGCGATGTTCTTCCAGCGCATCGCCCGGCCGAATGGCGACGAGGTGCCCTATGCCGTCAAGCGCTACGTGAGCGAAAGCCGCCGCCTGCTGGAGGTCCTGGACACGCGGCTTGCCGGGCGCGACTGGCTGGTCGGGGAGGCCATGTCCGTCGCGGATATCGCGACCTATCCATGGGCGCGCAGCCATTTCTGGGCCACGGTCAGCGTCGAGGGACTGCCGCATCTGCAGGCGTGGCTCGACCGGCTGGATGCGATGCCGCGCGTGCAGGACGCCCTGCAGCTGCCGGAGCCGCGCCCCTCGGCCTTCGGCGAAGGCGATACCGAGGCGGCGGCGGCCGAGAACGCCGCCCGTTTCCGCTGAGACCGCAAGGCGCGGCAGCGGCGGCGCGGGGCTGGCGGGCTGCGCGTCCCTCCCGGTGACAATGGCCCGGACGCCTCCTGCCGCCTGCCCGGAGGCAGACGCGACCGGGCGGGGGCCCTCAGCCGGGCAAGTAGCGGCTGAGCTCGACGCCCGTTCCGACGGGCAGCAAGACGCTGGACATGCCGGGGGTGGCGCGCACCGCCGCCGCATAGGCGGCCTGTCCCGCCCCGTCCCCGCCGCCGCGGATCATGTTGTCGGCGGCGAGGATGGCGCCGGGGGCAAGCTTCGGCAGGACGATCTCGAAGCTGGGTAGGTAGAGGTCCTTCCAGTGGTCGATCAGCACGAAGTCGAACGGCCCGGCCAGTCCGGGCAGGATCTGCAGCGCATCGCCGACCAGGAAGGTGACGCGATCCGCAAGGCCCGCCGCGCCCAGCTGCTCTTCTGCATGGGCGGATTTCGCCGATTCCAGTTCCAGGGTGGTCACATGGCCGCCCGCTGCCCGGGCGGCATCGGCCAGCCAGAGCGTCGAATAGCCGAAGGACGTGCCCAGCTCCAGGATGCGCGGGCGCGGGAGCGCGCGGGCCAGCAGGTTGACCAGCTGCCCCGTCTCGGGACCGATGGCCATGTGGCGGTGGCCCTCGATCACCGGCACGCCCTCCCTTTCGGCGGCGATGCGGGCGTGATAGCCCTCAAGCGCGCGCTGCATCCTCTGATCCGTGCTGCCTGTCCCGACCGCGTCTGCCGGCATCGCTGCGCCTCCTCATGTGGCAATTCCGTCCGTGTACCGGAACGCGGCCCGGCCGGGATGTCCAGTCACGGTGCCGCGCGCCGCGATGCTGCGCCCCTGCCGCCATCCCCGCGCCCGGCGCCCTGCTGATCCCGCCGCTGCCGGGCTCAGCCGAACATCGTGTCGGGGATGAAGGTGGCGATGGCGGGGAAGGCGATGATCAGCAAGAGCCCCGCGATCATGGCCAGCAGGAACGGGGCCACGCCGCGGAACACCGTGGTCAGCGCGACATCCGGCCCGGCCACGCCGCGCACGACGAAGACGTTCATGCCCACCGGGGGCGTGATCATGCCCATCTCGATCACGATCACCGCGACCACCCCGAACCAGATCGGGTCGAAGCCGAAGCCGGTGATGACCGGGAAGACGATCGGGATGGTGATGACCAGCATGCTCAGCCCGTCCATGAACATCCCCAACACCACATAGGCCAGCAGGATCACGACCAGCGTGCCGTAGGGACCCAGACCCAGCGTCTGCAGCTCGGCGCCCAGCGTCGCGGGGATATGCGTGATGGCCAGGAACGGATTCAGGACGTTGGCGCCGATCACCACCATATAGAGCATGGCGGAGGTCTTCAGCGTGTCGAGGATGGCCGCCGTGAACCCGGCCCGGTCCAGCTTGCGCTGGACCAGCGCCATGAGGATCACCAGCCCGGCGCCGATGCCCGACGCCTCCACCGGCGTGAAGACGCCCAGGTAGATGCCGCCGATCGAGACCAGGATCACCCCGAAGAGCGGCCAGGCCTGCGAGGAGACGCGGATGCGTTCGGCCCAGGTGACGCGCGGTCCCTGCGGCCCCGCGGCCGGATCCAGCGTCGCCACCAGCCAGATCACCGCCATGAACAGCACGGCTAGCAGGATCCCCGGCAGGATCCCCGCCATGAACAGCCGCCCGATCGATTCCTCGGTCAGGATCGCGTAGAGCACGAAGCCGGTGGAGGGCGGGATCAGGAAACCCAGCGTGCCGCCCGCCGCGACCGATCCCGTGGCCAGGCTGTCGGCATAGCCCAGGCGGCGCATCTCGGGCAGGGCGACCTTGCCCAGCGTCACGGCGGTGGCCACGGAAGACCCGGACACCGCCGAGAAGGCGGCACAGCCCAGCACCGAGGCCGAAGCCAGCCCGCCGCGCATCCGCCCCACCCAGGCATTCGCCGCATCGAAGAGCCCGCGCGAATAGCCCGCCGCGGAGGCGATATTGCCCAGCAGGACGAACATCGGCACCACGATCAGCGAATAGGAGGAGACGGCCGAATAGCTCTCGGTCAGGAGCATGGCGGAGGCCGAGCGATAGCCCGAAAGCCCCCAGTAGCCGAAGAAGCCCACCAGCAGCATGGCGAAGGCCACCGGCGTGCGCAGCACCATCAGCAGGAACAGCGCCAGGATGCCCAGAAGGCCCGCGGTCACGTCGGTCATTGCTCCACCCCGTTGAGGATCACGTCCAGGCACTGGACGAGGAAGATCGCCACGACCAGCCCGGTGCCCGCGGCGAGGATCGCGTAGAAGGGCCATAGCGGCAGGCCCAGCATGTTGGTGGCATCGCCGAATTCGGCCGCGTCCAGCGCCTTGAGGACCGCGCGGTGGCACAGGACCGACAGCACGCCGCCCGACAGGAGCCGCGCCAGCAGATCGCCCGCGCGCCGCCCCGTCCGGCCGAGAAAGCGGTCGAAGACATCGACCCCGACATGGCCGTTCAGCGACGTGCAGTAGGGCAGGGCGGACATCACCAGCGCCACGGCGGCCAGCTGGATGATCTCGTTGGAGCCCAGGATCGGCCGGCCGAAGGCATAGCGCATGACCACGCCCGCGAAGATCAGCACGACCAGGGAGATCAGGGCGGTCCCGCCGATCACGGCAAGGACCGCCGTCGCCCTGCCGGTGATGACCGACAGGGACCGGCTGAGACCGCGCACCATCTCAGGGCTTCAGCGCGTCGACGATGGCCTGGGCGTCCCCGCCCGTCTCGGCCACGACCTGCGCGGTGACCTCGGCGGCGGCCGCGTCGAAGGCGGCGGCCGCCTCGGGGCTCAGCTCGATCACCTCATGCCCCTCCATCCCCGCGAAGGCGGTCACGCCATCGGCGGCAACGGCAAGCTGGGTCTCGTTGGCCAGCACCGAGGCCTCGCGCCCGGCCTCGCGCAGCGCGTTCTGATCCTCCTCGGAGAGGTCGTTGAAGGCCTGGCGGTTGGCGAGGATGAAGAAGGGCGAATTGGTCGTCTCCATCCCCATCGTCAGGTATTTCGTGACCTCGCCCAGCCGGAAGGCGCGGGTCGCGGTGGTGTCGATCATCGCGCCGTCGATCACCCCGGTCTGGATCGAGTTGTAGATCTCCGACACCGGCATCGACACGGGCGTCGCGCCCCAGGCCTCGACCAGGAGGCCGGTATTGCGCGAGGGCACGCGGATCTTCATGCCCTTGATGTCCTCGGGGCTGCGCACCGGCGTGTCGCGGGTGTAAAGCACGTTGGGCGCCGAGGACCACAGCGAGACCAGGATCGCGCGGCGGTATTCGG
Organism: Mangrovicoccus algicola; assembly: GCF_014903745.1. GTDB lineage: Bacteria > Pseudomonadota > Alphaproteobacteria > Rhodobacterales > Rhodobacteraceae > Mangrovicoccus > Mangrovicoccus algicola. The sequence goes on along the minus strand of NZ_JACVXA010000024.1, from coordinate 20,918 downwards.
GCTCGAACAGCTCGATATTCTCCCACAGATCGGCGGTGCCGGTCTCGGTCGACAGCACGCCCGGCAGTTCCGCCACCAGCGTCAGCGGGAAGGTCGAGGCGGTATAGCCCGGCAGCGACACGGCCAGTTCGGCCACCCCGTCGAGCACGCGCGAATACTGCTCCACCGGCCCCGGGCCGAGTTCCCCGCCGGAATAGAGCGTGACCGTGAGCGCGCCGCCGGACTTCTCGGCCACCATGTCGGCGAAGGGCTGGAACGCCCCGGCCACATAGGGATGGGTCGGCGGCATGAAATTGGCGAATTTCAGGTCCTCGGCGGCGGCGATGCCCGCGGACAGGCAGAGCGCGGCGGCGGAAAGGGCAAGGCGCATGATGTGATCCTCCCGAAATCAGGCCGCCCTCTTGGCGGACCGCATGCCCGGTCCTTGTGCCCGGGCCGATCCGGACAAACCAATTCAAATGGCGTGGGCATGGATAAGAATGCGCTATAGCCGATCCAGATCGGCGACCCCCTGCCGCAGCAGGTCCAGCATCTCCGCCTGTGCCGCCGTGGGGATCCATCCCTCGCGGAATGTCAGCCCGATGGGGCGACCGGGCAGGTTTTCCTCGATATCCAGCCGGTCCAGAAGCCCGCGGGAAATTTCCGCCGCCGCCTGATGGGCCGAGATGCAGCCGAGGAAATCGCCGCGCAGCAGCAGTTCGCGCATAAGAAGGATGGATCCTGCCTCCAGGATGCTGGGGGGCAGGGGCTGGCCTGCCGCGCCGAAGAACCGTTCGAACCCCTCGCGCGCCGGCGTGCCCGCGCGCGGCACGACCCAGGCGCGGTCGCCCAGATCCGCGGGGCGCAGCCGGGCGCGGCGTGCCAGCGGATGGCCGGGCGCCGCGACGAAGGCCAGCCCGTCCTCGAATAGCGGTTCCTGCACCACGTCGCCGATCGGGGCGGGATTGCGCAGCGCGCCGATCATCACGTCGATCTCGCCGCGCCGCAGCCCGGCCAGCAATTCGTCATAGAGCCCGTCGATCACCCGCACCGGCAGGGTTGCGCGCCGCTGGCGGAACCGGGCCAGCGCCTGCGGCAGCAGCACCGAACGCGCCAGCGGCAGCGAGCCGATGACGATGCCCCCCGCCTCGCGCCCGTCGAATTCGGCCAGGTCCGCCTCGGCCTGGGCCAGTTCGGCAAAGGCCAGCTGCGCGGCGCGGGCGAGATCCTGGCAGGGCCGGGTGGCGATCAGCCCATGGGCGCTGCGCTGGAACAGCGGCGCCTCCGCCTCCTGCTCCAGCTGGCTGACGGCGCGGTGCACGGTGGGCTGCGACAGGCCCAGGCGCCGCGCGGCAAGGGTGAAATTCTCGGTCGCCACCGTGGCAATCAGCGCGCTGAGCTGCGCGGCGGTGGCGGTCAGCTGCAGCCGCGGCGAGATCGCGGCCATCTCGCGGTCGAGCCGCTCGAAGGCGCGCGAGGCCCGGCCCGCCAGCGCCTCGCCCCGCCCGGTCAGGAAGAAACCCTGCCGCGTGCGGGTGAACAGCGCGCCGCCTGCCTGCGATTCCAGTTTCCCCAGCGCCTGGGTCACGGCGGGCTGCGAGATGTTGTAGAGATCGGATGCGCGGGTGACGGAGGCCAGGTCCGCCACCGCCAGGAACAGCCGCAGATGCCGCAGGTTGCGCGCGATCATAGCCGCGCCAGGATCGCGTCGGCGCGCGCCATCAGGTCCTCGCCGCCGGGGGCCGCGCCGGTGGCGGCGATGCGGTCCTGCCATTCCGCGGTGGCCGCGGCCATGCCGCCGCCTAGGCCCAGCTCGGCCACGGTGCGGGCGCTTTCGCGCATCTCGGCGGCGCGGCGCGCGCCATGGACCATCATCCGCTCCAGGTTGTAGGCCGAGCGCCCGCGCCAGTCGCGCCCGGGATCGGAGGCCTCCAGCGAATCCAGCACCGCGTCTTCCACCCCGGCGCGGCGCGCCGCCAGCAGGCATTCCGCGGTCAGGGCCTCCATGCCCTTGATCATGACCGAGCGGATCATCTTGATCGCCGAGGCGCGGCCGATCTCGGCCCCGGCGATGCGCGGCCGCATGCCAAGACCTTCCAGCAGCGCGGCGGCCGCCTTTGCATCGGGGCCGCTCAGCAGCAGCGGCACGCGGTGGCCTGCCGGATGCACGGGCGCCATCACGGCCATGTCGACATAGCGTCCGCCCGCCCCGGCGATGATCTCGGCGGCCTGCCGTTTCGTGCCGGGCGCGCAGGAATTGCCGTCGAGCCAGAAGGCCCCCGCCGCGAGATGGGGCGCGGCGGCCCGGGCGGCCGCCAGCGCCGCATCGGCGGTCACCAGGCAGAAGACCGTCTCTGCCCCCGCCACCGCCGCGGCGGGGTCGGCGGCGCCGGCGATCCCCGCCGCGCGATAGCGCGCTTCCATCGCCTCGCGGGTGGTCTCATCGTCGCTCTTTATGTCATGGGCGGCAACGCGGCCGGGATCGGTCAGGGCCCAGCCCGACAGGAAGGCCTGCGCCGCCTCGCCGAACCCGATGAAAGCCAGTGCGTTTCCGGCCCCTTCTGTCTTTGTCATGGCATCCCCCTTTGCGCATCCGCTAGCGGATTTCTGCCACGGCGATGGCTGATGCTCCACAACCTATAGCATGAACTTATGCCGGGAAACGGGGTTCCGAATTGCTGCGGCGCGCGCGGCCGTGCCAATCAGCGGCCAGACCGAGAGGGAGGCCAGCCATGTCCAAGAAAACCGCACTTGTCATTTCCGCCCATGCCGCCGATTTCGTCTGGCGCTGCGGCGGGGCCATCGCGCTCCATGCCGAGATGGGCTATGATGTCACCGTCGCCTGCCTCAGCTTCGGCGAGCGCGGCGAGAGCGCCCGGCTCTGGAAGGAGGGCAAGTCGCTTCAGGAGGTCAAGGATATCCGCCGCGGCGAGGCGGAGGCCGCGGCCGAGGCGCTGGGGGTGCATCACCTGGAATGCTTCGACCTGGGCGACTACCCGCTCAACCTGGAACGCGACGACAAGGACCGGCTGGTAGATCTGATCCGCAAGGTGCAGCCGGCCTTCATGATGAGCCATTCCAAATACGATCCCTACAATACCGACCACATGTACATGACGCAGGTGGCGCTGGAATGCCGGATGATCGCCCAGGCCTGGGGGCACAATCCCGGCGAGACGGTGCTGGGCGCGCCGCAGCTCTACCTGTTCGAGCCGCACCAGACCGAGCAGATGGGCTGGAAGCCCGACACCTTCCTCGACATCACCCCGGTGTGGGAGAAAAAGCGCGCCGCGATGGAGCACATGAACGGGCAGGTCCATCTGTGGGACTATTACACCCGCGTCGCCCAGCAGCGCGCCAACCATTTCAAGCGCAATTCGGGCGGCCAGTCCGGCGGGCGCGACTGCCGCTATGCCGAAGGGTTCGAGTGCGTCTTCCCACGCACGGTGGACGAACTCTGAGCCGGGCAGGGGGCCGGGCGGGCTGCGCTGTCGCGGCCTGTCGGGCCGGGCGCGGATCCGCGATAGGATGACGGCATCCGATACCCCAGAGAAAGGACTTCCGGATGTTCTCCTTCCTGTCGCGTTTCGAACCCTACCTGCTGTCGGTCCTGCGGGCCGTCACGGGGCTGCTTTTCGTGCAGCACGGCTTCACCAAGCTGCTGGGCTGGCCGCGCACGCCGATGAGCGATGTCGCGATGAGTTCGCTGCCGGGCATTGCCGGGCTGTTCGAATTCGCCGGCGGCCTGCTGCTGATCGCCGGGCTCTTCACCCGGCCGACCGCCTTCGTGCTGTCGGGCATGATGGCCGTCGCCTATTTCACGGTGCATGCGCCGCAGGGCTTCTTCCCCATCGTCAATGGCGGGGAACTGGCCGCAACCTACTGCTTCGTCTTCCTTTACTTCTGCGTGGCCGGTCCCGGCCCCTGGTCGCTGGATGCGAAGCGCGCGGGGCGCTGATCCCCGCAGGCGGGGGGCCGGCCCCCCCGCCCGATCTGTCACAGGAGGCCCGCGATGAGCGACCCGACCGAACCCTGCCATGACATCGCCCATCTGGGCCATGTCGAGATGCTGACCGACCGTTTCGAGGAAAGCCTCGACTTCTTCACCCGCGTCTACGGTCTGAAACTGTCGGCGATCGCGGGGGAGTCCGCCTATCTCAGGGCCTGGGACGATTACGAATTCCACAGCCTGAAGCTGACCCGCGCCGAGACGACCGGGGTGGCGCATATCGGCTATCGCGCGGCCTCTCCCGCGGCGCTGGCGCGGCGCGTGGCGGCGATCGAGGCCTCGGGCTACAAGACCCATGGCTGGCAGGACGGCGATCCCGGCCATGGCCGCGCCTTCCGCTTCGAGGATCCGTTCGGCCATGTCTTCGAGATCTATTACGACACGGTCTGGTGGCAGCCGCAGGAGGAGGCCGAGCGCGCGGTGCTGAAGAACACCGCCTCCGCCTTCAGCGGCGCCGCGCCGCGCAGGCTGGACCACCTGAACCTGCTGGCCTCCGACGTGACCGAGTTCCGCCGCTTCATGGAGACCTGCCTGGGCTCGCGCGTGACCGAGTACATCCAGCTCGACAACGGACGGCTGGGCGGCTGCTGGTTCACCGTCAACAACAAGACCTATGATCTCGCCTGCACCGAGGAACATGGCGGCGGCCATGCCCGGCTGCACCATGTCACCTATGCCACCGACCAGCGCGAGGACATCCTGCGCGCGGCCGACATCTTCCTGCAGAACGGCGTCCATATCGAGACAGGCCCGCACAAGCACGCGGTGCAGGGCACCTTCTTCCTCTATGTCTGGGAACCCGCGGGCAACCGGGTGGAGCTGGCCAATTCCGGCGCGCGGCTGATCCTGGCGCCGGACTGGCAGCCGGTCTGCTGGACCGAGGCCGATCGCAGGAAGGGCCAGGCCTGGGGGCTGAAGACCATCGAGAGTTTCCACACACACGGCACCCCGCCGGTGAAGAGCAGGGAGGAGACCTGACAATGCCCGTCGTCCACCAGAAGATAGAGCGTGCCGAGCAGGCGGTCATCGACCGGCTCGGGCAGATCGGCACCGCCACCGTGCATGAGGCGCAGGGGCGCATCGGCGCGCTGCAGGGCCATCTGCGCCCGATCCAGCAGGACAGCATGATCGCCGGATCGGCGGTGACCATCTCGGCCGCGCCCGGCGACAACTGGATGGTGCATGTCGCCATCGAGCAGCTGCAGCCGGGCGACATCCTCGTGCTGGCCCCCACCTCGCCCTGCGAGGACGGCTATTTCGGCGACCTGCTGGCCACCTCGGCGCTGGCGCGGGGCTGCCGCGGGCTGGTGATCGAGGCGGGGGTGCGCGACACGCGCGACCTGCGCGAGATGGGCTTCCCGGTCTGGTCCAAGGCGGTCTCGATCCAGGGCACGGTCAAGGAGACCCCCGGCTCGGTCAACGTGCCGGTGGTGGTGGCGGGCCAGGCGATCCGGCCGGGCGACGTGATCTGCGCCGACGATGACGGCATCTGCGTCGTGCGCCGCGAGGAGGCCGCGTCCGTGCTGGAGAAGGCCGAGGCCCGGCTGGCGGCGGAAGAGGCCAAGCGGCTGCGCCTGGCGGCGGGCGAGCTGGGCCTGGATATCTACGACATGCGTCCGCGGCTCGAGGCGCGCGGCCTGAAATACGTCTGAGAGCCAGGGGAGGCCCCGGATCGCGGGCAGGGCCCGCCTCCGGGGCGGGACGGAGAGGATGACATGAGCATGGACGAAACCGGCGGCATCGCCTGCCTTTGGATGCGGGGCGGCACCTCGAAGGCGGCGGTCTTCCTGGCGCGGGACCTGCCGCAGGACCCCGCCGCGCGCGACGCATTGCTGCTGCGGATCATGGGCTCGCCCGATCCGGCGCAGATCGACGGCATCGGCGGGGCGGATCCGCTGACCTCGAAAGTGGCGGTGCTGTCGCCCGCCTCGCGGCCGGATGCCGATCTGGACTACCTGTTCCTGCAGGTCTTTCCCGACCGGCCGGTGGTGACGGATGCCCAGGCCTGCGGCAATATCCTCGCCGCTGCGGGTCCCGCGGCGATCGAGCTGGGCCTCGTGCCGCCCGCGGGAGAGGAGACAAGCCTGCGCATCCACATGCTCAATACCGGCGAGATCGCGGTCGCCCGCATCGCCACCCCCGGCGGACGGGTCAGCTATCGCGGCGGGGCGGCGATCGACGGGGTGCCGGGCACCCATGCGCCGGTGCCGCTGATGTTCACCGGGCTTGAAGGTTCGATGTGCGGCGCGCTGCTGCCGACGGGCCGGGCGGCGGACCGCATCGGCGGCGTGACCTGCACGCTGATCGACAACGGCATGCCCTGCGTCGTCATGGCGGCCGAGGCCCTCGGCATCGAGGGCACCGAAAGCCGCGAGACGCTGGATGCCGACGATGCCCTGAAGGCGCGGCTGGAGGCGATCCGGCTGGAAGCCGGGCCGCTGATGGGGCTCGGCGATGTCGCCGAGAAATCCGTGCCCAAGATGGTGCTGGTCTCGGCACCGCGGCGCGGCGGGGTGATTGCCACCCGCAGCTTCATTCCCCATCGCTGCCACGCCACGATCGGGGTTTTCGCGGCGGTCAGCGTGGCGACCGCTTGCACCCTGCCGGACAGCCCCGCCGCGGCGCTGGCCGAGCTGCCGCAGGATGACCGCTTTGCCGTCGAACACCCCACCGGCGCCGCGGAGGTGCTGATCGAGCGGGACGCGGCGGGCAGGGTCACTGCCGCCGGGACATTGCGCACCGCGCGCAAGCTGTTCCAGGGAACCGTCTTCCCCCGCGACAGCGCCTGAGATCCGGCCGAGTCGCCCGGCGGGCCGCAGGGCCGGAAAGGGATGCACCCGGCGGAACCCTGCCATGCAGCCGCGGGGCGGCGACTTGCCGCGCCGCGGCGCAGCCGACGGACTCACGAAAAAAGTGAACATATTCATCGCGCGCGCCGCCCCGCGCGCGCGACCGGCTTCGACATTGTTTCGGCGGCAAGTTTTCCCCCCGCGGCGCCGCCCGGACCAGGCCGGTCAAGAGCTTGGCGGAAAAGTGATGCCGGATGCGGAAGAGGCGATGTGTTTTGCGCTTGCGGCCTGTGCGACAGCGTGACACCTACGGCACTCCCCGCGGCCCGCGTATCGCCGCGCGCAATCCTTCGGCATATCCCGAGGCGATGCCGGCACTTCCTTGTGAGAGGATCACCCACGCGATGACCCTCTCGTCCTGAACCGAGAGGTACTAGTGAAAACTCTCCTGCAAACCGTCCTGATGGCCGTCATGGCCGCTGCCCTCTCGGGCTGTCAGTATGACGTGCTGTTCCCGGCCGGTTGGGTCGGGGCGCAGCAACGCGATCTGCTGGTGATTTCGACCCTGCTGATGCTGGTCGTGATCATCCCGGTCATCTTCATGGCCATCTACTTCCCGGTGAAATACCGCGCCGACCGCGAGGACAAGTCGGATTACGATCCCGCTTTCGCCCATTCCAACAAGCTGGAGGCGATCGTCTGGGGCGGCCCGATCATCATCATCCTCATCCTGGGCTGGCTGACCTGGATCTACACCCACCGGCTGGACCCCTACCGCCCGCTGGACATGGCCGGCGAGCCGGTCGAGGTTGAGGCCGTGTCGCTGGACTGGAAATGGCTGTTCATCTATCCGCAATACGGCATCGCCTCGGTCAATGAACTGGCCGTGCCCGAAGGCCGCCCGATCAATTTCCGCCTGACCTCCTCGACCGTGATGAACACTTTCTCGGTCCCGGCACTCGGCGGGATGATCTATTCGATGGCCGGCATGGAGACCAAGCTGCACCTGGTCGCGGACGAGACCGGCACCTTCGCGGGCCGCTCGGCGCATTACTCGGGCCCGGGCTTCTCGTGGATGACCTTCGACACGATCTCGATGGAAGAGGGCGATTTCGAGGGCTGGATCGAGAAGGTCCGCGCCGAGGGCGGCGAGCTGAGCCGCGCCTCCTACCTGGAACTGGAAAAGCCGACCATCGCCGAGCCGGTCCATTACTACGCCTCCGTCGCCGACGGGCTGTTCGACCGCGTGCGCGGCATGTGCGTCGAGGAAGGCAAGGCCTGCATGGATCAGATGATGATGATCGACGAGGCAGGCGGCGGCGGCCTGGAGGGCATCCCGCTGGAACCGCTCTTCGAATATGACCCCCAGCGCGCGATCGACGGCTTCGGCAACCTTCTGCCCTCGGACGACCTGAGCGCGCAGAACCTGTCGTATTCCGACGATGCGTATCTCCTGGCCATGCTGACGTCCGATGCGGACGCTCTGTGCCGCACGACCCCGGAGCAAGACAATGGCAACTGAAGCCCTTCATACCTCACCTCCCGACACGTGGTCGCCGATCTTCGGGCGGCTGAACTGGGGATGGATCCCCTATCACGAGCCGATCCTGGTCGGCACCTTCTCGGCCATCGTGCTGGGCGGGCTTGCCGTGCTGCTGCTGATGACGCGGTTCAGGCTGTGGGGTCCGTTCTGGCATGGCTGGGTCACGACGATCGACCACAAGAAGATCGGCATCATGTACATGGCGCTTGGCTTCATCATGTTCGTGCGCGGATTTGCCGACGCGATCATGATGCGCGCCCAGCAGGCCATGGCCGCCGGCGGGGCCGAGGGCTATCTGCCGCCGCACCATTTCGACCAGGTCTTCACCGCCCATGGCGTGATCATGATCTTCTTCGTGGCGATGGCCTTCATCACCGGGATCATGAACTACGTCATGCCGCTGCAGATCGGCGCGCGCGACGTGGCCTTCCCCTTCCTCAACAACTTCTCCTTCTGGATGACGGTTGCCGGGGCGGTCCTGGTCAATATCTCGCTGTTCATCGGGGAATTCGCCCGGGTCGGCTGGCTGGCCTTCCCGCCATTGTCGGGGGCGAGCTACTCGACCGGGCCGGGGATGGATTACTACCTGTGGTCACTGCAGATCGCGGGGATCGGCACGACATTGTCGGGCATCAACATGATCGCCACGATCCTGAAGATGCGTTCGCCGGGCATGCGCCTGTTCGACATGCCGATCTTCACCTGGACGACGCTGTGCACCAACTTCCTGATCGTGGCCGCCTTCCCGGTGCTGACCGCGACGCTGACCATGCTGACGCTCGACCGCTACCTGGGGACCCATTTCTTCACGAATGACCTCGGCGGCAACTCGATGCTCTACATCAACCTGATCTGGATCTGGGGCCACCCGGAAGTCTACATCCTGATCCTGCCGATCTTCGGCGTCTTCTCCGAGATCGTCGCGACTTTCTCGGGCAAACCGATCTTCGGCTACAAGACCATGGTCTGGGCGACCGCCTGCATCATGGTGCTGAGCTTCATCGTCTGGCTGCACCACTTCTTCACCATGGGCTCGGGCGCCAATGTGAACGCCTTCTTCGGCATCACGACGATGATCATCGCGGTTCCGACGGGCGTGAAGATCTTCAACTGGCTGTTCACCATGTACAAGGGCTCGGTGCGTCTGGAGACCCCGATGCTGTGGACCATCGCCTTCATCGTCACCTTCACCATCGGCGGCATGACCGGCGTCCTGCTGGCCGTTCCCCCGGTCGACTTCCAGCTGCACAACACGCTGTTCCTGATCGCGCATTTCCACAACGTGATCATCGGCGGGGTGGTGTTCGGCGTCTATGCGGCCGTCACCTACTGGTGGCCCAAGGCCTTCGGCTTCAAGCTGCACGAGGGCTGGATGCGCCGCTGCTTCTGGCTGTGGGTGACCGGCTTCTACTTCGCCTTCATGCCGCTCTACGCGCTCGGCCTGATGGGGGCGACGCGCCGGATGAACGCCTATATGGACACGGCCTGGCAGATCTACTTCGTCATCGCGGCCTTCGGCGCCGTGCTGATCCTGGGCGGCATCGTCTGCGGCTTCGCGGGCGGCTATGTCTCGATCCTCAAGCGCAAGGAACTGGCCTGCGGCTCCGATCCGTGGAACGGGCGGACGCTGGACTGGGCGACCCAGTCGCCGGTGGCGCCCTACAACTTCCCCGAGGAGATCCAGGTCACCGGCCGGGACATGTTCTGGGAAATGAAGCAGAACGGCTTCAAGTGGTCGGGTCACTTCCATGACATCCACATGCCCAAGGGCACGTCCTCGGGCATCGTCCTGGCGGCCATGGCCACGGTCTTCGGCTTCGCGATGATCTGGTACATCTGGTGGCTGGCGATCATCAGCTTCCTGGGCTGCGTCGCCTATGGCATCGCCCATACCTTCAACTATGACCGCGACTTCTACATTCCCGCGAAGGACGTCGAGGCAAACGAGTCCAAGGACGCGATCGCATGACCATGATCGACAGCCCCGTCACGGGGCCCATCAAGGGGCCGGAAGGCCCCGAACACCACCCGGACCACCATCCCGCGCATCACGCCAGCCCCACCCCCATCGGGTTCTGGATCTACCTGATGAGCGACTGCGTGATCTTCGGGACGCTCTTCGCCACCTATGCCGTGCTGGGCTACAGCTATGGCGGCGGGCCGTCGCCGAAGGACCTGTTCGAACCGGGCTTCGTCTTCGTGGAAACGGCGCTGCTGCTGTTCTCCTCGATCACCTTCGGGATGGGGATGCTGCGCGCCGACAAGGGCGACATCGCCGGGCTGATCCGCTGGCTGCTGATCACCGCGGTCTTCGGCATCGGCTTCATCGCGATGGAACTCTATGAATTCCATCACCTGATCCATATCGGCGCCGGTCCGGACCGCTCGGCCTTCCTGTCGTCCTTCTTCCTGCTGGTCGGCACCCACGGTCTGCACGTGACCTTCGGCCTGGTGTGGCTGTTCGTGCTGGTCGCGCAGATCCGCATGCATGGCCTGGGCGAGGCCAACCGCCGCCGCCTGAACACGCTGAGCATGTTCTGGCACTTCCTCGACCTGATCTGGATCGGGGTCTTCTCCTTCGTCTATCTGGTGAGGCTCGTCTGATGTCCGAACACCCCGAACACGGCCAGGGCCATGTCGATCACGGCCACGGCGATCACGGCACTTTCGGCAGCCTGATGACGGGCTTCGGCCTGGCCGGCATCCTGACGCTGATCCCCTTCGGGATCGTCATGATGGAACCGGACTGGCAGCCGGTCGTCTCGATCGGGATCATCATGGGGCTGGGCGCGATCCAGATCGTGGTGCACCTGGTCTACTTCCTGCATCTCAACCGGGATTCCGAAGAGGGCTGGACCTTCGCGGCGACGATCTTCGCGATCGTCATCCTGGCCATCGTGCTGGCGGGCTCGCTCTGGGTCATGCACAACATGAACGCCAACATGATGCCGATGAGCGAAGAGAACATGACCGGCCTGCCCGACCTGCCCGCAGGGGCGGAGCATGGCGGCCACGGCGCCTCGCACGAGTGAGGAGCCGGGCATGAGCGCCGCCGCAACACGCCGGTCCCCGCGCAGGGGCCGGATCCTGGCGGTGACGATTGCCGCCGCAATCGGCCTGGGCGGGTTCTCCGCCCTGGCCATCTGGCAGGTCCAGCGGCTTCACTGGAAACGCGACCTGATCGAACGGGTGGATGCCCGCGTCCATGCCGATCCGGTCGCGGCACCGGGCCCGCAGGACTGGCCCGGCCTGACCCGCGAAAATGCCGAATACCGCCATGTCAGCGTGACCGGCAGCTATCTTCCCGATGCCGATATCCCGATCTACGTGCCCTCCGACTGGGGCCCCGCCTACTGGATCCTGACACCGCTGCGCCGCGAGGATGGCAGCATCGTCATGATCAATCGCGGCATGGCCCCCGAGACCGAGCTGGAGACCCTGCCGCCCGCGCCCTCGGGCGAGGTGACGGTGACCGGGCTTCTGCGGATCAGCGAGGACGAGGGCTGGCTTTTCTCGCAGGAGAACCGCCCCGACGAGCAAAAATGGTACCGCCGCGACATCGGGTCGATCACCGCGACGCTGGGTTATGATCCGGCCGCGCCCTATTTCATCGATGCCGACCTCGTCGATCCCGAGGCCTGGCCCCGGGCGGGCATGACGGTGATCCAGTTCCGCAATGCGCATCTGAGCTATGCCCTGACCTGGGGCGCGCTGGCGCTTCTGGTGATCGGCGGCTACGGGCTGTTCCTGCGTCAGGAACTGCGCCCGCGCGACTGACCGGCGCCCGGCCCGCGGGCCGGGTCCCCCCATCTCCCGGGACATCAGGCAAAAAAAAACGGCGACCGGAAATCCGGACCGCCGCTGGTCTCCGTGGCTCAGGGAGGAGGAGGAGCCGTGGAGAACCTGAAGATAGTCGATGCCTGACCTTCGCATCCGCGCCGCGCTGCGGCAAGTCACAAAGATGTATGGCCGATCTGCATTTCCTGCATGGCGCGGGCTAGTCCGGCAGTTTCGGGCGCGGCATCCGGAAGACCTCCGTGATCGCGCCGAAATCGGAATAGCCCAGCCGCGTCAGCGGCCGGAACCGGGTCACGTCGAACCGCCCGTCCCCGTCCAGGCAGTCGTCGCGCAGGTGGATCGCCTCGATCCGCGCGATCATCAGGCGGTTCGCCTCGCCTTCCAGATCCAGGGTCCGGGTCAGGCGGCATTCCAGCGCGGCGGGCGCATGGGCCAGGCGCGGGCAGTCGATGGTCTCGCATTCCGCCAGTTCCAGCCCCAGATGCGCCGCCTCGTCCACCGCCGCGGGGAAGGGCGCGGATGAGGCATTCAGCGCGTCGCGATCCTCGTAGCCCGCGATGTTGATGCACAGCACACCGGTTTCCGATGCCTGGGCAAAGGTGTCCTTGCCGATCTCGCGGTCGGCCTTGTTGCCGATCGAGGCGACGATGACCTGCGGCGGCGTATAGGCCACGGCGTTGAAGAAGGAATAGGGCGACAGGTTGATGCGGCCGTCGCCCCCGCGCGTGGTGATCCAGGCAATCGGGCGCGGCGACACGATGGCGGTCAGCGGGTCGCGGGGCAGGGGGCTGCCCTGGGCGGTGCGGTAGAACATGCCGTATCTCCTGGCTTGGGCCGGGCGGGGGGCGCCCGGACGGTCGGACCCGGTTCTTCCTGCCCGATCATAGGGCAGATGCACATGCGGCAGCTCCGCCCGCCCCGGCGATCGGACAGGGCGCGGCAAATCGGCGGCAAACCCGACGGCAGGCGTTGCCAAGTCCTTGCCATCGTAGCATTGTCTCGGCCGGGAGGGATGAGGGAGTTGTTCCTCCGCAAAATGCGAAGGGAGAATTTCATGGATCGTCGCAAGTTCATCAAGGGCTCGGCCCTGGGCGGCGTGGGTGCCGCCGGTGCCGCACTGGCAAGCCCCGCCATCGCCCAGTCGATGCCGAAGATCCAGTGGCGCTGCACCTCGTCCTTCCCCAAGTCGCTGGACACGATCTATGGCGGCGCGGAAGACGTGGCGAAATATGTCAGCGAGGCCACCGACGGCAATTTCACCATCCAGGTCTATGCCGCGGGCGAGATCGTGCCCGGCCTGCAGGCCGCGGATGCCGTCTCCTCCGGGACCGTGGAGATGTGCCACACCGCGCCCTATTACTATGTCGGCAAGAACCCCGCCTATGCGCTTGGCGCGACCATCCCCTTCGGGCTGAACGCGCGCGGCATGCATGCCTGGCTGTATTACGGCGGCGGCATGGACCTGGTGAACGAATTCTACAATTCCGAGGGTCTGCACTACATTCCCGCCGGCAATACCGGCGCGCAGATGGGCGGCTGGTTCCGCAAGGAGATCAACTCGGTCGCCGATCTGAGCGGTCTGAAGATGCGCATCGCGGGGCTTGCGGGCAACACGATGAGCAAGCTCGGCGTCGTGCCCCAGCAGATCGCCGGCGGCGACATCTACCCGTCTCTGGAACGCGGCACGATCGACGCGGCCGAATGGATCGGCCCCTATGACGACGAGAAGCTGGGCTTCTACAAGGTCGCGCCCTACTATTACTATCCCGGCTGGTGGGAAGGGAACCTGATCCTCAACCTCTTCGTCAACAACGACAAGTGGAACGAGCTGCCCGACGCCTACAAGAGCCTGCTGCAGACCGCCGGTCGCGCCGCCACGATCGAGATGCTGGCGGAATACGACTACAAGAACCCGACCGCGATCAAGAAGCTGGTGCAGAACGGCACCCAGCTGCGGCCCTTCCCGCAGGACGTGATGCAGGCCTGTTTCGAGGCGGCCAACGAGCTCTATGACGAGCTGAACGCCTCCAACCCGGCCTGGAAGAAGATCTTCGACAGCCAGATGGCCTTCCGCGGGGAAACCTACCTGTGGAACCAGGTGGCGGAATACACTTTCGACACGTTCATGATGGTCAAGCAGCGCGAAGGCGCCCTGGCCACCGACGGCTGAGCCGGACCGCCGTCCCGAATGCAGAAGGGCCCGCCATTGGCGGGCCCTTTTCCTTTGCCCCGCCCTGCCGGGGCAGGGCGGACGCGCCTCAGTTGAAACTGGGCGGCTGCGACAGGTCCGTCGCGGGGGCGGGGGGCGTCGGGGATGGCGCCGGGGTCGCCGGGGCGGCCGGGGCAGGGGCATCGAGCCCCTGCAGCGGCGGCAGACCCAGGCCCCCGCCGCCCTGCGCAGGCGCGGCGGCGGGCGCCCCGGAAGCGGGCGCATCCAGCCCCTGAAGCGGCGGCAGGCCCAGGGCATTGCCGCCCGAAGGCGCGGCCGGGGCCGGGGCATTGCCCATCCCGCTCAGCGGAGGCAGGCCCAGCCCGCCGCCGTTATCCGTCCCGCTGCCGCCGATGGGCGGCAGGCCCAGGCCGCCATTCGACGGCGGGCTGACCTGGATCTGCCCGGCCGGCGGGGTGACCGGCTGGGATTTGTAATGCGTCACCAGGTAGGGGAAGGAAATCACCGCCACGATCATTGCCACATTGATGGCGATGAAGGGGATGGCGCCCTTGTAGATATCCGTCGTGCGGATCGCGGGCATCCTGCGGCCGGTGCGCTCATCCGCCCAGTCCCTGGCCGGGGCCACGGAGCGCAGGTAGAACAGCGAGAAGCCGAAGGGCGGCGTCAGGAAGCTGGCCTGGAGGTTGATGCCCAGGATCACCCCGAACCACACCAGGTCGATCCCCAGCGCCGAGGCGACCGGCGCCAGCAGCGGCACCAGGATGAAGGCGATCTCGAAGAAGTCGAGGAAGCAGCCCAGGATGAAGACCACGATGGTGACGACCAGCAGGAAGCCGTATTCCCCGCCGGGCAGCCCCAGCAGCAGCTCCTCCAGCCAGACATTGCCGTTCACCCCGTAGAAGGTCAGGCCGAAGACCCGCGCCCCGATCAGGATGAACATCACGAAGGCCGACAGGGTCGTCGTCGCCTGGACCGAGGATTTCAGGATGGAGAAGGTCAGCCGCTTTTTCATCAGCGCCAGCACCAGCGCGCCGACCGCGCCCATGGCGCCGCCCTCGGTGGGGGTGGCGATGCCCAGGAAGATCGTGCCCAGCACCAGGAAGATCAGCGCCAGCGGCGGGATCAGCACGATGATGACCTGTTCGGCCAGGTGCGAGATGATCCCCAGCCCCGCCTTGCGGTTCACCAGCGCGAAGACGAAGATCGCGCCCACTGCCAGCGCCGCAGCGGCGACGAACTGGTTGGCATCCGACAGGTGGGTGAACAGCACATGCGTGCCCAGAAGGTAGATCGCCACCGCCGCCGCGACCGAGACGACCAGCGAGGTCACCCCGCCACCCAGCGTCCGTTCGGAGGCGGGCAGCGCCGGGACCAGCTCGGGGCGGAGGATCGACAGGATGAAGATGTAGAGGCAGTAGGCCCCCACCAGGATCAGCGACGGCCAGAGCGCGCCGATATACATGTCGCCCACCGACACGCCCAGCTGGTCGGCCATGACGATCAGCACCAGCGACGGCGGCACGATCTGCGCCAGCGTGCCGGAGGCGACGATGGTGCCGGTGGCGACCGAGGGCGCATAGTTGAACCGCTGCATGATCGGCAGCGAGATCAGCCCCATCGCGATCACCGAGGCCGCGACCACGCCGGTCGTGGCGGCCAGCAGCGCGCCGACCAGGATCACCGCATAGGCCAGGCCGCCGCGCACCGGGCCGAAGAGCTGGCCGATCGTGTCCAGAAGGTCCTCGGCCATGCCGGAGCGTTCCAGGATCAGCCCCATGAAGGTAAAGAACGGGATCGCCAATAGCGTGTCGTTCGACATGATGCCGAAGACCCGCTCGGGCTGCGCGCCCAGCAGCGGCCAGAAGAGGTTGATCTCCGAGGGCGCGATTTCCGACAGGCCGACGCCGACCACGAAGAAGAACAGCCCGCCCGCGGCAAGCGTCAGGGCGACCGGATAGCCGATCAGCAGCATCGCCATGACGGAGATGAACATGATCGGGGCAAGGTTATGGGCGATCAGTTCAAGCACGGTCCGCGCCTCCGGTCTCTTCCATCATCTGGGCGTGCTCGCGCAGTTCGGGCGGAAGCTGTTCCTCCTCGCTCTCGGCGGGCATGGGCAGGTCGCCCTTCAGCATGGCGATGGTCTTGATGATCTCAGAGATGCCCTGGAAGACCAGCACGACGAACCCCGCCAGCACCAGCGCCTTGGCCGGCCACAGGATCAGCCCGCCGGCATTCATCGAATATTCGCCGGTGGTGATGGAGCGCAGGAAGAACGGCCAGCTCAGCCGGGTCATCAGCACCACGAAGGGCATCAGGAACAGGATATGGCAGGCCAGGTCGACCCAGAGCCGCGTGCGCCGCGACAGATGCGCCGAGACGACATCGATGCGCACATGTTCGTTCTTCTGCAGGGTCCAGGCGGCGGCCAGCATGAAGACCGCCCCGAACAGGTACCACTGAAGCTCGAGCCAGGCATTGGACGACAGGTCGAACGCCTTGCGGATGATCGCATTCGCGGCGCTGACCAGGACCGCCACGAGGATCAGCCAGGCAACGCCCTTGCCGATCCAGGCGGTGACCCGGTCGATGCCCCGGCTGCACCGGATGAGAAAATTCAAGCTTGCCCCCTTGATCTGCGCGGCCGCGGTCAGCCGGGCGGCGCCCGTCGCGGGCGCGCCGGCGGCAATCCGGCGGTCAGTTTCCCGGCACCCTTAGTGGCCGCCGCGGCGCATCGCAACATTCACCACGCGGCGGGCGCGGGATTTCGGGAAGAAAGCGGGGGCGCCGGGCTGCGGCCGCGCGGTTTCACGGCAAAGTGACCCTGCGCGGGGCGCCGCGACACGGTGACGGATGGCCGATCCCCTCAGTCGGGGGCAGGGTGGCGGCGCCATGGGTCGCGAGGGAGGAAGTCATGGGTCTCGTCGGAATCGTCCTGTCGCTATGCCTGCTGATGTACCTGGCCTATCGCGGCATCAACGTGCTGATCCTTGCGCCGCTCCTGGCGATGCTGGCGGTGCTGATGTCCGGCGGCCTGCCGGTGCTGGCAACCTATACCCAGGTTTTCATGAAATCGCTGGGCGGCTATGTCATCACCTATTTCCCGCTGTTCCTGCTGGGCGCGATCTTCGGCAAGGTCATGGCCGATGGCGGCGCGGCGCGGGCCATCGCCGAACGCATCGTCGACTGGACCGGCCCGACCCGCGCGATCCTTGCCGTGGTGCTGGCCTGCGGGGTGCTGACCTATGGCGGCGTCTCGCTCTTCGTCGTGGCCTTCGCCATCTATCCCATCGCCAATGCGCTGTTCCGCCGGGCCGACGTGCCCAAGCGGCTGTTGCCGGCGGCCATCGCGCTGGGGTCCTTCACCTTCACCATGACCGCCTTTCCCGGCACGCCCGCCATCCAGAACGCCATCCCGATGCCGTTCTTCGGCACCAATGTCTTCGCCGCGCCGGTCTATGGCACGCTGGCGGGGCTGGTGATGCTGTTCGGCGGCACCGCCTTCCTGAACCTGCGCGCCCGCAGCGCGCAGGCGGCGGGCGAGGGCTACGGCACCCATGGCGCCACCTCGGCCGATAGCTCGCTGCCCGAGGATGCCCCGCTGCCCTCCTTCGCGCTGGCGATCCTGCCGGTGGCGGCGGTGATCGTGCTCAACGGCCTCTTCACCTATCTGGTGATCCCCAACATGGAGGCCGCCTATCTGGCCGAGCCGCAATACGGCGCGACGGAACTGTCCAAGGTCGCGGGCATCTGGGGGATCATCGTGGCGCTGACCCTGGCGATCCTGATGGCGCTGGCGATCGGCTGGCGGCGCTTTGCCGACGTCAAGGAGACGGTGAATGCCGGCACGATGGGGTCGCTCCTGCCGATCTTCAACACCGCCTCCGAAGTGGGCTATGGCGCGGTGATCGCTTCGCTGCCCGCCTTCGCGCTGATCCGCGACGCGGTGCTGGGGCTGTTTCCGGGCAACCCGGTCGCCTCGCTGGCGGTGGCGGTCAACGTGCTGGCGGGGATCACCGGCTCGGCCTCGGGCGGCATGTCCATCGCGCTCGGCGCCCTGGGCGAGCAATTCGCCCAGATGGGGCAGGACCAGGGCATTTCCATGGGGCTGATGCACCGGGTGACGGCCCTGTCCTCCGGCGGGTTCGACGCGCTGCCGCATAACGGCGCGGTCATCACGCTGCTGGCGATCACCGGGCTGACCCACAAGAAAAGCTATGGCGACATCTTCGTCGTCGCGGTGGGCATTCCGGTGCTGGCCACGGTCGGGGTGATCGTGCTGGGCACGCTCTTCGGCTGAGGCGGCTCAGCGCGCGATACCGGCCATCGTGCAGCCGAGCGCGCGCTGCAGTTCCGCCGGCGCGATGCGGATCTGCAGCCCGCGCTGCCCGCCATTGACGAAGATCTCCGCATGCGCCGCGGCCGAGGCATCCAGCACCGCGGGGGCGCGCTTGCGCTGGCCCAGAGGGCTGACCCCGCCGATCTTGTAGCCGGTCTGCCGCTCCGCCTCGGCGGGGGGCATCATCTTCGCCGATTTCGCGCCGAGCGCGGCGGCCAGCTTCTTCATGTTCGCCTCCGCATCGGCAGGCAGGATCGCGCAGGCGGGCTTGCCATCGGCCAGCACCATCAGCGTCTTGAAGACCTGCGCGGGCGCCACGCCCATCGCCTCGGCCGCCTGCAGCCCGACCTTGGCCGCGCCCGGGTCATAGTCGTATTCAGCCAGGTCATGGGCGATGCCCGCGCGGGTCAGCGCCTGGGTGGCGGGGGTTCCTCTGGACATGGGGGCTCCTTTTCTCTCAGGCCGGAACGGCCGGGCGCCGCGCCGGGCGCGGCAGGGTGACGATGACGAGGCAGGACAGCACCAGCGCGACCCCGGCCCAGCCGGTGGCGGCCAGCCTTTCGCCGACCACCGCCATGGCGAGCATCGCGGCGACCACCGGCTCCAGCAGGGTCAGCGTGGTCGCCGTGCTGGCCGGCACCCGCGCCAGCCCGTAGCCATAGGCCAGGTAGCCCAGGAACATCGGCACCAGCGCCATGTAGGCGCCGACCGCGGCATTGGACCAGCTGTCGAGAAAGGGCGCGCCGGTCGCGGCCAGCACCGGCAGCAGCAGCAGGCCGCCCGCCCCGAAGGTCGCCCCCATCGCGGCCGCCGCGCCGGTGCCGCGCAGCATCATCGCCCGCGCCGTCCAGGAATAGAGCGCATAGCTCGCCGCCCCGGCCAGCCCCAGGACGATCCCCGCCGTGACGGCATCGCCCGGGGTGCCGGGACCGCTGCCATGGCCCGCGCAGATCAGGCCGATCCCGGCAATGCCGCAGGCCGCGCCCAGGCTCCAGCGGGCCGAGAGACGCCGCCCCTCGGCGATGCGTTCCACGAGCGCGCTGAAGATCGGCGCCGCGCCGATGGTGACGACGGTGCCGATGGTGACGCCCGCCAGGCGCATCGAACCGTAGAAGGCCAGCGGATAGACGGCCACCGCCAGCGCCCCGGGCAGCAGGTACCGCCATTGCCCGAGCATGCCGCGCCGCGCCCGCCAGATCCGGGGCAGGGCCACCAGCGCCTGCATCAGCCCGCCCAGCCCTATCGCCGCCGCGCCGATCGCCGCCGCCCCCAGGGCGGGGGCAAGGCTGGCGGCGGTGCCGGTCGTGCCCCACAGCACCGCTGCCGCGAGGATCGCCGCGACCCCGGCCGCGTTCTGCCGTCCCGTCATGTCACAGGCGCTCCAGCAGGTCTTCGGTGATGGCGCGGGCGGCCAGGATGCGGGCACTGCCGCCCTCCAGCCCGGCCAGGGTGATCGCGCCTTCCAGCAACATCAGGCTCTGCCCCGCCAGCGCCGCGGCGCGGCCGGGATCATCCGGCAGGAGACGGGCGAATTCCGCCGCCAGCAGCGCCTCGACCTCCGCCTTGTGCGCCCGCACGGCGGCCCGTCCCGGGGCCCCGACGGGCAGTTCGGCGGCAGCATTCAGCAGGCCGCAGCCGCGGAACCCGTGGGCATAGGCCATCTCGGCATGGTCGCGATAGGCGTCGAACACCGCGAGGATGCGCGCACGCGGCGTGACGGCCTCTGCGGCCCGGGCGGCATGCAGCCCCAGCCATTCGCCATGGCGCGCCGCGACATAGGCGGCGACGAGGTCGGATTTTGAGGCGAAGTTGTTATAGAGGCTCTTCTTGGCCACGCCCGCCCGGCGGGTGATCGTGTCGATCCCGGTGGCGGCGATGCCATGGGCATAGAACAGCTCGGCCGCCGCCGCCAGCAGGCGGTCGCGTGCAGGCGCGGCAGGGCGGGAAGGGTCCGGGATGTCCATGGCGGCTCCGAAAGGAATAGGTAGACCTGTCTACCTACCTTTCCGGAGCCGGGCAATCCCCGATCGCGCTCAGCCGGTGCGGGTCGTCACCGCCGCCAGCAGCGCCCCCGTGCCGTCGCGCAGGCTCAGCCCCTGTGCGCAGGCCTCGGCGCTGACCATGCCGCCGGGGTCCAGATTGCCCAGATAGGTGATCTCCCTTTCGCGCAGCGCGCCCCCCGCGGGCGCGGCCATCTCGGCGATCATCGAGAAGGCGGGGAAATAGAGCAGCCCCGCGGCGTTGAAATCCAGCGCGGGCAGGGGCGCGTAGCGAAAGCACGGCTCGCC
>NZ_JACVXA010000023.1 GCF_014903745.1 Mangrovicoccus algicola | reverse complement strand
GGCCCCGTCTGCGCTCCCGGCGGCGGGTTTGGCGCTGCGCCGACGCGTGGCCGGTGCCGCGGCACCGGCGGCGGCCGGTTTCGTGCGCGCCGCCGGCACTTTGGCGGGTGCATCGGGTTCGGCCGCCTTGACGGGCGCGGCGGGGGCCGCTTCGGGCTTGGCGGACGCGGCGGGGGCCTTGGCGGTTTCCGCAGGCTTTGCCGGGGCGGCCTTGGCAGCTGCGGGCCGCGGCGGCGCCGGTTTCGCGGCAGCGCGCTTGCGCGGCGCGGGCGCGGCGCTTGGCGTCGGCTCCGATGCGGCGGGTGACACGGCGCGCAGCCTCGGCTTTTCCTCCTCCGCCCCGGATGGTGCCCCGGCCGATGTCGCGGCCGATGTCGCGGCGGCGGGGGCTGCGGCCGCCGCGCCGGTGCCGCGCGCGGCATGGCGCGTCGCGGCCAGCCCGATATCGAAGGCATTGCAGGCGGTCATCATCCGCATGGCGATTTCCATCTGCGCCTCGGCCGTGCGGAACCACAGCTCCATTCCGCTGCGCCACATCTCCATCGGCATCTCGAAGCTTTTCTGCATCTCTCCCCAGACTCCCGGATTGGTGGTTTTGCCAGAGCACATATTGACGATCATCAGTCGAGGTCCCCCATCACGGCCTGGTTGAACCCGAAGACCCGGCGTGCGCCGGAAAGCGGCACCAGCGTCACCATCCGGCTTTGCCCCGGCTCGAAGCGCACCGCAGTGCCCGCGGCGATATCCAGCCGCCTGCCGCGCGCGGCGTCCCGGTCGAAGACCAGCGCCGCATTGGTTTCTGCGAAATGATAGTGGCTGCCGACCTGCACCGGGCGGTCGCCGGAATTGGCGACCTCCAGTTCGATTGCCTCGGCGCCCTCGTTGAGGGTGATGTCGCCCCCGGCGGTCATCACTTCTCCTGGAATCATGCGGAGCTCTCCGTTATCTGCCCTCCGGCCGCAGCCGGACCGGGTCACGCCCTTGCGCCCGCGGCGCGTTCCGATCCGGAGACACTCATCCCGCAAGCATCGGGCGGCGTTCCGGAAACCGGCGGGCGGCATGTGCGGGCCGCCCGGCCGGATCTAACCTTCCGCGATCCCCCGACGGCTTCCAGTGCGGAGCATCGCGCGGACAGCCTAAACGCCGTCCTGCCCGAAGAATAGCCAAAACCGGGGCGGACCCGTCATTTCGGCGGCATTCCCTGTGCGCGGCGTGCGCGGTCAGCGGATCGGGTGATGCACCGTCACCAGCTTGGTGCCGTCGGGAAAGGTCGCCTCCACCTGCACGTCATGGATCATCCCGGCGATGCCCTCCATGCATTGCGCGGCGGTGACCACATGGGCGCCGGCCTCCATCAGGTCGGCCACGGACCGGCCGTCGCGCGCGCCCTCCACCACGAAATCGGTGATCAGCGCGATCGCCTCGGGATGGTTCAGCTTCACGCCGCGCTCCAGCCGGTTGCGGGCGACCATGGCGGCGAGGCTGACCAGCAGCTTGTCCTTCTCGCGGGGGGTCAGGTTCATGTCGCTTGGTCCTTTGCTCAGATCGTCCAGACGCGGGGCAAGGGGCGGCCCCGCAATTCGTCAAGCACCGCGGCCATCCAGCGGCGCAGCGCGAAGGGCTTGGCCGCGAGGCCGCGGATTACCAGCCGCCCGTCCCAGCCCGACGCGGAGGCGGTGACGCCGGCAGTGGCGCAAAGCGGCAGCACCCGGCCCAGCAGGTCGGGCGCATCGGGGGCGATCAGCGCGATCGTGGCCAGCGCCCGCGCGCCGCCCAGCCCCGAAGCCGCCTCGCGCCGCGCCAGCGTCGCGCCGGTCAGGCGCAGCGGCTCGGCCATGACCGGCACGCCGTCGCGGCGGATCACGCGGGTGTCGCGGAAATCGAGGGTCTGCAAGGTCTCGCCCATCGCCTCGCGGCCCAGCACGACGGATTCGCACCACAGGCATGCCGCGTCGCCGGCCAGGTCGATCTCCGTCCGGCGATGCAGCGCGGCGCGCTCGAACAGGATCGTCTCCTGCGGCAGCCAGTCGATCCGCGCGCCCGCCCCGGCCGTGATCCGCACGGTCATCGCGGCCGGTCCAGTCTCGGGCAGGCTGGCATAGGCGCGTTCGGCGGTCTGGGTCGTGGCGACAACATGCGTCCCCGGCGCCAGGTCGAGATCGAAGCCGATCCGGTCGCCGCCGGTCAGCCCCCCGGCCGTGTTGAGGAAGACCAGCTCCGGCTCGGGGCGATGCACGCGCGGCAGCATCGCCTTGGCCGAGCCCTGCTGGCGCAGCCGCTGCAGCACGGTGCGGCCGTCGCGCAGAGCGAAGCCCGCCGCGGCGCGCGCATCGACGCGCTGGCGCCGCGGCTGGGCGGAAATCTGGGCATGGCCCGGGGCGGTCCGGTCGAGCATGGGCATCCTGTCTTGGTCCGGGCTCACCCTAGCCGTTCCGCGCGCGGTGACAACAGTCGCGCATCTCGCCGCAGGGCCGGGAAAGGTCGGCTGCCTGCGGAATGTGCAGCCCCTTCCCTAACCCCGCGCACCCCGCTAAGAGCAGCCCATGACCGAGACCCTCACGCTCCGCCGCCCCGACGACTGGCACCTGCATCTGCGCGACGGCGCGATGCTGAAGGCCGTCCTGCCCGAGACCACGCGCCATTTCGGGCGCGCGATCATCATGCCGAATCTCGTGCCGCCGGTGGTCACCCCCGCCGATGCCGCCGAATATCGCGACCGCATCCTGGCGGCGAAACCGGACGGATCGAAATTCCGCCCGCTGATGACGCTCTACCTGACCGAGACGACCGAGCCGCGCGACATCCGCGCCGCCGCCGAGATCGGGCTGATCACCGCGGTGAAGCTGTATCCCGCGGGGGCGACGACCAATTCCGCCTCGGGGGTGCGCGATCTGACCAAGGTGCGCCGCGTGCTGGAGACGATGGCGCAGGTGGGCATTCCGCTGTGCTGCCATGGCGAGGTCACGGATCCCGCGATCGACATCTTCGACCGCGAGGCGGTGTTCATCGACACCGTGCTGGATCCGCTGCGCCGGGACATCCCGGAACTGCGCGTGGTGATGGAGCACATCACCACCTCGGATGCGGTCCAGTATGTCACCGGATCGGATGGCAATCTGGGTGCTACGATCACCACGCATCACCTGATCATCGACCGCAACCACATCCTCGTGGGCGGAATCAAGCCGCATTACTACTGCCTGCCGGTGGCCAAGCGCGCGACCCATCGCGACGCGCTGGTGGCGGCCGCGACCTCGGGCGATCCGCGCTTCTTCCTCGGCACGGACAGCGCGCCGCACCTGACGAAGGACAAGGAAAGCGCCTGCGGCTGCGCGGGCGTCTTCTCGGCCACGAACACCATGTCCTGCCTGGCGCAGGTCTTCGAGGCGGCAGGCGCTCTGGACAAGCTGGAAGGATTCGCCTCGGTCAACGGGCCGAAATTCTACCGCCTGCCCCCGAACGAGGAGACGATCACCCTGCGCAAGGGCGCGCCGGTGGCGTATCCGGCGGCGATCGAGACCGAGGGCGGTCCCGTGACCGTCTTCGATCCGGGCTTCCCGCTGTACTGGCACGTCGAGGACTGAACCCCGCGCGGCCCCGCCAGCACGGCGGGGCCGGAACAAATTTGCGGCGTCAGCCCGGATGGCCGCACCGGCACCGGGTCCGGGGTCGTGACGATCCCTCGGCCCGGGGGATCAGGCCGCGAATTGGCCTCTTCCGCGACGGGCCGCCCTGCCCTTGCGGCGGCTCCGGCAGGGCTTCCCCGGGCGGGCGGAATGGTCTAGAGACGCCCGAGTTTTCAGCCAGGAGCCGCCCGATGATCCCCACCGCCTTCCCCTCGAACGAAGAGATGGCCCGCCTGACGGCGCGCGCGCTGCTGGAGATCGGCGCGGTGGATTTCCGCCCCGAGGACCCGTTCACCCTGGCCTCCGGCCTGCCCTCGCCGACCTATATCGACTGCCGCAAGCTGATCAGCTATCCGCGGATCCGCTCCACGCTGATGGATTTCCTCGCCTGCAAGACGATGCGCGAGGCCGGGTTCGAGGCCTTCGACAATGTCGCGGGCGGCGAGACCGCGGGCATTCCTTTCGCGGCCTTCATCGCCGAGCGGCTGGCCCTGCCGATGAGCTATGTGCGCAAGAAGCCCAAGGGCTATGGCCGCAATGCCCGGATCGAAGGCGCGATGGCCGAGGGGCAGCGGGTGCTGCTGGTGGAGGATCTGACCACCGATGGCGGCTCGAAGCTGAGCTTCGTCGACGCGATCCGCGAGACCGGCGCCAGCTGCGCGCATACCTCGGTTATCTTTTCCTACGGCATCTTCCCGGAAATCGACCGCACCCTGGGCGATCACGGCGTGCAGCTCACCGCGCTGTGCACCTGGTGGGATGTCTTCGCCGAGGCCGAGGCCTCCGGCAGCTTCGGCGCCGGGACGCTGGCAGGGGTGAAGGAGTTCCTCGACGATCCGCGCGCCTGGCAG
Organism: Mangrovicoccus algicola; assembly: GCF_014903745.1. GTDB lineage: Bacteria > Pseudomonadota > Alphaproteobacteria > Rhodobacterales > Rhodobacteraceae > Mangrovicoccus > Mangrovicoccus algicola. Next base: position 64,242 of record NZ_JACVXA010000023.1, on the reverse strand, counting down.
GCCGCGCGCAAGGGCTGAGCCGCCCCCGGTCTCAGCCGCTGCGGGTCATCGCGATCCGCGGTTCCCCCCGGGTGGAGCGGGCCGCGAGACAGACATCGCGGCCCTCCAGCCTGAATTTCATCGGGAATTTCCGGGCCTCGATCTCGATCTGCCACCATTGAAGGGGCGCCGATCCGGCGCGCGCGCGGGTGAAAAGCGCCTGGTCGTTGATCTCCGCGGCGATCCGCCCGCTGGGCAGCGGACGGCCCGCCCGCAGGACCACGTATTCCATGGCCTCGTGAAGATAGAGCTGTCCTGTCCGCGCCATCCGCCGGTCCTCCCTGCCGTGCTGAGATGGCGACAGGAAAGCCCGGGGCGCGTGAAGGCGTGGTTAACGCACCCCGGAAAAGAGGAGGCCCCGGGTCAGGCCCGGGGCGGGACGGCGCTATTTGCGCAGGTGCTTGTTCAGCCGCGACGGCGTCGATTTCTTGCGCCCCTTGTAGGGGTTGCTGTCGCCCTGGCCGCGGAACCACAGCCGGATCGGCGTCCCGGGCATGTCGAAATCCTGGCGCAGCCCGTTGACCAGATAGCGTTTATACGCATCGGGCAGCTTGTCGGGATGGCTGCACATCACCACGAAACCGGGCGGCCGCGTCTTGGCCTGGGTCATGTAGCGCAGCTTGATCCGGCGGCCGCCCGGCGCGGGCGGCGGATGCGCCTCCAGCATCGCGCCCAGCCAGCGGTTCAGCTGGGCGGTCGGGATGCGGCGGTTCCAGGTGACATGGGCGCGTTCGATCGCCTCGCGCAGCCGGTCCATGCCGCGGCCCGTCTTCGCCGAGAGCGTCACCAGCGGCGCCCCCCTGAGCTGCGGCAGCAGCCGTTCGAAGGCGGTCTTCAGCTCGGCCAGCTTTTCCTGGCGGTGATCCTCGAGATCCCACTTGTTGATGCCCACGACGACCGCGCGGCCCTCGCGCTCGGCCAGGTCGGCGATGCGCAGGTCCTGCTGCTCGAAGGGGATCTCCACGTCCAGAAGCACCACGACAACCTCGGCGAAGCGCACGGCGCGCAGCCCGTCGGAGACCGACAGCTTTTCCACCTTGTCCTGGATCTTGGCCTTCTTGCGCATCCCCGCGGTATCGAAGATCCGCACCGGCCGCCCGTCCCAGTCCACCTGCACCGAGATCGAATCGCGGGTGATCCCGGCCTCGGGTCCGGTCAGCAGCCGGTCCTCGCCCAGGAGCTGGTTGATCAGCGTCGACTTCCCGGCATTGGGACGGCCCACGACGGCGACCTGAAGCGGCTTTTTCGGGTCGTATTCGGGGAAGTCCTCGCCATCCTCGTCGGAGATGTCGATATCGATATCGGGCGCGCTCTCCAGCGCGGCCAGCTCGGCGGCGGCGATTTCCTCGGCATGGCCGTCCACCAGCGGCAGCAGCGCGGAATAGAGTTCCGACATGCCCTCGCCATGCTCGCCCGAGAGCTGCAGCGGCTCGCCCAGGCCCAGCCCGTAGGCTTCCAGCGCGCCCGCCGATCCTGCCGCGCCCTCGGCCTTGTTGGCGGCGAGGATCACGGTCTTGGCCCGGCGGCGCAGGATCTCGGCGAAAAGCTGGTCATTGGCGGTGACGCCCGCGCGGGCATCGATCATGAAGAGACACGCATCGGCCATGTCCACGGCGCGTTCGGTCAGCCGCCGCATCCGCCCCTGCAGGCTGTCATCGGTGGCGTCTTCCAGACCGGCCGTGTCGATCACGGTGAATTTCAGGTCGCCCAGGCGCGCCTCGCCCTCGCGCAGATCGCGCGTCACCCCCGGCTGGTCGTCGACCAGCGCCAGGCGCCGGCCGACAAGGCGGTTGAACAGGGTCGACTTGCCCACATTGGGGCGGCCGACGATGGCGAGCTTGAACACCTTTGGCCCTCCTGGAAGATCAGGCGCCGTGCTTAGCGCATTCCGCCGTCAACGGAAAGCGCGAAGCGTGCCGTCGGCGGTCAGGATGTAGAGGGTGCCATTCGCCACGATCGGCGCCGCCGCGGCGGGCGCGCCCAGCTGGGTGCTGCGCAGCAGCGTCCCCGAGGCCGGATCGATCTCGCGCAGCAGCCCGTCGGAAGAGGCCAGGATCAGCCGCCCGCCCGCCAGGATCGGCCCGTAATGGACGAAGACCTCCTTGCGCCGCTTGACCTTCTCGGCCTCGAACAGCGGCAGCGTGGCCTCCCAGACGGTTTCCCCGTCAGAGGCGGAAACGCGCAGCAGACGGCCCTCGTCGGAGACCAGGAACAGCGAGCCGCCCCCCAGCGCCACCGCGCCGGAGGCGCCTTCGAGCGAGGTCCACAGGCGCGACCCCGAGGCGGCGTCGATCGCGGCGAGCCGCCCGGCCTCGGTCGCGGCATAGACCGTGCCGCCATCGACCAGCGGGCTGCCGGGCACTTCCGAGACCGCGCCGTAGGACCGCCCCGTGCGGGTGCCCGCAAGCGATCCCGACCACAGGCTGATCCCCGCCTGGCGCAGGACCGAGGTCATCTCGCCACTGCCGAAGGGGAAGATCACCGCATTTCCCGCCAGGGCCGGAATGCCGTCGCCCAGCACCGAGGCCGGGGCGGCGCTGCCCTCGATCTGCCACAGGATGCGGCCGTTCTCCAGATCCACGGCCGAGCCGAACCCGTCGCGCGAGGTGACATAGACCAGCCCGCCATTGACCATCGGCGCCGCGGTGGTGGCGGCCCCGAAATCCTGCATCCAGGCCTGGTCGCCGGTCGCGGCCGACAGCGCATGCAGCCGCCCGTAGCCGGTGGTGACCAGAAGCGTGCCGCCCTCGACCGCCAGCCCGCCGCCGACTACGGCGCCCGCGCGTTCGCCCTGGGGCACAAGCGAGCGGCTCCACAGCACGGTGCCATTCGTGCCCACGGCACTGACCGTGCCCGCGCTGTCGAGCGTGAAGATCCGCCCGCCTGCGGCGACCGGCGCCGCGCTCAGGCGCTGGCGCTTCGAGCTGCCCTGCCCGATGGAGGTGGCCCAGACCTGGGTCGGCGCGCCACGGCCCAGCTGGACATGGGGCATGTCGTGACCCGCATTCTGACCCGATTGCGGCCAGTCGGCGATGTTGCGCGCCGCCGGAAGCGAAATCGCGCGGGCCTCGCCGATCACGGCATACCCGGCCTGCGGGATGACCCGCGGCGGCTGCGGCCCGGGGGCGGCGGGCGCCTGGTCGCTGGCAGTGCCCAGCATGGCCTGCGCCTCGTCGAGGTCGCGCAGGCCGAAGCGTTCGCCGGGAAGGACATCCTCCTTGCGTGCGCATCCCGCCAGGGCGACCGACAGCAGCAGCCCCGCCATCACGGCCCGCCCGGCGGGTCGGCGCATGGTCTCGGTCACGGTCCGGCCCATCCCCGTCACGACGCCTCCGTCCCGCCGCCAAGCGCGACGGTCATCTGCGTGGCGCGCTGGCGCTGGCCGGGCGTGGCATCTGCGGCATCGCGGATCTCGGCCAGGTCGGCCAGCGCCAGCTCGGCTTCGTTGCGTTCGATGCGGATCATGGCGCGCAGTTCCAGCGCGCTCAGCCGGAAGGCATGGCCCGGCACCAGGAGCGGCTCCAGCACCTCCAGCCGCTGATCCGTGGTCAGGCGGTTGTCGGGCAGCTGCACGATCTTCAGCCGCGCGACGTCGCGATAGATCTGGCTCACCTCGTCATTGCCGATCAGCGCCTGCAGCATTTCGGTCGCCGCCTGCCCGTCCTGAAGCGCGACATCCCCCGCCGCGGTCAAGTCGCGCAGCGCCACCTGGTCGCCGGTCGCCGCGATTTCCGAAACGGCGGTGGCCCGCACCTGCGGATCCTCCGAGGACAGCCCCGCCAGCAGCGCGTCGCCGAATCCCTGAGCCGACAGCTCGACCCGGGATTTCTGCCAGTCCCACCAGGCGACGCCGCCGACGCCGGCCACCACCGCGACGGCAAGGATCCAGCCATAGCGGCGGGCCAGGCGGTAAAGCCGGTCGCGACGGACCTCTTCGGCGACCTCATCAAGGAAACTGTCTGGACTGCTCACAGGTCTCTCCCGTTCGTTCTGCGCCGTCTTACAGCCAAATGCCGAAAAATGCCAAGCCCGGCCAAACGGTTTTGCCGCGGTCTCTTGAAGCGTCGCGATGCAGGGCGTAAACTGAACCACATCGTTCAGTCCCGCCGCGGGACCGGCGCTGCGGCCCTCAGGAACGGGCATCGGGGGAAGAATACATGAGGCTTCTGCCAGTCCTGACCGCGCTGATCGTGGCGGTCGTGCTCTATGCGCTGGTCTTCGAACGCGACGCGCTTCGCGCAATCGTGAGCGGCCAGGCGCCGCCGTCGCCCTCCGGGGCGGCCGCCCCCGCCCCTGCCGCCCCCCCGAGCGAGGACGAGGCGGGCCAGGCCGCCATCGACGTGATCGCCGTCGAAAGCCGCGCGCAGACGGTGGACAATACCGTCGTGCTGCGCGGACGCACCGAGGCCGACCGCCAGGTGGAGGTGATGTCCCAGGTCTCGGGCCTCGTCATCTCGGAACCGCTGTCCAAGGGCAGTTTCGTCGAGGCGGGCCAGGTGATCTGCGAGGTCGATCCCGGCACCCGTCCGGCCGACCTGCAGGAGGCCCGCGCCGCGCTGGCCGAAGCCGAGATCGCCGATACCGCCGCGCAGCGCCTCTCCAAGGGGGGATACACCTCCGAGACCCAGGCCGTCGCCGCGCGGGCCTCGCTTGAATCCGCCCGGGCCGCCGTGACGCGGGCCGAGACCGAGATCGCGCGGCTGACCATCACCGCCCCCTTCTCGGGGCTCCTGGAAACCGACAGCGCCGAACTGGGCAGCCTGCTTCAGTCCGGCGCCGCCTGTGCCACGGTGATCCGGCTGGACCCGGTGCGGCTGGTGGGATTCCTGCCCGAAACCCAGGTGCAGCAGGTCGCCACCGGCGCCCCCGCCCGGGCGCGCCTGGCCGACGGGCGGCTGCGCGAGGGGATCGTGACCTTCGTGTCGCGCTCCGCCGATGCCACGACCCGCACCTTCCGCGTGGATATCCAGGTGGCCAATCCCGATTTCTCGGTCCGCGACGGGCAGACGGCCGAGATCGCCATCGAGGCCGAGGGCGCCAGCGCGCATCTGATCCCGCAATCGGCGCTGACGCTGGATGATGACGGCACGATGGGCGTGCGCGTGGTCGATGCCGAGAGCCGCGCGCGGTTCGTCGCCGTGAAGATCCTGCGCGACACGGCCGAGGGCATGCTGGTCACGGGCCTGCCCGAGACCGCCGAGATCATCACCCTGGGCCAGGAATACGTCACCGACGGGGTCGCCGTGACCGCCCATCGCCCGGAGGATGGCGCGTGAGCGGCCTGATCGACTGGGCGGCCGCGCGGGCACGCATGATCGTGGCCTTCATCGCGCTGTCGCTGGCGGCGGGGGCCTATTGCTATGTCACCCTGCCCAAGGAGGGCGAGCCGGATATCGAGATCCCGATGCTCTTCGTCTCGGTGCCCTTTCCCGGCATCTCGGCCGCCGACAGCGAGAAACTGCTGGTGCGGCCGATGGAGACCGAGCTGTCGGATATCGACGGGCTGAAATCCATGCAGGGCACCGCGGCCGAGAATTATGCGGGCGTCGCGCTGGAATTCGAATTCGGCTGGGACAAGACGGCGGTCATGGCCGATGTCCGCGACGCGATGTCCAATGCCTCCGCCGATTTCCCCGACGGGGCGGAACAGTATTCGATCAACGAGATCAATTTCTCGGAATTCCCCATCCTCGTCGTGTCCCTGACCGGGCAGGTCCCGGAACGCACGCTGATCCGGCTGGCCAAGGGGCTGCAGGACCGGCTGGAATCGCAGGACGCGGTTCTGGAGGCCGTGCTGGCGGGATCGCGCGACGAGATGGTCGAGGTGGTGATCGACCCGATCCGCCTGGAGGCCTACAACGTCACCGCCGCCGAGCTGATCGACGTGGTGCAGAACAACAACCAGCTGATCGCCGCGGGCGAGATCCAGTCCGAGACCGGCGCCTTCTCGGTCAAGATCCCCTCTTCCTTCGACGAGAGCCGCGACCTGTTCGACCTGCCGGTCAAGACCAATGGCGACCGCGTCGTGACCCTGTCCGACCTGGCCGATATCCGCCTGACCTTCGAGGATCGCGAGGGGACGGCGCGTTTCGACGGCGAGAAGACCGTCGCGCTGCAGGTGGTCAAGCGCAAGGGCTACAACCTGATCGACACCGCCGCCGATATCCGCCGCCTGCTGACCGAGGAAACAGCGACCTGGCCGCCGGAACTGCGCGACGCGGTGCGGGCCGAGATCTCCAACGACCAGAGCCATACCGTCGCCTCGATGATTTCCCAGCTGGAGGGATCGGTGCTGACGGCCATCGCGCTGGTGATGATCGTGGTGCTGGCCTCGCTGGGCGGGCGGCCCGCGCTGCTGGTGGGCTTCGCCATCCCGACCTCCTTCCTTCTGTGCTTCGTCTTCCTGGCGATCATGGGCGTGACGATCTCCAACATCGTCATGTTCGGGCTGATCCTCGCGGTGGGGATGCTGGTGGACGGCGCCATCGTGGTGGTGGAATACGCCGAATCCCGCATCGACCAGGGCCAGGGGCCGATGCGCGCCTATGTCGAGGGCGCCAAGCGGATGTTCTGGCCCATCGTCTCCTCCACCGCGACGACGCTCTGCGCCTTCCTGCCGATGCTGTTCTGGCCGGGCGTGGCGGGGGAGTTCATGGGAATGCTGCCCGTGACGCTGATCTTCGTGCTATCGGCCTCGCTGATCGTGGCGCTGGTCTACCTGCCGGTGATGGGCGGGGTCGCCGGGCGGCTGAACCGCAGCTTTGCTCACGCCTCGGACACGCTGCGCGCGCTGCCTTTCGCGGCGCGGCTGGCGATTCTGGCCGCGGCCATGGCACTGGCCTTTGCCGGGTTCCGCGGCCTCCTGATCCCCGGCGGCGTGCCCATCCTGTCGGCCGTGATGTTCGTGGCGGGGCTGTCGGCCACTTCCGTGGCGGCGGGGGCGCTGCGCGGCCCGGCGCGCGAGGACCGGCTTCAGGCGGGCTATCGCCGCAGCCTCTTCGGAAAGGCCATCGCCGCGATCGCGGGCAATCCGGTCATGCCGCTTGTCGCGATCGCCGTCGTGGCAGGCTTCGTTGCCGCGGTTTTCGTCACCTACGGGCAGAAGAACTACGGCGCGGAATTCTTCGTGGAGACCGAGCCCGAACAGGCCATCGTCTATGTCCGCGCCCGCGGCAACCTGTCCGTGGCCGAGAAGGACGCGCTGGTGGGCCGGGTCGAACAGGTCGTGCTGGGCACCGAGGGCGTGGCCACGGCCTTTTCCTTCGCCGGGACGGGCGGGCTGAATTCCAATACCGGCGGCGGCGAGGGACCGCGCGACGCCATCGGCCAGGTCCAGTTCGAGACCCTCGCCTGGGATGACCGCCCGACCCTGCCCTTCGACGGACCCTGGTGGCAGCGCATCCTGCTGCAACGCGTCTCCGATCCCTTCTATGACGGCAATGCCGTCCTGGCACGGATCGAGACGGCGCTGGCGGAGATCCCCGGCATCTATGCCGAGGTGACCGAACTGTCGCAGGGCCCCGCCGACGGCAAGCCGGTGCATCTGCGCCTGATGGGCCAGGATTTCGCCGCGCTGGAGGAGGCCGCGCATCTGGCGCGCGCCAGGATGGAGCAGATCGGCGGGCTGACCGCCATCGAGGACACGCTGCCCCTGCCCGGCATCGACTGGGAAATCGATGTCGATGTCGAGGCGGCCGGGCGGTTCGGCGCGGATGTGGCCACCGTGGGCGGCATGGTGCAGCTGGTCACGCGCGGCATCCTGCAGGGCACGATGCGGGTCGACAGTTCCGACGAGGAGATCGAGATCCGCACCCGCCTGCCGGAGGAATACCGGCGGCTGTCGACGCTCGACACGCTGAAGCTGCGCACCCCCGAGGGGCTGGTGCCGCTGTCGAATTTCATCACCATCCGCCCGGTGGCGAAACTGGCCCAGATCGACCGGATCGACCAGAAACGGTTCTACGACGTCAAGGCCGACATCCTGCCCGGGCTGACCAACGAGGCGGGCCAGCCCGTCACCGCCAATGAACGCATCGCGCGGCTGACCGAATGGCTGGCCGACAATCCTCTGCCCCCCGGGGTCGGATGGGAATGGACCGGCGACCAGGAGGAACAGCAGGAGACCGCGGATTTCCTGGGCAAGGCCTTCATCGCGGCGCTGTTTCTGATGTTCATCATCCTGCTGGCGCAGTTCAACAGCCTGTACAATTCGGTGCTGGTGCTTCTGGCGGTGGTGCTGTCGACGGCCGGCGTGCTGATCGGCATGCTGGTCATGCAGCAGCCCTTCAGCTTCATCATGACCGGCACCGGCGTGGTGGCGCTGGCGGGGATCGTGGTGAACAACAACATCGTCCTGATCGACACCTATCAGGAATACAGCCGCTACATGCCGCGGATCGAGGCGATCATCCGCACCGCCGAGGCCCGCATCCGTCCGGTCCTGCTGACCACGCTGACGACCATGGCGGGGCTGATGCCGATGATGTTCGGACTTAGCCTGGATTTCGTGGGCGGCGGGGCCACGATCGACAGTCCCACCGCGCTGTGGTGGAAACAGCTGGCGACGGCGGTGGTCTTCGGGCTGGGCGTGGCCACGGCGCTGACCCTGGTCTTCACCCCGGCCATGCTGGCGGCGCGGGTCTGGGCGGGAACCTATGCCATGGCCTTCCTGCGCTGGATCGAACGCTGGTCCGGCGGGCGGCGCAGCCGCGCGGCCGAGGACTGGCTGCTGCGCCGCCGCGCCCGGCGCCAGGCGGCGCCCGAGATCCTGTGGGATACCGGCCAGGCGGAGGCGGAAGCGGCCCGCCGGATGCGCGCGGCGGAATGACGGCCGGCGGCGGCGGGGGATTCCCTCCGCCGCCGATCCGCCCTAGGGTCGCGCCATGACCCGCTGCCGCGAAACCGACCTCTATGCCCCGCTCAAGGCCTTCCTCGAATCCCAGGGATACGAGGTGAAATCCGAGGTGGCGGGCGCCGATATCGTCGCCTGCCGCGGCGACGAGCCGCCCGTGGTGGTGGAGATGAAGACCGGGTTTTCCCTGGCCCTGTTCCACCAGGGGATCGCGCGCCAGGCCGTCACCGACGCCGTCTATCTCGCCGTGCCGCGCAGCACCTCCCGGGCCTTCCGCGACAATCTGGGGCTCGCGCGGCGGCTGGGTCTGGGGGTGCTGTCGGTGCGGCTGGCCGACGGGTTCGTCGAACCGCTTTGCGATCCCGGCCCCTTCGTGCCGCGCAAGGTGCCGAAGAAACGCGACCGGCTGCTGCGCGAATTCGCCCGGCGCGCGGGGGATCCCAATACCGGCGGGCGTCGCGGGGCCATCGTCACCGCCTACCGGCAGGATTGCGAACGTCTGGCGCGGCTTCTGCTTCAGCAGGGCGCGCTGCAGGGGGCGGTGGCGGCGCGCGCGGCAGGCGTGCCGGCGGCCACCGCGATCATGGCGGCCAATCACTATGGCTGGTTCGACCGGGTCTCCCGCGGGGTCTACGGGCTCAGCGATGCCGGGCGCAGCGCCGCGGCCGCGCTTTCCGATGCCGTCTGAGACCGCGTCGCGGTTGCGGCGCGAAAGTCCGATTGTTATGCTCGGGAAACGCCGCCGGATCTTCTCATGCGCCGCCTTTTCCTGACCGCCCTGCTGACCCTGTCCGGGCTGTGCCCCGCTGCCGCCCAGGGGCCGGACAGCCTTGTCGATCTGGGCCGGGCGCTGTTCTTCGAGACCGCCCTTTCGGCCAATCGCACGCAATCCTGCGCCAGCTGCCACATGCCGGAAGCGGGGTTTTCCGATCCGCGCGGCGCGGCCTCGCCGGGGGATGACGGGATCAGCCTGGGCGACCGCAACGCCCCGTCGATCGGCTATGCCGTTCTCACGCCCGATTTCCACCGCCGCGAGGACGGCCGCTATGCGGGCGGGCAGTTCTGGGACGGACGCGCCGGGGGGCTGGCCGCGCAGGCCGGAATGCCGCCGCTGAACCCGGCCGAGATGGGCATGCCGGACGAGGCCGCGGTGGTCGCGCGGCTGCGGGCGGATCCGGATTACGTCTCGGCCTTCGCGCGGCTTTTCGGCGCGGATGTCCTGGAGGACGCCGAAACCGGATATCGCGCCATGACCGAGGCGCTGGCGGCTTATGAGGCGGGCCCGGATTTCGCGTCTTTCGACAGCAGGTACGACCGCTACCTGCGCGGCGAGGCCGAGCTGACCCGCGAGGAGGAACTGGGCCGGATCCTGTTCTTCTCGCAGCAATTCACCAATTGCAACCAGTGCCACCAGCTGGGCCGCTCGGAGATGGACCCGCGCGAGACCTTCACCAGTTACGAATACCACAATATCGGCACGCCGCGGAACACGCGGCTGCGCGGGCTGAACGGCATCGCGCCGGATCTGGTGGACGAGGGGCTGTTCGCCAATCCGCTGGTCGCCGATCCGGCCGAGCGGGGCAAGTTCAAGACCCCGTCGCTGCGCAATGTTGCGGTCACCGGTCCTTACATGCATAACGGCGTCTTCGAGGATCTGCGCACGGTGGTCCTGTTCTACAACCGGTACAATACCCGCGATCCCGACCGGCTGATAAATCCCGAAACCGGGGCGCCCTTCGGTCCGGCACCGGTGCCCGAAACCCTGTCCATGACCGAACTGACCTCCGGGCCCGCCCTGGACGATCAGCGCATCGACGCGATCGTCGCCTTCCTGCGGACGCTGACCGATGCCCGCTATGAGCCGCTTCTGGAGGACTAGCCCGCCGCCCCCGGCGGTTGCACCTGAAAACCCTCATGCAGGGCATTGAAAGTACGGTTATTCAGCTTTCCAGTTCTGCATCCCAGTAAAGGTAGTCGACCCAGCTGTCATGGAGGAAGTTCGGCGGGAAGCGGCGGCCCATGTTGCGCATCTCTTCCGAGGAGGGACGCCGCGGCGGCTTCTGCAGGCGGAACCCCACCTGTTTCAGCGTCTTGGACCCCTTGCGCAGGTTGCACTTGCCGCAGGCGGCAACGACGTTTTCCCAGCTGGTGATCCCGCCGCGGGCGCGCGGCACGACATGGTCGAAGGTCAGGTCGCCCTTCGCCCCGCAATACTGGCAGCAGAATTCGTCCCTCAGAAACAAATTGAAGCGCGTGAAGGCCACGCGCTTCTGGGGTTTGACGAATTCCTTGAGCACCACGACCGAGGGTATTCGTATCTCCAGGCTGGGGCTGCGCACGACATGGTCGTATTCGGCGATGATGTTGACCCTGTCGAGAAAGGCCGCCTTCACCGCCTCCTGCCAGGGCCAGAGTGACAGCGGATAATAGGAAAGCGGCCGGTAATCGGCGTTCAGCACCAGTGCCGGATGATGCCTGAGACTGTTGGGTTCGCGGACGAATGCCGTCCTGAAGTCTGCCTGCATGGGTGAAGTGTCCTCGCCCTGTCTGCCCTTCGCGGCACCAGAGCGGGCCCTCCCGCCCTAGTCTGCTTCGACTATATATCGTGTTTGCAACGGCACAAGCCCCGCAAAATGCGGTGTGCCTGCCGAGGGTTTTAAACCCGCTACATGAAAAAGCCGTGACAGCGGGACCGTCAGTCCCCGGAGGCCAGTCCCATCCGGTCGCGCAGGAAGGCCAGCGCCACGCTCAGCCCGTCGGGATCGATGCCATGCCCGGTGCCGCGCATCGTATGGGCATAGACCCGGAACCCCGCCGCCGACAGGGCATCGCCGGCCTCTGTCAGAGAGGCATGCGGGACGACCGGATCGGCATCGCCGTGGATCAGGATCACCGGAGGCGTGGTCGCCGCCTCTGCCGCCAGCCGTTCCGGCGCCAGCAGCCGTCCGGAAAATCCCACGACGCCGCCGATCTCCGCCTTGCGGCGCGGCGCAAGATGCAGGCTCAGCATCGTGCCCTGGGAGAAACCGAAAAGGAATATATCCTCGGGTCTTACACCGGTTTCTTGAAGCACCTCGTCCAGCAGGGCATCGAGGTCGGCCACGGCCTGCTCCATGGAGGCGCGCGACGCTTCCTCGCTGGATCCGTCCAGCCAGGGAAGCGGGAACCACTGGAATCCCATGGGCGCCCCGGCACAGGGCTCGGGCGCATCGGGCGCCAGGAACAGTGTATCGGGCAGATACTCGGCCAGCGGCTGCGACAGGCCCAGCAGATCGGCCCCGTTGGCGCCGTAGCCATGCACGAAGACGACGACGTTCTTCGTCTCGCCCGATTTCGGCTCTGCCCGGCCCGTGTTCAGCCTGCGTGTCATCTGATGCCCTCGCGGTCCTTCGCCACCCGGTAGTAGGCCCACAGCAGCCGCGCCGCAACCGCGCGCCAGGGGCTCCAGCCTGCGGCCATATCGCGCAAGACCCGTTCGCCCGGCCGCGCCTCCAGATCGAACAGCAGCCGCGCCGCCTCCTGCAGCGCCAGGTCCCCCGGGGCGAACACATCCGCGCGCCCCAGCGAGAACATCGCGTAGATCTCGGCGGTCCAGCGGCCGATGCCGGGCACCGCGACCAGCGTGGCGATCACCTCCTCGGCCGGGACCTCGCGCAGGTCGCCATAGCGGATCCGCGCCGCCGCCAGTTCGCGGGCATAGCGGATCTTCTGGCGCGACAGGCCGCAGCCGCGCAGCTCCTCCTCGCTGGCGCCCAGGATCTTGCGCGGGCCGGTCAGGCGCGCCGCCTTCAGCCGGGTCCAGATCGCAGCGGCCGCCGCGACCGAGACCTGCTGGGACACGATGGCCGACAGCAGCGCCTCGAACCCGTCGCGGCGCAGCCGGAGCGGCAGCGTTCCGGTCAGCTCCAGCGCATGGGCGAAACGCGGCTCCTGCGCCGCCAGCCAGGCCGCGCCTTCGGCCACGCAATCCGGGCCCAGGATGATGCGTTCGCGCAACATGCCCGAGCCGTCGCATGCCCCGCGGCGCCCGGTCAATCCGGAAGCTGCCGCATCGCCGTCACGGCCCCTCGAAACGCCATTGCGTGACCTGTTCGACCGAGCGCCCGGCAGCGAGACGGATCGAGGGGAAATGCGGGTGGTTGCAGGCATCCGGCCAGCCCTGCGGCTCGATCGCCAATCCGCAGAATGCAGGATTGGCCCGCCCGTCATGGCCCGGCGCGCCGCCATCGGCGAAATTCGCCGCGTCGTAGAGCTGCACCCCCGGCTCGGTGGTCGAGACGGTCATCGACACGCCCGAGCGCCCGGTCAGCGTCAGGATCTCGGTCAGCGCACGGCGCTGGTCGGCCAGGCACAGATTGACATCCAGCCGCGGGTCCCGCCCCGGATGCAGCACCCGCCCCGCGCGGAAATCCAGCGGCCCGCCCGCGACCGGCTCGATCTCCCCGGTGACCAGCGAATCCGGCCCCATGACGCAGGCGCGGTCGGCCGCGACCTGCAGGTGATGGCCGTCATAGGTGTCGCTGCCATCGAGGTTCCAGTAGCCGTGATTGGCGAAATTGACGATCGTGTCGCGGTCGGTCGTCACCGCCACCCGCATCTCCAGCACGCCCTCGGCCACCAGCGCATAGCGCGCCGCCACCGCACGGTTGCCGGGAAAGCCGCCCGCGCCATCGGGCAGGTTCAGCTCCAGCGTCACCGAGACATCGTCGCGCTCGGCGATCTGCCACAGCGCGTTCTGCGTGCCCGCCTCGCCGGAATGCCGGGTATGGCGGCCATCCTGGTTGCGTTCGAATTCGACCCTCTGCCCGCCGATCTCCGTGGCCCCGCCCGAGATGCGGTTGATGACCGGTCCGATCAGCGACCCGCAGGAGCGCATCGCCGAGAGATACGGCTCCAGCGTGTCGGTGCCGATGGCCAGCCCGTGATCGACCCCCGCCAGGCGCACATCCTGCAGGATCGCGCCCTGCGTCAGGATCGCCGCGCCCAGGCGGCCGTCAGAGATCACGATCCGCTTCACCTCGCGCCCGTCGGGGCGATGGCCGAACGGGTAGAGACCGGGGGTCAGGGCTGCCATCATCTGTCTTGCTCCGCATCTGTGCTCCGCTGCCGGTCTGGCCCGGCCGGCGGCCGGGATCAAGCCCCCGCAGGCGGCGCGGCTCAGCCCAGGCGGGCCCGCGCCCCGGCCAGCCCGGCCAGGGTCATCGCCATCGCATCCGCCTGGATCGCGGGCACGCCCTGCGCGGCAAAGGCGGCATTCCAGGGGCCGGCGGCATCGCGCGGGGCGATCACCGCGACCGGCTGGCCCAGCCACCAGGCGCGGGCCGCGGCCATGTCGGCCCCGATGCGCAGCCCCAGGATCTGCGCGCGCCCGGCCCCCGGCGCCGCCTCGCCCAGCCGTTCGGCCGCGCGGATGCGCGCCAGCCCCGCCATCAGCGTCTCGGGGCGGCTGCGGGTGCGCTCCATCGCTTCCAGGAACAGCGCCTCGTCCCAGGGGCCCGGCGCGCTCTGCGCGGCCAGCCGGTCCAGCGGTCCGGCAAGCGCCGAGACGAAGCTGACCACCTCCCCGGCCGAGACATGGACCCAGTGGGTTTCCTCGGCGGGCAGGCAGATCACGCCGTCCCATCCGGGATTGAGCGCCAGGAACCCCGCGACGCGGGTCTCTGCGCCGGTCATCAGGGCCGGGCCCTCGCCGCGCAGACCCGGCACGCAGGCCAGCCGCGCCGCCTGCCAGTCCTGCACGGCGATCCGGCCGGGCAGCGGCGGCGCCGGGACCGTGCGCGGCGCCGGCGGCGCGGCGATGCCCTGCAGCAGCCCGCAGGCGAGGATCAGCCCCCCGTCCCCGGCCAGCCCGGCCAGATCCTCCGCCCCGACCGGAAGGCCGGGTCCCTCGGCGCGGTCCTCGCGCATCTGCCAGGCCAGCGCCTGCGGCTGCGAGGCATCCAGCGCGATCCAGTCTGTCTGTGTCATGGGTCTCTCCGTGGCGGTACGCCGTTGCGGCAAGTGCCTGTCGCGGCACCGGCAGGGGGATGACGCTGCCCGGTTTTCCGGCTAGGGGACAGCTGGAGGACAGCGCATCGGAGGACCATATGGCGCGCGTGGAGCTGCAGCAAGTCACGAAGCGCTTCGGCGATTTCCAGGCGGTGGGACCCGTCGACCTGGTTGCCGAAGAAGGGGAATTCCTGGTTCTGCTGGGGCCCTCGGGCTGCGGCAAGAGCACGACGATGCGGATGATCGCCGGGCTGGACGACGTGACCTCGGGCCGGGTCCTGTTCGACGGGACCGACATGGGACGCACGCCCCCCGCCGATCGCGACGTCGCGATGGTGTTCCAGAGCTATGCGCTCTATCCCAACCTGACGGTCTTCGAGAACATCCGCTTTCCGCTGAAGATGCGCAAGATGGCCCGCGGCGCGCAGGAGGCGCTGGTGCGCGAGGCGGCGGAGCGGGTCGGCCTTTCGGACCAGCTGGCCAAGCGCCCCTCGGCCCTGTCGGGCGGGCAGAAGCAGCGCGTGGCGCTGGCGCGGGCCATCGTGCGGCAGCCGCGGGTCTTCCTGATGGACGAGCCGCTGTCGAATCTCGACCACAAGCTTCGGCTGTCGACGCGCGCCCATATCCGCCACCTGACCCGCGACCTCGGCGTGACGACGATCTACGTCACCCATGACCAGGCCGAGGCGATGACCCTGGCCGACCGGATCGTGGTGATGCGCAAGGGACAGATCGTGCAGGTCGGCACGCCGCGCGAGCTGTATGAACGGCCCGGCTGCGCCTTCGTGGCGGGGTTCGTGGGCAGCCCGGCGATGAACCTGATGCGCGGGCGCATCCGCGGCGGCGTGTTCCGCGGCGAGGATGTCCAGATCGAGGGACTGGCGGCCGATGACGGCGAGGTGATCCTGGGGTTCCGCGCCGAAGAGGCGCAGGTGCTTTCGGAACACATGGGCTTCACCGGCTGCGAGATCTCCGCGCCGCTCTACGAGCTGGAGCCGCTGGGCGATTGCGTCATGGTGCTGGTCGAGGCCGGCGGGGCGATGGTCACCGCGCGCGCCCCCCGGGAGTTCGAGGCCCGGCCGGGCGACCGCATCCGCATCGTGGTGCCGCCCAATGCCTGCCATGTCTTCGATGCCGAAACCGGGGCGCGGCGCGATCCGGCGGCGCGGCAGGGCGGCGGCTGGGGCGGCTGATCCGCCCCGTCCGCGACCCGTCGCCCGTCTCAGGCGGCAAGCGCCTCCTGCAGCAGGCCGCGCAGCGCCTCGGCAGGCACGTCCGAGGTGACGAAAGCCTGCCCGATGCCGCGCGCGAGGATGAACCGCAGCTGTCCGTCCTGCACCTTCTTGTCCTGCGCCATCAGCCCGATCAGCGCCTCCGCGCCCGGCAGGTCGCCCGGAATGTCGCGAAGATCGGTCTTCATGCCCATCGCGTGAAGATGCGCGCGCACGCGCGAGGGATCCTCCTGCGGACACAGGCCCAGCCGCGCGGACAGCTCGAAGGCCAGCGCGCAGCCGATCGCCACGCCTTCGCCATGCAACAGGCGGCCGGAATAGCCGGTCGCCGCCTCCAGCGCATGGCAGAAGGTATGGCCCAGGTTCAGCAGCGCGCGCTCGCCCTGCTCCGTCTCGTCGCGGGCGACGATCCCGGCCTTCATCTCGACCGACCGGCGCACCGCGTGACGGCGCGCGGCCGCATCGCCCGCCGCCAGGGCCGGGCCGTTGGCCTCCAGCCACTCGAAGAAGGCCGCATCGCCCAGCAGCCCGTACTTGACCACCTCGCCATAGCCCGCCAGCAGGTCGCGCGGCGGCAGCGTGTCCAGGATGCCGGTATCGGCCAGCACCAGCGCGGGCTGGTGGAAGGCGCCGATCAGGTTCTTGCCATGGGCGGTGTTGATCCCGGTCTTGCCGCCGACCGAACTGTCGACCTGCGCCAGGAGCGAGGTCGGAATCTGCACGAAGCGCACGCCGCGGCGCAGGATCGCGGCGGCAAACCCGGCCAGGTCGCCGATCACCCCGCCGCCGAGGGCGATCACCACGTCGCGCCGTTCGACCTTCTGCGCCAGGAGCCAGTCGCAGACTTCCTCGAGCCGGGCCCAGCACTTGGTGGCCTCCCCGGCGGGCAGCTCCAGCGCGGCGCTGTCGATGCCCGCCTGCGCGAGCGCCGCCTGCAGCGGGCGCAGGTGATGCGCCGCGACGGTGCTGTCGGTGACGATCACCGCGCGCTTCTTGGACAGCAGCGGTCCCAGGTAGTCCCCCGCCGCGGCGATCAGCCCCTGCCCGATCACCACGTCATAGGCGCGCTCCTCCAGGGCCACATGGACCCGCTCAGCCGGTTCGCTCACCCGTTTCCTCCAGGATGTCGTTGCGTTTGGACAATTCGTCGATGACCCGCCGCACCGTGTCGGCGACGCTGTGGCTGGAAAACGCCGCCACATGCACGGGCGCCCGCGCATAGACGGGGTTGCGGCTGTCGCAGAGTTCGCGCAGCGTCTGGTAGGGATTGTCCGTCGCCAGAAGCGGCCGGCCGCTCTTGCCCTTGACGCGCGCCCAGAGAAGGTTCGTCTCGGCCTTCAGCCAGACCGCCAGCCCCAGCCGGGTGATGTTGATGCGGTTGGCATGGTTCATCCAGGCCCCGCCGCCCGTGGACAGGATCCGCGGTTCGCCCTTCAGCAGCCGCAGGATGACCTGGGTCTCCTTCTCGCGGAAATACACCTCGCCGAAGCGGGAGAAGAGTTCAGGGATCTCGTAGGAGGAGGCGCGCACGATTTCCTCGTCGGAATCGACGAATTCTGCCTCCAGCGCGCGCGCCAGTTCGCGCCCGACCGACGTCTTGCCGGATCCCATCATCCCCACCAGGACGACTGTCTTCTTCAGGCGGTAGCTCACGCGGGGTCCGGTTCCGATTGACTGATTGAGACGCGGGCGCGCCGTGTTATACTGAGCCGCGACGTATAAGTTGAACAAGAAACATCGTCAAACGCGCAGAGGCACCGAAGGCAGGTCCGAGATGAGATTACTGAAAGTACTGGTATTCCTGCTGATCGTGGCGGGCATCGGGCTGGTTGGATACGCCTATTTCGGCAATCTCGCCCCCGAACGCGGCCAGGTGACGATCCCGGTGGAACTTGGTGCGCAATAGCGCGGCACCCGCGGCGCTGCTGGGTCTTGCGCTGGCGCTCGGACCGGGGGCGGCGGCGGCGCAGCGCGCGCCCGAACCCGCCCTGCCCTGGCTCAGCGACAGCCTGTCCGCGCCGGGTGCGGGCGGCGCCGTGGAGACCGGGACCCTGGGCGGGCTTGACCGCGACGCGACCGGGCTGATCCCCGCCGCGGTCGCCGGGCTGCCGGCCGATCTGTGGGCAGGCGGCAGCAGCGACCGGGTCATCGCCCTGCTGGAACGGCTGCCGCCCTCGCCCTATCCCGGGGCGCAGGACCTGATGCAGCGGCTGCTGCTGAGCGAGGCGGACCCGCCCGCGCGCGGCGATGACGCGCTGCTGACGGCGCGGGTCGACGCCCTGTTGCGGCGCGGCGCGCTGGACCGGGCGCAGGCGCTGATCGAACGGGCCGGTCCGGGCACGCCGGACCTGTTCCGGCGCTGGTTCGACATCAGCCTGCTGTCGGATAGCGAAGACCGCGCCTGCGCCGCGCTCGAGGCCAATCCCGCGCTCGTGCCGAATCCCATGACGCGGGTCTTCTGCCTGGCGCGCGAAGGCCGCTGGAGCACCGCCGCCCTGACGCTGGAAAGCGGCCGCGCGCTGGGGGACATCGCGCCGGAGGATTACGACCTTCTGGCCCGGTTCCTCGATCCCGACCTGTTCGAGGGCGAACCGCGCCTGCCGCAGCCCGCGCGGGTGACGCCGCTGTCCTTCCGCATCTACGAGGCGATCGGCGAACCCATGGCCACGCGCGACCTGCCGCTGGCCTTCGCCTGGTCGGATCTGCGCTTCGTGGCGGGCTGGAAGGCCCAGCTGGAGGCGGCCGAACGGCTGGCCAGGGCGGGATCCATGCCCGGCAACCGGCTGCTGGGGCTGTATACCGAACGCAAGGCCACCGTCTCGGGCGCGATCTGGGACCGGGTGCGTGCCGTGCAGGCGCTGGACCTGGCGCTGAATTCCGGCGATCCCGCGGCGGTCTCGGCGGCGCTGATCGATGCGCGCGCGGCGATGTCCATGGCCGGGCTGGAGCCGGCCCTGGCCGGGATGGTCGCCCATCGCCTGACCCGGCTGGAGCTGAAGGGTCCCGGCGCCGAGGCAGCGCTGCGCCTGCGGCTGCTGGACGGTCAGCTGCCCGGGACGATCCACGAGGGCGCGGGCGACGACCTGCGGCTGGCCCTGGCGATCGCCACCGGCGGCAGCCCCGACCCCGATACCGGCGATGCCGAGGCGCTGCGGCGAGCCGCCGCCTTCGCCGCGCCCGCCGCGGCCGCCTCCGGCGCGGTCGGCGAGACGATCCTGGCGGCGCTGTCCCAGCTGGTGCCCGGGGCCGAGGCGGATGCCGAGGACCGCGCCGCCGCGCTTGGCGCCCTGCGCGCGGCCGGGCAGGAGGACGCGGCGCGCCGCATCGCCGCCGACATGATCCTGGCGGGGGGGATCGGACGATGATGGAGCAATGGATCAGCCGGTTCCTGGAGGCGCAGTCGGCCGAACTCGACGCGGCGCTGAACACGCGGCTGGCCTATGGGCGCGACCTGAAGGATTTCGCGGGCTGGCTGGCCGGGCGCGACAGCGACTTCCTGTCCACCAGCCGCAGCGAGATCGAGGATTACATCGCCTTCTGCGACGCCCAGGGGCTGTCGCGCGCCACGCGGGCGCGGCGGCTGGCCTCGATCCGGCAACTGTTCCGTTTCGCCTATGAGGAGGATCTGCGCAGCGACAACCCGGCCATCCAGATCCGCGGGCCCGGCCGGGCCAAGCGGCTGCCCAAGACGCTGAGCGTCGAAGAGGTCGAACGGCTGCTGACGGCGGCGGGCGAACATGGCCGCACCCCGGCCGACCGGCTGCGCACGCTGTGCCTCGTGGAGTTGCTGTATGCAACCGGCATGCGGGTCAGCGAATTGGTGACGCTGCCGGTCTCGGCGGCGCGCGGCAACCCCGCGATGATCCTGGTGCGCGGCAAGGGCGGCAAGGAACGGCTGGTGCCGCTGTCGCCCCCGGCCCGCCGCGCCCTGGCCGACTGGCTGGGCGCGCGCGACGCCGCCGAGGAGGCCGCCAAGGCGAAGCGCGGCAAGCCCTTGTCATCCTTTCTGTTTCCCGGGCGTGGCGCGGGCGGTCACATGACCCGGCAGGCCTTCTTCGTGCTGATGAAGACATTGGCGGTGAAAGCCGGCGTGTCGCCCGGCCTGGTGACGCCGCACACGATCCGCCACGCCTTCGCCACGCATCTGCTGCAGAACGGGGCCGATCTGCGCGCCATCCAGATGATGCTGGGCCATGCCGACCTGTCGACCACCGAGGTCTATACCCATGTCCTCGAGGCGAGGCTGCGCGAACTGGTCCTGGATCACCACCCCCTTGCCGTCCCCGTCGCCGCGGAAGATACGGATTGCACATGAAAACCACCCCGCAAGGGGTTGTTTTCAATTGAACATCGTCGCGATATCCACCGAGCTGTCATGGCCGATCTTGTCGCCGTGATCCCCCAGGAACGCATCGGCCGCGGCATAGCCCGCCTTGTGGAGCCGCCCCAGCAGATAGGGCGACGGCACCAGTTTCGTGCTGACCGACAGGCTGGTCATCAGCCGGTCATCGGCGATCATGTGGATGTTCACGTCGCGCATAGAGCCTTCAGGGATCCGCCCGGTCGCCAGCAGCCGCTTGACGAAGGTGATGGCGCGCAGCTCGCGCAGCAGCGAGGAGTTGAAGCTGATCTCGTTGACCCGGTTGGCGATGTCCTGCGGCGTGACCGGCAGTTGATCGCGTTCCAGCGGGTTGATGTTGATGACGACGATGTCATCGGGCAGATGCGGCGCGAACATCGGGTAAAGGGCGGGATTGCCGGTATAGCCGCCGTCATAGAAGATCTCGTCGCGGCCGGTCTTGGGATCGTGGATTTCCACCGCCTGGAAGATCGTCGGCAGGCAGGCCGAGGCCAGGATCGCCTCCACCGAGATTTCCGCGCCGGTGAAGATGCGGGACTTGCCGTCGCGCACGCGGGTGGTGCAGACGAAGAAATCGGGCCCCCGCGCGGTGGCGCAGACATCGTCGAAGACCAGCTGGCCGACGATATCCTCCAGCGGATTGCGATAGGCCGGTCCGTACATGTAGGGCGAGACGAAGCCGCTGGCCGCCTCGGCCGCCAGATAGGCCGGCGAGGCGAAATAGGCATCGCGCATGATCCCCATGACCGGACCGAAGACGTTGATCCAGGCGGTCAGGCGCAGGTCCTGCACCGCGCCGATGCGGGTCCACAGCCAGTTCAGCGTCTCGATCGCCTTCTGCCGCGGATCGGCGGCCTCGGGGCAGGACAGCCCGGCCTTCAGCGCCGCGCCGTTCAGCGCCCCCGCCGAGGTCCCCGAGATGGAGGCGATCTCGATCGTCTCTTCCTCCAGAAGCCGCACCAGCGCCCCCCAGGTGAAGGCGCCATGCGCGCCGCCGCCCTGAAGCGCCAGGTTGATCCGGCGGATATTGGCGCTCATTGCGGGGCCTCCTGCGCCGCCAGGCGTGCCAGCGCGCCGGGATCGGGCGTGCCGCAAAAGCCCATCGACCGGCGCAGACCCGGGATCAGCGCGGCCCCGTTCATCGCATAGGACAGCTCGATCAGCCCGTCCTCGCCGAAGGCGGCCCGCACGCGGTCGCGCGCCTCGGGATCGTCGCGCCGGTCGCGCACCACCGCATCGGCCAGCCGCATGACATCCGCCAGCGGGCCGGGCAGCTCTCCGGGGGCGGCGGTCAGGAATTCGCGCAGCAGCCCCTCGCGCAGACCGCCCGCCTTGGCCCGGGCGATCTCGGCCTCCAGGCTGGCGGCGCAATCCCCCGCCATCGCCCCGCGGATCCGCGCCAGGTGATAGGCCTCGGGCGGGACATCCTGGTTGGGGTCGAGGAAGGACAGGAACCGGCCATAGCGCATCAGCAGCCTGGGGCTGGTCTCGGCGATGCGGTGCACATGCGGAAAGCGCAGGCCCAGCCGGGCCTCGCGCCGTGCGATCATTGCCTTGGTCAGTCTGCCGAACATTCCCGTCCTTTCCCGGTCAGAGCGCCGTCCAGCCGCCATCCACCGAAATGGTGGTGCCGGTCACCTGGGCGGCATAGGGCGAACACAGGTAAAGCACCGTTCCGCCCAGCTGTTCGACCGTGGCGAATTCCTTCGAGGGCTGGCGCTCCAGAAGGACCTTCTCGATCACCTCCTCCTTGGACATGCCGTATTCCTTCATCGTGTCGGGGATCTGCGCCTCCACAAGGGGGGTCAGCACATAGCCCGGACAGATGGCATTGGCGGTGATCGGCTCGCGCGCGGTTTCCAGCGCGGTGACCTTGGTCAGCCCCACCACCCCGTGCTTGGCCGCGACATAGGCGGATTTGTAGGGCGAGGCGGTCAGCCCGTGCGCGGAGGCGATATTGACCACCCGCCCCCAGCCCGCCTTGCGCATCATCGGCAGCGCGGCGGCCGTGGTATGGAAGGCCGAGCTGAGATTGATGGCGATGATCGCGTCCCATTTGCCCGCCGGGAAATCGTTGATCGGCGCGACATGCTGGATCCCGGCATTGTTCACCAGGATGTCGCAGGCGCCCGCCGTCTCGATCAGCGCGCGGCATTCCTCGCCCGAGGACATGTCCGCCTTGATATAGCGCGCCTCGACCCCGTAATCGCGCGCCAGCCCTTCCGCCAGTTCGTGATCCTCGTCCCGGTCGGTGAAGGAATTCAGGACCACGTTGATCCCCGCCTTCGCCAGTTCCGTCGCCACACCAAGGCCGATCCCCGAATTCGATCCGGTCACGACCGCCGTCTTGCCCGCAAGGTTCATGTCGGTAACTCCTTCTGACGCGACAGAGGGTAGATGCTGTCGGCGCGATGACCAGCCAAATCATGCCCCCGTGATCGCGGGCACGAAAATGCCGCGCCCGCCCGAGATCGGCGGCAGGACGCCGAGAGAGATGATTCTTCCGGCACCGCGCCCCGCCCGGGCCCGGGATGCTGACAAAGTCTGTGGAGAACTGCCCTGCCCGGTGCTTTTGCCCTTGAATCCTTGGGGTCCCCAGACAAAAAAGACGCCAGCACAAGGCTGGCGTCAAGTCATTGAGGCAGGTTTCATACAGGCAAGAAACCTATCGAGCAGTGCTTCCTATATAAGCCCATCCTCGCGCCTCTCCAACCCCTAAGTTTTAAAATCGGCGCATATCTGCTAGGCAGGCGTTAACAAAACCGGAGCAGGAACAAGAATTTGACATATCGCGCAGGATGGACCGCCCGGATGGCGGCGGGGCTTCTGGCGGCGGGTCTGGCGGCAGGCCCGACCCTGGCCGAACCGCAGCACGGCATAGCTATGTATGGCGCCCCGGCATTGCCACCGGATTTTGTGTCGCTTCCCTATGCCGATCCCGATGCGCCCAAGGGCGGGCAGATCGTTCTGGCAGAACAGGGCGGGTTCGACAGCCTCAATCCCCATATCCTGAAGGGACGCGCCCCCTGGGCCGTGACCACCCATGTCTTTGAATCGATGCTGGGCCGGTCCTATGACGAACCCTTCTCGCTTTACGGGCTTCTCGCCGAGACGGTGGAAACCGGCCCGAATCGCGAATGGGTCGAATTCACCATACGCCCCGAGGCGCGGTTCTCCGACGGCTCGCCGGTGACGGTCGAGGACGCGATCTGGTCCTACGAGACGCTGGGCACCGAAGGGCATCCGCGATTCCTGGGCAGCTGGCAGAAGGTGGAGAAGATCGAGGCCACCGGCCCGCGGTCGTTCCGCATCACCTTCAACACGCCGGACCGCGAATTGCCGCTGATCATGGGGCTGCGGCCGATCTTCAAGAAGGCCCAGTGGGAGGGCAAGGATTTCGCGCAAAGCTCGCTGATCCCGCCGATCGGATCCTCCGCCTACCCGATCGCCGAGTTCGAGCCCGGCCGGTTCATCAATTTCCGCCGCAACCCCGATTACTGGGGCAAGGATCTGCCCTTCAATGCCGGGCGCAACAACCTCGACCTGATCCGATATGAATATTTCGCCGATGCGGGCGTGATGTTCGAGGCCTTCAAGGCCGGGGCGGTCAGCCTCTACCGCGAAGGCAATGCCGCGCGCTGGCAGGACAGCTATGATTTCCCGCTGATGCGGGAGGGGAAGGTGGTCAAGGCCGAGATCGCGCATGAGCGTCCCTCGGGCATTACCGGGCTGGTGATGAATACCCGCCGCGATCTCTTCGCCGACTGGCGCGTGCGCGAGGCGATGCTTCTGGCCTTCAACTACGAATTCATCGCCCAGACCCAGAATGGCGGCAGCGATCCGCGGATCTGTTCGTATTTCTGCAACTCGGTGCTGGCGATGCGGCCGGGCCCGGCCGAGGGCCGCGTGAAGGACTTGCTGACCCCCTTCGCCGAGGATCTGCCCCCCGGAACGCTCGAGGGCTATGCGCTGCCCGAGGGCGACGGCACGGCGCGCAACCGCAGGAACATCGCCAAGGCGGCGGCGCTGCTGGAAGAGGCGGGCTGGACCCCGAAGGACGGGCGGCTGGTCAATGCCTCCGGTCAGCCCTTCGCCTTCGAGATCCTGATGCTGCAGGGGGCGACGGAATACCAGTCGGTGGTCAATATCTTCGCCCAGGCACTGGACCGGCTGGGCATCGCGGTGCGCACCACCACGATCGACCCGGCCCAGTACAATGAGCGCACCAACCGCTTCGATTTCGACATGACCTTCTATACCCGGGCGCTGTCGCTGTCGCCGGGCAATGAACAGATGCTGTATTGGGGATCCGAGGCCGCCGACACGCCCGGGTCGCGCAACTGGATGGGCATGAAGAGCCCGGCGGCCGAGGCGATGATCGCCGCGATGCTGGAAACCGCCGACCCGGAGGAATTCCAGGCCGCGGTGCGCGCGCTGGACCGGGTGCTGACGGCGGGGCGCTATGTCATCCCGCTATGGTATTCGCAGGTCTCGCGCCTGGCCCATGATGCCAGCCTGCACTACCCGGCGCATGTCCCGCTTTACGGGGACTGGCCCGGCTGGGCGCCGGATGTGTGGTGGTCCGAGTGACGGCACGGGGGCGCGGGCGGCTTGCCTGTGTCCCTTCGACCGGGTAGCCCCGCATCATGGAGATGGATGACCCCGCCCTGCCGCCCTGCCCGGCACCGTTCAGCCTGGCCCGCCACGTGCTGGCCGGGGCGGCCCGCGATCCCGACCGCATCGCGCTGGCGATCCTGCGGCTGACGGGCTCCGAACGCTGGAGCCATGGGCGGCTGGAACGCGCGGTGCTGGGACTGGCGGGGGCCTTCGCGGCGCGGGGGCTGCCGCCGGGGTCGCGGATCCTGCTGCGGCTGGGAAACGGGGTCGATTTCCCGCTGGCCTTCCTGGGCGCCATTGCCGCCGATCTGGTGCCGGTGCCGACCTCGCCGCAGCTGACCGCGCCCGAGATCGCCCGCATCGCCGCCGAGCTGGATCCGGCGCTGATCGTGGCGGGCGACGGCATCGCCCTGCCCGATCCCTGCCCCTGGCCGGTGCTGGCCGCCGCCGGGCTGCAGGAGATGGCGGAGGGCCCGCCGCTGGCCCCGGTCGAGGGCGATCCCGACCGCCCGGCCTATATCGTCTACACTTCGGGCACCTCGGGGCAGCCGCGTGGCGTGATCCATGCCCATCGCGCCATCTGGGCGCGCCGGGCGATGTTCGGCGGCTGGACCGGGCTGGAACCGGGCGACCGCATCCTGCATGCCGGGGCCTTCAACTGGACCTACACGCTGGGCACCGGGCTTCTGGATCCGTGGAGCATCGGGGCCACTGCGCTGATCCCCGCACCGGGGATCACCCCCGCGCAGCTGCCGCTGCTGCTGAAACGCCACGACGCGACGATCTTCGCCGCCGCGCCGGGGATCTACCGCCAGATGCTGCGCGCGCCGATCCCGGCCCTGCCGCGCCTGCGCCACGGGCTGTCGGCGGGCGAAACGCTGCCCGATGCGCTGCGCGCCGCTTGGCAGGCGGCCACCGGCACGCCGATCCACGAGGCATTCGGAATGTCCGAGGTCTCCACCTTCGTCTCGGGCAGTCCCGCGCGCCCGGCCCCGGCGGGCACGCTGGGTCATCCCCAGCCCGGGCGGCGCGTCGCGATCCTCGGCCCCGGCCATGCCCCTGTCCCGCCCGGAGACACAGGACAGATCGCCCTGGCCGCCGATGATCCGGGGCTTATGCTGGGCTATCTGGGCGCCCCCGGCGAGACCGCCGCGCGGCATTCCCCGGACGGCCAATGGTTCCTGACCGGCGACATGGGCCGGATGGAGGCCGATGGCGCCGTCGCCTGGCTGGGGCGCGAGGATGACATGATGAATGCCGGCGGGCTGCGCGTCTCGCCGCGCGAGGTGGAGACGGCGATGGAGGCCCATCCCGCCATCGCCGAGGCCGCCGCGGTCGAGATCGGCGTCGGCCCCGGCACCACGGTGATCGGCCTTTTCTATGCCGGTGATCCGGTTCCCGAGGACGAGCTTGCCGGTTTCGCCGCCCAGAGGCTCGCCCGCTACAAATGCCCGCGGCTCTTCCGCCATTGCGATGCGCTGCCGCGCAATGCCAATGGCAAGCTGATGCGCCGCCAGATACGACAGGACCACGAGACTTCCCATGATCCAGCTTGACGTCATTTCCGACCCGATCTGCCCCTGGTGCTATATCGGCAAGGCGCGGCTCGACCAGGCGCTGATGGAACGGCCCGCCCATCCCTTCGTGATCGAATGGCACCCGTTTCAGCTGAACCCCGAGATGCCGCGCGCGGGCATTCCGCGCAAGGATTACTATCGCAACAAGTTCGGCAGCCGCGAAGCCGCGGCCGAGGTCGTCTCCAACATCATGGAGGCCGCCGCCGAAACGGGGCTGGATTTCGACCTCTCGGCCATTCCGCGGGTGCCCAACACGCTGGACGCGCACCGGCTGATCCTCTGGGCCGGGGTCGAGGGTGTGCAGCCGGCCGTCGTCTCGGCGCTGTTCCACGCCTATTTCCAGGACCTGCGCGACATCGGCGACCGCGACGTGCTGTGCGACATCGCCGATGGCGCGGGGCTGGATGCGGCGATGATCCGCAGGCTTCTGGAGGGAGAGTCGGACCTGAAACTGATCGTCGAGCGCGATGCCGCCTTCCGCGGCATGGGCGTGACCGGCGTGCCGACCTTCCTGGTGGACCGCAAGCAGGCCGTGCCCGGCGCCCAGCCCGCCGATCTGTGGGTGCGCGTGATCGACGAAATTGCGGGAGTCGGCTGAGCGGACTGCGCGCTGGCGCACGCAAATACCGGGTGACAGGCGGGGATCGTGCCCCTAAAGGGCGATCATGTCTGTGAAATCTTCCGAGTCGCAGCCCTCCAGGGGCGAGTTCGTCGCGCTCATGGCCATGATGATGGCCACGAATGCGTTTTCCGTGGATGCCATGCTGCCGGCGCTCAGCGAGATGGGCCAGACCCTGTCGCCCGAGGCGCCGGTGCGGGCCCAGCTGGTCATCATCGTCTTCATGATCGGCATGGGGATCGGCACCTTCTTCACCGGGCCGCTTTCGGATGCCTGGGGGCGCCGTCCGCTGGTGATCGCCTGCGGCGGGATCTACGCGCTCGGCGCGCTCCTTGCCTGGCTGGCCCCGTCGCTGGAACTGATCCTGGCGGCGCGGCTAATCCAGGGCTTGGGCGCCTCGGGCAGCCGGGTGGTCGCCATGGCGATGGTGCGCGACCGGTTCTCGGGGCGCGCCATGGCCCAGATCACCTCGCTGATCATCACCGTCTTCATGGTCTTTCCCGCCATCGCGCCCTCCATCGGCCAGGGCATCATCTGGATCGGCGGCTGGCGGTCGGTCTTCCTGTCCTTCCTGATCTTCTCGGCCATCGTGATGACCTGGTTCATGCTGCGCCAGCCCGAGACCCTGCCGCCGGAGAACCGCCGCCCGATCCGGATCCCGGTGATGCGCGCGGCCTTCGTGGAAATCGTGTCCATCCCCATGGTGCGCCGCACCGTCCTGGCGATGAGCTGCTGCTTTGCCATGATGCTGACCAACATCTCCTCGACGGAACTGGTCTTCGAGCAGACGCTGGGACTGGGCGCGCAGTTTCCGCTGTGGTTCGGCGCCGCGGCGATCTCGGCGCTGATCGCGCCGATGATCAATTCGCGCATCGTGATGAAATACGGCATGCACCGCATCGCCAGCCTGGCGATGACCGCGCAGCTGGTCCTGTCCGGCGCCTATCTGCTGGCGCTGAAGACCGGAGTCCTGCCGGTGGACCTGCTGCTGCCCTATTTCCTGTGGCAGGTGACGATCTTCATGACCATGGGTCTCAGCATGGGCAATCTCAACGCGCTGGTGATGGAACCGCTGGGCCATGTCGCGGGCATGGCCTCGTCGCTGATCGCGGCGATCTCGACGCTTCTGGGCGCGCTGGTGGCGATCCCGGCCTCGGCCAGTTTCGACGGCACGCAGATCCCGCTGGTCACCTGCATCTTCGGTTTCATGATCTTCGCACGGATCATGCTGTCGGGACGCGCCTACGACACCCGGCGCAGCGCCGCCTGACCCGCGCCGCCCAGACGGAACGCCAAGGCCGGAGCCCCGCTCCGGCCTTTTTTCATGCCCCCTTCTTCGGGGTCTCCGTGCGGACACGCTGCGCCAGGTCGCGGGCAATGGCGAAGGCGCCCTTGATCCTCTCGCTGGCCCTGTCCC
The DNA here is from genome assembly GCF_014903745.1 of Mangrovicoccus algicola. GTDB lineage: Bacteria > Pseudomonadota > Alphaproteobacteria > Rhodobacterales > Rhodobacteraceae > Mangrovicoccus > Mangrovicoccus algicola. Next base: position 35,542 of record NZ_JACVXA010000023.1, on the reverse strand, counting down.
AGTCGCGGCGCACGACGATCTTGTTCTCCTTGATCCTGGCCAGCCCCTTCTCGGACTGCACGTATTCGACCAGGCCGCCGGGATTGGGGTACTTGTCGTTGTGGAACTGGATGGTCACGCCCTTGGGCCCGCCATCGAGCTTGGCGATCGCCGCCTTCTTGCATTCCGCCTTGATCCGCACGACCAGAAGCAGCGTGTTGACCTCGCGCGGCAGCTTGCCGAAGCGGTCGATCAGCTCGGCGGCGAAGCCTTCCAGCTCCACCTTGGTGGTCAGCCCCGAGAGGCGCCGGTAGAGGCCCAGCCGGACATCGAGGTCGGGCACATACGTTTCGGGGATCAGGACCGGCACGCCGAGATTGATCTGCGGCGACCACTGGCCGTCATCCTCCAGCACCGCCTCCGCCTCGCCCGAGCGGATCTTGGTCACCGCCTCCTCCAGCATGTGCTGGTACAGCTCGTAGCCGACCTCCTTGATCTGGCCGGACTGCTCCTCGCCGATCAGGTTGCCTGCACCCCGGATATCAAGGTCTTGCGAGGCCAGGGTAAAGCCCGCGCCCAGGCTGTCCAGCGATCCCAGAACGCGCAGCCGCTTCTCGGCAGCGGGGGTCAGCTTCATCCGCGGCTTGGTCGTCATATAGGCATAGGCGCGGGTCTTGGACCGGCCGACGCGCCCGCGGATCTGGTACAGCTGCGCCAGCCCGAACATGTCGGCGCGATGCACGATCATCGTGTTGGCCGTGGGGATGTCCAGGCCCGACTCGACGATGGTGGTGGCCAGCAGCACGTCGAACTTGCCGTCATAGAAGGCGTTCATCCGGTCATCCAGCTCGCCTGCCGCCAGTTGCCCATGGGCGATGACGAAACTGACCTCCGGCACCTGTTCGCGCAGGAATTCTTCGATTTCGGGGATGTCGGCGACGCGCGGCACCACGAAGAAGCTCTGCCCGCCGCGGTAATGTTCGCGCAGAAGCGCCTCGCGCACGGTGACGGGGTCGAATTCGCTGACATAGGTGCGGATGGCCAGGCGATCGACGGGGGGCGTGCCGATGATCGACAGGTCGCGCACCCCCGAGAGGCTCATCTGCAGCGTGCGCGGGATCGGCGTCGCGGTCAGGGTCAGCACGTGGATGTTCGAGCGCAGCGATTTCAGCCGTTCCTTGTGGGTGACGCCGAAGCGCTGTTCCTCGTCGATGACCAGCATGCCGAGATTGTGGAATTTCACCTGCTTGGCCAGCACCGCATGGGTGCCGATGACGATATCGACCGTCCCCTCGGCCAGGCCCTTGCGCGTGGCGGCGGCCTCCTTGGCGGAGACGAAGCGCGACAGCTGCCGCACCTCCAGCGGAAAGCCGCGGAACCGTTCCTCGAAGGCGCGCGCATGCTGGCGCGCCAGCAGCGTCGTCGGCGCGATCACCGCCACCTGCTGGCCGCCCATCGCCGCGACGAAGGCCGCGCGCATCGCCACCTCGGTCTTGCCGAAGCCGACATCGCCGCAGACCAGCCGGTCCATAGGCCGCCCGCGTTCCAGGTCGTCCAGCGTATCCTCGATGGCGCGCAGCTGGTCATCGGTCTCGGCATAGGGGAAGCGCGCGCAGAACGCGTCCCACATGTCGTCCGGCGCGGCCAGGATCGGCGCCTTGCGCAATTCACGTTCGGCGGCGATGCGGATCAGGCGGTCGGCGATCTCCTTGATCCGCTCCTTCATCCGCGCCTTCTTGGCCTGCCAGGCGCCGCCGCCCAGCCGGTCCAGAAGCCCGTCCTCATGACCATAGCGCGAAAGCAGCTCGATATTCTCCACCGGCAGGTAGAGCCGCGCGGCCTCGGCGTAGTCGATATGGATCATCTCATGCGCCGCGCCCAGCGTGGTGATGACCTCCAGCCCTTGGTAGCGGCCGACGCCATGTTCGACATGCACGACCAGGTCGCCCGGCGAAAGCGTCTGAAGTTCGGTCAGGAAGTTCTCGGCCCGCTTGCGTTTTTTCGGCGCACGGATCAGCCGGTCGCCCAGCACGTCCTGTTCCGAGACAACGGTCAGCCCCTCGGCCTCGAACCCGTGTTCCAGCGCCCAGACCGCCAGGCTGACGGTCTTTTCTGCCTGAGAAACGGCCCGGAAATCATTGATTTCCTTCGCATCGATCAGGCCCTCATCCTCCAGGAGGCCCTTGAGCCTTTCGCGCGCGCCCTCGGAATAGCTGGCGACGATCACCGGACCGGCCTTTTGCCTTGCCTTAAGATGGTCTGACAGAGTCTTGAAAAGGCTTACATTCTCCATCTGACGTTCGGGCGAGAAATTGCGGCCGATGCGGCCCCCCGCATCGATCACGCCCGGGCCGGTCGATTGCGGCAGCGGGCTGAGCCGCATCACGCGCCGGTCGGCAGTTGCAGATTGAAACTCCGGATCGTCGAGATAAAGCAGCCCCGGCGGACAGGGCTTGTAGACCGAGGACATGCGCTTGCGGTCGCCCATCGCCTCGCGGCGCGTGTCGTATTGATCGGCAATGGTGTCCCAGCGCGACAGGCGCGCGGCATCGAACTGGTCGTCCAGAAGGATGCTGGCGCCGGGCAGATAGTCGAAGAGCGTTTCCAGACCGTCATGGAAGAAGGGCAGCCAATGTTCCGCCCCCTGGTGCTTGCGCCCCGCGCTGATCGCCTCGTAAAGCGGATCGTCGCTGCCCGCGGCACCGAACTCGATGCGGTAATTCTGCCGGAACCGGGTGATCGCCGCCTCGTCGAGGATGATCTCGGAGACCGGCGCCAGCTCCACCTCCTTGAGCGTCTCGGTCGTGCGCTGGCTGACCGGATCGAAGCGCCGGGCCGAGTCCAGCGTGTCGCCGAACAGATCCAGCCGCACCGGCCCGCCATCGCCCGGCGGATAGATGTCGATGATGCCGCCGCGCACCGCGTAATCGCCGGGCTCCATCACCGTCGGCGACTGGGTGAAGCCCATCCGCACGAGGAACCGTTTCAGCCCCGCCTCGTCGATCCGGTGCCCGACCCGCGCGGTGAAGGCCGCCTCGCGCAGAACGGCGCGGGCGGGGATCTTCTGGGTGACGGCATTCAGCGTCGAGAGGATCACGAACCGCGCGGGCATGCCATGGACCAGCCCCGCCAGGGTCGCCATCCGCGCCGCGGTGATGTCGGGATTGGGCGAGACCCGGTCGAAGGGCAGGCAGTCCCAGGCGGGAAAGGCGAAGACCGGCAGGTCCGGCGCGAAGAAGGCCAGCGCCGCGCGCATCGCATCCATGCGCTTGTCGTCGCGCGAGACATGCAGGACCGGCCCGCCCGAACGGTCCATCTCGCGCAGCACCAGGCGGGCATCGAACCCCTCGGGTGCGCCGCCGACGGTCACGTGTTTGGCATCGCTCATCGGGGAAACCTCCTTCGCCGGGCGGCTCTCAGAAATAGGCCCGTGCCAGGACCTGGTTCATGCCGAAGACGGCAGACACGAAGATGGAGGCCAGCGCAAGCAGTTGCAGCCTGATCCTCAGGCGCCGCACCAGCACCGCCAGCGCCGGTGGCTCTCCGGTTGCGGAGGCCATGCGCATCGCCGTCCCGAGGATCATGCCCTGCGCCAGCGCCAGGGGCGCGGCCAGGAGGAACAGCGCCTGGGCCAGTTCCGACCCGAGCGCCGCCAGCCCCAGAAGAAGCGTCAGCGCGCAGGCCCACAGCCCGACCATCCACAGCCGGGCCCGCCGCGACGGCGCCAGGGCCCGCGCGACGCCTGCCCGCAACAGCGCCGCCGCCCCGGCCTCGTCCCCCGCCGCCAGCGCGCGGTCGCATTGATCCAGCGGGATCCCCATCGGCGCCTGCGCCACGCGGGCCCAAAGAAGGGCCACCGTGACCCAGTACCAGAGGTTGGAAAAGGCGGCGGTACTGATCAGCTCGAATGGGCTCGGGGGCACGGGCGGCAGGCTCCGGATCGTCACACAGGTGTGACGGTGCTACCCCCAAGCGGCGGCGAGGGCCAGCCTTGAGATGCGCGGCGATCCGTGGCACTCGGATGCACCGTTCCAGCCGGAGTCCGAGATGACCAGCCCCCACGCCTTCCAGATGCGCAGCCGTCCCCGCCGCACCCGCCGTTCCGAGGCGCTGCGCGCCATGGTCCGCGAAACCACGCTGGGCACCGGCGACCTGATCTGGCCGATCTTCGTGCGCGAGGGCGAGAATATCGAGGAGCCGGTGGAGTCCATGCCCGGCGTGCTGCGCTATTCGGTCGACCGCGCCGTGGCCGCGGCCGAGGGGGCGGCGGCGCTGGGTATCCCGGCGATCTGCATCTTTCCCTATACCGACCCGTCGCTGAAGACTCCCGCCTGCGAGGAGGCCTGGAACCCCGGCAACATCGCCAACCGCGCGATCCGCGCGATCAAGGCGGCGGTGCCGGATCTGGCGATCATGACCGATATCGCGCTGGATCCCTATAACAGCAACGGCCATGACGGCATCGTCCGCGACGGGCGCGTGGTCAATGACGAGACGGTGGTGGCGCTGGTGCGCATGGCGCTGGCCCAGGCCGAGGCGGGGGCCGATATCCTGGGGCCCTCGGACATGATGGACGGGCGCATCGGCGCGATCCGCGACGCGCTGGAGGCCGGCGGCTGGCAGGATGTCGCGATCATGAGCTATTCGGCCAAATATGCCTCGGCCTATTACGGCCCGTTCCGCGATGCGGTGGGGGCGGCGGGCGCGCTGAAGGGCGACAAGAAGACCTACCAGATGGATCCGGGCAATAGCGACGAGGCGATGCGCATGATCGCCCGCGACCTGGAGGAAGGCGCCGACATGGTGATGGTCAAGCCCGGCCAGCCCTATCTGGATGTCTGCCACCGGGTGAAATCCGAATTCGGCGTGCCGACCTTCGCCTATCAGGTCTCGGGCGAATACGCGATGATCGAGGCGGCGGCCCGCAATGGCTGGATCGACGGCGAGAAGGTGATGCTGGAAAGCCTGGCGGCGTTCAAGCGCGCGGGCTGCGACGGGGTTCTGACCTATTTCGCGCCGCGCGTCGCCCGGCTGCTTTCGGCCTGAGCCGGGGCGGCAGGCGCATTGGCCATGACATTGCCCGCACCTTCGCCTAGACTGCGCCGCGAAAAGCGTCGGCAAGGCGCATGGTGGCAGGCAGGATCCGCGACGGGTCCGGGACAGATGAGGCGAGCATGATGAATCCGACGCGACGGAGCCTTCTGGGGCGGGGCGTTCTTGCAGGGGGCGCCGCGCTGCTGGCGGCCTGCGACAATTCCGTGGGCACGAACGGGGCGGGCGTGATCGACCAGCGCGTGCGCCAGACCCTGGCCTACATGTACGCGAACTACCCCGAAACCCGCGACCTGGCGGCGAAATCCTCGGGCATGCTGGTCATGCCGCTGATGGGCGAGGCCGGGTTCATCATCGGCGGCGGCTATGGCGAGGGCGCGCTGGTGATCGGCGATGCGACGGTAGATTACTATTCCGCGACCCAGGCCAGCTTCGGCTTCCAGATCGGGGCGCAGCAATATGCGCATGTCCTGTTCTTCCTGACCCCCGAGGCGCTGCGCGAATTCCGCACCTCGCCGGGCTGGTCGGGCGGGGCCGATGCCGAATACACGCTGGACAAGCAGGGCGGCAACCTCTCGGCCTCCACCAGCGTCAGCGGCAAGCCGGTCGTCGCGATCCTTTTCGCCCAGGCCGGGCTGCGCGCCGCGGCGACGCTGGCAGGCACTAAATACACCCGCATCCTGCGCTAGGCCGCCTGCGGGTCTCGACGGTTTCAATCTGCAACCGGGGCGCTGGTCTCCCCGGCCCGGGGGGGCACCCCCGCATCCTGAGGTGAGGACGCATGCGTTTTGTATTCCGTTGGGGGCTGCGGCTCTTCCTAGCGCTGGCGGCGCTTGCGGTCGCGATCGCGGCGCTGGCCTGGTACCTGGCGATGCGCTCCCTGCCCGATTACGATGACAGCTTCACGCTTTCGGGGATCTCGGCGCCGGTGGAGATCGTGCGCGACACCTATGCCGTGCCGCATGTGGTCGGCCAAAGCGACGAAGACGTGTTCTTCGGGCTGGGATTCGCCCATGCGCAGGACCGGCTTTGGCAGATGACCATGTTCCGCCGGACCGCCCAGGGGCGGCTGTCCGAGCTGTTCGGCGAACGCACCGCCGGGCTGGACGATCTTCTGCTGCGGCTGGGGCTGTACCGGGCGGCGGAGGCCTCCGTTGCCGCCCAGACGCCCCGGACGCGCCGCGCGCTGGAGGCCTATGCCGCCGGGGTGAATGCCTGGATCGACCAGGTCAACGACCGGGCGCTCGGCCGCGGGGCGCCGGAATTCTTCCTCTTCGGGGCCGATGTCGCGCGCTGGCGCCCGGCTGACAGCCTTGCGGTGATGAAACTCATGGGGCTGCAGCTGTCGACGCATCTGTCGGCCGAGGTGACGCGCGCCCGCGTGGCGCTGGCCCTGCCGCCGGGCCGGGTCGACGATCTTCTGGCCGAAAGCCCGCAGGCCGTTGCCGCGCTTGGCGATTTCGCCTCGCTTTTCCCTGCGGGCGCGATGCCCGATGCGCCTGTCGATCTGGCGCAGGCCTTCCTGTCGCCGCTGCCCGCCCCCGGCGCGGCGGGCGCCTCCAATGCCTGGGCGGCCGCGGGCGGGCGCTCTGCCAGCGGCGCGCCGATCCTGGCCAATGACCCGCATCTGGAACTGACCGCGCCCTCGATCTGGTACCTGGCAGAGCTTCAGCTGCCGTCGGGCGGGGTGATCGGCGGCACGATCCCCGGCATGCCCAATGTCTTCATCGGGCGGAACGGCGATTTCGCCTGGGGCCTGACCAGCGCCTATCTGGACGACCAGGACCTGCATATCGAAGAGGTGAACCCCGAGGATTCCGGCCAGTATCGCGGCCTCGACGGGTGGTTGCCGTTTGAAACCGAACAGGTGATCCTGAGGGTGAAGAACGCCGCGCCGCGCACGCTTACCCTGAGGCGGACGGAAAACGGCCCGGTCCTGCCCGGCAGCGTCTATGACCTGGCCGCCGTCACCCCGCCGGGCCATGTCATGTCGCTGAACTGGACCGTTCTGGATCCGGCCGACACGACGATGAGCGCGGCGCTGGCGCTGATGCGGTCGCGCTCGGTTGCCGAGGCGACCGAGGCCGCCGCTGGCATCGTCGCCCCGGCGCAGGTGCTGACGATGGCGGATCGCAACCATATCGGGATGCAGCTGATCGGCCGCCAGCCCGCCCGCGACCCCCGTCACGAGACCCGGGGCCGGCTGCCGTCGCGGGGCTGGATCGCCGAGAACCGCTGGCAGGGCACCCTGCCCTATGAGGACAATCCGCGCTTCCTCGATCCCGCGGGCGGGATCCTGGGCAATACCAACAACCGGTTCACCGACGCGCCCTTCCCCCGCCATGTCAGCTTCACCTGGGGCGACACCCAGCGGGTACAGCGCTGGCAGAGGCTGATGCAGGCGCGCGAGGTCCATACCCGCGACAGTTTCATCGAGGCGCAGCTGGATACCGTCTCGGTTTCGGCGCGCACGCTGCTGCCGCTGGTGGCGGCGGATCTGTGGTACACCGCGGATGCCGCGGCCGAGGGCACGCCCGGACGCCGCCGCCGCCAGGCGCTGGACCTGCTGGCCGACTGGAATGGCGAGATGAACGAGCATCTGCCCGAGCCCCTGATCTACATGGCCTGGATGCGGGCGCTGCAGCAGCGGCTGATCGAGGATGACCTTGGCGGTCCGCTCGCCGCGCAATTCGCCCATGTCGAACCGCTTTTCCTGGAAAGGGTGTTCCGCAACGTGGACGGCGCCGCGGCCTGGTGCGACGTGGTCCAGTCCCGGCGCGCCGAGACCTGTGCCGAGATGGCGCGGCTGTCGCTGGACGACGCGCTGGTCTGGCTGGACGAGACCTATGGCGGCACGCTGGAATCGCTGCGCTGGGGCGATGCCCACGAGGCGCGGCATGACCACCCGGTGCTGGGCCAGGTGCCGGTTCTGGACTGGCTGGTCAATATCCGGCAATCGACCTCTGGCGGGGACCAGACCCTGGCGCGCGGCCAGACGGCGGGAACCGGGCCCGATCCGTTTGCCAATGTCCATGCCTCCGGCTATCGTGGGGTCTATGACCTGAATGATCCCAATGCCTCCATGTTCGTGATTGCAACCGGCCAGTCGGGGCACCCGCTGTCGCGCCATTACGACGACCTGGGCGAATTGTGGCGCCGCGGCGAATACATCCCCATGACGCTGGATCTGGACCTGGCCCGCGCCGGGGCCGAGGGCACCGTCTGGCTGCGCCCGGAAGAGCTCCGATAGCACCGGATCAGGGTTAATGGGTTGTCAGCATCTGTCTGCGAATTCTGGTCCCGCAGACAGATTGCAAGGTGAAACCGCCATGACACGACCCGAAGACACCGCCCCCGCAGGCGAGGACCCGCTGTGCCGCGCGACGCGGCTGCTGGGGGATCGCTGGACGCTGCTGATCCTGCGCGACATCATGTTCGACGGCCATCGCGGGTTCCGCGAATTGAAGGACGGATCGCGCGAGGGCATTGCCAGCAACATCCTCTCGGCCCGGCTGAAACGCATGGTGGCGGCGGGGCTGCTGACCCGCGCGCCGCAGGCGGATGCCCGGCGGCGGCGGCCCTATGCCCTGACCGAGGCGGCGATCGCGCTTCTGCCCGCCATTGTCGAGCTTTGCGCCTGGGGGCTTGATCCCGCCCCGGGGACCGGGGATCTGCGCGCCCGGCTGTTCTATGGCGGCGGTCCGAGATTGTGGCGCCGCTTCCAGGACGAGCTGCGGGCCGAGCATCTGCAGGACCGTCCGGCCCGCCTGTCGATCCGCGTGCGCCTTTCCGAGGCAGAGGGCGACGTGATCAACGGCTTCGGCCCGATCGCCCTGCCCGCGGACCGCGCCGCCTGAGCCTGCCTGCCGATCGCGGGCCCATCCGCGCCCCCCCCCCGGAGAGGCGGCGCGACCTCTCTGACTGTCCGGCACGATGCGCGGGGTGCCCCCGGCGGCAGGTGCATCCTTCGCCCTGGTTGCGGACTGAAACCACGGGAATGCGAAGCTCCGCGGCGCCGCGCCTTTTGCCGCTGTTCAGGTTGCATCATGCAACCTGCAGCTTCGCCCGACAGTTTCGCCCGGCTATCGGAACAGAAAAGCGGCCCGGGCGGGCGGCGCGCGCCCGCGGCCGGGGTTGCGATTTGCAACCGCCGTCAGAGACGGCGGTAGCGGTCGGCCTGGCGCTGGGTCCAGAATACGGTGAGGGTGAAACCCTCCTCGGTCTGGGTCTCGGATTGGACGACATTCTCGTCGAAAAGCCAGGCCCGCCGGCGGCCGTCGCCGAAACCCAGCTCCAGCACCTCTTCGTGGCGATGATCCTGGAACTGTGCGGCAACCGCCTCCAGCAGCCCCTCGATCCCCTGCCCGCTCAGCGCGGAGATGGCGAAGATGCCGTCGCTGCGCGCGGCGCGATTGGCGATCTCCTCGCGCTCGGGCCCGGGCAGCTGGTCGATCTTGTTCCAGATCTCGAATTGCGGCACGTCCTTGCCGACGCCCAGACCGGTGAGGATCTCGGTGACGTTCTCGGCCTGCATCGCCGTCTCGGGATGCGAGATGTCGCGCACATGCAGGATCAGGTCGGCCGACAGAACCTCCTCCAGCGTCGCGCGGAAGGCGGCGACCAGCTGGGTCGGCAGGTCGGAGATGAACCCCACCGTGTCCGACAGGATCACCTTGGGCCCGTCCCCGATCTGCAATTCGCGCATGGTCGGATCGAGCGTGGCGAAAAGCATGTCCTTGGCCAGGACTTCCGCACCGGTGACGCGGTTGAACAGCGTCGACTTGCCCGCATTGGTATAGCCCACCAGCGCAACCACCGGATAGGGCACCTTGGCGCGCGCCGCGCGGTGCAGCGTGCGGGTCTTCACCACCTTTTCCAGCTGCCGCTTGATGCGGACGATCTGTTCGTCGATGGCGCGGCGGTCGGCCTCGATCTGGGTCTCGCCGGGACCGCCGACGAAGCCGAGCCCGCCGCGCTGCCGTTCCAGGTGGGTCCAGGCCCGCACCAGCCGCGTGCGCTGGTAGCTGAGCGCGGCCATCTCCACCTGCAGCACGCCCTCGCGGGTACGCGCACGGTCGGCGAAGATTTCCAGGATCAGCCCGGTCCGGTCCAGAAGCTTGACCTTCCACGCCTTTTCCAGGTTGCGCTGCTGCACCGGCGTCACCGGTCCGTCGATCAGCACCAGGTCGGCCTCGGCCGCCTTCAGCATCTGGCCCAGCTCGTCCATCTTGCCGGAGCCGAACAGGTAGCCTGCCCGGGGCCGGGCAAGCGGCACGACAGCCTGGCCTGCCAGCTCGATGCCCGGCAGGGCAGCCGCCAGCGAGACGGCTTCTTCCAGCGCCCTGGCGGCCTCGCGCCGGTCACGGTCCGATTTCAGGTCGGGATGGAGGACGAAGGCGCGGGCCGGCCTTTCCTCGGTCTCAGGGGTATCGATCAGTCGTCCCCGTCATAAAGATTGATGGGAGAGCTCGGCATGATGGTCGAGATCGCGTGCTTGTAAACCAGCTGGGACTGTCCGTCCCGGCGCAGCAGCACGCAGAAATTGTCGAACCAGGTGATGACGCCTTGCAGCTTGACACCGTTGATCAGGAAGATCGTCACCGGAACCTTGGTCTTGCGGACGTGATTGAGGAACGCGTCCTGGAGATTTTGCTTGTCTGACGGCATTTTGTCTTGTTCTTCCGTTTTTGTCGGACCGGATACGCACGCGCCCGAGTATGTCGCGGCCTCCGGGGGAGTTCCAGACCCCGGCAAGCCTGTTCCGCGGAAATATTTCGCATTGCGGCAATAATGCAAAACGCCGCCCCGCCGGGCTCAGCGGCGCCAGAAATTCGGATTCAGTAGCGCGATGATGGCCAGGGTTTCCAGCCGCCCCAGCGCCATGGCCGCCGCCAGCACCAGCTTGGTCGCGGGCGACAGCGAGGCCGGCACGATGGCGGGCATCACCGCCACCTGGGTCAGCTGGCCGGTATTGGAGATGGCGGCCAGGGTCAGCACGGTCGCGGTCTCGAAACTGTGCCCCACGAGGGACAGCACCATCGAGACGAAGGCGATGGACAGCGCCGTGACCATGAAGAAGAGCCAGGCGATGAAGGCCGCCTCGCGTCCGAAAAGCCGTTGGCGGGACCCGACGCCGCCGACCGTCGAGGGATGGATCAGCCGCGAGATTTCATGCTGGCCGTGCTTGTAGAGCACGTAGATGCGCAGGAGCTTCACCCCGCCGGCCGAGGTCGCCACCCCGCCGCCGATCAGCGCGAGCCCCATCAGCACCATGCCCGGCGTCGACAGGCCGGACCACAGGCGGGCGATTTCCCACTGCTCGCTGACGAAACCGGTGGTGGTCAGGAAGGAGGCGGAGGTGAAGACGGCGCCCCACACGGCCCGCGGGATCAGCCCGATGCCGAAGCTCTCGGCCGTTTCGAACAGCACGTACCAGTGGCGCATGAACAGGACCATCGTGACCAGCGCGACGCAGCCCGCCGCCACCATCACCTCGGGTTCCTGCCAGATCCAGCGATTGCCGAGCGCGGGCAGATCGCGCGAGAAGCTGCGGCGGCTGACCGCGAAGATCAGGAAGGCGAAGATCACCAGTTCTCCGGGAATGCCCGCCTGCCCGCCGGTCAGCCCGCCCACCGGCGAGATCCCCGAGGTGGAGAGCACGGCCATCGCGTGGCACAGCGCGATGAAGGGCATTTCCCCCACCACCATCAGCAGGATCCACAGCGCGAAGGTCAGCCCGGCATAGACCCATCCCAGCGTGGCGGTGGCGCGCAGGATGCGCTGTTGCGGCGTCATGGCCCTCTGGCCCATCCACTGCACCTCGCGGCGGATCTCGCGGTTGCGCGGCAAGATCAGTTCGAACCCGCCGATCCGCAGCGGCGCGAGGATGGCGATCGCCGCCACCCAGATCAGCAGCCCGCCCAGCCAGCCGATCTCGGCACGCCACAGATGCACCGCGCGGCTCCAGGCAAGGGGGGCGGGCTCCATCGTCATGCCGGTCGTGGTGGCGGCCGAGACCATCTCCAGCCAGGCATCGAGCCAGGCCAGCCCCGGCGCGGCCTCCATCAGCGGCCAGGCCAGGATCGCCGGCAGCACGGTGAAGGCGCCCAGCAGCGCCAGCAGCTGTTCGCGCGCGGGCATGGCCGAGGGACGGTTGTTCATCGCCAGCGCGATCATGAAGGTCACGCTGCACAGAAGCACCGCGCCGTAGAGGAACGGCCGGCCGGCCTCGAAATCGCCATCCGTCGCCGCCAGAAGCGCCGGAGGAAGCATCGCCAGCGCGCAGATGCCGGTGAACCACAGGAAAAGCGGGACCCGCTCCCAATGCATCCGCATGTCAGAAGAAGTCGATGGAGACCTGCAGCAGGCGCTCCACCTCCGGCACATCCGCGGTCAGCGCGAAAAGCGAGATGACGTCGCCTTCCTCCAGCCGCGTGTCGCCCCTGGGGGTGATGACGGTCTCGTCCTTCAGCACCGCCCCGATCAGCACGCCCTCGGGAAAGGCGATGTCGCGGATCATGTTGCCCGCGATGGGCGAGGTCGACAGCACCTGCGCCTCGATGATCTCGGCCTCGGCATCGCCGATGGAATAGACGCCGCGCACCCGTCCGTGGCGGACATGGCGCAGGATCGAGGACACGGTGGTCGAGCGCGGGTTGATATAGGCGTCGATCTCCAGGGGCCCCATCAGCGGCAGAAGCGAGGGATCGTTGACCAGGCTGATCGCCATGGGACAGCCCTTGGCCTTGGCGCGCACGGCGGCCAGCAGGTTGACCTTGTCGTCATCGGTCACGGTCAGGATGGCATCGGCGCGGTCGATCCCCGCCTCCTCCAGCAGCGCGGCATCCAGCCCGTCGCCGTTCAGCACGATCGTCCGTTCCAGCGCATCGGCCGCGCGTTCGGCGATCTGCCGGCTGCGCTCGATCATGCGGACGCGGACGCGGCGGGCCTGTTTCTCCAGCCGCCGCGCGACGGCCAGCCCGACATTGCCGCCGCCGACGATGACCACGCGTTCCTGCTTGGGATTGGTCTTGCCGAAGATCTCCATCGTGCGCTCGGCATCGTCGACATGGGTGAAGACGTAGATCTCGTCCCCCGCGAACAGCATGTCGCCGGGATCGGGCGCGAACAGCGTGCCTTCGCGCCGGACGCCGACCACCACCGCGCGCAGGGTCGAGAACAGGTCGGTCAGCTGGCGCAGCGGCGTGTCCAGCACCGGGCAATCCGGTCCCAGCGCGATCCCCAGAAGCTGCGCCCGCCCGCCCAGGAACTGCTCGGTATCGAAGGCCATGGGCACGGCCAGCCGCGACAGCGCCGCCTCGGCGACCTCGCGTTCGGGGCTGATGACCACGTCGATGGGCAGGTGGTCGCGCCGGTAGAGGTCGGAATAGATCGCGTCCAGATAGCTCTGGGCGCGCAGCCGCGCGATCTTGCGCGGCACGGCAAAGACCGAATGCGCCACCTGGCAGGTGACCATGTTGACCTCGTCGGAATGGGTCGCGGCGATGATCATGTCGGCATCCTTCGCCCCCGCCCGCGCCAGCACGTCGGGATAGGAGGCAAAGCCCGAGATCCCCTGGACATCGAGGTTGTCGGTGGCGCGGCGCACCAGTTCGGGATTGCTGTCGACGACGGTCACGTCGTTCCTCTCGACCGAGAGGTGCCGCGCGATCTGCCAGCCGACCTGGCCCGCGCCGCAGATGATGACTTTCATGCCGCGTCCTTCATCAAGCTCCGGCCCCGTCCTGACACGGGCGGGGCGCCGGGGTCAATTCCGCTCAGGGTTCGCCCTCGTCGATCAGCGCGGCGATGCGCGCGCCGGTCTTGGCCGAGGTGACCACGCCCAGCGATTTCAGCTTGCGATGAAGCGCCGAGCGTTCCATGCCGACGAAATTCGCCGTGCGGGAGATATTGCCGCCGAAGCGGTTGATCTGGGTCAGCAGGTATTCGCGCTCGAACAGCTCGCGCGCCTCGCGCAGCGGCAGATGCGCGATGGCATTGGACAGGATCAGCCGCTCTTCCTCGCTGCCCGCCCCCATCGCCCCGTCGGGGCCCGGCAGTTCGCCCGGCTCGATGGCGCCGCGATCCTGGCCGAGGATCAGGATCCTCTCGATCATGTTGCGCAGCTGGCGGACATTGCCCGGCCAGCTCATCGTCTGGATCAGCGCGGCCGCATCCTCGCTCAGCTCCCGCGCGGGCAGCCCCTCCGCCTGGTGGAAAAGCTCGATGAAATGCAGGGCCAGTTCCGGAATGTCGCTGCGCCGTTCCTCCAGCGCCGGGACATGGATCGGCACCACGTTCAGCCGGTGATACAGTTCCTCGCGGAACCGACCCGCCGCGATTTCCCGTTTCAGGTCGCGCGCCGTGGCCGAGATGATGCGCGCATCGACATTGATCTGGGCGGAGCCGCCGACGCGCTGGAACCGCTGGTCGACCAGCACCCGCAACAGCTTGCCCTGGGTCTCGGGCGACAGATCCGCCACCTCGTCGAGATAGAGCGTGCCTTCATCCGCCTGCTCCAGCAGCCCCGGCTCCACCTGCTGGCCCTCGGATTCGCGGCCGAACAGCGCCGCCTCCAGCCGCTCCGCCTCGATGGCGGCGCAATTCATGGTGACAAAGGCCGCGCCTGCGCGCGGGCTGTTGCGGTGGATGTAGCGCGCGGCGGTTTCCTTGCCCGCGCCCGGCGCGCCCATCAGCATCACCCGCCCGTTGGAGCGCGTGACCTTGTCGAGCTGGGCGCGGAAGGACCGGAAGGCGGGGGAGGAGCCGACCAGTTCCGTCGGCGTGGCCTCCGCGCGGCGCAGTTCGGAATTCTCGCGCCGCAGCCGCGAGGTCTCCATCGCGCGGCGGATCACCACCAGGAGCTGGTCGATGTTGAAGGGCTTCTCGATGAAGTCATAGGCGCCCTGCTTGATCGCCGCGACCGCGATCTCGACATTGCCGTGCCCCGAGATGATGACCACCGGGACCTCGGGCGTCTCGCGCTTGACCTTGGAGAGGATGTCGATCCCGTCCATGTCGCTGTCCTTCAGCCAGATATCGAGGATCATCAGCGCGGGCAGCTGGTCGGACAGCGCCGCGATGCAGGCATCCGAGGTGCCGACGCGCCGGGTGGAGAATCCCTCGTCCTCCAGGATGTCGCCGATCAGTTCCCGGATGTCGCGTTCGTCATCCACGATCAGAATGTCGCTCATGCCTCTGTCCTCTTTTTCATTCCGCCGCCCGTTCGGGCACGGCCCCGGACCATGGCGGCAGGCGCATCACCACCCGCGCGCCCTGGTGCCCGTCCGCACCGAAGGGGGCCGCGTCCTCCAGACGCAATTCGCCGTCATGTTCCTCGACGATCTTGCGCACGATGGCCAGGCCCAGCCCGGTGCCCTTCTCGCGCGTCGTCACATAGGGTTCGAAAAGCCGCGCGCGGTCCTCGGGGAAACCGGGCCCGTTATCCTCTATCGCGATCTCGGCCATGCCGCCCGGCGCGGCCGGGACCAGCGTCACGCGCACCTCCGGGGCGAAGGCGGCGGCCGCGCCCTTCTCGGCGCGGGTCTCGGTGGCCTCGATCGCGTTCTTCACCAGGTTGGTCAGCGCCTGGGCGATCAGCGTCTTGTCGACATCCCCCCAGACGGGACCCTCGGGCAGATCGGCGCGCAGCCGGATGCCGGGATTGCCGCTTTTCTGCAACGTCACCGTCTCGCGCAGCAGCAGGACCAGGTCCTGGCGCGCGGCATTGGGTTCGGGCATCCGGGCGAATTTCGAGAATTCATCGACGATGCGCCGCAGATCCTCGGTCTGGCGGACGATCACATCGGTCAGCTCGCCCAGCTTCACGGGCTCCGCCACCTCGCGCGAGAATTTGCGCTTCAGCCGCTCGGCCGAAAGCTGGATGGGCGTCAGCGGGTTCTTGATCTCATGCGCGATGCGCCGCGCGACATCGCCCCAGGCGGCGGTGCGCTGTGCCGAGACCAGTTCCGTCACGTCGTCGAAGGCGATCACGAAACCTTCGAGTTCGCCGTCGTCGCCGCGCCGCTCGCCCATCCGCGCCAGCACGCTTTCCATCGCGCCCTTGCGGCGCAGCTTCAGCTCCTGCTGGACCTGTCCGCGCCAGCCGCCGCGCAGCGTGTCCAGCAGCCCCGTGAATTCCGGCACGATCTCGTCCAGCTCCTGCCCGGCGGGCTCGAACCCTTCGAGATCCAGCATCGAGCGCCCCGAGCGGTTGATGAATTCCACCCGGCCCGCGGCATCGAGCCCGATCACCCCGGCGCTGACCGAGCCCAGGACGGAATCGAACAGCCGCCTCTGGGTTTCCGAGGCGGCGGCATTCTCCATCAGGCTGGTGCGCTGGCGCGACAGTTCCGCGGTCATCTGGTTGAAGATGCGCCCCAGCATGGCGATTTCGTCATCGCCCTCTTCCTCGCGCACCTTGACGTTCAGATGCCCCTGCCCCACGCGCTGCGCCGCCGAGGCCAGGCGCCCCACCGGCTTCGACAGCTTCTCGGCGAACCACAGGCCCAGCCAGATCGAGGCCAGGATCAGGATCAGCGCGAAGCCCAGGTAGATCAGGCCGAATTCGAACAGCAGCCGCCCCCGCTGGGTTTCCAGCTGGTTGTAGAAGGTGGCCGTCGCCTGCGTGTCGTCGAGAAGCGTCAGGATCCCGCCATCGACCGTGCGCGAGACATAGAGATAGCGGTCGACGAAGGCGTCCAGCCGGATCAGCGCGCGGTATTCGTTATGCGGCCAGTCCTCGATGATGACGGTCTCGCCGGCCTCGGCGCGGCGCAGGTCATCGGCGGCGGGCGCTTCGTAATTGAACAGGTAGGACCGGTCGCCGCGGGCGCGGATCTCGCCGCCGCCATCGATGACATAGGCCTCCTTCAGGCCGCGCTGGATGGCGCCCTGCGCCTGGCCCAGGACCTGGCGGACATCGCCGTCGGACATCAGCACGGTCTGCTGGCGCTGGCGGTCGAGGAAATCCGCGACGGCCCGGGCATCGGTGGCCAGACCCTCGCGATGTTCGTTCTCATAGGCCTGGGCCGCGGCCAGCGAGGTGCCGACCACCTGCCGCACCCGGTCGGAGAACCAGCCTTCGAGGCCGACATTCAGCGTCAGCCCGGCAAAGACCGCGACCAGCACCGTGGGCCCCAGCGCCACCAGCGCGAAGACCCCGGTCAGGCGCAGGTGCAGACGGCTGCCGGCCGAGCGCGCCCGCCGCGCCGCCACCATCTTGGCGATGCGGCTGAGCACCAGCGTCGCGATGACCAGCACATAGACGAGGTCCGCCAGCAGAACCAGCCGGAGCGGCATGCCGCTGCTGCCCTGATCCAGGGGCCCCAGCACGAGGAAGGTGGCCACCGTCATCACCGGACCCAGAAGCACCAGCCCCAGAGTCGCGGCATTGGACATGCGGCCCCGCTCCAGGCGGAGAAAGAATTCACGCCAGGCCGACTGGCCCAGATTGGCTCGCATCAGTTCACCCGAAACCCACCGGGCGCGATTCCGTCTTCTGCGGCATTCGCGCCACGCTGTGGCAGGTTTACATCAATTTACGGCGGCGTGTCACCCGAATATCGAGATCGGTGATCTTTTTACGCAAGGTATTGCGGTTGATCCCCAGAAGATCGGCACATTTGGCCTGGTTGCCGCCCGTGGCATCCAGCGCGATCTCGATCAGCGGCAGTTCCACCTCGCGCAGGATCCGCTGATACAGGCCCGGCGGCGGCAGCACCCCGCCATGCAGGTCGAAATAGCGCCGCAGATGCTTGCCCACCGAGGCCGAGAGCTTCTCGCCGTCGCCGCGTCCCGACAGGGGTTCCATCGCGGGCTGGTTGCCCAGGATCTGGTCGACCTCGGCGCGGGTGATCTCTTCCTCGCCCGCGGTGATGACCAGGCGGCGGATGGTGTTTTCCAGCTGCCGCACATTGCCCGGCCAGCTATAGGCGCGGATCATCTCCATCGCGTCATTGGTGAAGCGGCGCACCGGCCCGCCATCGCGTTCCGACCGGCCCAGGAAATGCTCGGCCAGAAGCGGGATGTCGTCCACCCGCTCGCGCAGCGAGGGCACGGCGATCGTGACGCCGCCCAGGCGGTAGAACAGGTCCTGGCGGAACCGGCCCTCGTCCATCTTCGAGGCCAGGTCCCCCTGCGAGGAGGCCAGCACCCGCGGCGCCGGATCGCCGAACCCGTCCAGCATCCGCACGATGCGCGCCTGCGCCTCGTCGTCGAAATCGCCCACCTCGTCGAACAGGATCGACCCGCCGCGGGCGCGGGCGATGATCTGGGCCGGCCCGTCCATCGTCGCAAGGTCAGAGGCCGAGACCACCACGAAGGGCATGGTGCGGCGGTCCGAGAAATCGTGGATGGCCCGCGCGATCAGCGATTTGCCGGTTCCGGATTCGCCGGTGATCAGCACCGGCAGTTCCGAATTCATCACCCGCGCGACCAGGCGGTAGAGCGCCTGCATCCCCGGCGTGCGCCCGACCAGCGGCAGATCGCCGGTGGCCTGCTCGGATTCCTTGCGCGGCTGCGGCGCGCGGCGCTTGACCTCCAGCGCCTTGCCTGCCCGTTTCATCAGGTCGGGCAGGTCGAAGGGCTTGGGCAGGTAGTCGAAGGCATCCGCCTCGGCCGCCTGGATCGCCGTCATGATCGTGTTCTGCGCCGAGATCACGATGACCGGCAGCCCGGGGCGGTATTCGGCGATCTTGGGCAGCGCATCCAGCCCGTTTCCGTCGGGCATCATCACGTCCGAGATCACCAGGTCGCCCTTGCCCTCCTCGACCCAGCGCAGGAGCGTCATCAGTGACGAGGTCGCGTGGACCTTGCAGCCGGCGCGCGTCAGCGCCTGGGTCAGCACCGTGCGGATCGTGCGGTCGTCATCTGCAACTAGTACGGTCCCGTCCATCAGTCATTCTCCGTATTCTTGGGCGCCACGGGCAGGGAGATGCGGAACACCGTGCGGCCCGGCACGCTTTCCACCCCGATCCACCCGCCATGTTCTGAGACGATCTTCGACACCAGCGCAAGCCCCAGCCCCGTGCCGTTCTCGCGGCCCGAGACGAAAGGATCGAAGATCGCGTCGGCGATCTCGGGCTTCAGCCCCGGACCGTCATCGATGATTTCCACCTGCAGCGGCAGCGCGGCACCCGATCCGTCGGTGCGCCGCAGCCTGAGGCTCAGCTCGTAGAAGGTGCGGATGCGGATCGTTCCCGCCCCCTCGGAGGCCTCGGCGGCATTCTTCAGCAGGTTGAGGAACACCTGCAGCATCTGGTCGCCGTCGACGAAGGTCGAGGGCAGCGAGGGGTCGTATTCCTCGATGATGCGCATATGCGCCGCGAACCCCACCACGGAGGAGCGCCGCGCCCGGTCCAGCAGGTCATGCACGTTGATCGCGCGCAGCTCCGGCGGGCGCAGGTTGCCGAACTGCTCCACCTGTTCCAGGAGCTTGGTGATGCGCCGCGTCTCGGCCACGATCAGGTCGGTCATCTCCTGATCCTCGCCCGACAGGTTCATGCTCAGCAGCTGCGCCGCCCCGGTGATGCCCGCCAGCGGGTTCTTGATCTCGTGGGCCAGCATCTCGGCCATGCCGATGGCGGATTTCGCCGCCGATTTCACCGCATGCGCGCTTTCCATCCGGTCGGCGATCTGGCGCGGCTCCAGCAGGACCAGGACCATGTCCGGCGTGTCGATCAGCGGACCGATCTGGATGTTGCACTGCACGGGCGGGCGGTTGCCGCCGCCGACATCGACATTGTTGATGAACAGCCCCGACTGGTCGCGGCGGACGCGGGCGAAGGATTCCTCCAGCGGCGCGTCGATCATCAGCTTGTCCCAGATCGGGAAGCCGATCAGCGCCTTGTCGGACATGTTCAGGAACGCCTCGGCCGTGGGCGTTATGTCCGCGATCGTGTCGTCGGCATTGAGCAGAAAGGCGGGAATGGGCAGCGAGGCCCAGAGCTGTTCGGTCCAGTCCGCGGTCATGCGGCAAGAGCCTCCGGTTCGAGAATCGCGCGCTCCAGGAGGCGGTGCACCTCCTGCGGCGCGCGGGAAGTCAGCACGGCGCGGCGCAGCGCGGGCGAGGTCCCGGCCGCATCCATGTACCAGCCCAGGTGCTTGCGCGCGATGCGCAGCCCCAGCTCGGTGCCGTAGAAATCGAGGATCGCGCGGTGGTGATCTGCAACCATCGCCGCCAGCGCCGGGCCCCGCGGGATCGCGGGGGCGGGCCAGCCTGCGAGGGCGTGACCGATTGCAGACAGCAACCATGGCCGCCCATAGGCGCCGCGCCCGATCATCACCCCCGCCGCGCCCGACAGGCGCAGCGCCTCGGTCGCGCTTTCGGCATCGGTGATGTCGCCATTGGCGATCACCGGCACGGACACGGCCTCCACGACCTCGCGGATCGCGGCCCAGTCGGCGCGGCCCTTGTAGAACTGGCAGCGCGTGCGGCCATGGATGACGATGCGCTGCACCCCCGCGGATTCGGCGCGCCGCGCCAGATCGGGCGCGTTCATCGTGTCGGAATCCCAGCCCAGCCGGGTCTTCAGCGTGACCGGCACATCGACCGCCCCGGCCACCGCCTCGATCAGCCGCAGCGCCAGGTCGAGGTCGCGCATCAGCGCGGATCCCGACAGGCCGCCCACCACCTTCTTGGCCGGACAGCCCATGTTGATGTCGATGACCTGTGCGCCCTGCCCCGCGACCAGCCGCGCGGCCTCCGCCATCCAGTGCGGATCGCGCCCGGCCAGCTGCACGGCGCTCCCGCCCTGGTCCAGCCCCAGTTCGGCACGGTCGCGCATCTCGGGCTTGGCCTGGACGATCTCCTGGCTGGCCACCATCTCGCTGGTGACCAGATCCGCCCCGAAGCGCGAGACAAGCTGCCGGAACGGCAGGTCGGTGATCCCCGCCATCGGGGCCAGCGCGATCATCGGCGCATCGGCTGTCGCCAGCTGTTTAGTCAATTGCCCAATCCTTGCGCAGGTCTGCTTCGGAACTAAACGCCGACGAAAAGCTGTGCAATCGCTCGCGGCGCAGAAGGACCGGAAAAACGCCTTTCGCACAAATAATGTGCTGTTTTCCCCGGCGAGCTGCACGGATTGTCAGCATCGCCCGCGCGGTCTAAGCACGCGCGACGAAGGAGACAAGCCATGTCCGTCACAGCCCTGATCGTCGCGGCCGGCCGCGGCACCCGCGCAGGCGGCGATATAGCCAAGCAATATCAGCTTCTTGAAGGCGAACCCGTGGTTCTGCACACGCTGCGCGCCCTGCGCGCGCACCCGGCGGTGCAGGCGGTGGTCCTGGTGGTGCATCCTGCCGACCGCCCGGGCCCCCTGTCCCGGCTGCCCCTGCCCCCGGGGACGATCCTCGTCGATGGCGGCGCCAGCCGGGCCGCCTCGGTGCGGGCGGGGCTGGATGCGGTGCCGGAGGGCACCAGCCAGGTGCTGATCCACGACGCGGCGCGGCCGCTTGTGTCGCCGGAAGTGATCGACCGCGTGCTGGTTGCGCTTTGCAACCATGCGGGGGCGGCCCCCGCCCTGCCCGTCACCGATGCGCTGTGGCGCGGATCGCAGGGGCTGGTTTCGGGCCTGCAGGACCGCGCGGGACTGTGGCGCGCGCAGACGCCGCAGGGGTTCGCCCTGGACCGGATCCGGGCCGCGCATGCAGGCTGGAGCGGCCCCCCGGCCGCGGATGATGTCGAGGTGGCGCGGGCGCACGGGCTTGACGTGGCGATCGTCGAGGGGGATGACGACAATCTGAAGATCACCCATCCGCCGGATTTCGCCCGTGCCGCGGCGATCCTGCGGAGGCACAGACGGGACGACCAGATCATGGATATCCGCACCGGCACCGGCTATGACGTGCATGCCTTCGCCCCCGGCGATCACGTGATGCTCTGCGGCATTCGCGTGCCCCACGACCGGGCGCTGAAGGGCCATTCCGATGCCGATGTCGGCATGCATGCGATCACCGACGCGATCTACGGCGCCCTGGCCGAGGGCGATATCGGCCGCCATTTCCCGCCATCGGACCCGCAATGGAAGGGCGCGGCAAGCGCCATCTTCCTGCGCCACGCGGCCGAGCTGGCCGGCGAACGCGGCTATGCCATCGCCAATATCGACTGCACGCTGATCTGCGAAAGGCCGAAGATCGGACCCCATGCGGAAGCGATGCGCGCGGAACTGGCGGAGATCACCGGCATCGAGCCGGCCCGGATCAGCGTCAAGGCCACGACCTCGGAACAGCTGGGATTCACCGGGCGCGAGGAAGGCATCGCCGCCATGGCCAGCTGCCTTCTGGTTGCACGATGAGACCCTCGCGGCTGGTCGGCACGTTCGGCGGCATCGGACTGCTGCGCCCCGCCCCCGGCACTTGGGGGTCTGCGGCGGCGGTCCCGTTGGGCTACCTGCTGCACGGGATCGGTGGTTTCACCTTGCTACTGCTGGCCACGGCCGCGGTCTTCGCCGCAGGGATCTGGGCCTGCCGGGCGGAACGCGCCGCCACCGGGCGGAAGGATGCGTCCGAGATCGTCATCGACGAGGTGGCCGGGCAGTGGGTGGCGATGTGGCCGCTGTCGCTGGGGCTCAGCCATGCCGGGGTCGATCCCTGGCTGTTCCCCTGGCCCGGCTGGGTCGGCGCCTTCGTGATGTTCCGGCTGTTCGACATCTGGAAACCCGGCCCGGTCGGCTGGGCCGACCGCAAGGACGCGCCCCATTGGGTGATGATCGATGACGTGATCGCGGGGCTGATGGCGGCCGTCGCCGTGGCGCTTGCCGCGGGGCTGGCCCACGGGGTTCTGGGCGCATGAGCGCCGCGCGGCTTCTGGAGCTGGCGCGCGCCCGCGGCGTGATGATCGCCACTGCCGAAAGCTGCACCGCCGGGCTGATCGCCGGGGCGATCACCGAGGTGGCAGGCAGTTCGGCGATCTTCGATCGCGGCTTCGTCACCTATACCAATGCGGCCAAGGCCGAGATGCTGGCCGTCCATCCGCGCACGATCCAGGCGGTGGGCGCGGTGTCGGAGGCCGTCGCGCGGGAGATGGCCGAAGGGGCGCTGAACCGGTCGGCCGCGGATCTGGCCGTCGCCGTCACCGGCATCGCCGGCCCCGGCGGATCGGAGCACAAGCCCGAGGGCCGCGTCTGTTTCGGCCTCGCCCAGACAGGGCGCCCCACCCATGCGGAAACGATGGAGTTCGGTGCGATCGGCCGTGCGGCGGTGCGCGCCGCCACCGTGGCGCATGCGCTGGATCTGCTGATCGCCCGGCTTTCCAGCCCCTGAGCGCCGACCTTCGCTTGCGGATTGCAACCGGGGCAGTGGCGGGTTGCAACCTGCAACCGCCGCGCCGCCGCCTCAGCCGTAGATCTTCCTGGCCCGGTCCTCGAAGGCACGGACGATGCGCTGCATCGCCTCGTTGAACACCACCCCGATCACGCCCTGAAGCATCCGGTTGCGGAATTCGAAATCGGTCGAGAACTCGACCGTGCAGCCGCCCCCGGGCCGGTCCGCGAAGCTCCAGGTCGAGGTCATGTAGCGGAACGGTCCGTCGATATATTCCGTGTCGATCCGCCGCTTTTCGGGCCAGAGCGTCACGCGCGAGCCGAATTTCTCGCGGAAGACCTTGAAGGAAATCACAAGATCCGCCTCCATCACCTCGTGGTCGCCCCTGTCCTCGCGCGAGCGGATGCGCGCCGCGGCGCACCAGGGCAGGAATTGCGGGTACGACCCGACATCCGCCACCAGCGCATACATGTCATCGGCGGAATAGGGCAGCTGGCGGGTCTCGTGGTGCTTGGGCATCGGTCTCGTGGAACTTCCTGTCTGGAGAGTGTTATCCTAGCGATCACGAGGAAGTTTCAAGGGGGCGTCATGCCGGAAAGACCCTATGTGATCGATCAGATGATCTCGGCCAAGGCCATCGCGGCGCGGATCGAGGCGCTGGCGCGCGAGATCGAGACCACCTATGCAGGCGTGGACAAGCTGGTGATGGTGGGATTGCTGCGCGGCAGCTTCATCTTCATCGCCGATCTGGTGCGCGAGCTGGATATCGGCATCGAGGTCGATTTCATCGAGGCCTCCTCCTACGGGGACGCGACCGAATCAAGCCGCGAGGTGCGCATCCTCAAAGACCTGCGCAGCGGCATCGAGGGGCGCGACGTGCTGGTGGTGGAGGACGTGGTCGATACCGGCTTCACGCTGCATCACGTCACCAACATGCTGGCCTCGCGCAATCCGCGGTCGCTGGCGACGATCGCGCTTCTGGACAAGCCCAGCCGCCGCGAGGTCGATTTCGCCGCGCGCTGGATCGGCTTCGAGATCCCCGACGAATTCGTCGTCGGCTATGGCATCGATTTCGCCCAGAGAAACCGCAACCTGCCCTATATCGGAAAGGTCCGTTTCCTGGACTGACCGCGCCGCCCCCCGGGTTCGCGCGCGGCGGCGGAAAACCGTTGAACGCGGTGCCGCCGCCGCCCTAGGCTGGCCATGGCCAGTGACTTCAGCGGAGCGAGCGGATGGGATTTCTCAGAGGAGCGGCGGCCCTGGCCGTGCTGGCGGTGCTGGCCGCGGCGGGGTTTTTCTGGATCACCGCCCCTCCGGGCCTTCCGCGCGACATGGCGCAGGCGCTGGCATCGGCGGTCCCGGATGCGCAGCGCGGCGAACGGATCTACCTGGCGGCGGGATGCGGGTCCTGCCACGCGGCCCCCGAGGCGGAGGGCGAGGCCCGGCTGGTGCTGGCGGGGGGCATGCGGTTTCCCTCGGATTTCGGGACCTTCCTGGCGCCCAACATCTCGCCTTCCGCGGCGGGCATCGGCGGCTGGAGCACCGCGGACCTGGCGCTGGCCCTGACGCGGGGGGTGTCCCCCGAGGGGCGGCACTACTACCCGGCCTTTCCCTATACCTCCTATATCGGGATGCAGCCCGGCGACATCGCCGATCTGAAGGCCTATCTGGACACGCTTCCCGCATCGGAGGCGGCAAGCCTGCCGCATGAGGTCGGATTTCCCTTCAGCTATCGGCGGAGCCTGGCCATCTGGAAACGGATGTTCCTGCGCGAGGGCCCCGTCATCGCCGACGCGCCGGAGCCGGGGCGATACCTGGTGGAGGTGCTGGGCCATTGCGGCGAATGCCACAGCCCGCGCAATCCGCTGGGCGCGGTGGATCGCAACCGCTGGCTGAGCGGGGCCGAGATTGCGGGCGGGCAAGGCCGGGTGCCGGACATCACCCCCGCCGGGCTGGACTGGTCGCAGGAGGATATCGCCTATTACCTCGAATCGGGCTTCACCCCGGATTTCGATTCGGTGGGCGGCCACATGGCCTATATCGTCGACAATTACGCGCGCCTGCCCGCCGCGGATCGCGACGCGGTGGCCGCCTATCTGGCAAATCTGCCCGCCGGGGAGTGACGGGACCGGTCCGGCAGGCGAAGTTGAGATGAATCAATGCAGATCGCGGCCCGCCCTGATTGAGTGCGGCGGCGTGCGGAACCCCGTGGCGCGGATCGCGTTGCTCCCGAAAGCGAAAGGAGACCGACGGCATGTCGAACACCCAGACCATCGAGAATCTTCAGAAGGCCCTGCAGATGGAGATGACCGCCGCGCATCAGTACCAGCTCCACGCCCATGTCCTGGAGGATTGGGGCCTGGACCGGCTGGCCGAGAAGATGCGCGAGGAGATGACCGAGGAGCTGGGCCATTCCGACCGCTTCATCGAGCGCATCATCTTCCTCGGCGGCACGCCCGATCTGGGATTCGACAAGTCGCCCGTGAAGGCCGAATCGCTGGTCGATATGTTCAAGATGGACATGGATGACGAGGGCGAGGCGATCGAATTCTACACCCGCGCCTCGGAACAGGCCCGCGAAGTCAGCGATATCGGCACCCGCCGCCTGTTCGAGGATATCGTGATGGACGAGGAAGGCCACAAGGAATGGCTGGAGCTGCAGATCAGCCTGATCGAGCGCATCGGCGAAGCGAATTACAGCGCCAAGTACATCACGCCCGGCGCCGAATGATCCGCGACGGACCGGGCGCCCGGTCCGGCCCGTGACGCCCATGAAAGCCCCGGCACGCAGCGCATCGTGCCGGGGCTTTCCTGTCAGGCGGGAAGCCTGCCCAGCTTGCGCAGGCGGTTTTCGCGCAGCCGCGCGAAATCATCCCCGGCATGATAGCTGGACCGCGTCAGCGGCGTGGCCGAGACCATGAGGAAACCCTTGCCCCAGGCGGTCTTCTCGTAGCTCGCGAATTCCTCGGGGGTGACGAAGCGGGCGACGGCATGATGCTTGGGCGTCGGCTGGAGGTATTGGCCGATGGTCAGGAAATCGACCCCGGCGGCACGCATGTCGTCCATGACCTGCTGCACGGCCTGCCTGTCCTCGCCCAGCCCGACCATGATGCCCGACTTGGTGAACATCGAGGGATCCAGCTCTTTCACCCGCTGCAGCAGCCGCAGCGAGTGGAAATAGCGCGCGCCCGGACGCACCTCGGGATAGAGGCCGGGCACGGTTTCCAGGTTGTGATTGAACACGTCAGGACCCGCCGCCACGATCTGTTCCAGCGCGCCCGGCCCGCATTTCAGGAAATCCGGGGTCAGGATCTCGATCGTGGTCGCGGGCGAGCGGTGGCGGATCGCGCGGATCGTCTGGGCAAAATGCGCGGCGCCGCCATCCTCCAGGTCGTCGCGGTCGACCGAGGTGATCACGACATGGTTCAGCCCCAGTTTCTGCACCGCATCGGCGACGCGGCCCGGCTCGAACACGTCCAGATTGTCCGGCCGCCCGGTGGCGACATTGCAGAAGGTGCAGCCGCGGGTGCAGATATCGCCCATGATCATCATGGTGGCGTGGCCCTGGCTCCAGCATTCCCCGGCATTGGGACAGGCGGCTTCCTGGCAGACCGTGACCAGGCGATGTTCCTCCATGATCGCCTTGGTCTTGCGATACCCTTCCGAGCCGGGCGCCTTCACCCGGATCCAGTCCGGTTTCTTGGGCTGGGCATTGTCCTTGCGATGCGCCTTTTCGGGGTGCCGGTCGCCGGGGATCTTCAGGTCGCGCATGGGGGCCTCCAGGTTCTGCAGGGTACTTATACCCGTCGGACGCGACCGGCCAAGGGCAGATGCGCGCCAACGGGGCGCGCAAGGCGGGACCCGGGCCGAATCACGGCTGCATCCCGCCCGCCCCCGGCTTGCGGCCGCGGGCGCGGTCCGGGCAGCGCGCTGGAATATTGAGCAAAACCCTCGGGAAATGCCGGGAAATATCGCCTCTCGTCCCGGGATCCTCCGGCTTCGGGTTGCACAGGGGTTTGGAACAGTTCTAAGTGACCTCGCTGCGTCGCGGCAAAAGCGCGTGGCCAGAGATATGATGCTCACGAGTTAAGGAATATCCCGATGAAAGCCGGACTCCCCCTGCCGAAAGTCACCTTCAGGACCCGCGTGCGCGACGAGGCCGTGGGCGGGCCGAACCCGTTCCGCTGGCAGGATATGACCACCGACGACTATTTCGCCGGCAAGCGGGTCATCCTGTTCTCCCTTCCGGGCGCCTTCACCCCCACCTGCTCCACCTACCAGCTGCCGGGTTTCGAGAACAATTTCGCCAAGTTCCAGGAACTGGGGATCGACGAGATCTACTGCATGTCGGTCAATGACAGCTTCGTCATGAACAAGTGGAAGGAAGCCCAGGGCATCGAGAACGTGAAGGTGATCCCCGACGGGTCGGGCGAATTCACGCGTCGCATGGGCATGCTGGTCAACAAGGACAACCTGGGCTTCGGCGCGCGGTCCTGGCGCTATGCCGCCGTGGTCAAGGATGGCGTGGTCGAAGCCTGGTTCGAGGAACCCGGCCTGTGCGACAACCATGGCGAGGACCCCTATGGCGAATCCTCCCCCGAGACGCTGCTGGCCTATCTCGAGAAGGCAAAGACCGAAGCGGCCTGAGCCTTGTCGGCGGTTGCGCGATGCAACCGCGGCGGATTTTGAGGGTTGCATCATGCAGCCATGAAAAAAGGGGCCTCCAGGGCCCCTTTCTGCTGCCATGGCGGAACCGGCATCTCAGCCGATCAGCGGTCCGAACTTGCCATGCGTTTCCTCGTAATGGCGCTTGAGCCGCTGCAGGGCGATGCGCAGCACGACCTTGCCCGATCGCGCCGACCAGCCCAGGCGCCTTTCGCAGCTTTCCATGCCCTCGAGATAGCAACAGCATCGCAGCACCACATCGCCCAGCCCCGGCCCCAGGTCGCGCAGCGCCGCCTGCACCCGGTCGCGTGCCGCCTGCGGTCCGAATCCCGCCTGCGCGCCCGGCCCGCCTGACGGTCTTTCCCCCCCGGTCAGGAAGGACTCCCAGTTCTGGGTCACGCGGGGGCCCATCTGCGCCAGCTCGAAATCCTCGCGCAGCCGCTCTCCCGCCGCCACCAGGTCGTTGGACAGGAAGGGCTGCCCGTCCTTGTCGCGGCGCCGACCCAGCACCGCCAGCGGCGATTCCGCAAGGTTGAAACGCCCCCGTTGCGCCCGCGCGCCTTCGACGGAGATGTCCCTTTGCTCCGTCTCGCGCTGACGGACCCCGAAGGGGGCCATCGCCTCGGCAAACCCGTCCTGCTCCTCCTCGGCCAGCATCCGCTTCAGCGCGGCGCGCCCGGCCGGTGTGATCGCATAGCGCGAGATCCGTCCCGTCGTGCGGCAGGCGATCCAGTCCTTCAGGGCCATCGCCTCGGCCACGGCGCGGTCGACGGCGGCGGTGCGCGCGCTTGCGCCGCCGGGCAGGTCGCGCACGATGACCGCGCGCTCCATGTCCTTGGCCACGGCCAGCACCGCGCCGCTTTCGGCCAGGCGCCGCAGCACCCGCGGAAAGGCGGCTTCCAGTTTCAGGTCCGCGCTTGTTTCTAGCTTGATCCTCGTCAGTGCCGACATGATTGCGGGCTCCTTTGCGCTCTGGCTCCGGGCGAAGCGGGCGAAATGTTTCTGTCCCAGCCGGTCCAGCGCCTCGTCGATCAGCGGATCGTCGCGGCGGCTCTCGAACCGGCGGACCTGCCGGGAAATGGTGGAGGCGTGGCATCCGGCATGGCGCGCGATCTCGCGGATGGAGCGGCCCAGCTCGGTATGGGTGAGGTAATGGATGACGGCCACGGGCAGCGCGGTCCCCGGTGGTTCTGCGGCGATTTTCGGCAGCGCGTTCATCCGCCCTGTCTCCTTTTTCTTCGCGGCGCCGGGCGTTAACCGGTCGGCGCCTGGATTTAATACAATTTCAACCCTCAGAGGCGTCCGTTAGAAGATGGTTAAAATTGAACGGTCCCTTAGGTATTGTTTCTAAAGCCTAAACCTTTTCGACTTCACCGTTCGCCCGAACGGTCGGCACGCAACACCGGGTCGGGCCAAGCGAGATTTCTGTGGACAACCTTGTGGAAGGACCCGCGGAAATGAACGATGTCATGTCGCTGCTCGAAACCCTGCACCGCCCCCGCCTTCTGATGCAGGCGGCCCGTCACGGCGCCCGCCTCTATCGTCGCGAAACCCAGCTGCCCCGGCTGCTGTGCAGCCCGGTTCTGCCCGGTCCGCGCCAGGCGGCGATCCGGCTTCTGTGCCTTGAGCAGGACCACGAGGCGGCACGCCGCAGCAGGGCGGCGGATTACTGCGCCGCGCGCCACCTGGAGGTGCTGATCGCGCTGATCTGCGAGGCGCGCGCCATTCTTGCCGCCGCGCCGGTGCTGCCCTGCAGCGCCCGATCCGGGGGCCAGGTGCAAAAACAGCGGCCCGCCCGCATCGCGGAGGCTTGAACTCGCATCGGCGGCTGCCTATCAGGCGTCATGACAGCCATTGCCCATGATCGCCTCCTCATCATCGACTTCGGCAGCCAGGTGACGCAGCTGATTGCGCGCCGCCTGCGGGAGCTGAACGTCTATTGCGAGATCCATCCCTATCAGAACGTCACTGACGCGTTCCTGAAGGACTTCTCGCCCAAAGCCGTCGTTTTCTCGGGCGGCCCCGACAGCGTGACCCGCGAAGGGTCGCCGCGCCCCCCCGCCTCCGTCTTCGATCTCGGCGTGCCGATCCTCGGCATCTGCTACGGCCAGCAGGTGATGATGGAGATGCTGGGCGGCAAGGTCGAATCCGGCCATGGCACCGCGGAATTCGGCCGCGCCTGGATCGCCCCGACCGACAAGTCGCTGGACATCTTCAACGGGCTGTTCCTCGAATCCGGTCCGGACGGCACGCCCCGCGAACAGGTCTGGATGAGCCATGGCGACCATGTCGCGCGCATCGCGCCGGGCTTCGAGGTCTATGCCACCTCGCCGGGCGCGCCCTTCGCCATCACCGCCGACGAGACCCGCCATTTCTATGCCGTGCAGTTCCACCCCGAGGTGCACCACACCCCGAACGGCAAGACGCTCTACGAGAATTTCGTCAGGATCGCCGGTTTCTCGGGCGACTGGACCATGGCGGCCTATCGCGACGAGGCGATCCGCAAGATCCGCGAGCAGGTGGGCGACAAGCGCGTGATCTGCGGCCTGTCGGGCGGCGTCGATTCCTCGGTCGCGGCGGTGCTGATCCACGAGGCGATCGGCGACCAGCTGACCTGCGTCTTCGTCGATCACGGGCTGTTGCGGATGAACGAGGCCGACGAGGTCGTCGCGATGTTCCGCGACCATTACAACATCCCGCTGATCCATGCCGACGAGGCCGATCTGTTCCTGGGCGAGCTGGACGGCCAGTCCGACCCGGAGACCAAGCGCAAGATCATCGGCCGGCTTTTCATCGACGTGTTCCAGAAACACGCCGACACGATCGAGGGCGCCGAGTTCCTGGCCCAGGGGACGCTCTATCCGGACGTGATCGAGTCGGTCAGCTTCTCCGGCGGGCCCTCGGTGACGATCAAGAGCCACCACAATGTCGGCGGCCTGCCCGAGAAGATGGGGCTGAAACTGGTCGAACCGCTGCGCGAGCTGTTCAAGGACGAGGTCCGCGCCCTGGGCCGCGAGCTTGGCCTTCCCGACAGCTTCATCGGCCGCCATCCCTTCCCCGGGCCGGGCCTGGCGATCCGCTGCCCCGGCGAGATCACCCGCGAAAAGCTGGAGATCCTGCGCAAGGCGGATGCGGTCTATATCGACCAGATCCGCAAGCACGGGCTTTATGACGAGATCTGGCAGGCCTTCGTGGCCATCCTTCCGGTGCGAACCGTCGGCGTGATGGGCGACGGACGCACCTATGATTATGCCTGCGCGCTGCGCGCGGTCACCTCGGTGGACGGCATGACGGCGGATTACTACCCGTTCAGCCACGACTTCCTGGGCGAGACCGCGACGCGGATCATCAACGAGGTCAAGGGCATCAACCGGGTGACCTACGACATCACCTCGAAACCGCCGGGCACGATCGAGTGGGAGTGACCGCGGCGCGCGACGCCCGAGGCTGAGACGCTGCGGGGCCTGCGGATATCGCGGGCTCCGCCACATGCGGCACCGCGGCCCCACCGGGAGGCGCCGCGTCGGGGCGCGGCGCGAGACGGTGCCATCGACCGGGCGCGCGCCATTCCCCCAAGTGCCTTCAGGCGGCGGCCAGCAGGAGCTGTTTCCAGATGGCGACCTCGTCGATCAGGGTCCATTCCCGGCGCAGGCCCCGCGGGCCGAATTCGGCATGGGTGATCCCCATCACATAGGCGAAGCAGCCGGTTGCCGGCCCGAACAGCCCCGGGCCGTCATGCTTGCCGTAAAGCGACCAGCGCAGCGCGGCGCGGGGCATCTGGCCCTCTTCCTCCATGCCGCTGACATGGTCCACGCGGAAGGCCGCCGCGGGAAAGGCGGAGCGCAATCCGAGCCAGAACCGGTCGGCGGCGCGATGGCCCTGTTCGGACAGGCCGCCGGGATAGGCCAGTTCGCAGGCCCGGTCATAGCGGTCGGGAATGACCGAGAAACCGCCGGACATCAGTTCGCGCAGCAGATCCTCCAGCTCGGCCCCGGGCTCGCTGCGATTGCCGCGGCCGAAATACGGCCCCTCCAGATCGGTATCGGGCGTGAGCGGCACCACGCAGCGCTCCGGCCCGCCCTCGGCCACGATCAGCCTTTCGGCCATGGCCCGCGATCCGCCGCAGAGCTGATGCGCCAGCGCGGCGCTGTCGGCGACCGTCCAGATATCGCGGATGCGGTTCTGCGAGCACCACATATCCGTCATCACGCGGGCCGTGCCAGGGCGGCCGGTGGCGGCCCCATGGCGGCCTTCTCCCAGGTGGGTGGCCCGGCCATGGGCGCGCAGCGAGGCGTGAAAGCCCGCCGCGACATCCTTGCCCGGCGGGGTGTCGTGCCAGATGACATCCTCCCCCAGCATCTCGCGATCGGGAAATTCCGCCAGTTCGGACATCGCCTCCGCCAGGATGGCGCGGGCCCCCGACAGAACCCGTGCCGGGCTGCGCGAAATGGCGGCCGCGTCGTGATGTTCGAGAATCGCCGAAAGGCCCCGTCCCTCGCAGAGTTCCCAGGAGAGCCCCAGGACATATTCGGGAACGCTGTCCCAGCGATGGGCGAAGCCGGGCGCAATCGCACCGGGAATATGGGAAATCTCTGCCATGGCACGTCCTTCTGGATACGCGGAAACCGTCTGCCGCCCGGCAAGCCCCGAGTCGGCCCTGACCACGTCCCTTGCTAGGGCGCGCATGGTTAAGATGACGCTACGCCGGGCGGTCAGGGGGCGATCCAGCCCCCCTGCCAGCCGGTTTCGGCCCGGAACAGCGCGCGCCGATGCGGCTGCGCCTCCAGATGAAGGATCTCCAGCGCCTGCAGATCGCAGATCAGCGCCAGATGCCGGGTGATGACCGGATCGGCATGCCAGTCGGCGGGATCGGCCAGCGGCGTTCCGGGCGGCGGGGTTCCGCCATAGGCGGCGCGCGCCAGTTCCGGCACGGCCTGCCAGCGCCCGGGATCCCCCGCCAAGAGCCCGACCCGCACCTGCAGCCGCAGCTGCATCTGCCGCGCGGGATCCCAGACCAGCAGCGTCGCGGCCGGATCGCGCGCCAGTTCCGCCGCCTTGAGGCTTGCGGCATCTGCATGGATTTCCAGCCGCCGCGCCGCCCGGTCCGCCCCGCGCAGCACCACGACCCGCGCCGAGGCGCCGCCCTCAAGCCCGGCCGTGGCCAGCACCGGCAGCCGCGCGGGCGCGGCGCGGTCCGACAGCGCCGCCTCCAGCAGTCCCCAGGCCGTGTCCCACAGGCGGGCAAGATCAGTCATGGCCGGTCATCTCCAGGTAGCCGATGCCGCTGCGGCTGCCGGTGACGCGCACCGGGCCTTCCCAATAGGGGATGCCGGTCCCCATCCAGGCATGGGCGTTGACGGGGCGGGTCTCGATCTGCAGCCCGCGCGAGGGAATGCGGATCCGCCAGGAGGTCGGCAGCCGCCGTTCCCCGATCCGGGTCCAGTCCAGGGGGGCCAGTTCGATGGCGCCGTCGGCGATCGCCTCGGCCCGGCCATCCGGCGAGATCCAGGTCCCCGGCACATGGCCTGCCCCGCCATCGCGCAGCCGGTAGACCATCAGCCTGTCGCCGCCGTCGAGATGCAGCGAGAACCAGTCCCAGCCGGTCTGATCCGCATCGAGCGGCTGGGAGGACCATTCGCGGTCCAGCCAGGCCAGGCCCGTGACCTCCTCCGCGCCGCCGGGCCAGCCGAGGCGCCCGGTCACGCGGTAGCCGGGCTGGGAATAGTAATAGCTGGCCTGTCCGCGCGGATGCTTAAGCGAATAGCCGCCCTGCCCGTGCAGGACCAGCGGGCCGGCGGCGGCCAGCGACAGCTCATAGGACCAGTCCCGCCCGGCGGCCCGCAGCGACAGCCGGTCCAGCGCATCGGCGCCCGGATGTCCGGTCATCTGCCAGTCATCGATCCAGGCGGCGAAGGGCGCAGGCGTCACGCCCGCCTGGCCGATCCCGCCGCGGGCCCGGCGTTCGGCCACCAGATGCGCCTCGGGGCCGGTCATGGCGGCATGGGCGAACCAGATCTGCGGCGAGGCCCAGCCGGGACGCTCCTGCGGGGCCAGGGCAGACCGGAACAGCGTCCACTGGATCCCGCGATCCGCGCCCGCGGCGGTCTTCAGATTGGCGGTGACGTACCACCATTCGATGCGGAATTGCGGATGCGGTCCGTGATCGCGGGGAAAGCGGAACGCCGGATCCGGGCGCGGCATCGCGAAGCCCCCGGCCTCCTGCCCCAGCCCGGCGAAGCCCTGGCCCCGGACCGGGGTGGCGGCAGAGGCGGCCAGCAGCGCCAGGACGCGGCGGCGGGCAAGTTCAGCGGGCATCGGCGAACACCCTCAGCAGGCGCGCAGGCGAGATCCGCGCCAGCCGCAGCGCCGGGAGCGCGGCCGCGGCGATCGCCGCCGCCGCCGCCGCCACGCCCAGCCGCAGCCAGTCGCCCGGAAAGAACAGCAGCGGCAGCCGCCAGCCGAAGGCGGCGACATTGACCACCGCCAGGAGGACCCAGGCCAGCACCAGCCCCACAGGCAGCGCGACCAGCGCCGTGCCCCCGGCCAGGATCGCCGCCCGCGCGAGATCCAGCGCGGCCAGCCGGGCGCGCGTCAGCCCCATCGCCCAGAGCGGCGCGACCTGCGGCAGCCGCAGCGCCTGCAGCGTCAGCAGCGCGGTGAAGATCGCCAGCCCCGCGACCGCCAGGGTCAGGATGTTCAGCGCCCCGGTGGCGGCGAAGGTGCGCTCGAACACCCGCTGCGAGTCCGCCTTCAACGCGGCCTGATCCGTCACCTGGTCGGGGCGCAGCCCGGCGCGGTCGACCAGCCGCGCCGCCTCCGCCGCCCCGTCGCCGTCGCCGTCGAGGCGCAGGGCGAAGCGTGTCTCCGGCGTTCCGGGAAAGGCGCGGCGGAAGGCATCGGGCGCGACCATGGCCTGCGGCCGCGGATTGCCGTAATCGGGATAGACCCCCAGCACCCGGTAGCCGGTCCCGTCGATCGACGCCGTGTCGCCCGGTCCCAGATCCGCGCGGCGGGCCCATTGCTCGTTGATCAGCACGCCTTCGCCCGCCGCCAGACGGTCCCACATGTCCGGAACCGTCGCCAGGACAGGCCAGTCCGCGCGGTAGAGGGGATCATCCGCCAGCGCCTGCACCTGTCCGGGGTCGCCGCCCAGATCCGCCTCGGCGCGCATCTGCGGCAGGATGGCGGTCGCGCCGATCCCCGGCAGGATCCCGGCGGCCTGCGCCTCGCTGTCGAAGGAGACGTAGAGATCGGCCGAGATGCGCCGCTCGAGCCAGATGTCGAAGCTTGCGCGGAAGCTCGACACCATGGTGGAGACGCCGATATTGGCCGCCAGTGCCAGCAGCAGCGCCATCAAGGCCAGCGACAGGCCGGGCAGCTGCTGGCGCGCATCCGCCCAGAGCCATTGCGCCAGCGCGCCTCGCGCGGTCCTCTCGGCCAGGCGCAGGAGCCGCGACAGAAGGAAAGGCAGCATCAGCGCCGCGCCCAGCATCAGCCCGGCCAGGGCGGCGAAGCCCGCCATCAGCCCCTGCCCCCACAGGATCGCCGCCGCCCCGGCCGCGATCCCGGCCAGGCCCGCCGCCGC
>NZ_JACVXA010000022.1 GCF_014903745.1 Mangrovicoccus algicola | reverse complement strand
CCTCGGACGGGCGCCGCCGCATGCCGCCGGCCGGGTTCTGCGCGGCGCTGCTGCCGCAGCTTCTGGAGGCCAAGGGCGATGCCGGGGCGCGCGCGCTGCTGCGGTCGCTGCCGCCGCAGCGGCTGGTGATCCTTCCGCCGGCGCGGCTACGCGACATCGACACCGAGGCCGAGCTGGCCGCGGCCCGGCGGGGCTGAGACCACGGCCAGCCTCTGGCGGGCCTCGCCCGGGGTCATGCCGGTCCAGCCGAAGAAGGCGCGGTAGAAGCTGTTGGGATCGCGATAGGCCAGAAGCGTGCCGATCTCGGCCGCCGAAAGCGCGCCCTCGCGCAGGTAATGCAGCGCCAGGGTGCGGCGGGTGCGGTCCAGCACGGCGCGGAAGCTTTCGCCTTCCTCCTGCAGGTGGCGCTGCAGGCTGCGGCGGCTGAGCCCGAGGGCCTGGCAGACATCATCCGCCCCCGCCCGGCCGCCCGGCAGCAATTCCACCAGCGCCCGGCCGACCCGTCCCGACAGCGCCGCGGCGGGCAGGGCCTCGGCCAGGCGGCGGCGCAGCCGTTCTTCCAGATCGTGCCACGCCGCGCCGGTGGTGCCGGTCAGCGGGCGCGCGGTCTCGGCGGCAGGCAGGTCGATGCGCGCGGCGGGGCCGGGCGCGACCGGGCAGCCGAACCAGTCCGACGCCGCCTCGCGCAGGGGGGCGGGGCCCGGAAGGATCGCCGCGCTTGCCACCGGCAGCGTGCCGCCATGGCGGCGGCAGAGCCCGGTCGCATGGGCCAGCGCGAAGACCAGAAGGGGCGGGACCGGGGGCAGGTCGGCTTCGCTCATCGCCGCGACCAGCCCGGTTCCGCCGCCGGGCAGGGGGGTCGTGCCGAGGCGCAGCGGTGCCGATAGCGGCCGGAAAAGCGCCAGCCGCGCCAGGCCGGTGGCGATGTCGGGGCTGGCGGCAAAGGCCCGGGCGGGGGCCCCGGCGGAGCGGTCGGCCAGTTCGGCGGCGAGGCGCAGCGGCAGGTCCGGCGCGGGCTCCAGCGCGGCAAGCGCGGCGAAGACCTTGATCCAGGCGGGGGCGGGCAGTCCCGGATGGCCGGGGTCCAGCACCGCCGCCGACAGGCCTGCCTGCCGCATCAGCCCCTCGGGATCGGTGCCGACCGCCCGCTGTGCCAGCCGGGCCAGCGGCGCGACCGGGTGGAGCGCTTTCTTGCTCATCGCGTGCTCAAGGGCCTCCCCTCCCTCTTGGCTGCGGGGATATTCTGCCCACAAGCGCCGGGCTGGCAAGCCGGATGGCGCGAATTGCGAGAACTGCCCGCGGGTTAGTCATTACCGGACATGACGCGGTGCGTACGGACCGGCGCTTAATGGTCTAGAGGCCGAGAAAAGCGCCGCCGGAACCTATCCCGCGGGGTCGCGTTTCCTCAGTCGGAACAGCCGGAGGACGCGCGATGGTGGATCGCAGCACGCAGGAGCCGCCCATGCCTGGACATGATCCAGAAGGCCATGATCCGGGCACGCCGGAATACGATCATCCGACGGGGGGCTGGGGGTCGTTGCGCGGCGTGGCGCGGATTTTCGGCGAGGAGCGCAGCCGCCCCATGGCGCTGAAGGTGCTGGCCTCGCTGAACCGTCCCAAGGGCGTGATGTGTTCCTCCTGCGCCTGGGCCAAGCCCGCGAAGCCGCACCGGTTCGAATTCTGCGAGAACGGCGCCAAGGCGACCCTGTGGGAGCTGACGCCGAAACGGGCCGATCCGGATTTCTTCGCAGCCCATTCGGTCGAGGATCTGCGCGGCTGGCACGATCACGACCTGGAAGGGGCGGGGCGGCTGACCCATCCGATGCGCTACAACCCGGTCAGCGGCCATTACGAGCAGGGCGGCTGGGAGGAGGCCTTTGCCGAGATCGGCCGCGAGCTGGCCGCGATGCCGCCCGAGCGCGCGGTCTTCTATGCCTCGGGCCATGCCGGGCTGGAAGCGGCTTACCTCTATGCGCTGTTCGCGCGGGCGATGGGCCATCAGAACCTGCCGCAATCCTCGAACATGTGCCACGAGACGACCAGCGTGAACCTGCTTCAGACCATCGGCACGCCGGTGGGCACCTGCACGCTGGAGGATTTCGAGACCTGCGACGCGATCTTCTTCTTCGGGCAGAATACCGGGTCGAACAGCCCGCGATTCCTGCATGTGCTGCAGGAGGCGGTCAAGCGCGGCTGCCGCGTCGTGACCTTCAACCCGCTGCGCGAACGCGGGCTGATCGAGTTCGTCAATCCGCAGGACGCCTTGCAGATGGCGACCAACCGCGCCACGCAGATCTCGGAACATTACTTCCAGCTGCGCCCCGGCGGCGATGTCGCGGTGATGGCGGGGATGATGAAATGCGTGCTGGCGGCGGAGGCGGCGCGGCCGGGCGAGGTCCTGGATGCGGGGTTCCTGTCGGCGCATACGACCGGCTTCGAGGAGACGCGCCGCGCGGTGGAGGCCTTCGGCTGGGCCGAGATCGAGGCGGCCTCGGGCCTGAGCCGGGCGATGATCGAGACCGCGGCCGAGGTTTACATGGGCGCCGAGCGGGTGATCGGCATCTACGGCATGGGGCTGACCCAGCATGTGCATGGCTGGCTGAATCTCGGGATGCTGGTCAATCTGCTGCTGATGCGCGGCAATATCGGGCGGCCCGGCACCGGGATCTCGCCGGTCAGGGGCCATTCCAACGTGCAGGGCCAGCGCACGGTGGGGGTGGGCGAGAAATCCGCCCATATGCCCGCCGACCGGCTGCGCGCGCTGTTCGGCATCACGCCGCCCGAGGCGGAGGGAATGAACGCGGTCCATGCCATGCAGGGGCTTCTGGAGGGGCGGGTCGATGCGGTCCTGTCGCTGGGGGGCAACCTGTTGCGCGCGCTGCCCGACCGGGAAAGGGTGGAGGCGGCCTGGCCGGGCCTGCGGCTGAGCGTGCATGTCGCGACCAAGCCCAACCGGTCGCATCTGTTCCCGGGGCAGGTGTCGTGGATCCTGCCCTGCCTCGGCCGCACCGACGAGGACATCCAGGCGACCGGCCCGCAGGCGAGTTCCATGGAGGACACGTTCAGCCATATCTACGGCTCGATCGGGCAGGCCTCGCCGCCCTCGGAGCAGGTGCGTTCGGAGGTGGCGATCGT
This sequence comes from Mangrovicoccus algicola, assembly GCF_014903745.1. Lineage (GTDB taxonomy): Bacteria > Pseudomonadota > Alphaproteobacteria > Rhodobacterales > Rhodobacteraceae > Mangrovicoccus > Mangrovicoccus algicola. The sequence goes on along the minus strand of NZ_JACVXA010000022.1, from coordinate 70,668 downwards.
GGCGGGGATCGCGGCGGCGACGCTGCCTGCCGATCCGCGCATGCCCTGGGCCGAATGGGTGGCGAATTACGACCGCATCCGCGACCTGATCGAGGCGACCTTCCCGGAGGATTTCGCGCGGTTCAACGAACGGCTGCATCAGCCGGGCGGGTTCTATCGCGGCAATCCCGCGCGCGAGAGGGTGTGGAAGACGGAAAGCGGGCGCGCGGAATTCACCGTGCCGCCGGGGCTGTCGGCACTGGGGCAGGCGCCGGAAGGGGCGGAGATGACGCTGATCACGCTGCGCTCCAACGACCAGTTCAACACGACGATCTACGGGTTTTCCGACCGGCTGCGCGGGCTGGAGGGCGGGCGCGACATCGTGCTGATCTCGCCCGCGGAAATGGCGCGGCTGGGCCTGGCGGAGGGGCAGCGCGTGACGCTGCGCACCGCGCTGCAGGACGGGATCCGCCGCGAGGTCGCGGGGCTGCGGCTGGTGGGCTATGACCTGCCGGGGGCCTGCGTGGCGGGGTATTATCCCGAGCTGAACCCGCTGGTGCCGCTGGACTATCACGAGGAGCGCAGCCAGACCCCGGCCTACAAGGGCGTGCCGGTCACGATCCTGGCGGCGTGACCGGATCGCGCCCGGCGGCATAGGCGGCGCGAGCGGCCTCGATCCGCTCCCGGTTGGCCTCGGCCCAGAGCCAGACGCCGCAGAAGGCCTTGGCCAGCCCCAGCCCCAGATCGGTCAGGCGGTATTCGACGCGCGGCGGCACGACCGGGTAGACCGTGCGCGTCACCAGCCCGTCGCATTCCAGCGCGCGCAGCGTCTGGGTCAGCATCTTCTGGCTGATCCCCGGGCAGAGACGCGCCAGTTCGCCGAAGCGGCAGCAGTCATGTTCTGTCAGGATCTCGATCAGCAGCATCGTCCACTTGTCGGCGACGCGGCCGATGATCTGCTCCACCAGCCGGTCGATGGCGGGGTCGGTTTCGGGCAGCGCGCGCAGCTCTCGGCGCAGGTCGGGATCGGGCATGGCCCATGCTCTCTTTTCGGTAAGTATAAATCTTTCTGGTGCCTTCTTTCCACAGGATAGCATGGGCGTCATCTAGGGACCAGTCAGAGAAAGGACCCTGTCATGACCTTCACCGATCGCAAGATCCTCATCACCGGCGGCAATTCCGGGATCGGCCGGGCGCTGGCCGAGGCGCTGCAGGCGGCGGGCAATCGCATCGTCATCACCGGGCGCAAGCCTGCCAGCCTGGCGGAGACGCTGGAGGCCAATCCCGGGATGGCGGGCCATGTGCTGGATGTCACCGATGCCGCGGCGCTGGCGGCGTTTCCCGCGCAGCTTCTGGCGGATCACCCCGACCTGGACGCCGTCATCCTGAATGCCGGGATCATGGAGGCGGAGGATTACACCGCCGATCCGGTCGCGCTGGACGTGGCGCTGCGCACCATCGAGACCAACCTGACGGCGCCGATCCGGCTGGCGGCGGCGCTGCTGCCGCATCTGCGGAGCCGTCCGCAGGCGGCGCTGGTCACGGTCTCCTCGGGGCTGGCCTTCGTGCCGAAGGCGGGCAACCCGGTCTATTCCGCGACCAAGGCGGCGATCCATTCCTGGACGCAGTCGCTGCGCCACCAGCTGCGCGGGACATCGGTCGCGGTGCACGAGATCGCGCCGCCGCTGGTGGCGACGGAGCTGACGCCGGGCCAGTCGCAGGTGGCGGCGGCGATGCCGCTGGAGGCGTTCACGGCGGAGGTGATGGGGATGCTGGGCGCGGCGGAGGTGCCCGACGAGGTGCTGGTCTCCCGCGTGCGGTTCCAGCGCGATGCCGAGGCCGAGGGGCGGTTCGATGCCGCCTTCGCGGCGATCAACGGCTGAGGGAAGGGGCGGGGGCCGCGATGGCCCCCGCCGCGGATCAGGCCGAGGCCACGGCGGTCTGGCGCTGGCGGCCGAGGCCCTGGACCTCGATCTCCATCACGTCGCCGGGTTTCAGGAACCGCTGGGGCGACATGCCCATGCCGACGCCCGAGGGCGTGCCGGTGGAGATGATGTCGCCCGGCACCAGCTTCATGAATTGCGACAGGTGCGAGACGATCTGCGCGACCGAGAAGATCATGTCGGCGGTGGTCTCGTCCTGGACGCGGGTGCCGTTGAGGTCCAGCGTCACGCGCAGCGCCTGCGGATCGGGCACCTCGTCGGCGGTGACGAACCACGGCCCGATCGGGCCGAAAGTGGGCGCCGACTTGCCCTTGACCCACTGGCCCGACCGCTCGATCTGGAAGGTGCGCTCGGAGAGGTCGTTGATCGTGCAATAGCCCGCCACATGCGACAGCGCGTCTTCCTCGGAGACATAGAGCGTGTCGCGGCCGATGATGACGCCCAGTTCCACCTCCCAGTCGGATTTCTCCGAGCCGCGGGGGATGACGACATCGTCATCGGGCCCCGAGAGGCAGGAGGTCGCCTTGTTGAACACCACCGGATGGGCGGGCACGGCGAGGCCGGATTCGGCGGCATGCTTGGCGTAGTTCAGCCCGATGCAGTAGAAATTCGGCACCGAGGCCAGGCAGGATCCGATGCGTCCGGGATCGGCCACGACGGGCAGGCTGTCGGGATCGATGGCGCGCAGGCGCTCCAGCGCGTCGAGGGACACGGCCTGTCCGGCCAGCGCCGGGACGTGTTCGCCCAGGTCGCGCACCTGGCCTGCGGCATCGAGCAGGCCGGTCCGTTCCCGGCCCGCGGGGCCGAAGCGCAATAGTTTCATGGAAGGGTCCTCCCTTGGATGGTCATGAACTGGGTGAGGGATGTCAGGTCTCGGCGGCGCCGGGATCCTGGGCATATTTGGCGCGGATATTGTCCTCCAGCGCCTCGAGATGGGCGCGCATCGCGGTGGCGACGCGGCCGGGATCGCGGCGGCGCAGCCCCGCCACGATATCGCCATGCTGGCGCAGCACGCGGTCGCGGCTGCGCCTCTGGCTGGCGGAAAGATAGCGCGCGCGCCACAGCCGTTCGAGATAGGCGCGGTAGGTGCCCAGCAGCGCGGGATTATGCGCCGCCTCGACGATGGCGGTATGGAAGCTCATGTCGATATCGAAGAGGTCGAGCGTGTCGAGCGCGTCATAGGTGTCGGCCATGCGGGTCTGGATCGCCTCGATCCGGTCGAGATCGGCATCGGTGGCGCGGCGGCAGGCCAGTTCCCCCGACAAAAGTTCCAGCGCGCGCAGCACGTCGATGGCATCGGCGATCTCCTCCAGCGAGGGATCGGCGATCAGCGGGCTGCGCGCCGGGCGCAGGATCACCAGCCCTTCCTTGGCCAGGATGCGAATCGCCTCGCGCATCGGCGTGCGCGAGACATCCATTTCCAGCGCGGTCTCGCGTTCCTTCAACGGCGTCCCGGGCGCGAACCGCCCCCTGAGGATGTCGCGCCGGATCTGGTCGGCGATGGTTTCCGGCAATGTCCTGTCGGTCTTTTCCACGTCTTCATTCCTTCCCCGGTGCTGGCGGGGATCGCTGGCCTTGTTTTGGTATACCAAAAACAGTTGATTGTCGAGCGCCGCCGCGCTAGCGTGTTCGGCGAATGGTATACCATTCAGGCGGACGAGGAGGTCCGCCGGACCAAAGAGTCAGGCGGCCCCGCGCCGCACGGGAGGAGAGATACATGACCCTGTCCAGGATTCTCGGGAGCACGGCGCTTGTGCTGCTGGCGGCCGGAGCGGCCCAGGCGCAAGAGGTGACGCTGCGCATCCAGACGCATTACAACCCCGAACAGACCTCGGGGAAGCTGGCGACCGAATTCGTCGAGGATGTCGAGACGATGTCCGGCGGCGCCATCGATATCGAGATGTTCTATGCCTCCTCCGTGGTCGCGACCGTGGAGACCTTCGATGCGGCGGCCAACGGGATCATCGACTGCGACATGACCGGCGGCGCCTACCAGACCGGCAAGAACGCGGCCTTCCAGTTCGTCGGCGACATCATGGGCGGCTATGACACGCCCTATCAGCAGCTGAGCTGGCTGTATTACGGCGGCGGCATGGAGCAGGCGCAGGAGCTGTACAACCAGTTCGGCATGCAGCTGATCGGCTGGTGGGTCTATGGCCAGGAATCGCTGGTCTCCTCCACCCCGATCACCGGGCCCGAGGATCTGAAGGACTGGAAATTCCGCTCGCCCCCCGGGATGGAGACCGAGATCTTCGCCAATCTCGGCGCCTCGCCGATCGTGATGGATTTCACCGAGGTCTTCACCGCGATGGAGACCGGGATCATCGAGGGCACGGATTACTCGGGCCTGGCCAATGACGAATCCATCGGCCTGTTCGACCTGGCCCAGCATGCGACCTATCCGGGCTTCCACTCGATGCCGTCGGATCACCTGGCCTGCAACAAGGCGGTCTGGGACGGGCTGAGCGATCAGCACCGCGCGATCATCGAGGTGGCGATGGAGAAGCTGGCGCTGCGTTCCTCGCTATTCTTCGAGAAGGCCAATGCCGAGGCTTCGGCGCGCCTGACCGAGGCGGGCGTGACGCTGCATGACTGGTCCGCCGAGGATCGCGCGACCTTCCGCCAGGCGGCGCAGGCGGCCTGGGATGTCTGGGCCGAGAAATCGCCCGAGGCCAAGTCGCTGGTCGAAAGCCACAAGGCGTATCTGACCCAGCTGGGCCTGATCGCAGAGTAAGACAATCCGCCTTTCCCGGCAGGAGGGTGCGCCCTCCTGCCGCCAGTGGAGCATTTTGCCATGACGCAGCAAAGCATCTGGCTGGGTCCGCTGCGCAGGCCGGTGGGCGCAGTCGCGCTTGCCGCCTGCGCGGTTGCGGCCCTGACCTTCCTGTGGCTGATCCTGCAGCAATTCACCGCCGCCGAACCGATCGGCATGTACGACATGCTGCGCCCGGCGGGCAGGCTTTCCGTCCTTCTCATGCTGTGGTCGCTTTTTGCCGCGGTGCTGGCGGGGGCGGCCTGGCTGTCGGACACGGTGGCGCCGCTTGAATCCGCGCCCACCGGGCCCTTCGACATCCTGTCGCTGATCTGCGCGCGGGTGGCGATGATCGGCATCCTCGGCATCGTGCTGGCGATGAGCTACGAGGTGGTGGCGCGCTATGCCTTCGAGAAGCCGACGCTCTGGGCCAACGAGCTGAGCCTGTGGATCGCGGGCTTCGTCTTCCTGCTGGCGGGGCTCTATGCCATGCAGCAGCGCAGCCATATCCGCATCTTCGTGATCTACGACCTGATGCCCCACTGGGCGCGCAAGGCGGCCGACGTGCTGTCGGTGTTCCTGGTCTGCTTCTTCGCCTTCTGCATGGTCTGGGGCGGCTGGAACGAGGTGGTGACCAAGCTGGCGCGGATGGAGACCTTCGGCACCGCCTGGGATCCGCCCATCCCCGCCACGATCAAGGCCGCGATCCTGTTCAACATCGTGCTGGTCGCGATCCAGGCCGTGTCCAACCTGATCGCCGACTGGCACAAGGCCCCCGAAAGCCATTCGCCCATGGATGACATCGACCAGGCGGAGATCGAGAATATCCGCCGGACCCTGAAGGAAGACTGAGATGGAGTTCCTGGAGCTTTTCGCCTGGATGAAGGTGGCCGATGTCGGCACGCTGTCGCTGGTGACGCTGGGCATGATGTTCGTGCTCCTGGCGCTGGGGATGCCGCTGGGCTTTGCCTCGGCCTTCCTGGCGGTGGCGGTGCTGATCATGAAATTCGGCCCCGAATTGCTGTTCTCGAATTTCGGGCGCGGCCCGCTGGCGGTGCTGGGCCAGGCGATCTACCGGCAGATGACGAATTACGTCCTGATCTCCATTCCGCTGTTCATCTTCATGGCGGCGCTCCTGGAACGCTCGGGCATCGCGCGGGACATGTATTCGTCGCTGAACGTGTGGCTGAGCCGCACCCGCGGCGGGATTGCCATCGTCACCTCGATCATGGCCGTCATCATGGCGGCGATGTCGGGGATCATCGGCGGCGAGGTGGTCCTTCTGGGGCTGATCGCGCTGCCGCAGATGCTGCGGCTGGGCTACAACCAGAACCTGGCCATCGGCACGATCTGCGCCTCGGGCAGCCTCGGCACGATGATCCCGCCCTCGATCGTGCTGATCTTCTACGGGCTGATCACCGAGACCTCGATCAAGGCGCTGTTCACCGCCTCCTTCCTGCCGGGCTTCATGCTGGCGATGTTCTTCATCTGCTACATCATCGTGCGCACCCGGCTGAACCCGGAGATGGCGCCCCTGCCGCCGGAGGAGCCGGGAGCGCCGAAGGGCCGCGAGAAGGGGCTGATGTTCCTGGGCTTCCTGTGCCGGCTGGGCCTGTGGATCGGCGGCGTGCTGTTCCTGCGCGCGCTGTTCTTTACGCTGACCGGGGCCAACGAGATCCGCGAGGGGGTCGATCCGATCTTCCTGGGCATGGTGTCGGACCTGCCCTGGATCGGCGGGTTCCTGGTGCTGGCGGCGGCGGTGATGCTGTTCGTCGTCGGCCGCGAGCGCACCGCGCAGGGCTGGGACATGGGCAAGGGCCTGGTCGCGCCGATCATCGTCATCGGCGTGGTGCTGGGGTCGATCTATGGCGGCATCACCGGCATCACCGAGGCGGCGGGCATGGGCGTGGTCGCGGTCTTCCTGATCAGCCTGGCGCGGCGCGAGATGACCTTCGAGATCGTCTGGGACAGCCTGCTGCGCACGCTGCGCTCCACCGGCACGATCATCTGGGTGACGATCGGCGCGGCGGCCCTGGCGGCGGCCTATACCCTGGCGGGCGGGCCGACCTACGTGGCCAACGTGATCGTGGGGGCCGACCTGCCGACGATGGGGATCATCCTGGTGATGATGCTGATCTTCCTGATCATGGGCATGTTCATGGACTGGGTCGGCATCGTGCTGCTGATCATGCCGGTCTTCCTGCCGATCGTGCTGAAGCTGCCGGTGGAGGAGCTGGGCGTGATCGGGTCGCTGGATCCGGCGCATGTGGCGATCTGGTTCGGGGTGGTGTTCTGCATGAACATGCAGGTCAGCTTCCTGTCGCCGCCCTTCGGCCCGGCCGCCTTCTACCTGAAATCGGTGGCGCCGCCCTCGATCTCGCTGACCGACATCTTCAAGGGGTTCCTGCCCTTCATCGCGCTGCAGCTCTGCGCGCTGGCGGTGCTGCTGGTCTGGCCCTCGATGGTGTCGATCTTCCTGTGACAGGCGCGGGGGGGACGGATCTCCCCCCCGCACCCCCCCTGCCGCCCTCCTTCCCGCGAAAGTTCCTGCCATGAGCACCGTCCGTCTGTCCGATGCCGACAACGTGGTCACAGCCATCCATCCCCTCGCCCCCGGAGAGGCCGGCGCCGCCGAGCCGGTGCCGCAGGGCCACAAGCTGGCCGCCGCCGCCATCCCGAAAGGGGCGCCGGTGGTCAAATACGCCCAGATCATCGGCTATGCCGCCTGCGACATCCGCGCGGGCGCGCATGTGCACACCCATAACTGCGAATTCCGCAACCTGGAGCATGCGCATCGCTTCGCCTCCAACCTCGTGCCGCCGCCCGCCCCGGCGCGGCGCGACACGTTCCAGGGCTATCGCCGCGCCGATGGCCGCGTGGGCACCCGCAACCACATCGCCATCCTGACCTCGGTCAATTGCTCGGCCACGGCCGCACGGCGGATCGCGGCGCATTTCACCCCCGAGCGGCTGGCGGCCTATCCGCATGTCGACGGGGTGACGGCCTTCGTGCACGGCACGGGCTGCGCCATGGGGGGCGACGGGACCGGTTTCGAGATCCTGCAGCGGGTGCTGTGGGGCTATGCGCGCAATCCCAATATCGGCGGCGTGGTGATGGCCGGGCTGGGCTGCGAGGGGATGCAGATCGGCTGGCTGCTGGAGGCCTATGGCATCACGCCCGGCCCGCGGTTCCGGGTCATGACCATCCAGGAGGAGGGCGGGCTGGCCAACACCATCCGCCACGGCATCGAGATGGTCGAGGAGATGCTGCCCGAGGTCAACCGCGCGCGGCGCGAGGACTGCCCGGCCGCCGATCTGACCGTCGCGCTGCAATGCGGCGGGTCCGATGCCTGGTCGGGGATCACCGCCAATCCGGCGGTGGGCCATGCCTGCGACCTGCTGGTGGCGCAGGGCGGCACCGGGGTTCTGGCCGAGACGCCCGAGATCTACGGCGCCGAGCACCTGCTGACGGCGCGCGCGGTGGACGAGACCGTCGGGCGCCGCCTTCTGTCGCTGATCGACTGGTGGCAGGACTATACCGCGCGGGCGGGGGGCAACATGGACAACAATCCCAGCCCCGGCAACAAGAAGGGCGGGCTGACCACGATCCTGGAGAAATCGCTGGGCGCGGCCGCCAAGGGCGGAACCTCGCCGCTGACCGGGGTCTATAAATACGCCGAGCAGGTGACGGCGAAGGGCTTCGCCTTCATGGACAGCCCCGGCTATGACCCGGCCTCGGTCACGGGGCAGATCGCCTCGGGCTGCAACCTGGTCTGCTTCACCACCGGGCGGGGCTCGGCCTTCGGATCGAAACCCTCGCCGACGGTGAAGATCGCGTCGAACAGCGGCATGTACCGGCGCATGAGCGGGGATATGGATATCGATGCCGGGCGCATCCTGGAGGAAGGCGCGCCGGTCGAGGAGGTCGGGCGCGAGATCTACCAGACCTGGCTGCGCGTGGCCTCGGGCGAGACCACGAAATCCGAGGCGCAGGGCCTCGGCGACTACGAGTTCGTGCCGTGGCTTGTCGGCGCGGTGATGTGAGGAGAGAGACATGAGACTTCAAGGCAAGCGCGCCTTCGTGACGGCGGCGGGGCAGGGGATCGGCCGCGCGGTGGCGGAGGCCTTCGCCGCCGAGGGGGCCGAGGTGACGGCCACCGACCTCAAGCCGGAGCTGCTGGAGGGGCTGGGCGTGGCCCGGGCCTTCGCGCTGGACGTGCTGGACAAGGCGGCGCTGAGCGCGGCCATCGCCGAGGCGCAGCCCGACATCCTGATGAACTGCGCGGGTTTCGTGCATGCGGGCACGATCGCCGAGGCCACGGATGCGGATTTCGACTTCGCCTTCAACCTCAATGTCCGCGCGCAGTTCCATTCGATGCAGGCGGCGCTGCCGGGCATGGTGCAGCGCGGCGGCGGCTCGATCATCAACGTGGCCTCGGTGGCCAGTTCGATCATCGCGGCGCCGGGGCGGTTCGTCTATGGCGCCTCCAAGGCGGCGGTGATCGGCATGACCAAATCCGTGGCGGTGGATTACGTCACGAAGGGCGTGCGGGTGAACTGCATCTGCCCGGGCACGGTGGACAGCCCGTCGCTGCATGAGCGGCTGCGCGCCACCGGCGATTACGAGGGGGCGATGGCGGCCTTCGTCGCGCGCCAGCCGATGGGGCGGATCGGCACGCCCGCGGAGATCGCGCATCTGGCGGTCTATCTGGGATCGGACGAGTCGAAATTCACCACCGGCCAGGCGCATGTGATCGACGGCGGCTGGGCCGTGGCGTGACCCCCGCGCAGATCGCGCCGAAGGAGGAGCGGACGCTTCTGGGCGTCGGGCTGATGGCGCTCGGCGTCACCTTCATGACCTGCATCGACACCTCGGCCAAGTGGCTCTTGCTGAGCGGGGTGCCGGTGGTGCAGATCGTGTTCATGCGCTACGCGGTGGCGCTGTGCCTGACGGCGGGATGGTTCCTGCCGCGCGAGGGGGTGTCGGTGCTGCGCTCGCAGCGGCCGCTGCTGCAGGCGCTGCGCTCCTTCGCGCTGCTGGGCAGCACGGTGTGCAATTTCGCGGCGCTGCAATTCCTGCCCATCACCATGACCACGACGATCATGTTCGCCGGGCCCATCGCGGTGACGCTGCTGGCGATCCCGGTTCTGGGCGAGAAGGTCGGCATCAGGCGGCTGGCGGCGGTCTGCACCGGGTTCCTGGGCGTGATCGTGGTGGTCCAGCCCTGGGGCGCTGAATTCGATCCGGCGGTGCTCTTGTCGGTCTGCGCGATGCTCTCGGCCTCGCTCTACTATATCCTGACGCGGATGATCGCGGGGGCGGAGCGGACCTCGACCAGCCAGATCTGGAGCTCGGGCATCGCGGCGGCGGCCTTCCTGCCCTTCGCGGCGATGCACTGGAGCTGGCCCGATGCGCCGGTCGCGCAGATCGTGCTGGTGATGATCGGCGTCTTCGGCGGCACGGCGCATACGCTGGCGACGGTGGCGCATCGCTATGCCGATGCCTCGATCCTGGCGCCGGTCGTCTATGTGCAGATCGTCGAGGCGGCGGTGGCGGGGATCCTGGTCTTCGGCAGCTGGCCGACGCCCTGGACCCTGCTGGGCGCGGCGATCATCGCCGGGTCGAGCTGGTACATCTATCGCCGCGAACGGGCGGCGAAACGCGCCGGGGGCGGCTGAGCGCCCCCGGTCCCGGTCATGGCTCAGCCGCGCCCGACATAGGGCATGGCCGAGGCCATGACGGTCATCACCTGCACATTCGCCTCCAGCGGCAGCGAGGCCATGTGCAGCACCGATTTGGCCACGTTCGACACGTCCATCACCGGCTCCACCGCGATGGAGCCGTCGGCCTGCGGCACGCCGCGGGTCATCTTCTCGGCCATGTCGGTCAGGGTGTTGCCGATATCGATCTGGCCGCAGGCGATGTTGAAGGGACGCCCGTCCAGCGACACGGTCTTGGTCAGGCCCAGCACGGCGTGTTTCGACGCGGTATAGGCCGCCGAGCCCCAGCGCGGCACATAGGCCGAGACCGACCCGTTATTGATGATGCGCCCGCCCTGCGGGTCCTGGTGGCGCATGATGCGGAAGGCGGCGCGCGCGGCGATGAAGGCGCCGTTGACATTGATGTCGATCAGGTTGCGCCAGTCGGCGACCGGGATCTCGTCGATCGGCGCGCCCTTCAGCGAGACGCCGGCATTGTTGAACAGCACGTCGAGATGGCCCCATTCGGCGGCGGCCCGGTCGAAGCCCGCCTCGGCGGAGGCTTCGTCGGTGACGTCGCAGGGCAGGATCAGCGCGGCCTCATGGCCCTGGGCGGTGTCCTCCAGCGCGGCCTGGCGGCGGCCCATCAGCCCGACCTGCCAGCCGGCCTCCAGGAAGGTGCGGGCGGTGGCGCGGCCGATGCCGCTGCCTGCGCCGGTGATGATGATGGTGGGCATGGATCGCTCCTCAGTGATTGTCGCGGGGCAGGTCGCGGCGGACCTTCTGATAGGCGGTGGCCAGTTCCAGGCAGCCGCCATCGGCCAGCTGGCCGACATGGCGGCGGTAGATTTCCTGCCAGGGGGTCTGGCTGCGGATCTCGGGCGGCGTCCAGGCGTCGATTCGGGCCTGCCATTCGGCCGGGTCGACCAGCGCGTCCATGCGGCTGGCATTGAGGTCCAGCCGGACCGTGTCGCCGGTCTTGAGATGCGCCAGCCCGCCGCCGACCACCGCCTCGGGCGAGGCATTGAGGATCGAGGGGCTTTCGGATGTGCCCGACTGCCGCCCGTCGCCGACCGTGGGCAGGTGGTGGATGCCCTGTTTCAGCACCGCATCCGGCGGCTGCATGTTCACCACCTCGGCCGAACCCGGATAGCCGACGCAGCCCACGCCGCGGATGAACAGGATCGTGCGGTCGTCGATGCCCAGGGCGGGATCGTTGATCCGGTCATGGTAATCCTCGGGCCCCTCGAAGACCACGGCGCGGGCCTCGTAGACGCCCTCGCGGCCCGGCTCGGACAGGTAGCGGGCGCGGAAATCCTCGGAGATCACCGAGGTCTTCATCAGCGCCGAATCGAAGAGGTTGCCCGAGAGCACCTTGAACCCGGCATGGGGGCGCATCGGATCGGCGACGGTGCGGATCACGTCGGGGTCCCGGCTTTCCCAGCCCTCCAGCGCCTCGGCCACGGTCTTGCCCGAGGCGGTCACGGCGCCCTCGTGGAGGAGCCCCGCCTTGCGCATCTCGCCCATCACCGCAGGCACGCCGCCCGCGCGGAAGAAGCTTTCGCCCAGATAGGTCCCGGCGGGCTGCATGTTGACCAGAAGCGGCACGTCATAGCCGACCGTCTGCCAGTCGGTGACATCGAGCGCGACGCCGATATGGCGCGCGACGGCCTGCAGATGCGGCGGCGCGTTGGTGGATCCGCCGATGGCGGAATTGACCCGGATGGCGTTCTCGAACGCCTCGCGGGTCATGATGTCGGAGGGTTTCAGATCCTCCAGCACCATGCCGACGATCCGCTTGCCGGTCTCGTAGGCCATGTTCATCCGCTCGCGGAAGGGCGCGGGGATCGCCGAGCTGCCGGTCAGCGTCATCCCCAGCGCCTCGGCCATCGCGTTCATCGTCGAGGCCGTGCCCATCGTGTTGCAATGGCCCAGCGACGGCGCCGAGGCGCAGACCCGGCTCATGAATTCGTCATAGTCGATCTCGCCCTCGGCCAGCAGCCGGCGGCTTTCCCAGATGATCGTGCCAGATCCGGCGCGCTTGCCCTTCCACCAGCCGTCCAGCATCGGCCCGCCATTGAGCGCGATGGCCGGGATGTCGACGGTGGCCGCGCCCATCAGCATCGCGGGCGTGGTCTTGTCGCAGCCGGTGGTCAGCACGACGCCGTCGATCGGATAGCCGTGCAGCACCTCGACGAGGCCCAGATAGGACAGGTTGCGGTCGAGCGCGGCGGTCGGCCGCTTGCCGGTTTCCTGGATCGGGTGGACGGGGAATTCCATCGGGATCCCGCCCGCGTCGCGGATGCCCGCCTTGATGCGGTCCATCAGGAAGATGTGGATCTTGTTGCAGGGGGCCAGGTCGCTGCCGGTCTGCGCGATGCCGATCACCGGCCGGTCGCCCTGCAATTCGCCCTGGGTGAATCCCTGGTTCTGGTAGCGCTCGACATAGAGCGCGGTCATGCCCGGGTTGTTGGGATTGTCGAACCATTCCTGAGAGCGGAATCGCTTTTTGGCGCGGGTATCGCCCATGTCGCTGTCTCCTCCAGATCGGCCGGACCGGCGCTTTCTCGCGTTCCTGGTCCCTCCGGCTTTGACAGTCTTGCGAAATGGTATACCAAAAGGCAAGGGGCAAAATGGCCCCGGGAGGAGCTGATTCCGATGACCGACCCCGGCCTTTCGCGCGGGCAGCCGGGCCGTGCCTTCTGGCGCGGCTATCGCGACTGCGCGCCCTTCACGCTGATCGTGGTGCCGTTTTCCATGCTGTTCGGGGTCGTGGCGCGCGATGCCGGGCTGGATGTGCTGCAGACCATGTCGATGGCGGTTCTGGTGATCGCGGGGGCGTCGCAATTCACCGCGCTGGCGCTGCTGCAGGACCAGGCGCCGGTCCTCGTGGCGCTGGCCGCGGCGCTGGTCGTCAACCTGCGCATGGCGATGTATTCGGCCGCGCTGGTGCCGCATCTGGGCCATGCGCCCTTGGGGATGCGGGCGCTGATGGCCTATCTGATGGTCGATCAGGCCTTTGCCGTGGCGGTGCGGACCTACGAGGACGAGCCGCAGATGAGCCGCGCCGAGAAGGTCGGCTATTACATGGGCTGCATGATGCTGATCTGCCCGTTCTGGTACGCCTTCACCCTGGTCGGCGCGCTGGTGGGCAACCTGATCCCCGCCTCGCTGGAGCTGGATTTCGCGGCGCCCGTCTGTTTCATCGCGCTTTCCGCCCCCTTGCTGCGCAGCGCGGCGCATATGGTGGCGGCCTGCGTCTCGGTGGCGGCGGCGATCCTGTTCCACGCGCTGCCCTGGAACCTGGGCCTTTTCGCCGCCGCGCTGACCGCGATGGTGGCGGGGGCGCAGACCGAGCTGTGGCTCAGGCGGCGGAGGGCGGCGGCATGATCGACACCGGCGATTTCTGGCTGCTGACGATCCTGCTGGGAATCGGGACCTTCCTGATCCGGTTTTCCTTCCTGGGGTTTCTCGGCGGGCGCGAGCTGCCGGAATGGCTGCTGCTGCATCTGCGCTATGTCGGCATCTCGGTCTTTCCGGCGCTGGTGACGCCGATGCTTCTGTGGCCTGCCGCGACCGGCGGGGAAACCGACTGGATCCGCGTCGCGGCGGGGGCGATCGCCTTCGTCGCGGGGATGCGGATCAGCGTGATCGGCGCCATCCTGTCGGGGATGGGCGCCTTCTACGGCCTGCGGGCCATCGAGAGCCTTCTGTGAGGAGACCGCCATGCTTGAAACCCCGCCGCTTCTGACCATCCGCCGCCCCGCGCGCCGTCCGACGGAGGCCCAGATCGCCGCCTTCCGCGGCCTGCCTGCCAGCTATGTCGCCGATGCGATGGGCGGGGGCGGGGCGCTGGACACCGCGATCGCGCCGCCTTTGCCGGAGGCGGTGCGCGCGGTGGGCCCGGCGCTGACCGCCGAGAACCGGGCGGGCGACCTGCTGGCCACGGCGGCGGCGCTGCGGGTGCTGCAGCCGGGCGACATACTGATGGCCGGGGTCGGCGGGTTCGGGGGCTGCGCGGCGGCGGGCGACCTGGTGATCGGCATGGCGCGCAATGCCGGGGCGGCGGGCTTCGTCACCGACGGGCCGCTGCGCGATTGCGAGGCGCTGATCCGGGTCGGGCTGCCGGTCTGGTGCAGCGGACTGAACCCCGCATCGCCCACCGCCAAGGGGCCGGGCCGGGTCGGCGAGGCACTGATGATCGGCGGGCGGCAGGTGGAGACCGGCGACATGGTCGTGGCCGATCGCGACGGCGTGGTGGTCGTGCCCTTCGCGCGCATCGACGCGGTGATCGCGGCGCTCGAGACGGTCAAGGCGCTGGAGGCCGAGACCGAGGCGGCGGTGGCGGCGGGCGCCACCTCGCTGGCCGCCATCGACCACGTGATCGACAGCGACCAGACCGTCTGGCTGTGAGGCGAGCGGCGGGCTCAGCGCTTCGCCGCCTCGGCCTCCATGTCCATGCCGTTCAGCGCGCCGATGATGTCGGTCATCATCGGCACGTAGTCGCCGCCGCGCCCGATCGCCTCGGCATGGGTGAAATAGTGCTTGATCGCCGCGCCGAGGATATTGGCCACGCCCGCATCCGACGCCATCGCCGCCGCATAGCGCACGTCCTTGGAGGCATTGGCGATGGCGAAGACATGGGCGTTGCGGTCGCGGTCGACGGCGTATTTCATGAAGGTCTCGAAGAAGCCGTTGGACAGGCGCGAGCCGCCGATCACCTGCCGCACCGTCTCGGGCGGCAGCCCGACCTTGGCGCCCAGCACCACCGCCTCGCCATAGAGCGCGGCATAGCCCATCGAGATGAAGTTCATGATCAGCTTCATCTTGTGGCCCGCGCCGGTCGGGCCGACATGTGTGATGTTGCCCGCCCAGCATTCGATCACGGGCCTCACCCGCGCGAACACCTCCGGGGCGGCGCCGACCATGGCATCCAGCGTCCCGGCCGCGGCCTCCTTCGGCGTGCGCCCCAGCGGCGCATCGACCAGCACCATGCCCGCCGCCTCCATCTCGGCGGCCAGTTCCGCGGTGGAGACCGGGTTGGAGGTGGTGCAGTCGATCACGACAAGGCCGCTGCGCCCGGAGGCCAGGATGCCCTCGGGGCCGCGGATCACCGCCTCCACCTGGTCGCTGTTGGACAGGCACAGGTGGATGATGTCGCAGCTTTCGGCCATGGCCTTCGGGCTGGCCGCCTCGGTGGCGCCCTGCGCCACGAGGTCATCGACCGGCGCGCGGCTGCGGTTGCCCTTGACCGCCAGCGGATGCCCCGCCTTCAGAAGATTGACGGCCATGCCGTGGCCCATCGGGCCCAGCCCGATGAAGCCGATCCGTTCCTCGCCGCTCATGCGGGTCTCCTCCCTCGATATGTCACAGGCTGGCGGTGATGCCGCCATCGACGAAAAGCGTGTGGCCGTTGACGAAGCTGGAGGCGGGCGATGACAGGAACACCGCCGCGCCCACCAGTTCCTCGATCCGGCCCCAGCGGCCCTGCGGCGTGCGCTTGCCCAGCCAGGCGCCGAATTCGGGATCCGCGACCAGCGCGGCGTTCAGCGGCGTGTCGAAATAGCCCGGCGCGATGGCGTTGCAGTTCAGCCCCAGCGGCGCCCAGTCCGTCGCCATTCCCTTGGTCAGGTTGGCCACCGCCCCCTTGGTCGCCGTGTAGGGGGCGATGCCGGGACGGGCCAGCGCGGTCTGGACGCTGGCGATGTTGATGATGCGGCCCTCGCCGCGGCCGATCATGTGGCGCGCGCAGGCCTGGCCCACATGGAAGACCGAGGCGATGTTGGTCTGCAGGAGCCGCTCGAAGGCCTCGGCAGGGAATTCATGCAGCGGCGCGCGATGCTGCATGCCGGCATTGTTCACCAGGATGTCGATGGGGCCGGTTTCCGCCTCGAACCCGTCCACCGCGGCGCGCACGGCCGCGTGATCGGTGGCGTCGAAGGCCAGGATGTCGACGCGGTGCCCCTCGGCGCGCAGGGTCCCGGCCGCCTCTTCCAGCCGCTGCGCATTGCGCGCGTTCAGCACCACTGCCGCGCCCGCCTCGGCCAGGCCGCGCGCCAGCGCCAGCCCGATCCCCATGGACGAGCCGGTCACGAGCGCCCGGCGCCCGCTCAGATCGAAGAGTTTCATCCGTCCTCCAAGTTGGCTTTTGACAAGCCGCAAGCTTTGTGTCTAGAAAATGGTATACCATTTGCCGCCCGATGCAAGGGCGGAAGCGCGGCGCGCTGCCGCGCGGGAGGAGGAAAGATGAAGGCGCTCTATGCCCATGGGGCGAAGGACCTGCGGCTGGCCGAGGCGGCATGTCCCCGTCCCGGCGCGGGCGAGGTGCGGCTGCGCATCCGGCGCGGCGGGATCTGCGGCTCGGATCTGCATTATTACAGCCATGGCGGCTTCGGCACGGTGAAGCTGCGCGAGCCGATGATCCTCGGTCACGAGGTGGCCGGCGAGGTGATCGAACTGGGCGAGGGCGTCACGGGGCTGGCGGTCGGCGACCTGGTCGCGGTCTCGCCCTCGCGGCCCTGCGGCGGCTGCGGCTATTGCCTGAAGGGCTTGCCCAACCAGTGCGAGAACATGCGCTTCTACGGCTCGGCCATGCCCTTCCCGCATATCCAGGGGGCCTTCCGGCAGGAAATGGTGGCGCTGGCCGCCCAATGCGTGCCTGCCGCCGGGCTGGACCCGGCGCGCGCGGCGCTGGCCGAGCCGCTTTCGGTGGCGCTGCACGCGGTGAAGCGGGCGGGCGACATGCTGGGGCGGCGCGTGCTGGTGACGGGATGCGGGCCGATCGGCGTGCTGGCGATCCTTGCCGCGCGGGCGGCGGGGGCGGGCGAGATCACGGCCGTCGACATCTCGGACCGGGCGCTGGGATTCGCCGCCACGGCCGGGGCGACGCGGCTGCTGAACACCGCCGCCGATCCGCAGGCGCTGGAACCCGACAGCCGCGGCAAGGGGTCTTTCGACGTGCTCTTCGAATGCTCGGGGGCTGCGCCCGCGCTGGCCGCCGGGATCGGCGCGCTGGCGCCCCGCGGCGTGATCGTGCAGCTGGGCATGTCCGGCGAGATGACCCTGCCGATCCTGCCGGTCATCGCGAAGGAGCTGGAGATCCGCGGATCGTTCCGGTTCCACGAGGAATTCGCGCTGGCCGTGGCGATGATGCAGTCCGGGCGGATCGATCCGGGCTTCCTTCTGACCCATACGCTGCCGCTGGCGGAATACGGTCCCGCCTTCGAGACCGCCGCCGACAAGGCCCGCGCGATGAAGGTGCAGCTGGACTTCGCCTGACCCTGATCCCTTGCATGGCCCCCCGCGCGCGTGGCTCCGCCCGCCCGGGGGGCCATGCTGCGCGGCCGGGGGAGGCCGCCTGCCCATGAGAGAGGAGACCGACATGACCGACACGCCCTATACCGGCATCTGGCCGGTGGCGCCGACACCGTTTCACGAGGATGGCACGCTTGACCTGGAGGGGATGAAGCGCGTGCTGGACTGCCAGATCGACATGGGGGTCGACGGCATCTGCATCCTGGCCAATTTCTCGGAACAGTTCCTGATCTCGGATGCCGAGCGCGAGACCCTGACCCGCCTGTGCCTGGAGCATGTCGCGGGACGCGTGCCGGTGATCGTGACGATCAGCCATTACGCCACGCAGATCGCGGTGGAGCGCGCGCGGCTGGCGAAGGATTGCGGCGCCGCCATCGTGATGATGATGCCGCCCTATCACGGCGCGCTGATGAAGGGCACGGCCCAGCAGACCTTCGAGCAATTCGCCGCCGTGGGCGAGGTGGGCCTCCCGATCATGGTGCAGGATGCGCCGCTGTCGGGCGTCGATCTGCCGGTGCCCCTGCTGGTGAAGATGGCGCGCGAGATCGAGATGGTGAAGCTGTTCAAGATCGAATGCCCGCAGGCCGCCGCCAAGCTGCGCAGCCTGATCGCCGAGGGCGGCGCCGCGATCGAGGGGCCCTTCGACGGCGAGGAGGCGATCACGCTGCTGGCGGATCTGGATGCGGGGGCGACGGGGACGATGACCTCGGGGATGATCCCCGACCTGATCGGCCCGGTGCTGCGCGATTTCCTGGCGGGCAACCGGCAGAAGGCGGTGGAGGGCTATGCCCGCATCCTGCCCGCGGTCAATCACGAGAACCGCCAATGCGGGTTCCGCTCCTGCAAGGCGGCGATGGTCGAGGGCGGGGTGATCAAGTCCGATTTCTCGCGCCATCCGATCCCGCCGCTGCATCCCGATACCCGCGCCATGCTGATCGAGCTGCTGCGCCCGCTCGATCCGCTTGTGCTGCGCTGGGGCAGGTGATGGATGTCGCGGGCGCCATCGCGGCGCTGCGGCCGGTCCTGGGCGACAGGCTGGTCCTGTCGCAGGCCGTGCGCGCCGCCCATGGCGCCAACGAGACCTGGTTTCCCGAGGCGCTGCCCGATGCGGTGGCCTTCCCCGGGACGACTGCCGAGGTCTCGGCGATCCTGGCGGCCTGCCACGCGCATCGCTGCCCGGTCACGGCCCATGGCGCGGGCAGTTCGCTGGAGGGGCATCACCTGGCGGTGCAGGGCGGGATCAGCCTCGACACGGGCCGGATGAACCGCGTCCTTGCGGTGAATGCCGAGGACCTGAATGTCGTGGTGCAGCCCGGCCTGACGCGGGAGGCGCTGAACGAGGAGCTGCGCGCGACGGGGCTGTTCTTCCCGGTCGATCCCGGGGCGAATGCCTCGCTGGGCGGCATGGCCGCCACGCGCGCCTCGGGGACGACCGCGGTGCGCTATGGCACGATGCGGGAAAACGTCCTGGCGCTGGAGGCGGTGATGGCCGATGGCCGCGTCATCCGCGCGGGCAGCCGGGCGCGCAAATCCTCCACCGGCTACGACCTGGCGCATCTGCTGGTGGGATCGGAGGGCACGCTCGGCATCATCACCGAGCTGACCCTGCGCCTGCAGGGCATCCCCGAGGCGGTCTCGGCCGCGACCTGCCGGTTCGCCACGGTGGAGGACGCGGTCAACTGCGTGATCCTGACGATCCAGTCGGGCATTGCCATGGCGCGGATCGAATTCGCCGACCAGATGATGGTGCGCGGCTTCAACACCCTGTCGCAGGCGGGACTGCCGGAAGAGCCGCATCTTTTCGTGGAATTCCACGGCAGCCCCGGGGGGGTGCGCGAACAGGCCGAGGCCTTCGGCGAGATCGCGGCGGAATTCGGGGCCGGAGGCTTTGCCTGGACCGACCGGGCCGAGGACCGCGCGCGGCTGTGGAAGATGCGCCATGATGCGCATTACGCCTCGGCCACGCTGGCGCCGGGCAAGCGCACGGTCAGCACCGATATCTGCGTGCCGATCTCGCGCCTGGCGGAGGCGGTGACCGGGGCGCAGGCGGATCTGGCGCGGCTGGGCCTTGTGGCCACGATCGTCGGCCATGTGGGCGACGGCAATTTCCACTGCGCGGTGCGCTTCGACCCCGATGACGGGGCGGAGGTCGCGCGGGTCCATGCCTTCACCGATGCGCTGGCCGAGGCGGCGCTGGCGCTCGGCGGCACGGTCTCGGGCGAACACGGGATCGGGCTGGGCAAGATCAAGTTCATGGCCGCCGAGCACGGGGAGGCGCTCGGCATCATGCAGGCCATCAAGGCGGGGCTCGATCCCCGCAACATCCTCAATCCCGGCAAGCTCCTGCCGGGGGCAGACTGACGGAGGCTCCATGCTGCCCTTTTCCAATCCCGATCCTTCCGCCCTGCTGGCGGGCCGCATCTGGCGCCCGGGCATCGGCCCGGCGCTGGTGGCCCTGCGCGGCGAGGCGGTGATCGACATCACCTCGCGCGCGGTGCCGACCATGCGCGACCTTCTGGAACTTGACGATCCGGCGGCGCATCTGCGCGACGCCCCGGGCGAGACGGTCTGCACCCTGGCCGATCTGGCCGCCGCGGCGGCGGGGGAGGATGCGCTGCGCTGGCTGGCGCCGTGCGACCTGCAGGCGGTGAAGGCCTGCGGCGTGACCTTTGCCGAGTCGATGGTCGAGCGGGTGATCGAGGAACAGGCCGCGGGCGATGCCGACCGCGCGCAGGAGATCCGCGCCCGCGTCGGCGCCGTGATCGGCGACAGCCTGTCGGGGATCGTGCCGGGATCCGGGGCCGCCATGGAGGTCAAGCGCGTGCTGCAGGCCGAGGGGCTGTGGTCGCAATACCTTGAGGTCGGCATCGGTCCGGATGCCGAGGTCTTCTCCAAGGCGCAGCCGATGAGCGCGGTGGGCTGGGGCGCCGATGTCGGGATCCACCCGGTCTCCACCTGGAACAACCCCGAGCCCGAGATCGTGCTGGCCGTCAACAGCCGCGGCCGCATCCTGGGCGCGACGCTGGGCAATGACGTCAACCTGCGCGACGTGGAGGGGCGTTCGGCGCTGCTTCTGGGCAAGGCCAAGGACAACAACGCCGCCTGTGCCATCGGCCCGCTGCTGCGGCTCTTCGATGACGGCTTCTCGCTAGCCGACGTGGAAGGCGCGGAACTGGCGCTGAAGGTGGAGGGGGAGGACGGGTTCGTGCTGGACGGCCATTCCTCCATGTCGAAGATCAGCCGCAGCCCGGCCGATCTGGCGGCCCAGACCATCGGGCGCCATCACCAGTATCCCGACGGGTTCTTCCTGTTCCTCGGCACGCTCTTCGCGCCGATCCAGGATCGCGACGCGCCTGGGCAGGGCTTCACCCACAAGGCCGGCGACGTGGTGACGATCACCGAGGCGAAGCTGGGCGCGCTGCGCAATACCGTGCGGCTGTCCACCGAATGCCCCGAATGGACCTTCGGTACCGCGGCGCTGATGCGCAACCTGGCCGGGCGGGGCCTGCTGTGAGCGCGCCGGGACTGACGGGACGCTCCGTCCTGGTGACGGGCGGCGCCTCGGGGATCGGGGCGGCCATGACGCGCGCCTTCGCGGCGGCGGGGGCGGTGGCGGGGATCCTCGATCTCGACGCCGCGGCTGGCGAGGCGATCGCGGCGGAGACCGGCGCCGCCTTCGAGCCCTGCGACCTGCGCGATCTCGATGCGCTGAAGGCGGGGGTGGCGCGGCTGGCGGAGCGCTGCGGTCCGGCCACGGTGCTGGTCAACAATGCCGCGCGCGACGACCGCCACGGCTGGGCCGAGGTCACGCCGGACTACTGGGACGAGCGCATGGCCACCAACCTGCGCCACCAGTTCTTCGCCATCCAGGCGGTGGCGCCGGGGATGATCGCGGCCGGGGGCGGGTCGATCGTCAACATGGGCTCGGGGTCGTGGATCCAGGGCACGCCGGGACTGCCGGTCTATGGCACGGCCAAGGCGGCGGTGCACGGGCTGACCCGCACCATGGCGCGCGAACTGGGGCCGCACCGGATCCGGGTCAACACGGTGATCCCCGGCTGGGTGATGACCGAGAGGCAGAAGGAGCTGTGGGTGACGCCCGAGAAGATCGAGGGCCTGCGCGCGCGGCAATGCCTGCCCGACCTGCTGCAGCCCGGCGACCTGGCCGATGCGGTGCTGTTCCTGGCCTCGGACGCGGCGAGGATGATCACCGCGGCCGATCTGATGGTGGATGCGGGCGCCTTGTGACGCGCCGGCGGTGCCGCCGGGCGGGCGGCACCGCGACCCGCTCAGTTCACCGCGGTCAGCAGGGCGCGGCCCGCCAGGAAGGCGGTGATGTTGTCCAGCTGAAGCCCCAGCATCGCGCGACGGGTTTCCACCGTGCCCGACCCCTGATGCGGCTGCAGCACGGCATTGTCGAGGCTGCGGAAGCGCGGGTCGATATCGGGTTCGTTGAGGAACACGTCCAGCGCTGCGCCGCGGATCGTGCCCTGTTCCAGGGCCTCCAGCAGCGCCGCCTCGTCCACCGTCGTGCCGCGCGAGATATTGACCACGACCCCTTCGGATCCCAGCGCTGCCAGGGCCTCGGCCCCGACATGGTTCTGCGTCTCGGGGCCGCCGACCAGGGCGATCACCAGCCAGTCGACCTCGGCGGCAAGCGCCACCGGATCGGCATGCCAGGTCCAGCCGGGCGTGTCCTTGCGGCTGCGCGAGGTATAGTGGATCTCCATCTTGAAGGCGGCCAGGCGGTCGGCGATCTCGCGGCCGATCCGGCCCAGCCCGACGATGCCCACGCGCCCGCCCGAGAACTTGCGGTTCAGCGGCAGCGCGCGCTGCGCCCAGTCGCCCGAGCGGACCAGCACCGCGCCATCCTCCAGCCGCCGCGAGAAGGCCAGCATCATGCCCACCGCCAGATCGGCCACATCGTCATTCAGCACATCCGGCGTATTGGTCACCTTGACCCCGCGCGCCGAGGCGGCGGCGACGTCGATCGCATCATAGCCCACGCCGTAATTCGCCACGATCCCCAGCGCGGGCAGGGCCGCCAGCTGGGTTTCGCCGAAGGGATGATGCCCCTTGTAGGCCACGGCGCGGATCGTGGCGCGCGCCGCTTCCGGCAGGGCGGCGATCTCGTCGGGGCCGCCGATATGCAGCGCGGCATGGGCGCCCTCCAGGCGGCCGCGTTCCTCGGGGGTGAAAGGTCCGCAGATCAGCAGGACAGTGTCGCTCATGGGGGTTCCTCCGCTGGCCATGACCCGCGCCTGGCGCGGCAGGGACAGGACTAGCCGCAATGGTATACCATTTTCAAGCGCTTATCGCGCCGTCCGCCGGAGGTGAGGATTTGGCAAGCGGCGCCATTGTCTGCCTAAATTTGCAGCGCTTTTCGCATGAATGCGTCCCGAACAGGCGGTTTCGTTGACCCCCGGGGCGGGAGCCTGTAGATCCGACCCATGCGCAAAACGCAGAATATCCGGCCTGTCCCGCAGTCCTGCGGATGGGAGGCCGTCGGAATTCGCCTCTCCGGCCGGAACCCTTTCGCGACTGCAGCGTTAGCGCATGGCAAAGGAGACTTTCATGCAGCATGAGCTACCCGATGCGCAGGACAGGCGGAGTTCCATCCGCCCGTATTCGCGTGTCGCCATTCTCGGCGGCGGGTCCTGGGGCACGGCCATCGCGGCCATTGCCCGCCGCGCCGGACGCGAGGTGACGATCTGGGCGCGCGACCCGGACGTGGCGCGCGGCATCAACGACTCCGCCCGGAACGAGAAATATCTTCCCGGCATCCCGCTGCCCGAGGGCATTGCAGCCTATACCGATCTGGCCGGGGCGGTCCGGGATGCCGAGGCGATCTTCCTCGTGACGCCGTCGCATTCGATCCGCGACATGGCGCGCCAGCTCAACCCGCTGCTGCACCGGCTGACGCCGATCGTGGTCTGCGCCAAGGGGATCGAGGCGGATACGGGCCTGCTGATGTCCTCGGTCGTCGAGGAGGAGCTTCCGGGTCATGCCGTCGGCGCGCTCTCGGGGCCGACCTTCGCGGCCGAGGCGGCCCGCGGCGATTATACCGCGGCGACGCTGGCCTTCGATTTCCGCACCATCGACCGCATCCATCCCGAGCACAGCCCCGCCGCGCGGCTGGCCGTGTCGCTGGGTTGCGAGAGCTTCCGCCCCTATCTTTCGGACGACCTTGCCGGGCTGGAAACCGCGGGCGCGATGAAGAACGTCGTCGCCATCGCCTGCGGGATGATGACCGGGGTGGGGTTTGCCGAGAATACCCGCGCCGCGCTGATCGCCCGCGGCCTGGCCGAGATCCAGCTGGTGACGCTGGCCCTCGGCGGGCGCACCGATACGGTGCTGGGCATGGGCGGGGTGGGCGACCTGACGCTGACCTGCAATTCGCGCACCTCGCGCAACATGAGCCTGGGCTTGCAGCTGGGCGAGGGCAAGGCCCGCGCCGCGTGCTTCGACGGCAAGCCCGTGGTGGTGGAGGGCGAACGCAATGCCCGCTCGGTGCATGACCTGGCGCGGCGGCTGAACCTGACCCTGCCGGTCTGCGATACCGTCTACCGCATCCTGCACGAGGGCGCGGATCTGCGCGAGAGCTTCGCGGCGCTGTGGTCGCGCCCGCTGGAAGCCGAACCGGCGGCGATGTCCGTCGAAATCCCCCATCCCGTGAGCCTGGAGGCATAATGACTATCCAAGACCGAGTGGCCCTGCCCGAAATTGCCGAGAAGACGATGGTGCTGGCCACCGACCTGGACGGCACTTTCCTGGGCGGATCGCCGGAGGCCCGCCGCGCGCTCTATGACTGGATCGAGGAGAATCGCGACACGGTCGGGCTGATCTTCGTCACCGGCCGCGACCCCGAATTCATCGCCGGGCTGGTCGAGGCCGAGGGCACGCCCTGGCCCGATTTCGCGGTGGGCGATGTCGGCACGACCATCGCGCGGGTCTCGCCCGAGGACGGGGTGGAGCCGATCGAAGAGCTGGAAGAGCAGATCGCGGCGATCTGGAACGATGCCGGAGATGCGGTGCGGGCGCGGCTGGATGGCTGGCCGGGGCTGCGCCTGCAGCCCACGCCGTTCCGCTATCGCGTCAGCTACGACCTCGATGCGGCGGAATTTGACGAGGGCGCCAAGGCCGCGGTGGAGGAGATGGGCCATGACTGGCTGATCTCCGACAACCGCTATTTCGACGTGCTGCCCAGGGGCATCTCCAAGGGGCCGTCGCTGAAACGGCTCATGGCGCATCTGGGCATCGCCGAGGGCCGCGTGCTGGCGGCGGGCGACACGCTGAACGACTATTCGCTGCTGACGGCGGGGGTGCCTGCCGTCGCGGTCGGCAATTCCGAGGCGCCGCTGAAGGATGCCCTGGCCGGGGGCGACCACCCGCGGCTCTATCATGCCACGGGCCATGGCTGCGCGGGCATTGCCGAGGCCATCACCCATTTCGATCTGCACCCGACGGGAGCAACCGCCCATGCCAAGTGATCTGGTCATCGTCTATCACCGCCAGCCCTACGAGGAAGTCGAGGTCGACGGCAAGGTCGAGTACCGCGAGAACAAGTCCCCGAACGGGATCGTGCCGACGCTGAAAAGCCTCTTCGGCAACGTGCCCACCGGCGCCTGGATCGCATGGAAGCAGGCCGAGGATCCCGAGAACCCGGGATTCGAGAAGGTGATCCAGATCGACGACGCCTATGGCAAATACACGGTCAGCCGCCTGCCGCTGACCAAGGAGCAGGTGTCGAGTTTCTACCACATCACCTCGAAAGAGGCCTTCTGGCCGATCCTCCACAATTTCAAGGAACGCTACAATTACGACCCGGTCGACTGGCCGACCTTCCAGGAGGTGAACCGCAAATTCGCCGAGGCGGCTGCCGCCGAGGCCAATCCCGGCGCGGTGGTGTGGATCCACGATTACAACCTGTGGCTGGTGGCGGGCTATCTGCGCGCGCTGCGCCCCGACCTGCGCATCGCCTTCTTCCATCACACGCCCTTCCCCTCGGCCGACATGTTCAACGTGCTGCCCTGGCGCAAGGAGATCATGCAGAGCCTGCTGGCCTGCGACGTGGTCGGGTTCCACATCCCGCGCTATGCCGAGAATTTCGTCGGCGCGGCGCAGTCTCTGCTTGATGTCGAGGTCACCGGGCGGCGCGACGTGCCCGAGAGCCTGATGACCGATGGCGGCGCGCTGTCGGACCGGCGCGTGCCGCACAGCCTGCGCTATCGCGACCGCGACATCACCGTGGCGACCTCGCCCGTGGGGGTGAATGTCCAGTATATCGAGGATCTCGCCCAGTCCGAGGAGACCGCGGCCCGGGTCGCGGCGATCCGCGAGGAACTGGGCGATTGCCGGCTGATCCTGTCGGTGGGGCGCACCGATTACACCAAGGGCGGGATCGAGCAGCTGCAGGCCTATGAGCGGCTGCTGAAGGCGCGGCCCGACCTGCGCGGCAAGGTCCGGCTGATGCATGTCTCGGTCATGGCCAATGCCAACATGACCGCCTATCAGGAAGTGCAGGCGGGGCTGGAATCGCTGGCGGGCCATATCAACGGTCTTTACGGCAGCTTCGAGTGGCAGCCCTTGGCCTTCATCTCCAACCCGGTGCCCTTCAAGGAACTGATCGCCTATTACCAGGTGGCGGACGTGGCCTGGATCACGCCGCTGGCGGACGGGATGAACCTGGTCTGCGAGGAATATGTCTCGGCGCGCAGCGACGGCGACGGCTGCCTCGTGCTGTCGGAATTCGCCGGGGCGGCGGTGGTGCTGTCGGATGCGGTGCTGACCAATCCCTTCTCGCATCGCTCCATGGATGCCGCGATCCAGCGCGCCCTGGCCATGGACGAGGAAACCCGGCGCCACCGCATGGCCTCGCTGCGCGCGGCGACCCACCGCCACAGCGTCGAGGCCTGGGCGGCCGAGCAGATGCGCAGCTTCGACGGGTTCGGCAGCGTGCTGTCGATGACCGGGACGGAGTAGGGCGATGGATGGCGCGGCGAACGGGCAGGCGGGGCCGGTGCCTCCCGCGCCTGCCCCGGTGGACGGGGGCGAGATCGGCAATGTCCACATCTGCGTGACCGCCGCCGAGGCCTTTCCGGTTCTGGAGGACCAGTTCCTGGATGCCGAACGCGAGATCCATGCCTGTTTCCGCATCTTCGACCCCTCGACGCGGCTGCGCGGCGAGAGGGCCCGCGCGGTCGGCGAGACCTGGGTCGAGCTGATTGCGCATGTGCTGGCGCGGGGGGTGCATGTCTCGCTGATCCTGTCGGATTTCGACGCGATCGCCCGGCCCGCCCTGCACCGCACCGCCCATGCCCATGCCGCCGCGCTGGAGGCGGTGGGGCGGCATGCCGCCGGGGATGCGGGGCGGCTGCGGGTGCGCCTTGCCGCGCATCCGGCGCGGATGGGGCTGCTGCCGCGGCTGGCCTTGCTGCCGATGATCCGCAAGCACCTGGCCGGTCATGCGGAGTCGCTGAACACGATGGATCCGGAAGCGCGGGAGGCCGCGCTGAAGGAAAGCCCCGGCATCGCCACCTATCTGGAGCAGCGCGGCGGCAGGCTGCGGGTGAAACGGTTCATCCTGCCGGAGGTGCTGCCTGCGACCCACCACCAGAAACTGGCCGTCTTCGACCAGGCCCGGCTCTATATCGGCGGGCTCGACCTCGACGACCGGCGCTGGGACACGCCCGAGCATGACCGCCCCGCCTCGGATACCTGGCATGACGTGCAGCTTTTGCTGGACGGGCCGGTGGCGAAGGAGGCGCAGGCCCATCTGGAGCGGTTCCTCGACGAGACGGCAGGCCGCCAGGCGCCTGGGCCGTCCCGCGCGCTCTTGCGGACCATGTCGGCGGCGCGCGACGTGTCGCTGCCCTTCTTCGGGCCGCGCCCGCTGGTGACGGAGCTTCTGGAGGCGCATCTGCAGGCCATTTCCCGGGCCGAGCGGTTCATCTATCTGGAGACCCAGTTCCTGCGCGATCTGCGTCTGGCCCGGGCCCTGGCGCGCCGGGGCCGCGAGGTGCCGGATCTTCAGCTGATCACGGTGCTGCCGGCCGCGCCCGAGGATGTCGCCTTCAACAGCGATCACGGCCTGGGCATGCGCCATGCCGAGGCGCTGCAGGTGCGCTGCCTCAAGGTTCTGGCCCGCGCCTATGGCAGGCGCTTCTATGCGATCTGCCCGGTCCAGCCGCGCCCGGCGGCGGAAGAGCAATCCGGCGAACGCGTGACCGTCGGCGGGGCGCCGCAGGTCTATGTCCATGCCAAGGTTTCGGTGTTCGACGAAACCATCGGCTTCGTCTCGTCGGCCAATCTCAATGGCCGATCCCTGCGCTGGGACACGGAGGCGGGCGTGGCGCTTAAGCGGCCGGGCGATGTCCGGCGGCTGCGCGACCGCTGCATGGCGCATTGGATCGGGGCGGAGAGCTTCGAGGCGCATGGGGAGCTGTTCCGCACCCGCGCGGAGCTTTGGCGCGCCCGGGCGCGGGCCAATGCCGGGCGCGATCCGGCCGCGCGCAAGGGATTCGTGATGCCCTATCCCTGGGCGCAGGCAGATGCCTTCGCGACCGAGCTTCCGGGTTTTCCCGACGAGGCCGTCTGAGCCGCCGCCCGCTCCCCGCGCGCCCGAACGCGCCGGGGGTTGGGCGGGTTCCCGCGCAAAGATGATTTATTTCAAACGGCTATCGAGGAACTTTTCCGCCCGCAATCCTGTTTCTCCCCCGATCGCACAGACGACGATCTGGAACTCTGGGAGAGAGAGATGACCAAGTTTACCGTTGCCTCGACCGCTCTGGCCCTGGTCCTTGCCGCGCCGCTGAGCGCGCAGACTGCAGACGAGATGAGCGGCTTTGCCTACAACCCCACGGGCGAGGAAGTGCGCGCGTCGCAATTCATCGGTGCGCGTCTCTATTCGCAGGAGCCCGAGGATACCGCCGCTGCCCAGGACCCGGCCGCCGCGCCGATGGGCACCGGCAATGAGGACCCGGCCGCCGCCACCGGCACCGGGACCGAGGATCCGGCCGCCGACCAGGTGGCCGCGGATGCCGGGACCCCCGCGGATCCCCGCGACAACTACACGGATGTCGGCGAGATCGGCGATGTGCTGATGAACCAGGACGGCGAGATCGAGGCGATCCTCGTGGATGTCGGCGGGTTCCTCGGGATCGGCGAGAAGGAAGTCGCCGTGTCGATGGACAAGCTTCAGTTCATGCCGGACGGCGAGAATGGCGAGGACTGGTTCGTGGTCTTCGAATCCACCCGCCAGACCCTGGAGAACGCGCCGGCCTACGAGGATCCGGATGAGCGCGAGGGGATGGATGCGGCGGATGCCGGCACCACGGCCGTGCCCGAGTCCGAGAACGGCGCGACCGGCGTTGTCCCGCAGGATCAGGCCGCGGCCGTCGGCGAGCAGTCCGGGGATGCCGCTTGGAGCGAGGAAGAGACCGCCCAGGGCGACGCGGATGCGATGATGGAGCAGGCCGGTGACGAAACCGCCGAGGCCGCGCGCAGTGCCCAGACGGGCATGGAAGGCGCCGCCGAGGAGGCCGAGGCCGCGCTGGACGATGCCGCGGACTCCATGGGCGAGGCCGCCGATAACGCCGGCGATGCCGTTGCCGGGGCCGCGACCGGCGCCGCCGCCACCGCGGGCCAGGAAATGCAGGAGGCCGGTCAGGAACTGGAACAGGCCGCGACCAATGGCGACGTGGCCCAGGGCGAAGCCTATAGCGAGGCCGATACGGCCACGCTGAGCGCCGAGCAGCTGCAGGGTGCGCGGGTCTTCGACCTGAATGACAAGCGCATCGGCGAGGTGCACGAGGCGGCGATGTCCGCCGACGGCAAGGTCGAGGGGGCGATCGTCGATGTCGGCGGCTTCCTTGGGCTGGGCGAGAAGCGCGTGCAGCTCGGCTTCGATCAGCTGAACATCGAGAAGCTCGATGGCGGCGATGAACTGCGCATCCAGGTCAACGCGACCGAGGATGAGCTGAAGCAGATGCCCGAATACGAAGGGTAATCCCGCACCCTTCCCGGGCGGCCCCGCCGGGGCCGCCCGCCTTCCGTCCCGTTTTCCGTTTTTTCCGTTTTCCGCATGGTCCGCCGATGATCCCGCTGCCCCCCCATCTGACCCTTGCCGAAGGCCCCGCCGCCCGCCCGCCCGTCGCGCTTTTCCATGGTTTCCTGGAAAGCCCGGCAATGTGGCAGGCGCTGCCGCCGCGGCTCTGGGCGGGGCGCGATGCGGTGGCGCTGCCGCTGCCGGGGCATGCACCCTGGCTTTGCAGCGGCGCCGCGCTGGAGGATCTGCTGCGCGACGATGCCTTCCTCGACAGCTACGCGGCGCTGCTGGAGCGGCTGCGCCCGGGCGAGCCCTGGCGGCTGGTGGGACATTCCACGGGGGCGATGGTGGCGCTGGCGCTGGCGCGGCGCGCGCCGCATCTGGTCTCTGATATCTGCGCGGTGGCGCCGCTGTTCAGCGGCCGGGTCGCCGGGCGCGGGATGCAGGGCGCGCTGGCGCGGCTGCCCATCCTCGGACCCATGGGCTTCCGCTGGATGATGGCCCGCTGGCTGGCCCGGCCCGACGGGTTCCGCCGCGGCGTTGCCGGCGTGACCCGGCGCCCCGGCGCGCGGCTGGAGATGTTCGACGGCGTGCGCGCCGATCTCGTCGCCGCCGATCCCGCGCAGATCTACCGGTTCGGCCAGTGGATCGGCGCCAAGGACATGACCGCCGACCTGCATGCGCTGGACCGTCCGGTCCACGCGATCATCTGCGACCGGGACCCGGTCGTCGTGCCGCAGCACCAGCTGGCGCTGATTTCCGCCGCGCGCGGCGCCTCGGCCACCGTGCTGCGCAGCGGCCATCTGCCCATGCTGGAGACGCCGGCCGCCTTCGCCCGTGTCTTCCTCGCCTGGCGCAACCGTCACGGGGCCGCCGCGGTTGATCCCGGCTTTGCGCAGCGTCACTCTGATCGGCGTTTCGAAGCGGTCGCGATATGAGGGAACCCATGGACGAAGAACACGGCAAGACCACCGAGGACGAAGGCAGCCTGGTCGGGGCGCTGTTCCGCCAGGGGGCGGGCATCGTCCGCGGCGAGGTGGACCTGGTCAAGGCCGAGATCTCCCGCGCGCTGCGCCATGTGGCGATCGCGGTGGTGCTGGCGATTTTCGCCGCGGTGCTGGGTCTGACGGCAATGAATTTCGGCGCCAGCCTGGCGGTTCAGACGCTGGTGGCGCGCGGATGGGATGCGGCGCAGGCGACCGGCATGGTCGCCGCTGCAATGGGGCTGGCCGCGCTGGCCTGCCTGCTGGCCGGGGCGCTTCTGCTGCGCTCCATCGGTTTCAACACGAGACGGGACCGGCGGCGCGGCCGTCGCCGCTGATCCTGCAAACCCGGAGGACGTATCATGGCCAAAGGACTGACCCCCGAAGAGCTGGAGCGCGAGATCCGCGCGCAGCGCGAGGCGCTTGCAGACACGCTGGAACAGCTTTCCGCGCGGCTGGGCAAGGGAAATCTGTGGGCGGAGGCGGCGACGCTTGCCTCGACCTACGGCAAGGATGCCGGCGGGCTGGCGGTGAAGGCCGCGAAGGCCAATCCCGGCCGGGCCGCGGCGATCGGGGCCGGGGCGGCTCTGGCGCTGTGGGGCGCGTCGCGGCTGATGTCCAAGCCCGAGCCCGAAACCCGTCTCGCCCGGTTCCGCCACCGTGCCGAGGATGCGCTCGGCATCGACGAGAAGGATACCGAGTCGCTGGTGAAGGTGCTCAAGGCCCGGCTCGAGGCGCTGGAATTCCAGCGCGATGCCGAGGAACGCCGCCGTGCCGAACGCCGTCGCCAGCGCCTGCGCGCCGCGCGCGGGCCGCTGGTCTACGGGCTAGGCGTGCTGGCCATCGGCGCGGCGGCACGGGCCCTGCGCGGCACCGACCTGTCGAAGGCGGAGGCGCGCATGGGCGACCTTGCCGAGGACCTGGCCAAGACCATGGATCGCGCCACGCCCGACGACCTGAAGGAGGCGCTGCGGCCCAACGCCCGCCACTGACGCGGCGGCCCGCCCGCGGCGCGGGCGCAGCCGCCCCCGCCGATCCGACCCCGTTCCCGTCGCGGCTGCCATGCCGCGACGGCATCAAAGGAGTATCTCTTCATGGAATTGTCCGGCCTCGGTGCCCTGATCCTGCTCGCCCTCGATATCTGGGCCGTCTACAACGTCGTGCTGTCTTCCGCCTCGACCGGCCGCAAGGTGCTGTGGGTGCTGCTCATCCTCATCCTGCCGCTGATCGGCTTCCTCATCTGGATCTTCGCCGGGCCCCGCCGGGCCGGGGGCGCGGTCTGAGATGACGCTGCTGCCGCGCTACAAGGCGGGGATGTGGCGCGCGGCCCTGACCGGCGCCTTCGCCCAGCTCGACGAGAAGAACCTGACGCTGATCGCGGCGGGGGTGGCGTTCTACAGCCTGCTTTCGCTGTTTCCCGCGATCACGGCCCTGGTCTCGGTCTGGGGGGTCTTCGCCGATCCCGTCCGGATCGAATCGCAGCTGTCGCTTCTGCAGCAATTCGCCCCCGAGACCGCCTATGAGCTGATCGCGGGACAGGTGGCGTCGCTGGTCAATGCGCCGCCTTCCGCGCTCAGCTGGGCGGGGGCGGTGTCGCTGGTCGTGGCGCTGTGGTCGGCGAAGGCCGGCGTCGGTGCCCTGACGCGCGGGCTGAATGCCGTCTATGGCGAGAAGAACCGCAGCGGGATGCGCGACATCGCCGTCTCGCTGGCGCTGACGGCCTTGCTGCTGCTGCTGACCGCCGCGGTGCTGGCGCTGCTGGTCGTGCTGCCGCTGGTTCTGGCGCTGCTGCCCGTCGGGGCGCTGGCCGAGATCCTGGTGCGGCTGGCGAAATGGGTGGTGGCGATCGGGCTGATCGTCCTGTCGCTGGGGCTGGTCTACCGCATCGGCCCGAACCGGCGCTCGGCCCGCGTCGCCTGGCTCAGCCCGGGCGCGCTTCTGGCGACGCTGGTCTGGACGGCGGCCTCGGTCGGGTTCACCTTCTACCTGGAACGCTTCGCCTCCTATAACGAGGTCTATGGCTCGCTCGGCGCGGTGATCGCCCTGCTGATGTGGTTCTTCATCAGCGCCCTGGTCGTGCTGCTGGGCGCGGCGGTGAATGCCGAGCTGGAGCGCCACACGCTGCAGGACAGCACCGTCGGCCGGTCGCGCCCTATCGGGCAGCGCGGGGCCGAAGCGGCAGATACCTACATGCCCGTGGAGTGACCGCGCGGCGGGGCGTGCGGAACGCGCCCCGTCAACCAAATGCCGGCAAAAGGTTAGGGCCAATTTTAAACGTCTGATAGTCAATTTGACGAAGACTGTGCCTGACCTGACGATTGCCGGAATCCCGATGTCCCATTCCCCTCCCCAAGCCTTCCCGCGGATGCAGAACATTCATCTGCCGCTTTATCACCATGGCCTCTGCCCGGCTCCGCTGTCGGGGCTTTTCCCGGATCCCGGCGGGCCGATGGCGGTGGGAACGGGCGCCACGGTGCAGCCGGGGCAGGAGAGCGGGTTCGATACCGCGATGATCGCCTGGTATCCCGAACCCGATCCCGTCATGCCCGCACGGTTGCGCATCGCCTGCCGTGAGGTGGCGCGGGCGCCGCTGGCGATCCGCCGTGCCGCCGGCGCGGCAGGGTTCGCGGTTTTCGGCGAGGGGCCCCAGATGGAGGGCCTGCGCGCCGGTCTCGGATCGGTCTGCCGCGGATGGGGGCTGGCGACGGGGGCCTTCCATGTCGTCTGGCTGGAGGGCGGGATCGTGGTGATCGACCGCAACCTGGGCCGGGACCTGCCCCGAGACATGACGCCGGTGGCGCTGCGCGGCTGGATGCAGGCCGGGCTGGGCGGCTATCTGGCGCTGGTGCGCGACCGCGATGCCTGTGCCGAGACGACGGCGCAGTTCCTTACCGGCGTCGACCGGATCGTGAAGACATTGCTTCCGGGATACCTGCACGAGACCCCCGACGCGGTCTTCGAGGCCGCGCTGGAAGGCGTGCGCTTCCTGCCCAGCCGACACGCCACGGCGCGGCGCCCGCAGGACAGCAGCGCCGCCTGAGCGGGACCGCGCATGAAACGGCCCCCGATGCGCCGGAGCGCCCGGGGGCCGGAGAGGGAAAGCGGCGGCAATCACGCCGCCGGCCCCGTATCAGGAAGCCTTGCGCAGGAACTCGTCGATGCGTGCCTCGGCATCGTCCTTGGCCAGGCCGTATTTCTCCTGCAGCAGCCCCTTGAGCTCCTCGCGGTCGCCCTTGGCGCGGGTCAGCTCGTCATCGGTGAGCTCGCCCCATTCCTGCATGACCTTGCCCTTCCACTGCGACCAGTTTCCTTCGACAACATCCCAGTTCATGATGTGCTCCTTTCCAGTTGACCACTCGGGAAGGAAACGTCGCAAGAGGCGCTGCGGTTCCGGCATCGAGGCCCGCGCACGCGGTTGTCATCGCCATCCCGCACGGGGGATGGCGCGGCGCTCAGCCCGGCAGGGGATCGGCGGCGGCTTCCTCGGCCACGGCGCCGATCTGGTGATTGCGCTGCCGGTAGGCCCGCGCCGCCGTGACCAGGGCGCGGAAGATGCGCCGCTGGGTCCGCAGGTAGAACAGGTGCTCGGGATGCCACTGAACGCCGAGCGCGAAAGGGTCGCGGATGCTTTCCACCGCCTGGATCATGCCGCCCTCGTCGCGCGCGGCGATCACCAGCCCGTCGCCGAGATCCTTCACCGCCTGGCTGTGCAGCGCATTCACCCGGATGCCCTTGCGCCCCATCAGCCGCGCCAGGCGCGACTGCTCGGCGGTCTGCACGGTCTTGCGCGGCAGCACCGTCCAGACATGCCGACTGGTCGTGTAGACCTTGTAGGCATCCTGGTGCAGCGTGCCGCCAAGCGCCACGTTCATCATCTGCGCGCCGCGGCAGATGCCGAGAATGGGGGTGTTCTGCGCCCATGCCGCCGCGACCAGGCTGCGTTCCAGCCGGTCGCGGTCAGGGTCCAGACGGGCGGAGGTGACGAATTCCCCGCCGTAGAAATCCGGCGAGATGTCGTCCCCGCCGCCGATCACGATGCCGTCGACCGCATCGACATCGGCCGGGCGGCCCGCCTGCCAGCGCTGCGACCGGCCGCCGGCCAGCCAGATGTTGAAGGCGACCAGCGGATAGATCCGCCAGCCCGAGCGCCGCGAGACGGTGACGCCGATCACGGGTCTGGTCATGCTGCGGCCCCGCTCAGTGGTCGCGCAGGGTGCGGTCCAGCCGCTCGACCCAGGCATTTTCGGAAAAGGGGCGGCCGCGGAAATTCATCATCCAGTCGCGCCCGGTGCGCTCGAGAAGCCGCGGCATCGCGGCCAGCGCCTCGACGGTCAGCCACTTCTCCCATTCGCCGGTGACGGTCCAGCCCTCCTCGTCGATGCGGCAGGAGGGCAGGCGGAAATGCCAGGTGGGGCGGGCCCCGGGGGCCTCGTCCCCCAGCCGGGCGAGGATGCGCGGCGCGTCGATCTCGCGCAGGAGGGGCAGCACGTCCAGCCCGAAATTGCGCGAGGGGGCGTGGTCGAGATAGGCGTCGATCAGCCTGTCCATCGAGGTGGATCCGGCATCGAAGGACAGCAGCTCGGCGCGCAGGGCCTCGGGCCAGGGGGCGGTGAAGGGCAGGGCGCGGCGGGCCATGCTCATCGGTTCGCGCTGGCGGAGCCAGGGTTCCAGAACGGCCCAGGACTGCATCACGGGAAGGATGGCGGCGACGCTGCGATCTTCCTGTTCGGGGTTGAAATGAACGCCGAACCCGTTGACCAGGCTGGTGCGGGTCCCCTCCGCCCCGGCCTTGCGCAGCATCTGCGCCAGCTCGTCGAGCTCCTTCAGGCGGTCCTCGGGCAGGGGCCCGGTGATGATCTCGGCGGGCACGAGACGATGCGCGATGCTGCCCACCAGGTCCGGCGCGCTGGCGATCTGGCTCTTGTAGGACGTGTCCAGCTCGATGCGGATATCGCCCAGCCGGGTGTCCGAAACCTTTCGTTCGTAAAGGCCCGGGCGGCTGATCTGCCCGCCGAGGTGATCCGCGACCAGCGCCGCGATGCGGTCCTCGTCGAGGCCTGAGAATTCGATCTCGACGCCGATCCGGCGTCCGGGCGGGGCGTCGCTTGGGGGAAGCTCGAGCATGTCCAAATGTGCCATGCGGGGCGAACGCGGCGCAACCCCGCCGGTTCCCGGACGGGGCTGCGGCAAAGCGGCCGGGTCAGATGTTGCGGAACTCTTCCTCGTCCTCTTCCGCCGGCCCGCCGCCGGGAAGGTCGCTTTCGTCGGGCTCCTCGCGGAACCCCTGGATCATGAAGCGGCAGCACAGCCGGAACCGCGTCTCGTCCTCCTCGATCTCGGCCTGGGCGCCAAGCTGCGCGGCAAAGGCGCGGATCAGGTTCGTGCCCAGTCCCGAGGGGCTGACCGGATCGCCCGGCAGGACCGGGACCGGCCCCTTGGAATTCTCCACCACCAGGCAGGCATGCCCGTCTTCCTCGGCCGAGAGCCGGACCCGGATGAACCCCGGCTGGCCCTTGTGGTTGCCCGCATATTTCAGCGCGTTGGTGACGGCCTCGGTGGCCAGAAGGCTGATCGGCACGGCTTGGTCGGGATAGAGCCGGATGGCATCGAACTGGGTCTCGATTCCGCTCTGCTGGCCCGCCCCGGCAAATTCCTGAAGCTGCTCCACCAGATCCCCCAGCAGCGCCCCGGCCTGGACGGCGCCCAGGTTCTCGGCCTGGTACAGCGTCCGGTGCACCGTCGCCAGCGACAGGACCCGGGCCTGCAGCCGCTTCAGGGCCTGCTTCGCCTCGGGCGCGCGCAGCTTGCGCATCTGCATGTTCATGATGGAGGAGATCAGCTGAAGGTTGTTCTTCACCCGGTGATGGACTTCCTTCAGCAGCACGTTCTTGTCATGCAGCACCATCTCCAGTTCCGCCTCGTCGCGCAGGATGGTTTCGCTGGCGGTCTGGAAGGTGTCGAAGATTTCCGCGATCTCGGCGGGCATGTCGGAGGTGGCGCCCTGGGGCAGGCTGCGGTTGCGGGCAAAGCGGCGCATGTCATAGCGCAGCCGCCGGATATGGCGCAGCGCCAGCCGGTCGACCGCGACATAGGCCACCAGCAGGCTGGCCAGCCACATCAGCAGCGGGAAAAGCGGGATCGACACGGCCATGCCCACCAGCCCCGGCGAGGAGGCGGCGGGCGACCAGATGCCGATCGCATAGGCGGTCCCGTCGATGATCGGGCTGACGGAATAGACGCGCGGCACACCGGAATTGCTGGTCGCACGGAAGGTCGCGGGCCCTTCCGCGGCAAGCTCCGCCAGCGTCCTTCCCTCGGGTAGGAGCGCATCCGTCTCCTCGTCGCCGTCAGAGCTGGTGAGGACCATTCCTTCGTTGTTGAAGGTCTTGAAGACCGCCTCGCCATGCTCGTCGGCGACCGCGTCGAAGGTCGCATGACCCTGGGACACGAAGACGAGGCCGACAGGCTGACCGTCATCCATCACCGGCACGACCGAGATCAGCACCGGCTTGTGCGACACGACCGGGTTCACCGAATAGCTGACATAGGGGCGGGGGTCGGCGAACAGGTCGGGCAGCATGTCCCAATCCGAGACATCATAGGTTTCGCCGGTGGAGGCGCAGAGCACGCGGCCGTCGGGCAGGACCAGCCCTGCGGAGGCGACGCGGGGATTGTCGGCGACGAATTCCTCCATTGCCGCGACGCAGCGCCCGGCCTCGGCAGGGTCCGTGCCCACCGCCTGGCCAAGCCCGCTGGCCGCGCCGAAGGCCCACAGGATGCGTTCGCGCCCCTGCCGCGCGGCCGAGCGGGTCTGATCCGCCAGCCGTTCTTCTGTCTGCGTGTTGATGCGGTTGACCACCTCATGCGTCTGCAGCACGGCAAGTAGGCCCACCGGCACCAGCGCCAGCGAGAGGAACAGCATCAGCCGGACGGTCAGGCGCCGGTGAAACTTCACATGACTGTGTGGCACGTCGGGGGGGTCCTCAGGCGGTCGCTGTGCGCCCGGCGGAAATGACCGCCATGGTCGCGGGATCGGTCATTTCCATCGCCTCGTTCTCGCTCAGATGCATCAGTTCCGCAAGGCGTGCGCGGCCGCGGTTGATCCGGCTCTTGATCGTGCCGACGGCGCAGTTGCAGGTCTCGGCTGCCTCCTCGTAGGAGAAGCCCGAGGCCCCCACGAGGATCAGGGCCTCGCGCTGTTCGTCGGTCAGCTGGTTGAAGGCGACGCGGAAGTCGCGCATGGCCAGGCGCCCGTCATGGGCAGGCTTCTCGGAAAGCTGCGCGGTCAGGACGCCGTCGCCATCCTCGACCTCGCGCACCTTCTTGCGGCGATCGGAGTAATAGGTGTTGCGCAGGATGGTGAACAGCCAGGCGCGCAGATTGGTGCCGACCTGGAACTTGTCGAAATTGCTCCATGCCTTCAGCACGGTATCCTGCACCAGGTCGTCCGCGGCCGCGGGCTGACGGGTCAGGCTCATCGCGAAGGCCCTCAGCGAAGGCAGAAGCGCGATCAGTTCCTCCCGGGGATCGGGGTGGCTCATTTGCGGGTCTCCTGCTCGCGCAGCTGCTGGAGCAGCTGGCTGAGCTGATCTGGAATCGGCTGGTTGGCAGTCTCGTCGAAGATCTTGCGAAGATTGTCGTCGATCTGCTTCTGAACCGTTTCCTTGTCCGGTTGTGGGGTCGCCATCTCGTCCTCGTGCAATATTTTTCTTGGCCGCGCGGAACAAAACGCCCGGCATGGGGTTCGGTTCCCGAGTGCATCGAAAAAAAAGTTGGAAGAAATGAGCCAGGACATCAATCTCGCAGATCAGGTTGCGGCGGAACTTCCCTACCTGCGCCGCTACGCGCGTGCGCTGACGGGCAGCCAGAGCAGCGGAGACCAGTATGCGGTGGCGACGCTGGAGGCGGTTCTGCAGAACGCCTCCAGCGTCACCGGAAGTTCCTCGGCCCGTGTCGGGCTCTACCGGACGTTCCATGCCATCTGGGCCAGCTCGGGGCGGCATATCGAAAATGACGAGACCGGGCGCCTCGCCCGGGCGCAGCGCCGTCTGGATCACCTCACCGCAGGCACCCGCGAGGCGCTGCTGCTGTCGAGCATCGAGGAATTCTCGGCCGTTCAGGTCGCCGAGATCATGGAGGAAACCCCCGAAACCGTCGAGGCGCTGATCGAGAAGGCCCGCGACGAGATGGCGGATCGTGCCGCGGGCCGCGTCATGATCATCGAGGACGAGACCATCATCGCGATGGACCTCGAAGGGATCGTGTCGGGCATCGGCCACGAGGTCACCGGCATCGCGCGCACCGCGAAGACCGCCGTCGATCTGGGCAAATCCGACAAGCCCGACCTGGTCCTCGCCGATATCCATCTGGCAGATGACAGTTCCGGGATCGATGCGGTCAACGAATTGCTCGCGCATTTCGGCGAGCTTCCGGTGATCTTCATCACCGCCTATCCCGAACGCCTGCTGACCGGCGAACGCCCCGAACCGGCCTTCCTCATCGCCAAGCCCTATAACGAGGACCAGGTGCGGTCGGCCATCAGCCAGGCGCTGTTCCTCTCCTCGACGGAAGAGCTGAGCTTCTAGCCGCATCGCGATCCGCATCGATGCCGGAAGGGGACCCGCGCGGGTCCCCTTTCTGCTGCCGGGGGATCATGCGCGCCCTCGCCGGGGTAGACCCGCAAGGAAAGGGCCGGACGTTTCCGCCCGGCCCTCACAACCCCACCTGTAACAAAGGGTCGTTCCATGTCGCGGGCCCGCCCGGGGCGCCGCGGAATATCGTCGATGCGCTGCAGCGGATCATGCGGGCGCTTTGCAACCTTTTCATGACCCTTGGCAAGGCCCGGGTCATGCCGTGGTGGAATGCCGTGCTTGTTCCAGCTGCAAGCCCCCCGTCGGCCGGTGCGTGTCGATCCGGTAACGTGACCGGGTGGCCGCGGTTCCCTGGCCGGAAAAAAATTCATTCATGAAAACGGCCCGGCGCCTGCATGGCCCCGGGCCGGAAGACGGAAGGACGGGCGCGAGTGCAGACGCCCGTCCCCGTGCCGCGCCGAAAGGGCGTCAGCGCGGCGCGTTCCCCCTGACCGCCCGCGCCACCAGGGCGATCACGAACAGCACGAGGAATACGAAGAACAGGATCTGCGCGATGCCCGCGGATGCGGAGGCGATGCCCCCGAAACCGAACAGCCCGGCGACGATAGCGACGACAAGGAAAACAAGCGCCCAGTACAGCATGGTGTCTCTCCTCAGGTTGCGCCTCCGCAGGAAGCGATTGCCCTGTCAACACCAAAATCGTCACAGAGTTCCGGGGGTCAGGAAAAAGCCGGGAAGCCCAGTTCGGCCAGCGCCGCGCGGAAGGTCCCGGCCGAGAAGGGCACGGGCAGCACCGCGATGCGATCGTCTGCGATCTGCGCCTCGCTGCCGTCGCCCTTGCCCAGGTCGATCGGATCGCCCAGAAGCAGCACCCGCGCGCCACGCGCCGCGGCCCTGCGGGGCAGGCGCGGATCCAGCCGGTCATGCCGCATCAGCCGCAGCACGGCCAGCGAGAGCGGTTCGAGCGTATCGATCAGCGAGGCCGCCGCGGCGGTATCGCTGCACAGATGGACCATGGCGTCGGGCATGACCTCGTGCAGGGTCATGTCGATATCGGACTGGATGAACGGATCGCGATCCATCACCAGCACCACGGGCGGGGTCAGGGGAGCATTGTCGTTCACGCGTTGCGGGCCTCCGGTTTGCGGCCGCATCATGGAACCAATCGCGGCCGCTGACATTTAACTGTGACATATGCCGGAGAATATGACATGCCCGTGAATTGCCGCAATTGCCCGATCCGGCGGCGCGACTGCTTCCTGCCGATGAGCGATTCCGAAATCGAGGCGATGGGGCGGTTCAAAAGCGGCGAGCTGACCGTGGGCCCGCGCAGCTCCATCCTCATGGAGGGCTCCAACAGCCCGCAGCTGTTCACCGTTCTCGAGGGGCAGGGACTGCGCTACAAGGTGCTGGAAAACGGCAGGCGCCAGGTCATCAGCTTCGTCTTTCCCGGCGATTTCCTGGGCCTGCAGGCGGGGGTCATGTCCGAGATGAAGCATTCCGTCGAAAGCGCGACCTCCATGCGGCTGTGCGTCTTCGAACGGGCAAACCTGTGGTCGTTCTTCCGCGACCATCCCGAACGGGCATTCGACCTGACATGGCTGGCCGCCGTGGAAGAGCATTTCCTCGGCGAGAAGGTGCTCAGCCTCGGCCAGCGCAGCGCCACCGAGCGGATCGCCTGGGCCTTCCTGCGGGTGTGGGAGCGGCTGGGCGCGCTGGGGCTGCGCACCAACGGGGCCGTTCCCTTCCCGCACCGCCAGCAGGACCTGGCCGATGCGCTGGGACTGTCGCTGGTTCATACCAACAAGACGCTGGCCCGGCTGCGCCAGCTCCAGGTGGCGGGCTGGTCGGATGGCTGGCTGAGCGTGTTCGACCCCGGGACGCTCGCGGATCTGGCCCTGGCCGATCCGGGCGAGGCTGTGCCGCGCCGTCCGCTGCTGTGATGCGCCTGTCTCCCTGGATGATCCGCATGGCCGAGGGCCGCAGCGGCATCGCCGTGCTTTCGGCGATGGAGGCGACCTTCCTGCCCATCCCGCTCGAGGCCGTGCTCGTTCCGCTGATGATCGCCCGCCCGGCCCATGCGCTCATGCTGGGGCTGTGGTCGCTGATCGGCTGTCTGGCGGGAACGGCGATCCTCTACCTTTCGGGCTGGCTGCTGGCCGATCCGGTTGTCCTGCCGCTGCTCGACTGGCTGGGCCTTTCCGCGCAATTCGCGGCGCTGGAGGGGCGTCTGCACGGTACCCGGCTTTTCTTCACCGTGCTGCTGCTTTCGGTGTCCCCCTTTCCGATCCAGCTGGCCTCGCTGGGGGCGGGAATGCTGGGCAGTTCCTTCGCGCTGCTGATGGTGGCCGTGACCGTCGCGCGCGGCGGGCGGTACATGGGACTTGGGGTGCTGGCGCATCTGCTGGGCCCGCGGCTCGCCGCCCTGCATGTGCCCCGCTGGGTCTGGATCACCGCGCTGGCGGGATTGCTCGCCCTGTCGGGCCACGCCTTCCTGTTCTGAACCGGCCCGGTCCCGGGCGCCGGCGGGCGAGGAGGGGGACCGGCCAGCCATCCGGGACGGCGCATCTGCCCCGCCCCGCCATGCCGCTGCCCCGCCCTCATCGCTGTGCCCGGCTGACCCGGCCCGGCACGCCCCGCCCTCATCGCTGTGCCCGGCTGACC
This sequence comes from Mangrovicoccus algicola, assembly GCF_014903745.1. Taxonomy (GTDB): domain Bacteria; phylum Pseudomonadota; class Alphaproteobacteria; order Rhodobacterales; family Rhodobacteraceae; genus Mangrovicoccus; species Mangrovicoccus algicola. The sequence continues at coordinate 28,697 of NZ_JACVXA010000022.1, read as the reverse complement.
CGGCCCGGCACGCCCCGGCCTCCCGAGCCGGGGCCAGAATCGCGTCCTCGTCGCGGCACCGCTTCGGCCGGATGCGGTCGGCCGGGTTTCGCGGGACCGCCCGTGCCCGCCCGCCGCGGACCGGATCAGTAGCGGGAGATGATCGACCCGGTCAGCATGGCCCAGCCATTGGCGACGACGAAGAAGGCCAGCTTGAACGGCAGGGAGACAACCGCCGGGGGAACCATCATCATCCCCATCGACATCAGGATCGCGGCCACGACCAGGTCGATGACCAGGAAGGGAACGATCAGGAAGAACCCGACGAGGAAGGCCCGGGATATCTCGCTGAGCAGGAAGGCCGTGACCATGAGCGGGAAGTCCGAGACGCTTTCCGGGGGCCGGTCCTGGTTGCGCGCGACGGTCTCGCGCAGCATCCGCGTGATGCCTTCCTCGGTATGGGCCGCCATGAAGGCGCGGAAGGGCGCGGCGGTGCGTTCCGCCGCCTCCGCCAGGGCGAGGCTGCCGTCGAGAAAGGGCGCGATCCCCGCGGCCCAGGCGGTCTCGAATTCCGGGGCCATGACGAAATAGGTCAGCGCCAGCGAGATCGAGATCAGCACCAGGTTGGGCGGTGATTGCTGCAACCCGATCGCCTGGCGACAGATGGAGAAGACGATCAGCGAGAAGGTCAGGCAGGTGCAGCAGATCAGGAAGACCGGCACAAGCGACAGCATCCCGATCGTGACGAAGGTCGAGAGCAGTTCCCCCGAGAGCGGGGTCCCGGCGGCGCCGAGGGCCTCCTGTGCCCGCAGCGGCCCGGCATGCAGCGCGAGGACGAGAAGGCAGACGGACAGCCTAGGATTCATTGATCCGGATCTCGCCGAGGCGGATCGCCAGCTGGTTGCCGCCCTGCGCGGTGGAGACTTCCTCCAGGTCGCCCGTGCCGATCATGCGGTCGCCGATGTAAAGTTCCACCGGGTCGGCGGCGGACCGTCCCAGCGGCAGCACCGATCCCTTCGAGAGGGCGAGGATCTCCGACAGCGACAGCCGGGCCTTGCCGAGAACGACGCGGATTTCGATCCTGATATCGCCAATCCCCATCTGTTCCAGCGCTTTGGTCGTGCTTGTCTCCGGCATGTCATGCTCCAGTTTCCGTCAGGTGCTCTGAAAGCAGGCTTTCCAGAGCGGTGATGAAGGCGCCCGTCTCGATGGACAGTTCCTGCCCTGCCCAGCTCAGGCGGATCGGGCCCTGTCCGTCCTCGGCGCAATCCTCGGCGGTCAGTTCCGTCCTGGCGGCCCAGGCCGGGTCGTCGAGGAGGCGTTCGTAAAGCGGGCGCGGCACGCGCAGGCGGATCTTGGCAGCCGGGGCCTCCTCGAGAATTTCCTCCACCGCGCGGCGCATCCGGCGCAGGCTGAGCTCGTCGGCAAGCGGGGCCAGGCATTGGCGGATCATGGCCAGCGCAAGTTCCCCGAATTCCGCGACCAGCGCGGCGCGCAGCGCCTGGTGATCGGCCTCCAGCTGCTGCGCGATCTGCTGCAGGTCGCGCAGCAGAGGCTCTTCCTCGTGGCTGCGCGCGGCGGTGGCATCGTCCCAGCCCGAGCGGTAGCCCTTCTCGAAGGCGCCGACCTGCAGCTGGTCATCCGCGGCGGCCTCCTGCGGGGCGCCGCTGCCCGTGGCGGCAGAAGGGAACCGTTCGAGGACCAGTTTCTCTGCCATGGTCAGGCGGGTCTGGATTGCGGGCCGGTTTCCAGCCAGCCGCGCAGGATTTCAAGGCTGTCCTCCTTCTTGGCGCCGACGGACTGGACCAGGCGGTCGATGGGCCTTTCGCCCCCGGCGCCGCCCTCCCCGTCGAAATCCATCGTGTCGAAGGTCGGCAGGTCCATCATCCCCGGAAGGGCGGGGAGATCGTCGCCGAAGGCGCCGGACCCGTCCAGTTCGGCCATGCCGGTTCCGTCCGCGTTGCCTTCCGCCTCTGCCGCCGCGCCGCCGCCTTCCAGTTCCGGCAGGCTGTAGCGGGCGCGGTCCAGGATGGCCGGTTTCAGCACGAAGAAGGCGATGGCCAGCGCCGCGATGGTGAAGACCGCCAGCTGGGCGATGCGAAAGGGCATCTGCCCGATCCCGCCCCCGCTGGCGGGGGCCCCGGCCTCCAGCGTGGCCAGGCCGCCGTCGAAGCGCAGCGACTTGATCGTCACCCGGTCGCCGCGTTCCTCGTTGATGCCGATGGCCGAGCCCACGAGGTCGCGCAGGTCGCCCAGTTCCTCTTCGCTGCGCGGCCGCCAGGTCTCGGTCCCGGCGGCATCGGTCTCGGTGACGCCGTCGACCAGAACGGCGACCGAGATGCGGTTGATGCTGCCGGGATTGCGGACGACCTCGCGGCGCACCTCGGAGAAGTCGAAATTGACCCTGGCATTGGTTTCGGTCTCGTTGCGCGAGCTGGTGGGCGCGCCGCCGCCCGCGGCATCGTCATTGGGCACGTTGCTTGCGACGGTCACCGCGCTGCTGCCGGTGCCCTCGGAATTCATGGTGACTTCCTGGTTCTCGGTGCTGACCTCGACCTTCTGGCTGGGATCGACCTTGCGTTCGAAGATCTGCTCGGAATCGCGCTCGGTCTCGACCGAGACCTCGACCCGGCTGCGGCCGAATCCCAGATGCGCGTCCAGCATCCGCTCGGCCCGGAACTTCAGCTGGTCGGCCAGGTCGAAGGCGCCGGCCTGGGGCGTCTGCTCCTCGCCGATCAGCGCGCCGGTCTGGGCGTTGATGACCGAGACCCCCGAGGGCTGAAGCCCGGCGACGGCGGCGGCGACGAGATGCTTGATCGCCGTGGCCTGGTATTTCTGGATCTCGCTGGATCGGGTCTGGACCAGCACGGAGGCGGAGGCTTCCACCGTGTCGCCCCAGCGCGAGGCGGCGTCGCTGGACAGGTGCACCCTTGCCCAGTCGATCCCGTCCGCGGCGGCGATGGTGCGCGCCAGCTCGCCTTCGCGCGCGCGCAGATAGGCCGCGTCGAACATCTGCGAGGTGGTGCCGAACCCGTTGAGATCGTCGAGGATCTCGTAGCCTGTCACCGAGGCATTGGGCAGGCCCCGGGACGCCAGCGCCATGCGCAGCCTGTCGCGCTCCTCCCCGGGGACCCACAGCCCGTCCTCGCGGACCTCGTAGAGGACGTTCTCGGTATCGAGATAGGCGGTGATCTGGGTCATCGCATTGGCATCGAGCCTGCCGTAGAGCAGCGCGCTCGGCGGGGTCAGCAGAACGCGCGACATCGAGAAGATCACCAGCCCGACCGTAACCGCCACCAGAATCGCCAGGATCAGCCGGGAACTCTGGATGAGACGGAAGTTCTCGATCAGCGATTTCACGTTCTGCATGGTTGCGCGTACCTTGCCTAAAATTGCTTGGATCACCCTACAACCGGCTTTGTTAATGGCTGGTTAGCCGTGTCCGGAAGCAAGGGGGGCGATCAGCCAGAGGGCGGGGGCAGGTGCGCCGCGACGGCGCTGCGCAGCACGGCGATGGGGACGGGCTTGCCCAGCACCCCGTCCTCGCGGAATTCCGCCGGGCGCTCGGCCTGGTCGCCATAGCCCGAGAAGAAGATGACCGGCAGCCCCGGGCGCAGGCGGCGGGCGGCCGAGGCCAGGGCGAAACCGTCCATCTCGCGGCTCAGGCCGATATCGGTCAGCAGCAATCCGATCTCGGGCCGCTGCTGCAGCAGGTCGAGCGCCTCGCGGCCGCTGGAGGCCTTGTGCACCGGATGGCCCGCGCCCTGGCAGGCCATGGCGGTCATGTCGAGCAGCAGCGGTTCGTCATCGACCAGAAGGATGGCGGGCTGGGTCATCGGGGCACCTTTCCGGGCGGGGCGCCGATCCGGCGCAATGCGCGCGGAGCCTAGCCGCGAAATCCTCGCCGGAAGGTTAAGGGGGGCGGGAAACCCGCCCCCGCGACGTCAGGCCAGGTCCTCGGGATGGATCGGGAACCGTCTCACCCGCCGTCCGGTCGCGTGCCAGACCGCGTTGGCGATCGCCCCCGCCGTGCCGGTGATGCCCAGCTCGCCCACGCCCTTCACGCCCAGAGGATTGACGAAGCGGTCCTCCTCATGGACGGTCAGCGCCTCGATCTCGGCCAGGTCGGCATTGACCGGCACATGATACCCCGCCAGGTCCGCGTTGAGCAGGCGGCCGCTGCGGCGGTCATGGAGGGCCTCCTCCTGCAGCGCGAAACCCAGCCCCCAGATCATCCCGCCGAGAAGCTGGCTTTCGGCCAGTTTCGGATTGATGATCCGGCCCGCGGCAAAGGCGCCGGTCAGCCGCGTGACGCGGATCTGCAGCAGCGCGGGATCGACCGCGACCTCGGCAAAGACTGCGCCATGCGAGAACATCGCGCGCGCCTCGGCATGGGCGGGATCGCGCGCCCCCTTGCCCCGGCCGGTCAGCGCGTCGCGCCCCGCGCGGGCCAGGATGGCGGCATAGCTCTCCCGGCGGTGGTCCTCGCCCTCGATCCGCAGCCAGCCATCCGCCGCGACCACGGCCCGGTTGCCCGCCCCGTGCAGCGGCGAGGCAGGATCGGCCGTGGCCAGCGCCGTCAACTGGGCGATCACGTCGCGCCCGGCGGAATAGAGCGCGCTGCCGGCCGTGGCGGTATGGCCCGAGCCGCCCGCGACCCCGGCATCGGGCAGTTCGCTGTCGCCCGAACGGAACTCCACCTGCGCGAGGTCCAGCCCCAGCCCTTCCGCCGCGATCTGCGCCAGTGCCGTCCAGGCCCCCTGGCCCATGTCCGAGGCCGCAGTTTCCACGACCGCGCTGCCATCGGCACGCAGCGTGGCGCGGGCCTCGGCCTGGAACATCGGGGCGGGAAACAGCGATGTCCCCATGCCCCATCCCAGCAGGCGGCCCCGCGCATCGCGCATCTGGCCGGGCTGCATCGGCCGGGTCTTCCAGCCGAAGCGCTCCGCCCCCAGCGCATAGCACTCGCGCAGGGCCTTGGAGGAATAGGCCCGTCCGGTCGCGGGATCGGTCTCGGCATAGTTGCGCAGCCGGAAGTCCAGCGGGTCCAGCCCCGCCGCATGGGCCGCCTCGTCCATCGCGCATTCGAGCGCCGCGGATCCCGTGGCCTCGCCCGGCGCGCGCATCGGCCCCGGCGTGCCGATATCCCAGCGGCTGCCCGAATGGCTGACCGAGATCGCCGGGCAGGCATAGGTGTTCAGCGCGGCATTGGCGGCCGGTTCCAGGAAGTCGTCGAAGCTTGACGTGGCCGAGACCGCGTGATGCGACAGCGCCGTCAGCCGCCCCGCCGCATCCACCCCCAGCCGCAGGCTCTGCCGCGTGGCGCCGCGATGGCCGGTCGGCCCGTACATCTGCGCGCGGCTCAGCACCAGCTTGACCGGCCGCCCGGTTTCCCGCGCGGCCAGGCAGGCGAGGATCTGCGCCGGGTTCAGGATCGCCTTCGACCCGAAGCCGCCGCCCAGATAGGGGCTGCGGATATGCACATTTTCGGGCGGAATGCCGAAATAGGCGGCGAAGCTCGGCCGCGACATCACGATCGCCTGGTTCGGCGTGTCGATCACCAGCCGCTCGCCTTGCCACTGGGCGACGATGGCATGGGGTTCCATCGCGTTGTGATATTGCGGCGGGGTCTCGATTTCCACCTCGGTGACCTGAGCGGCGGCGGCGAACCCCGCCTCGACATCGCCCACCGCGGTGGCGGGGGGCGCGCCGATGCCGACGGTCTCGGCCGCAAAGGCCAGCCCGTCCCCGAAGCCGATCCGCGCGGGATCCGCCTCGATCTCGGGCGCCAGCAGCCGTGCCCCCTCGGCCGCCGCCTCCGCCGTCTCCGCCAGAACCAGAGCCATGGGCGCCCCGGCATAGCGGATGCGGTCGTCCTGCAGCAGGTCGAGCTTCCAGTCGAAGAGCGCGGCGCGCAGATCCGGGTCCTTGTGCAGGGCCGGGCGGTTCTCGGGCGTGATCACATGGGTCACGCCGGGATGGGCCAGCGCCGCGGCGGTGTCCAGCCTCGCCACCCGGCCCCGCGCGACCGGCGCCCCGGCGATCACCGCCCAGAGCAGCCCCGCGGGGGCGTTGTCGGCGGCATAGCGCGCCGCGCCGGTGATCTTGGCGATGCCGTCCAGCCGGGAATGCGGGTCGCCCGCATTCGATCCCAGGCGCTGGTGGCGGGTCGGTGCGATATCGTCAGGCATGGGCTGTCTCCCTGTCGCTGTCATCCATGAGAGAGCCGGGCAGGGCAGGCATCTCGGCGGGGGTGCCTGCGGCCGCGGCGGCCAGGGCGCGGGCCAGGATCCGTTCGGCCAGCACGATCTTGTAGCCATTCGCCCCGGAGGGCGCGGCGGTCTCCAGGGCGGCCGCGGCGGCCCGGGCAAAGCTGTCGGGCGCGGCGGGGGCACTCTCCAGCAAGACCTCCGCCGCATGGCAGCGCCAGGGCCGGGCCGCGACCCCGCCGAGCGCCAGCCGCGCCTCGGCGATGCGCCCGTCCTCGACGCGCAGCGCCGCGGCGGCCGAGAGCAGCGCGAAGGCGAAGGAGGTGCGTTCGCGCAGCTTGAGATAGCGTGCATGACCGGCGAAGGCGGCTGCGGCCGCGGGCAGGCGCAGGGCCAGCACGATCTCGCCGGGCTCCAGCGCGGTGACGCGATGGGCCTCCTCGCCGGGCAGCAGGTGGAACGTCTCCAGGGGCACATGCCGGATGCCGGCCGGACCCGCGACTTCCACCTGCGCGTCGAGCGCGGCCAGCGGCACGCAGAAATCCGACGGGTGCACCGCGATGCAGGCGGGCGTCCAGCCCAGCACGGCATGGCCGCGATTGGCGCCCTCCAGCGCGTCGCAGCCCGAGCCTGGCGCGCGGCGGTTGCACCGCGCCTGCGGGTCCTGGAACCAGGCGCAACGGGTCGCCTGCATCAGGTTGCCGCCCAGTGTCGCGGCATTGCGCAGCTGCGCCGAGGCCCCCGACAGAAGCGCCTCTGCCACCATCGGGAAGGCCGCGGCAAAGCCGGGATCGCGCGCCAGATCGGCATTGCGCACCATGGCGCCGATGCGCCAGCTGCCATCGGGCAGCGTCTCGATCCGGTCGAGCCCCGGCAGGCGCGTCAGATCGACCAGCCGGTCCGGCAGCGCCACGCCCAGTTTCATCAGGTCCAGCAGGTTGGTGCCGCCGCCAAGCACCGCCGTGTCGGGATCCGACAGCGCGGCAAGCGCCTCCTCCAGCGTTTCGGGGCGAAGGTAATCGAAGGATTTCATGCCTCTGTCTCCCCGTTTTCGCTCTGCGCGGCGGCCGCCACCGCCCGGGCGATGCCGCGATAGGCACCGCAGCGGCAGAGATTGCCGCTCATTCCCTCGCGGATGCGCTCGATATCGGCGCCATCCGCGCCTTCGGCGATCAGACCGGCGGCGCTCATGATCTGTCCCGGCGTGCAATAGCCGCATTGGAAGGCGTCGTGTTCGAGGAAGGCCGCCTGCAAGGGATGCAGCCTGCCCTCCGGGGCCAGTCCCTCGATGGTGGTGATCTCGGCCCCGTCCTGCTGGGCGGCGAGGGCGAGGCAGGCATTGAGCCGCCGTCCGTTCACCAGCACGGTGCAGGCGCCGCACTGGCCGCGATCGCAGCCCTTCTTGGTTCCGGTCAGGCCCAGACGGTCCCGGAGCAGGTCCAGAAGCGTCACCCGCAGGTCATCCAATGCCAGATGATGCGGCGTTCCGTTGACGGTCAGCGTGATGGAGAAGGTCATGACACCTCCCTTGTCTAGCGATTTCCGGGGGCCGCGCTATATTGCGGAACAGGCGGGCAGCAGCATGTCGGCCCGGCGCGGCTTCCTTCTTATACGGAGGATGCCTCCGTTTAGCAAGCGCAAAGAGGTTACGGACGGGACATGAGCGACGACACGGCGAAACCCCGCCGCAAGCCGCGGGCGGACAGCCTGCGCAACCGCGAGACCCTGCTGGCGGCGGCGCGCGAGGTGTTTTCCGAGGGCGGGCCCGAGGCGAGCCTGGAGGCGGTGGCCCGGACCGCCGGGCTCGGGATCGGCACGCTCTACCGGCATTTCCCGACGCGCGAGGCCCTGTTCCAGGCCGTCTATCTGCGCGAGACCGACCAGATGGTCGCCCTGGCGGAAAGCCTGACGGAGCTGGAGCCCGAGGCGGCGCTGCGGGCCTGGATGCGCGGCTTCATCGGCATGGTAGCCACCAAGAAGGGGATGCTGGCGGCGCTGGCCCCGGCGCTGGACAAGGATTGCCCGACCTTCGCCGAGGCCGCCGACCGGATGCGCGCCGCCGCGGCCCGGCTGCTGGAGCGGGGACGGCAGGAGGGCGTCATGCGCGACGACATCGCCCCCGAGGAGATGATGCGCGTCGTGGTCGGCATCTGCTACACGCGCGACGGCGAGGGCTGGCGCGAGACGGTGACGCGGATGCTCGACATCTTCATCGACGGGCTGTGCTGCACCCCGGATGCCGCGGCTGCGCCGCGGGCCGCCCGCCGCTGAACCGCGCCCGCCGCGGCGATGGCGGCGGAATCGGCGGGCTCGCGCAGCTAGGGTTTGCTCCCGGTCCCGTTCCCGCCTATGAGCCGCTGCCATGACCATCCCGCCCTGCCAGTCCCAGCCCGCCGCGATGCAGACCGGCCGCCAGCCCCTGCTGCGCGAGCTGGGCGCGCTCGATCCGTGGCAGGCGGCGCTGCGGCTGTGGCACTGCCCCGGCTTCGCCTTCCTCGACTCGGGCGGCGATCACGGCGCGCTGGGACGCTGGAGCATCATCGGCATCTCGCCCTTCGGCCGGTTCGAGGCGGCGGGCGGCCGCGCCTTCTGGAACGGCGCGCCGGTGCCGGGCCGCCCGCTTGCCGCGCTCCGCGACCGGCTGGCGGCCTGCCGCCTGGCGCCGGTTCCGGGCCTGCCCCTTCCCGGGGCGGCGATCGGACGGGTGGAATACGAATTCCGCGACGACCCGGGCGGCGCCCCGGGGCGGCTGTGCTTCTCCTTCTACGACCTGCTGCTGGTCTTCGACCGGCTCGCGGGCCGCGCGGTGGCCTTGTCCTCGGGGCTCGGCGGCGGCGATGCGGCGGCTGGGCTGGACCGGCTCGGCGCGCTTCTGGAGGCGCCGCCCGCGCCGCCCGGAGCCGCGCGGCTGGGCCGCTGGCAGTCGGATTTCGATGCGGCGGGCTATGGCGCCGCGGTGGAGCGGGTGCGGGCGCATATCCGCGACGGCGACATCTACCAGGCCAACATTTCCCAGGCCTTCCGCGCCCCGTTCGATGGCGATCCCCGGCCGCTCTATGCCGCGCTGCGCCGCGCCAATCCCGCCCCTTTCGCCGCCTATCTGGCAGAGCCCGGCGGGGCGGTCCTGTCGGCCTCGCCCGAGCGGTTCGCCGAATTGCGCCGCGGCCGGGCGGAGGCGCGTCCGATCAAGGGCACGCTGCCGCGCCATGCCGATCCGCAGGCCGACCGCGCCGCCGCCGCCCGCCTGGCCGCCTCCGACAAGGACCGGGCCGAGAATGTCATGATCGTCGACCTGATGCGCAACGACCTGTCGAAGGTCTGCGAACCGGGCAGCGTCGCTGTGCCCGAATTGTGCACCGTCGAAAGCTATGCCTCCGTCCATCACCTGACCTCGGCCGTGACCGGCAGGCTCCGCCCCGGCGAGGATGCGCTGAGCCTGCTGGCCGCGATCTTTCCCGGGGGCTCGATCACCGGCGCGCCGAAGGAACGCGCGATGCAGATCATCCGGGCGATCGAGGGGCGCGACCGCGGCACCTATTGCGGCGCCATCGGCTATCTGGGCTTCGACGGCGACATGGACCTGAACATCCCGATCCGCACGCTGGAGATCCGCGGGCGGGAGGCGGTGCTGCAGGCGGGGGGCGGCGTGACGCTTTTGTCCGACCCGGCGTCGGAATATGCCGAGACGCTGGCCAAGGCGGCGCGTATCTTCGAGGCGGTCGCGCCCTTCGCGGAGAATCCGTCATGATCCTGATCCTCGACAACCATGACAGCTTTACCCACAATGTCGCGCGCTATTGCGCGGAGATGGGCCACGAGGTCTCGGTGGTGCCGAGCGACAGGATCACCCTGGCCGGGATCGCCGCGCTGGCGCCGGAGGCGCTGATCGTCTCGCCGGGGCCGGGGCGTCCCGAGGATGCGGGCGTGTCGATGGCCGCGATCGGGCATTTCACCGGCCGCCTGCCGATCCTGGGGGTGTGTCTCGGCCACCAGGCCGTCGGGGCCGTCTTCGGGGGCGGGATCACCCGCGCGGCCGAGCCGATGCACGGGCGCGCCTCGCGGCTTGCCCATGACGGTACCGGGCCCTTCACCGGCCTGCCGCAGGGGGTGCAGGTGGGGCGGTATCATTCGCTGATCGTCGCGCCCACCCCGCAGATGGAGACGCATCTGCGCGTCACCGCGCGCTCGGAGGCGGGCGAGGTGATGGCCCTGGCGCATCGCAGCCATCCGACCTTCGGGCTGCAGTTCCACCCTGAATCCGTGCTGTCCGAACACGGGCACCGGATGATCGGCCATGTGCTGGACCTGGCCGGGGGAGGCCGCGATGCGCTGGTGGGCTGAGGGCAGGCTGCTGGAGGGGCCGGTCGCGCCTTTCGACCTGACCGATCGCGGGCTGCTGCTGGGCGACGCGCTTTTCGACACGGCGATGGTCGTGCGGGGGCGGGTCGTGCGCGGCAGCGCCCATCTCGACCGGCTGGCGGCGGGCTGCGCCACGCTGGGCCTGCCGTTCGGACGCGCCCGCGCGCAGGAGGCCTGGTCCGAGGTCTGCGCGGGGCTTGCGGCCGGGTCGGTCCGGCTCACCGTGACCCGCGGGTCCGGTCCGCGCGGTGTCTTGCCGCCGGAAAACCCCGTGCCGCGGCTCTTCGCCTCTGCCGCGCCGGGGCTGCCCCCGCCCTTCGCGCCGCTGCGCCTGGCCACCGCCGCGATCCGCCGCAACGACACCTCGCCCGCCGCGCAGCTGAAGACGCCCGGCTATCTCGATGCCGTCCTGGCGACGCGGGCGGCCCGCGAGGCGGGGGCGGACGAGCCGCTGTTCCTGAACACCCGCGGCCGCGTCGCCTGCGCCGGCATCGGGAACCTGATGATGATCCTCGGCGACCGGCTGGTCACGCCGCCGCCCGCAGAGGGGATCCTGCCCGGCATCCTGCGCGCCGAGCTTCTGTCCCTGGCGCCATCGGCCGGTCTGCGCGCCGAGGAGCGCCCGGTCGAGCCCGCGGAACTGCCGGGGGCGGCGGCGCTGCTGGTGACCAACTCGCTGCGCCTGGCCTCGCCGGTCACGCATCTCGACGGCCGCGCGCAGCCGCCCCTGCCCGCCGCCGCCCATGCCCTGTTCGGCGCGCTTGCCCGCGCGCTTGCCCCGGAAACCGGCCCGCTGGCCGTCCCGTCCATGGAGGACCTCCCATGACCGATCGCGTCTTCGTCTCCAACCTGTGCCTGCATGCCCATCACGGCGTCTTCCCCGAGGAAAAGCGGCTGGGCCAGAAATTCTATCTCGACATCGCCTGCAGCCTGTCGGTCTCGGGCGCGGCGGGGCAGGATGATTACGGCCAGACGGTCTGCTATGACGGGCTGTGCAGGCTGGCGGAGGAGGTGTCGGAGGCCGGGCCCTTCGACCTGATCGAGACCTTGGGCGACCGCATCGCGGGCGCCGTGCTGGCGCGCCATCCGCTGGTCACGGCCGTCTCGGTCACGATCCGCAAGCCCGCCGCGCCGATCGCCGCGATGCTGGATCACGTCGGCATCGAGGTCAGTCGCCGCCGCCGCTATCGCGTCGCCTTCTCGCTGGGCTCCAACATGGGCGAGAAGGAGCACAACCTGCGCACCGCCCTGGCGCATCTGATGGCCCAGGACGGGGTGGAACTGGACGCGGTGTCGAAATTCCACAAGACCGCCCCCTGGGGCAAGATCGACCAGGACTGGTTCCTCAATGCCTGCGCCACCGGCTGGTCGGTGCTGGAGCCGCTGGATCTGATGAAGCTGTGCAAGCGCATCGAGCTGGCGGTGGGGCGGGTGCCCTCGGATCGCTGGGGGCCGCGGATGATCGATATCGACCTGCTGCATGCCGACAACCTGGCGATCGACACGGCCGAGCTGACCCTGCCGCATCGCGAGATGTTCAACCGCGCCTTCGTGCTGGAACCCCTGGCCGAGATCGCCCCCGACCTGGTGATCCGCGGCCGCCGGGTGGCCGCCGAGGCCGACCGGGTGGTGCAGCAGCTCTGAGCCCGGGCAGGGCAGGCCGGGACGGCGGAACCCGGCATCCCCCGAAGGACGGGGATGCGCGGCGGCCGGGTTTCGCGCTATGCCGGTCCGGGGACCGCGTTCCGGCCGGTCCGCCCTTCGCCCAACCCGGGCGGGCGTCGCCCGTCCCCCTGCCGCAGGAGCCGCCGCCGATGGAGCGTGTCCCCCTTGCCCCCGATCTGAGCCTGTCGCGCCTCGTCTGCGGATTGTGGCGGATCGGCGACGGGGCCGACACCTCGCCCGCTCATGTCGCGGCCAAACTGGAGGCCTGCCTGGCGCAGGGGATCACCAGCCTGGACCTGGCCGACATCTATGGCGGCTATGCAACGGAGGCGATCCTGGGCGATGCGCTGCGCGCGCGGCCCGGGCTGCGCGAGCGGATGGAAATCGTCACCAAATGCGGGATCGTGGCGCCGGTCGGCCGCCATGCCGCCGCGGCGGTGAAACACTACGATACCAGCCGCGCCCATATCCATGCCAGCGTCGAGCAGTCGCTGCGCGATCTGGGCACCGACCGGATCGACCTGCTGCTGATCCACCGGCCCGATCCGCTGATGGATCACGAGGAGACCGGGCAGGCGCTGGATGACCTGCTGGCGGCGGGCAAGGTCCGCGCGGTGGGCGTGTCGAATTTCCGGCCCTGGGACGTGGAGCTGCTGGAATCGCGGATGGCCGCGCCGCTGGTCGCCAACCAGATCGAGATCTCGCTGGCGCGGCCGGCACCCTTCACCGACGGGGACCTGGCCTTCCACCAGCGGCGGCAGGAGGCTGTCATGGCCTGGTCGCCGCTGGGCGGCGGCAGCCTGATGACCGCGAAGGGCCCGCTGGGCGACCTGATGGACGAGCTCGCGCTGCGCCACGGGACCGACCGGGCCGCCATCGCGACCGCCTTCCTGCTGGCCCATCCGGCGCGGATCCTGCCGGTTCTGGGCACGACCGACCCCGCGCGGATCGCCCGGATCGGCGCGGCAGCGCGGATCCGGCTGGAGCGGCAGGACTGGTTCCGGCTGTACCAGGCGGCGCTGGGACGGGAGGTCCCCTGAGCGCGAAGATTTTTCGCCGCGGGGTAGGGCGCTTTCCGCGCGGACCGGCTAAGAGGGACCCGAGCAAGGTCCCCGACGGGAGGAATTCGGATGACACCGTTGATCGCGGCGGCGCGCCTTCTGGGCGCGGTCAATGGCGCGGTGCTGGGCGCGGGGCGGATGCTGGGCGTGCTGGCCATCGCGGCGATGGTCGCGGCGACGCTGCTGCAGGTCTTCTGCCGTTATGTGCTGGGCAATGCGCTGCCCTGGCCGGACGAGGCGGCGCGGTTCTGCATGCTGTGGATGACCGGGCTGATGGCGCCACAGGCCTTCCGCGCGGGCGGTTTCGTCGCCATCGACACGTTCGACACGCTGCTGCCGGGACGCGGGGTGCAGGCGCTGCAGCTGGTCTTCCTGGCGATCTCGCTGGCCGTGCTGGTGATCGCCGCGCGGATCGGGCTGTCGGAGGTGACGGGGATCGGCGGACGGTTCGCCACCGCCTCGCTCTACCTGCCGGTCTCCTGGGGCCTCGACCAGTGGTACCGCGTGCCGCGCAGCTGGATGATGGCCTCGCTCCTGGTGGGGGTGTGGCTGCTGATCCTCGTGAATATCGAGCTGATGCTGCGCCGGGTGCTGGCGCTGCTGGGGCATGAGGGCGACCTGCCGGAGATCGCCGGGGCCGGGCACGGGGGCGCGGAATGACGCTGATCTGGTTCCTGCCGCTCTTCCTGCTGCTGCTGCTGGCGGGACTGCCGGTCTTCTTCGGGCTCTTGGCCGCGCCGGGCGCGATCCTGTGGCTGAACGGGCAGGACCGCGACATCACGCTTCTGTACCGCAACCTCTATAACGGCATGGACAGCTTTCCGCTGATGGCGATCCCCTTCTTCATGCTGGCGGGCGAATTGATGAATCGCGGCGGCATCACGCTGCGGCTGGTGGAATTCTCGCAGGCGCTGATGGGGCATCTGCGCGGCGGGCTGGCGCATGTGAACATCCTGTCCTCGATCCTGTTCGCGGGGCTCTCGGGCTCGGCAGTGGCCGATACCTCGGCGCTGGGGTCGATGCTGATCCCGGCGATGGAGAAACAGGGCTATTCGCGCCGCTTCGCCGCCGCCGTGACCGCCGCCAGTTCGGTGATCGGGCCGATCATCCCGCCCTCGGGGATCATGATCATCTATGCCTATGTCATGGGCGAAAGCGTCGCGGCGCTGTTTCTGGCCGGGATCGTGCCGGGGGTGCTGGTGGGGCTGGGCCTGATGGCGGTGGTGCGGCTGATGGCCGGGCGCCACGATTTCCCCGTCGCCTCGCGCAAGGCCAGCTGGGGCGAGCGCGGAGAGGCAAGCCTGAAGGCGTTCTTTCCGCTGATGACGCCGGTCATCATCCTGGGCGGCATCCTGGGCGGGGTCTTCACCCCCACCGAGGCGGCGGCCGTCGCGGTGGCCTATGCGCTGGTGATCGGGCTTTTCGTGCTGCGCAGCCTGCGGCTGCGGGACCTGCCCGATGTCTTCGCCCGCGCCGGGCTGAGCTCGGCGGTGGTGCTGCTGCTGGTGGGCGCGGCGATGTCCTTCAAGACGGTCGTGTCGCTGAGCCATGCGCCCGAGGCGCTGGCCGCGCTGGTGCTGGGACTGACGGAAAACCCGTATCTTCTGCTGCTGCTGATCAACCTGCTGCTTTTCGTGGTCGGCATGTTCCTCGATGCCGGGCCCGCGATCATCATCCTGGGTCCGATCCTGGGCCCGGTCTTTGCCGGGATGGGCATCGACCCGGTGCATTTCGCCATCATCATGTGCGTGAACCTGACCGTGGGGCTGGCGACGCCGCCGATGGGGCTGGTTCTGTTCGTCGCGGCCTCGGTCAGCCGCGAGAGGGTCGCGGCCATCTCGCGGGCGATCCTGCCCTTCCTTGCCGTGGAGATCGCCGTGATCTTCCTCATCACCTTCGTTCCTGCCATATGCCTGACCATCCCGCGGCTGGCGGGGTTCCTGGACTGACCGAGCCTCAAGGGGAGGATCCGATATGCTCGACACCCTCAAATGCGCGCTGGTTGCGGCGCTTCTGGCGGGGACGGCGCTCCCGGCCGCGGCGGCCGACATCACGCTGCGCGCCACCGCCAATTCCAACGAGAATGACGAGGATTACGACGGGCTCGTCGTCTTCAAGAACTATGTCGAGGCGGCCTCGAACGGCGCCATCGAGGTGGAGCTGTTCATCGGCACGCAGCTGTGTTCCAACGGCGCGGAATGCCTGCAGGGCGTGGCGGACGGCTCGATCGACATCTTCATGTCCACCTCGGGCGGCGTGGCGGGGCTGTTTCCCTATGTGCAGGTTCTGGACCTGCCCTACCTGATGCCCGACGACCGCACGGCGGAAAAGGTGCTGTCGGGCGAATTCACCCGCAAGATGCGGCAGATGGCGCTGGAGGATTCGGGCGACACGATCCGGCTGATGACCATCGGCAATACCGGCGGCTGGCGCAATTTCGCCAATACCCAGAAACGCATCGAGACCCCCGCCGATCTGCGCGGCATGAAGATGCGCACCGTGGTGGCCGACCTGCCGCAGGAACTGGTCAAGGCGATGGGCGCCTCGCCGACGCCGATCCCCTGGCCCGAGCTGTTCACCTCGCTGCAGACCGGGGTCGTGGACGGCACCAAGAACGGCATCACCGACATCATGGGCATGAAATTCCCCGATGCCGGGCTGCAATACCTGACGCTGGACGGGCATGCCTACATGGCCGCGCTGTGGTGGATGTCGAACCAGACCTTCCAGGACCTCCCCGACAACCTCAAACGCGTGGTGGTCGACGGGTTCTACGCGCTGCAGCAGGCGACCTTCGCCTCGCCCAAGCGCAAGTCCATCGCCGCCTACGAGGCCTTCGTCGAGGGCGGGGGCGACCTCTACGTGCCGACCCCCGCGCAGAAGGCCGAGTTCCGCAAGGCCGCCGACCCGGTCTATGACTGGTTCCGGGCCAATGTCGGGCGCGGCGGCGAGATCTTCGACGCCTTCGCCGCGGCGGTGGAGACCGCGCGCAGCGAACTGGAGGCAGAGCGCGCCGCCGAGCTGGACTGACGGGGCCGCTGCCCTCCGGGCCGGACCCGGGGGGCGCATCCGGGCCCGGCGCCGAAGGCCGCGGGCGGGGGATCAGCCCGCGGCGGCCAGTCGGTCCAGCAGGTCGAGGCAGAGCCCCAGCTGTTCGAGGCTGACATATTCGTCTGCCTTGTGGGCCTGGTCGATCGATCCCGGACCGCACAGCACCGCATCCATGCCCAGCGACTGGAACAGCCCGGCCTCGGTGCCGAAAGGCACCACCCCCGCGCCATTGCCGCCGGTGAGCTTCAGCACCAGATCGCGGGCGGCGTTCTCCTCCATCGGCACCAGCCCCGCGACCTCGCCGATCACCTCGGTCAGGATATCCGCCTCCGGCGCGACGCGGCGCATCTCGGGCAGCAGCACATCGCGCGCGAAACCCTCGATGCCCGCCTTGACGAAGTCGAGATCCCCCGGCGCGACGGGGCGGGTTTCCCAGTCCAGCACGGCGCGGCTGGCGATCACGTTATGCGCCACCCCGCCATGCAACCCGCCGATATTGATCGTGCTCCAGGGCGGATCGAAACGCGATCCCGCAGGCGCGCGCGCCTTCAGCGCCTCGCGCAGCTCCAGCAGCCGCGCGACATAGCGCGCCGCGTATTCCACCGCGTTCACCCCCCGTTCGGGGGCCGAGCCGTGCCCGGCCGTGCCCTCGAAGGTGACGGTGTATTCGCAGCAGCCCTTGTGACCCTCGATCACCTGCATCATCGTCGGCTCGCCGATGATCGCCAGTTCGGGCAGGACCTCGCGGGTCTTCAGCACCTCGACCAGCGCCTGAGCGCCGAGGCATCCGACCTCCTCGTCATGGGTGAAGGCGAAATGGATCGGCCGCCGCGCGGCCTTCAGCCGGTCCAGCGAGGCGAGGCAGGCGGCGATGAAGCCCTTCATGTCGCAGGCGCCGCGCCCGTAGAGCCGCCCGTCGCGTTCGGTCATCGCGAAGGGATCGGTGCTCCAGTCCTGGTCGGTCACCGGCACCACGTCGGAATGCCCCGACAGCAGGATCCCCCCCGGTCCGTCGCCGCCCAGCACGGCATAGAGATTGGCCTTGCGCCCGGTCGCATCGGCCATCACCTCGACCCTTGCGCCCGCCGCCTCCAGCCGCTCGGCGATCCAGGCGATCGCTTCCATGTTCGGATCCGCCGAGACGGTGGGAAAGGCGATCAGCTCGCCGAGATGGCGGCGGCAGAGATCGAGGGACATGGATCACTCCTTGACGAAAAGCTTGCGCGGCACGGTGCCGAGCGCCTCCGCGGGACCCTCCTCTCGGATCAGGATCGTCTCGGTGGTCTCCATTCCCCAGCCGTCCATGCGCAGGCCCGGCTTGAAATGGAAGGTCATCCCGGGCAGCAGCACGGTCTCGTCGAAGGCGCGCAGCGATACGGTATGTTCACTCCAATCGGGGGGATAGCTCAACCCCACCGCATAGCCGCAGCGCACCGGATGGGCGAGCCCGGCGCGCGCCAGCTCGTCCTCCAGGGCGCGGGCGATGTCGCAGGCGCGGTTGCCCGCGCGCGCCACCTCGATCCCGGCCTCCAGACCGGCGCTGAGCGCCTCCGCCGCCTCGGTCATCACCTTCGGCGGCCGCCCCAGATAGACGGTGCGGCACAGCGGCGCGTGATAGCGCCGGTGACAGCCCGACTGCGCGATGGTCGCCGCCTCTCCCCTGCGCAGCGCCTCGCCGTTCCAGGTCAGGTGAGGACCCGCCCCCTCGCCGCCGGCCGACAGGAGCGGCACGATCGCCGGGTAGTCGCCCCAGCTCTCGGCCTCGCCGGTGACGGCGGTCTTGTACAGCTCGCCCGCCAGCTCGTGCTTCTTCATGCCGGGCTCGGCCAGCTCGACCGCGCGGTGGATCACCAGATCCGAGATCCGCGCCGCGCGGCGCATGAAGGCCAGCTCTTCCTCCGATTTCACCAGCCGCTGCCAGTTCACCAGGCTCGAGGCATCCATGATGTCCGCCCCGGGAAGCCCCTCGGCAATGGTGGTGAAGGCCCGGGCGGTGAAGAAATAGGTTTCCATCTCGACGCCGATGCGCCGGTCGCCATGGCCCATGATGCGCAGCCGCGAGGCGAGATCCTCCATCGGGTGGGTCTCGGCGGCCTGCACGTAGCGGTCCGGATAGGGCAGGACATGGTCGTCCTCCATCCACACGGTGCGGCGCGCGCCATCGGCATCCATCGCGCGGCCCCACCACCAGGGATCGCCCTCCAGCGGCAGGATCACCGCCTGGTGGACGTAGAAGGACCAGCCGTCATAGCCGGTCAGCCAGTACTGGTTGGAGGGGTTGGTCACGACAAGCACGTCGATGCCGAATTCGGCCATGGTCTCGCGCGTCAGCCGGATGCGGCGGTCGTATTCGTCCCGGGAAAAGGGGGCGTTCTCAATCGGCATGGGTCACTCGTTCCGTCTTGTGCGCGCGGGCCCTGCGGGCGGCATCCGCGGCGCCCGCACATGTCGGCGAAGGCACGGGCCCGGTTCCATTCGGCGGGGCCGGGCCTGCGGCGTCAACCGCAAAGCGGATCCGCCCTCGCGGCGCCGCACCGCGGCGGGCTTGATGCCGAAACCTTGGGCAGGGGCGGCATCGCTGCCCCGCGGTGCGGCTCAGCCGCGGCGGCGGCGGTCCAGCCAGGACAGGGCGAACTCGATCTTCTCGCGCACCGCCGGCGAGATGACCATCGGATAGGGGTCGGGCTGTCCCAGGGCGCGGCACATGTGGTTCAGCCCGATCCCCGCGGTCTGCGCGCGGTCGAGCATGGTCTCGCCCTCCACGCGGATCCCCAGTTCCGCCGCGCTCTGGGCCAGGTCCTCCAGGTGCAGCGCGTTCGCGGCGGATTCGGCCCAGTCCTCGTGCGGGTGGGCGGCGGCGTATTCGCTGATATGGGTGTCCTGCCAGCCGGGGGGCGGGCCCTGGTCGTAATACCGCTCCAGCGCCTCGCCGTAATCGGCGCGCTCGTCGCCCATGAGATTGCGGAAGGCGGGCAGGAAGCCGGGCTGTTCGCGCCCCAGCCGGTCATGCAGGAAATGGGCGGTCTCGTGGCGGACATGGCCGATCATCGAGCGGATGGGTTCGTCGAATTCCTGCTTGCGGCGGATCGCGGTGGCGGGGTCGGCCTCCATGATGTTCAGCGTGATCACCCCGTCGGCATGTCCCATCATGACCACCTGGCGGCGGCCCTTGATCTTCTCGGACATCAGGCGGAACTCGGGCAGCTCGGGGGTTTCGCCCAGGAACCAGCCCAGCCGCATCAGCCCGTTGAGCACCCAGCGCTTGGCCGCCTCCGTCGCGGCAAAGAGCGCCTCCGCGCCGGGGGCGGAGAGGTCGGGCACGACCGTGGTGGTCGCGCAGCTCAGGCACAGCTCTCCCTCCGCCGCGGCGGTCCAGGAACAGCCCAGCCTGTCGCGGTTGGCGCAGCACGGGGCGGCGGCGGCCTCCACCAGGGTGCGGGCGCGGGCGTCATAGGCGATCTCGTGGCCGTTGGCGCAAAGGCAGCTCTCGGGAAAGACCCGGATGCCGCAGGTCGGGCAGGGCAGAACGTCCAAGGCAAGGTTCCTTCGTCGATGGAATGGCGGTGAAGCGGGCTCAGAGCGGGTCGGCGGTCCGGTTGCGGGTGCGCACCTCCATGCGGACCTGGGCCCAGGCCAGCGCGGTGAAGACGGCCGTGCCCCCGAGGATGTTCCCGGCCAGCACCGGCAGCCACCACGCCCCGAAGGCGTGGAGCAGGCCGGTCCTTCCGTCAAGCACCACGATGGCAAGTTCCACCGATCCGGCAATGACATGGGTGAAGCCGCCCATGGCGATCATCCAGGTGAGGGCGCCGATCACGAAGAAGGCTGAGGCCTGGGCCTGCGGCAGCAGCCAGACCAGCGCGGCGATCAGCACCCCTGCGGGAATGCCCTTGAGGAAGGCTTCGAGCGGCGGCAGGTCCAGCGCGTGAAGCGAGATCTCCATCGTGGCAAGCCGGACCTCGGGGGCCAGGACGTCCTCAAGCGACAGGAACCAGCCCGCGACGAAGGCGCCCACCACATTGGCCGCCAGCACGATCGACCACAGTTTCATCACCGAGCCGAAGCAGCGCAGCCCCGGACGGGCCAGGAAGGGCAGCACGGTGGTGATGGTATTCTCGGTGAAAAGCTGCATCCGCCCGAGGATGACGATCATGAAGCCCAGCGAGTAGCCGGCATTCTCGATGATCTCGCGCCAGGGCGCGTCGGGCAGGGCGGAATGCAGCGCGGCCTCGGCCATCACCGAGGCGGAGATCAGGATGCCCGCCGCCACGCCCGACCAGATCAGCGCGCTGGCGGGACGATTGAGCTCCTCGTCCCCGTCGCGGCGCACGACCTCGTAGATCAGCCGCGGCGAGAGGCTGGAGGCTTCCGAGACGGATTCCTCCTCCTCGTCATCGGGAAGGGTTTCGTGTTCCTCGATCTCGGCGGGCTGGCGCAGGACCGGCTTGACCTCGCGGCCGCCATCCTCCTGCTCGGGGTCTTGGGGTGTCATGGATACTCGGTGAGATGATGCGTCGGGGATCAAACGCCGCCCTGTCCGCGATTGTTCCGTGACATATTTCGCGGCGGCGCGGAACCGCCTGCGCGGACCGGGCGTTCCCATCGACAACGCCATCCCGACCCCGAGGAGAATCCGATGCAAGCCACGATCGCGGGCGCCCCGTGTCCCGACAGATGCGGGGGGTGGCTGGCATGACGCTGCCGCGCAACGCATTGACCATCGCGGCCGTGCTGATCGTCACGCTGATCGTGATGAAGCTGACCAAGTCGATTTCCGCCCCGACCGTGCTGGCCCTGACGCTGGGGGTGATCGTCTCTCCGCTGGTCGATTTCGCCGCGCGCAACCGCATTCCCTCCGCCGCCGTGGCGCTGGCCGTGACCTTCGGGACCTGCCTGGCGGTCTTCGGCGCGGTGCTGGTGCTGGCGCCGGCCATTGAGGGCGCGGTGCGGGAGATCCCCGAGGTCGTGGACGAGGCGCGCGACACGCTGGAGGGGCTGGTCTCGCTGGGTCAGAACCTGCAGGAGATGTCGCAGGAGGTGAACAATGCCATCTCCGCCGACGACAAGCCGACGCGCCCGCCCGCCCCGCCGCCCGAGGGCGAGGAACAGGCCGAACAGCTGTTCTCCTTCTGGGACGCGGTGCTGTTCGCGCCGCAGATCGCGGCACAGGCGCTGGTCTTCCTGGCCACGCTGTTCTTCTTCATCCTCACGCGGCGGCAGATCTATGACTGGCTGGACCGCACCTTTCCCTCGCCGCGGGCCGATCTGAAGACCCGCGACCTGCTTTACTGGGCCGATACCTCGGTATCGCGCTATTTCGTGACGATCACCGGGATCAACGCGGTGCTGGGGCTGTGCACGGGGCTCGGGCTCTTCGCGCTCGGCATCCCCTCCGCAACGACCTGGGGCGTCCTGGCCTTCCTGCTGAACTACCTGCTCTACCTGGGGCCCGTCCTGTTCGCCGCCTCGCTTCTGGTGGCGGGGTTCGTCACCTTCGACGGGGTGATGAGCTATGCCCCCATGGCGATGTATGTGGCGATGAACTTCACCGAGGGCTATTTCGTCACCCCCTCGCTGGTGGGGCAGCGCCTGACGCTGAATCCGCTGCTGATCTTCCTGACGCTGACGGTCTGGCTGTGGATCTGGGGACCGGTCGGGGGCATCGTGGCGCTGCCCATCCTGGTCTGGGTGCTGGCCGTTTCGGGGCAGATCCGGATCACCGAAAGCCCGCGAAAGCTGCGCGCGCGGCGGCGCCGGGCGCAGGGCGAGGGCGACTATCACCCGCTCAGCGAGGGGCTTTCGCAGAACGACACCCCGCGCTAGCCCTCGCGGCTCAGCCCAGCTCCATCGTGGCGATGGCGTGCTGGGTTCCGCCTGCGGCCGGGGCGGGGGCCGGGCCGCGATACATGCGCGCCGTGGCGAAGGTGGTGGCGAAGCCTGCCGCCGCCAGCCGCCCGGTCAGCGCGTCCTGCCATTCCGGCACGTCGAGGATCACCCGCTGTGCCGACAGCGCGGCGGCCGCCCCCGCGATCAGGGTCCAGGCGGCATCGGCATCAGGGGCGATGACCGGTCCGATCTTGCACCCCTCGCCGCAGAGCCGCGCCGTGGCGACCCCCGCGACGCGGCCGTCCCGGTCCAGCACGATGCTGCGGCGGCTGCGGGCCTGCATCAGCCAGGCGGCCAGGAATCGCGGCCGCGCCACGCCGGTCGCGGCCAGGTCCAGCGCCGCGATGGCGGCAAGATCGGTGCCGCCCGCCGGGCGCAGTCCCGGCGCCTCGCCGATCGGAGCGGGTCCGGCCATGCGCAGCGTCGCTCCCTGACGGACGAAACCCGAACGGGCGTAATTCGCCTCCTGCGCCGCCACCCCGTCGAGCCCCACGGTCCGTTCGCCCGCATGGGCAAGCGCATGAGTCCACAGCGCATGGCCGATCCCGCGGCCGCGGAAGGCCGGCAGGCACAGGTACAACCCCAGAAAGGCGAAGGTGTCGGAATGGTTGATTACCGAGATGGCCGCGACCGGCGCGCCGTCCTGCTCGGCCAGGAAGATCCCGCCGGGATCGGCGGCATGGAAGGCGGCGGCGTCCTCCAGACCCGGGTTCCATCCCTCCGCCCGCGCCCAGTCCAGCACCAGGGCGATCTCGGCGGGGGTCGCTGCGGTCCTGAACCTCATCCGTCCAGCGCCTCCTTCAGCGTGCGCGGGGCGGGGGGCGTGTCGCGCAGGTCCAGCGAGGTGTAGAGATCCAGCAGGTGGCTTTTCATCAGGGCCTCGGCCTCGGCCTCGTCATTGCGTTCCAGCGCGGCGATCAGTGCATGATGGGCATGGCTTTCGCACAGCGCGGCGCGGCGTTCCCAGTAGAGCGCGATGATGAGGGAGGAGCGCGACACCAGCTGGGCGATGAACTCGGCGATCGTGCCCTGGTTGGCGATCCGCGCCACCTCGTTGTGGAAGGTCCCCGACAGGTGGAGCGCGCGTCCGTCATCGCCCGCCGCCAGTGCGGCATGTTCGGCCTCGATGTGATCGCGCAGCGCGGCGATGTCGGCGGGGCCCGCGCGGCGCGCGGCGGAGCGCGCGGTGGTGGGCTCCAGCAGGCTGCGCGCCTCGAACACCTCGCGGGCCTCGCGCACGCCGGGCCTGGCGACGAAGGCGCCGCGATTGCGCTTCAGCTCCACCAGATGCTGATGCGCCAGCTGCTGCAGCCCGGCGCGCACCACCGTGCGGCTGACGCCGAAGATCTCGCCGACCTCGTCCTCGTTCAGCTTGGTGCCCGGCGCCAGCCGGTGTTCGTGGATCGCCACTGCCAGCCTGGCGGCCACCTCGGCGCTGCCTGTCACTGTCTCTTGCCTTGCCACGCGCGCCCCTTCCGGTGAACCCCGGGGCACTCTTCCGTGGGGCAGGGCGGCGCACAAGGCCGGGCGCTGGCGATACATGGGCTGACCGAATTGTATACGAAACTTGTACAAATCGTGAGCGCCGCCCCCGAGGAAACGTCCAAAGCTTGGGCGATCAATGTTCCGCAGGGGCAATGTCACGGAAAAGCCTTCGCAGCGGGCAGGGTCTCCCCTGATCTGTCATCAGGAAGCGGAACAGGGGGCGGCCGATGCGCTCGGGACAGGATCTGGAACTGGTGCATGTCACCAAGCGCTATGGCGGCACGGTTGCGGTGCGCGATGTCAGCCATGTCTTCGCCAATGGCAGCTATGTCTGCCTGCTGGGGCCGTCGGGCTGCGGCAAGTCGACGACGCTGCGGATGATCGCCGGGCATGAGAGCATTTCCGAGGGCTCGATCGTGCTGGACGGCCATGACGTGTCGCGGCTGGAACCGGCGCGGCGCGGCACGGCGATGATGTTCCAGTCCTACGCGCTGTTCCCGCATCTGAGCGTGCGCGACAATGTCGCCTTCTCGCTGCGGATGAAGGGGGTCGACAAGGCCGCCCGCCACCGCGCCGCCGACGAGATGCTGGAGCTGGTGGACATGACCCACCTGGCCGAACGCCTGCCCGCGCAGCTGTCGGGCGGGCAGCAGCAGCGCGTCGCGCTGGCGCGCGCGCTGGTGACCAAGCCGCGGGTGCTCCTGCTGGACGAGCCGCTCTCGGCGCTGGACCCGTTCCTGCGCATCCGGGTGCGCGGGGAACTCAAGCGGCTGCAGCGCGAGCTGGGCATCACCTTCATCCATGTCACCCATGGCCAGGACGAGGCGCTGGCGCTGGCCGACGAGGTGGTGGTGATGAACGACGCCGTGATCGAACAGGCCGGAACCGCGCGCGAGGTCTTCGCGGCGCCGCGCACCGAATTCGTCGCCCGGTTCATGGGCGGCCATAACGTGATGGACCTGGACGGGACGCGCTTCGCGCTGCGCGCCGATGACGTGCGGCTCGACGAGGCCGGGCTTCCGGCGGTGGTGCGCGGCGTCGAGTACCAGGGGGCCCATGTCGCGGTGACGGCGATGGCGGGCGCGCAGGAGGTCCTGGCGCTGGTGCCCGAGGCCCGGTTCTTCGAGAACCCGAAAAATCCCGGCGACGCGGTCGGGCTCAGCTGGGACGCGTCCCGGCTGCACCGCCTGACCGCCTGACCGGGCCAGAGACAACAAGATACCAACAGGAGAGAAGACAATGGCAAAAGTCGGCTATACCCGCCGTTCCGTCCTCAAGACCGGGGCGGCCGCCGCGGCGACGACCCTGGCCGCGCCGATGGTCTGGTCGCAGGAATCGAAGAACATCGTGCTGCGCCAGTTCGGCACCGGCGTGTCGAACCTCAACGAGGTGGCGACCAAGGTGAAGGAAGACCTGGGCATCACGCTGGAGATGACGGCGCTGGATTCCGACGCCGTGACCCAGCGCGCCGCCACCCAGCCCGACAGTTTCGACATCGCCGATATCGAGTACTGGATCTGCAAGAAGGTCTGGCCGACCGGCAACCTGCAGGCGATGGATGTCTCGAAGATCGCCAATTACGACAAGATCGTCGGCATCTTCAAGGATGGCAAGCTGACCCCGGAAAGCGAGATCGCCCAGGGCACCGCGCCGCATACGGTGGGCTTCGTCGAGGGCCAGGGCTCGACCGCCTTCGCCGATGAGCAGACCAACTGGATGACTCTGATCCCGACGATCTACAATGCCGACACGCTGGGCATCCGTCCCGACCTGATCGGGCGGCCGATCTCCAACTGGTCGGAACTGCTGAACCCCGAATTCAAGGGCAAGGCCTCGCTTCTGGACATTTCCTCGATCGGGATCATGGACATGGCCATGGTCTGCGAGTCGATGGGCGAGATCACCTATGGCGACAAGGGCAACATGACCCGCGAGGAGATCGACGCGACTTTCGCGATCTTCACCGAGGCCAAGCGCGCGGGCCAGTTCCGCGCCTTCTGGAAGACCTTCGACGAGAGCGTGAACCTGATGGCCTCGGGCGAGGTGGTGATCCAGTCGATGTGGTCGCCCGCCATCACCGCGGTGAAGACCCGCGGCATCCCCTGCGTCTACCAGCCGCTGGAGGAAGGCTATCGCAGCTGGGGCGGCGGCATCGGCCTGTCGAAGTCGCTGACCGGCATGGAGCTGGATGCGGCCTATGAGTACATCAACTGGTATCTCTCGGGCTGGGTCGGCGGGTTCCTGATGCGCCAGGGCTATTATTCCGCCGTGCCCGAGACGTCGAAGGAATTCATGTCCGAGAACGAGTGGGGCTACTGGTTCGAGGGCAAGGAGGCCACGGGCGAGATCACCAGCCCCTTCGGCGACGTTCTGGCCCAGGCCGGGGAGGTCCGCGACGGCGGCAGCTTCTACGACCGCATGGGATCGGTCGCTTGCTGGAACGCGGTGATGGACGAGAACCAGTACATGGTCCGCAAGTGGAACGAGTTCATCGCCAGCTGAGCGCAGCGCCCTCCGCGGGACAGGGACCGACCGGGACCTGATCCGGCGGACACCCGCGCCGCGGGCGACATCATGTCCCCGCCCGCGGCCTTGCGGCCACGGGCGGGTCTCGGGGGGCTCGCGCCCCCCTCGGGCGCCCTTGCGGGCGCGCGCGACCCCGAACCGAGCCGAGGGAGGCCCGATGCAGATCCTCAAGAACCGCCATGTCGCCGGATGGCTGCAGGCCGCGCCGCTGACGCTGGTGCTGGCCGCCTTCCTGGTGCTGCCGATCGCGACGATCGTGACCGTCAGCTTCTGGCAGGCGACCGAGTTTTCCATCATCCCGGCCTTCTCGCTGGAGAATTACCGGTTCCTCTTCGGCTCTTCCGTGACCGGGCGGGTGTTCCTGGCGACCTTCCGCTATGCCTTCCTGACCTGGGCGCTGACCCTGGCGATCGGCTTCACCGTCGCCTATTACCTGGCCTTCCACGTGCGCAGCCAGTCCTGGCAGATCGCGCTGTTTCTCCTGTGCACGATCCCGTTCTGGACCTCGAACATCATCCGGATGATTTCCTGGATCCCGTTCCTGGGCCGCAACGGCATCGCCAACCAGATGCTGATCAGCTGGGGCGTGGTGGACGAGCCGGTGGAATGGCTGCTGTATTCCGATTTCTCGGTGATCCTGGCCTTCGTGCATCTCTACACGCTGTTCATGGTCGTGCCGATCTTCAACACGATGATGCGCATCGACCGCAGCCTGGTCGAGGCGGCCTATGACAATGGCGCCTCGGGCTGGCAGACGCTGATCCATGTCATCCTGCCGCTGTGCAAGCCCGGCATCATGATCGGCACGATCTTCGTCGTCACGCTGGTGATGGGCGATTTCATCACCGTGCGCTTCATGTCGGGCAGCCAGCGCGCCAATGTGGGGCGGCTGATCTCCAACGACATCTCGCTGCTGCAATACCCTTCGGCGGCGGCGACGGCGGTGGTGCTCCTGTGCACAGTCCTTCTGACCATCGCGATCCTTCTGCGCTTCGTCGACATCCGCAAGGAGCTGTGACCATGGAAAGACGATCCACCGGCTTCTGGCTGCTCACGATCTTCTTCGGGCTGTTCCTGCTGTTCCTCTACGGGCCGACCATCACCATCGGCATCCTCAGCTTCCAGGGGCCCGGCGGCGGGCTGACCTTTCCGATGCAGGGCGCCTCGCTCCACTGGTTCCGCGACCTGTTCCGGGAACAGGCGGTGGGCGATATCTGGGGCGCGTTCCGCCGCTCCTTCGCGCTGGGGCTGATGGTGATGGTGACGACCGTCATCGTGTCGGTGATGGGCGGGCTGGCCTTCCGCAAGCGCTTCGCGGGGTCGGGCATCCTGTTCTACCTGATCATCGCCTCGCTGGTGATCCCCTCGATCCTGGTCTCGCTGGGGGTCGGGCTGATCTTCAACCAGTTCGGGCTGCGCGTGCATTGGGCAAGCTCGGGCTTCGGATCGCAGCTGACCTGGACGCTGCCCTTCGGACTGCTGATAATGTTCGCGGTCTTCAACCGTTTCGACAAGTCCTACGAGGAGGCCGCGCGCGACCAGGGCGCCAGCGCCTGGCAGACGATCCGCTTCGTGGTGCTGCCGATCATCGCGCCCTCGCTGATCGGGGTGGGGCTGTTCGGCTTCACGCTGAGCTATGACGAATTCGCGCGCACGCTGCTGACCGCGGGCAGCTACAACACCCTGCCGCTGGAAATCTACGGGATGACCACCAACGTGACCACGCCGGTCATCTATGCGCTGGGGACGCTGACCACGGCGTTCTCGCTGCTGATCATCGGGGCCTTCCTGCTGGCGGCCTGGGCGGGGGCAAAGCGGCGGGCGCGCCTGGGATCGGATGCCGGGAAGGGCGTGTGAGATGCGCATCCTCTACCTGAACCCCAATTCCACCGCGGCGATGACCGACTCGATGGCGCAGGTCGCCCGCGAGGCGGCGCCGGGGCAGGAGATCCTCGCCTGGACCAATGCCGGGGGTCCGCCCGCGATCCAGGGGCCGCAGGACGGGGACCGGGTGGTCCCGCAGCTGCTGGCGATGCTGCCCGCGGCGCGCGAGGCGGGGGCGGAGGCGATCGTGATCGGATGTTTCGACGATACCGGCCTG
The DNA here is from genome assembly GCF_014903745.1 of Mangrovicoccus algicola. Classification (GTDB taxonomy): domain Bacteria; phylum Pseudomonadota; class Alphaproteobacteria; order Rhodobacterales; family Rhodobacteraceae; genus Mangrovicoccus; species Mangrovicoccus algicola. The sequence goes on along the minus strand of NZ_JACVXA010000022.1, from coordinate 375 downwards.
GCAGAGATGCGCGCCGCCGCCCATTGCCCGGTCATCGGCATCGGCCAGGCGGCCTATCACATGGCGGCGCTGCGCGCCGGACGCTTTGCCGTCGTCACGACGCTGGAGGTGTCGCGCCCCGTGATCGAGGCCAATATCCGCGACCAGGGCTTCGCCGAGATCTGCAGCGCGGTGATCGCAAGCGGCATCCCGGTTCTGGAGGTCGAGGCGGGCGCGCCCGCCATGCTGGAGCGCCTGGCCGAATGCGCCCGGAAGACGGCTGCGCCCGCGGTGGTGCTGGGCTGTGCGGGCATGGCGCGCCACCGCGCGCGGCTGGAGGCCCGCGCGGGCAGGCCCCTGATCGACGGGGTGGCCGCGGCGGCGCGGCAGGCGGGG